>NZ_JBIAVL010000019.1:0-147981 GCF_042894165.1 Kitasatospora sp. NPDC001547 | reverse complement strand
ATCTCCAGGGCTGTCCGGAGCGGCCGGCCCGCGTACGTCATCACCAAGTCGAAGAGCTCCTTGGGATATCCCGGCCGGAACCTTTCGTAGGCTTCTGCGGTTGCGCCGAAGCTCAGTGCACGAGCAGACATGCCGAGCATCCTGGCACGACCGGGGCGGACAGCGCCTGGCGTACTCAGCGGCCTGGCCGTCCGAACTTGAGGGGTGCGCATCATCTACCACGGTGCCGGCACAGCCTCGCCGCGCTCGTCGGCCTCGGCCAGCGGCCAGGTCCTCAGGAAGGCCGACCGAGAGGCGAGGTCGCGCACCCGGTATCCCTGGTGCCAGGAATGCATCGCGTCGGCGGCGTCGGCCAGGTCCTGTGTCCTGGCCGACGCCATGGGCCCAGCAGTCGACCAGGAAGCTGCGCTCGCTGGTGGCCATCCGGACAGTCGCCGAGCGGTCGTCCGCTTCCACCTTCGCGGCCACGTAGCGCCAGCCCGGTGAGGACGTCAGCTCGACCGGGAGACCACGGCCCGCACGAGCGACCTCCGCCTGGAGAGCGTTCTGCAGCGAGCCCGCCCTCACCACCTCGGGTAGAGGGTCGCGTACGGGTGCAGCGGATGGGCGGCGTCGGCCGGTGACTCACCCGGAAGCTGCTCGGAGATACGGCCGAGTCTGCCGGAACGGCCCGATCGCCGTGGCGCCGGCGGGCCCCGCCCCGGCGGTCGGGCGCCGGGGCGGGGCAGGGCGGGCGGGGCGGGCTCAGGTGCGGTTCTCGGCCTGGAACATCCAGCTGTGCTTCTCCAGTGCGGCCGTGAGGCCGATCAGGAGGTCCTGGCTGACCGGATCCGCCTCGCCGGTCTCGTCGATGCGCACCCGCAGCCGTTCGATCACGGTGGCGAACGCCTTCACCAGGTGCTCGACGACCGTCACGTCCGCCGTCCAGCCCTCGGGGAAGCCGGGCAGGCTGCTGGTGGCGGCCACCGTGGCGGCGCGGCCGTCCGGGCTGAAGCCGATCGCGGCGGCGCGCTCGGCCACCTGGTCGGCGAAGTCACGCGCGGTGGTGACCACTTCGTCGAGGTGGAGGTGGACGGAGCGGAACCGGGGCCCGTAGAGGTTCCAGTGCGCCTGCTTGGCCACCAGGGAGAGGTCCAGCAGGTCGACCAGGGTGCCCTGCAGGGCGTTCCCGACCGTCTTGCGTTCGCCTTCCGGCAGCGGGCTGGTGATGACGACACCCATCGTTGACATCCTTCCTGATCGGGGAGCCGTCGGCCGGCCCCCGTCCGTGTGGGCGCCCCGCCGCCCGGCGGCCGGCCGTGCGCGCTCTCCGGCGGAACGTGCGCGGGGCCCTGACCGTCCGGGGCACGGGCGGACGACCGCCCGGGCGGCGGGATCGTCCGGCGCCTGCCCGGCCCCGCGGCGGGGAAACCACCCGGGCGGGGGATCACGCCGGGCGACCCGGCCGCGTTGAGAGACGAGGAATGCACCCCGGGCGCGCGGGTAACCGAGCGCTGCAACCCCGGCCGCCGCGGCCGGAGGAGAGCCCGGTGCCACCGCCAGAATGGGAGTCCGCCGCATGACCGTCGCCACCTCCTGGTCCACCGCCGTCACCCTGCCCGAAGGCCCGTTCCCGGACGTCGCCGTGGACGCGGAACTGCGCTTCGACACCGCGTCGCCGTACGCGGTGTGCCTGGCCTTCCCCCCGCTCGGCGACGACGAAGCTACGCAGTGGACCTTCGCGCGCGACCTGCTCGACCAGGGCCGGCACGGCCCGGTCGGTTGCGGGGACGTGACCGTCGCGCCCGGGCCGGAGGGCCAGGTGCTGATCACCCTGCGGTCCCCGTCCGCGCGCGCCGTCATCAGCGTGCCGGCGGCCGTCGTATCGGCGTTCCTCCTCGACTCCTTCCGCCTGGTACCGGCCGGCACCGAGACCGAGCACCTGGACGTCGACGCCGCCCTCGCCCAGCTGCTGTCCTGATCCGCTCCGCACCGGGGCAGGCATGCCTCCCGGCGGACGGGGTAGGCGGGCGACACCGGCGGGCCCGCCCCCGCCTCCCGGGGAACGGCCCGCCGCCGGATCCGGGAAAGGAGAAGACCCATGGCCACCCAATCGCTCCTGGCCGCACCCGACGGCCCCTCGCTGCTCGCCGTCGCCGTACCCGCCCTGGCCATAGCCCTGCTGCTGATCGGCGCGTTCGCCTGGGGCAGCCGCCACCTGAACCGGCGGCGGCCGAAGCCCCCCAGGGGCGCTCCCGCCGCCCGCGCCGACTCCTGGGGCACTCCCGACGGCGACGGTCCGCGCCCTTCCCGTGCCGCGCCGGGCGGTCACGACGGCCACGGGACCGACGACCGCCCGGCGCAGCGGGCGTCACAACGCGCGGAGCCGCCCCGGCGCTCCTCGTGAGGGCCGGGGTCGTCCCTGTGATCCCCGGTGCCTGCGGCCACATCGCGGGCACCGGGGATCACGTCGTCACCGGCGCTGCCGGGCGACCCACCGCCGCACGGCGAACTCCGGGGCGAACTCCGGGACGAACTCCGGTGGGAAGACGGTGTGTTCGGCGTGCAAGGGTCCCGCCCTCCCGGACCCGGCTCGGCCCCGGTCCCTCGCGGGGACCGGGGCCGAGCGCCGCACGGGCCGGACCGCGCTCAGCCGGGGCTGATCCGCCCCCGCCAGCCGCCCTGCTCGTGGCCGTGGCCCTCGATGAAGTCCTTGAAGCGCCGCAGGTCCCCCTTGACCCTGCGGTCCACGACGCCCAGCGCGTCTCCGGCCTTCTCGACCATGCCCTCCGGGCGGAAGTCGATGGCCATGTTGACCCGGGTGTGCTGGTCGTCGAGCCGCTGGAAGGTCACCACGCCCTGCTGCTGCACGTCTCCGCCCACCGTCCGCCAGGCGATCCGCTCGTCGGGCAACTGGTCGACGATCTCGGTGTCGAACTCGCGCGTGACCCCGCCGATGCTCGTCCGCCAGTGGTTGTGGCGGTCGTCCACCTGGGTCACCGAGTCGACGCCCTCCATGAAGCGCGGGAACTCCTCGAACAGCGTCCACTGGTTGTAGGCGGTGCCCACGGGCACGTCGACGTCGACCGATTCCTTCACCATGCTCATCTGTGCTCTCCTCGTTCGGCGTGGCCGGGGCTCTCCCCCGGTCATCCGCGCGTCTGCCCGCCGCGCGCCGACGCATGCCTCCCGGCGGCCCGGCGGATCGATCCGACGCCATCCGACCCGATCGGATCCGATCCGGCGCGACCCGGTCCGAGCGCGGTCCGGCCAGTACGGAGGACGGGGGCGCCGCGCCCGTCGACCGCCCGCCCGTCACCCCGGCCGTAGTTCGAGCACGCAGCACTTCGGCCCGCCGCCGCCCTTGAGCAGTTCCGGCATGTCGACGGGTACGGGCACGTATCCGGCCCGGTGCAGCCGCCCGGCCAGGCCGTGCGCGGCGGCGGGGAGCACCACGTGCCGTCCGTCGCTCACGGCGTTGAGGCCGAAGACGGCCGCGTCCGGCTCGGCGACGAGGATGGCCCGGGGGTAGAGCGCGCGCAGCACCCGTCTGCTCTCCGGGGCGAAGGCCGGCGGGTGGTACATGATCTGCTCGTCGTCGAGCACCGCCAACGCCGTGTCGAGGTGGTAGAAGCGCGGGTCCACCAGGACCAGGCTGACCACCGGGCGGCCGAGGACCCGGCGGGCCTCGTGGTGGGCGGCGCGGCTGGTCCGGAAGCCGGTGGCGGCCAGCAGGTTCCGGCCGGCCAGGAGGAAGTCGCCCTCGCCCTCGTTGACCGGTCCCGCGACCCGTACGGGCCGGTACCCGGCCGCGGCGAACCATCGGCGGTGCGCCTCGGCCTCGGGGGCGCGCTGCTGGTGCCGGAACCGGGCCACCAGCACCCGGCCGTCGATCGCCGTGGCGCCGTTGGCGGTGAACACCATGTCGGGTAGTCCCGGCACCGGGTCGAGGAGATCGACCCGGTGGCCGAGGGCCCGCAGCGCGTCGCGCAGTCGGCCCCACTGGGCCTCCGCGGCCGCGCGGTCGACGGGGCGCGTGGGGTCCATCCACGGATTGATGGCGTAGTCCACCGCGAAGTGGGTCGGCGGGCACAGCAGGTAGTGGCGCCGGCGCGCGGTACGCACGGGGGAAGGTTCCATGGGTGGGCGCGTGCCCACGGCCGTCGGGTGGAAACGGTGGGGTGGAAACGGTGCGGGCCACGCCGGCCCGCGGCGTGAAGTCCCGCTTGCCGGGTACCCGCCGGAGGCGTCCCGGATCGAGCCCGAACCGTCCCGCAACAGCAGCGGCGACCGCAACCGCGTCCCGCAAGCGCAACCGCAACCGCAACCGCAACCGCAACCGCAACGCCGCAACCGGGCGTACAGAACCGCTCCCGAACGCACTGGACCCTTCCGAACCGGAACGGACGCCGAGGAGGCCGCGATGGACCACCTCTCCGAACACTCCGAACACTCCGACGAGTCCCTCCCGCCGGACCGGGCCCAGGCGATCCTGGAGGCGGCGAAGCGGATCGGCTCCCTGCTGAAGGCCGAGGACCACCCCTTCGCGGTGGCGGGCGGCGTGGCCGCTTACGCGCACGGCGCGACCGTACGGCTCCAGCACGACGCCGACTTCTGCATCCGCCGGGAGGACGCGGAGGCCGTCACCCGGACCCTGCGCCAGGCCGGGCTGCAGGTCTTCCTGCCGCCCGAGGACTGGCTGCTCAAGGCCCGCTGCCTGGGCCAGGACGTCGATCTGATCCTCGAACTCGCCAAACGGCCCGTCACCTCCGAGCTGCTGGACCGCGCCGAGGTGCTGCCGGTGGACTCCGTGCGCATGCCGGTGCTGTCCGCCACCGACCTGGTCGGCAGCCTCCTCGCCGCGTTCTCCGAACACCACTGCGACTTCGGAGCCGTCCTGGCCGTGGTCCGGCCGCTGCGCGAGAAGGTCGACTGGGCGAAGATCCGCGCCGAACACGGCGACGCGCCGATGGCCGCCGCCTTCCTCTACCTCCTGGAACGGCTCCAGGTGATCGAACCCGAAGGAGTCGAGGCATGACCGGCACCGACGACACCGAGTACCGGGTGGCCCACCTGCGCGACCGTCTCGCCGAGGCCGAGATCGGCGAGCTCGGCCTGCGGATCGAGACCCGCGGCGGACACGTCACGGTGTACGGCACGGTCCCCACCGAGCGGCACCGGGCGGCCGTCGAGCGCATCGTCGCCGAGACCCTGGCCGGGCTGGTGGTCCACACCGACATCGTGCTGGCCGACGACCGGCCGCCGGCCGGATCGGAGGTGCTCCGGTGATCCGGCTGGCCGCCGTCGGGGACATCCACCTGGGTCGCGACAGCCACGGCGTGCTGCGGCCCGCCTTCGAGGCGCTGCGCGAGCGGGCGGACCTGCTGCTGCTGGCCGGCGACCTCACCCGGCACGGCGTCCCGGAGGAGGCCGCGGTGGTCGCGCAGGAGGTGGCCGGTCTGCCGGTGCCGGTGATCGCCGTGCTGGGCAACCACGACTACGACGCCGGCTGCCCGGAGGAGGTCGCGGCGATCCTCTCCGGGCGCGGCGTCCACGTGCTGGAGCGCACCTCGACGACCGTCCGGGTGGGAGGTCGGCTGGTCGGCGTGGCCGGGACGAAGGGCTTCGGCGGCGGGTTCGCCGGCCGCAGTGGCAGCGAGTTCGGCGAGCCGGAGATGAAGGCCTTCATCCGGCACACCCGGCACTGCGCGGAGGGCTTGCGGGCCTCGCTGGACCGGCTGGCGGCCGAGCGCTGCGACCTGCGCATCGCGCTGACCCACTTCGCGCCGGTCGCGGACACCCTCGCCGGGGAGCAGCCGGAGATCTTCCCGTTCCTGGGCAGCTACCTCCTCGCCGAGGCGATCGACGCCGCGGGTGCCGACCTCGCCGTCCACGGCCACGCCCACCTCGGCACCGAGCACGGCCTCACCGCCTGCGGGGTACGGGTGCGCAACGTGGCGCAGCCGGTCATCGGACGGGCGTTCGCGCTCTACGAGCTGGAGCCGGCCTCGCGGGCGCCGTAGCCCGCTGCCCCCGGCCTCCGATGTCGGACGCCGTAGCCCGCTTGCCCCGGCCGCCGGTGTCGGCGGCCGGGGCAGCGGATACCCCGGTCGGGAGCCCACCTCCCGGCCGGGGCGGCCGGTGACCGGTCAGGCCGCGGAGGCGACCGGGTCACCGGTGAACAGGGCGCGGCGCTCGTCCGCGGTCAGGCCGCCCCAGACGCCGTACGGCTCGCGGGCCGCGAGGGCGTGGCGCCGGCACTCCACCCGGACGTCGCAGCCGGCGCAGACGGCCTTCGCCGCCTCCTCCCGGGCCCGGACGGCGGCCACGGGTTCGTCGGCGGACCCGCCGAAGACGCCGCCGTCCGCGGTGTGGCAGGCCCCGTCGGGCTCACGGCTCCACCGGGGCTGCGGGGCTTCTGACACGTGCGAGAGGTCGGCCACGGCGGTTCCTTCCGATCGGGTTCGCGCTGGCCCCACTCGTCTAACCCCGTCCCGCCGGTTCATGCCTCCGGCCGCTCACGGCCGCTCCCGGCCGACTCGTCCGGCCGACCGGATGAAGTCCGGCCCGCGCGTGTGGAGAACGGGCCGGACCGGGCAGGCGCGGGGGCATGGTGCAGATCGGATACACGATGATGACGGAGCAGCGGGGCCCGCGCGGCCTCGTCGCCGACCTGGTGCTCGCCGAACGCGCGGGTTTCGACTTCTCGGTGGTCTCGGACCACTACTTCCCGTGGCTGGACGAGCAGGGCCACGCCCCGTACGCGTGGGCGGTCCTGGGCGCGGCGGCGCAGGCCACCTCGCGGATACCGCTGATGACCTACGTGACCTGCCCGACCTTCCGCTACCACCCGGTGGTGGTGGCGCAGAAGGCGGCGACGCTCCAGCTGCTCTCCGAGGGCCGGTTCCGGCTGGGGCTGGGCAGCGGGGAGAACCTCAACGAGCACGTCGTCGGCCGGGGCTGGCCGGCCGCCCAGGTGCGCCAGGAGATGTTCGGGGAGGCGGTGGAGATCATCCGGGCGCTGTTCGAGGGCGGGTACGTGACCCGGCACGGGAAGCACTTCGACGTGGTCGGCGCACGGCTGTGGGACCTTCCGGAGCAGCCGCCGCCGATCGGGATGGCGGTGTCCGGGCCCGCGTCCTGCGCGCTCGCGGGGCGGCTCGCCGACGTGGTGATCGCCGTCGAGCCGGACGCCGGGCTGATCTCGGGGTTCGCCGAGCACGGCGGCGCCGGGAAGCCCGCGGTGGGCCAGCTGCCGGTGTGCTGGGACCGCGACCGCGACGAGGCCGTGCGCCGGGCCCACGAACAGTTCCGCTGGTTCGGCGGCGGCTGGAAGGTCAACGCCGACCTGCCGGGGACGGCGGGCTTCGCCGCGGCGAGCCGGTTCGTCCGGCCCGAGGACGTCGCCGAGGCCATCCCGTGCGGCGACAGGGTGGAGGACTTCGTCGAGGCCGTCCGTCCGTTCGTGGACGCCGGTTTCGACGAGGTGGCCCTCGTCCAGGTCGGCGGGGACTCCCAGCCCGCCTTCCTGCGGTGGGCGGAGGAGACGCTGCTGCCGGCCCTGCGCGCGGCGTTCTGAGGGCACCACGGGCAAGGGGGGGCATGCATCGGCGGTCCGGGGGCAGAAGGGCGGTCACCACTAACCGAGGAGGTCTACACCATGGTCCCGGTCCTTCTGGTCCTTCTGCTCGCGCTCATCCTGTTCGGTGCCGGATTCGCCCTGAAGGTGCTCTGGTGGGCGGCGGTCGTCGTGTTCGTCCTGTGGTTGATCGGCTTCGTGGCCCGGGGCACGACCGCGGCCGGCGGGCGGGGCCGCTGGTACCGCTGGTAGCCGCCCGGCACCCCGTGGGCCGCGCCGCTGGTGACGGAACCCGGCGCCCCGTGGGCCGCGACACCGCGGCCTACGGGGCGCCTTCGCCGTCGGCACGCCGGGAGCCTCCGGTCGCGGGACAGCACCGCGCGCTCGGGTTGCCGGCGCGCGGATCCGTTTCCGGAGGCGGCCGCGGGGTTACCTGCGCAGAGTCCCCCGAGTACGAGGAGCATCCATGAACGAGTCCGGACCGGTGAAGAAGATCGTCGACGCCGTCGCCGACGTGGTCGAGCGCGCCACCCCGACCGACCGCCCGGAGGTCCCCGGTGCGCCCGGCGCCGCCTCGCCGGGCGTCGAGGAGCCGACCGAGGTGCACGACCCGCTGCCCCCCAAACCCGACCAGGCGGCTCCGCGGCCGGTGACCGCGACCGGGCGCGACACGGGTGCCGACGCGCGGGTGCGGTCGCAGAGCGGCGCCTTCCTGACCACCGCGCAGGGCGTGCGCCTGCCCGACAGCGACCACTCCCTCAAGGCCGGGCCCCGCGGTCCGGTGCTGCTGCAGGACCACCACCTGCGGGAGAAGATCACCCACTTCGACCACGAGCGCATCCCCGAGCGGGTGGTGCACGCCCGCGGGGCGGCCGCGCACGGCGTGTTCCGCGGGTACGGGAGCGCGGGCGCCGTCTGCAAGGCGGCGTTCCTCGGCGAGGACGTCGAGACGCCGGTGTTCGTCCGGTTCTCCACCGTGCTCGGCTCCCGGGGCTCGGCGGACACCGTCCGTGACACCCGCGGCTTCGCGACGAAGTTCTACACCTCCGAGGGGGTCTTCGACCTCGTCGGCAACAACATCCCGGTGTTCTTCATCCAGGACGCGATCAAGTTCCCCGACGTCGTCCACGCGGCGAAGCCCCACCCCGACCGGGAGATCCCGCAGGCCCAGTCCGCGCACGACACCTTCTGGGACTTCGTCACCCTGCACACCGAGGCCACCCACCACACCCTGTGGAACATGTCGGACCGGGGCATCCCGCGCTCCTTCCGCACCATGGAGGGGTTCGGCGTCCACACCTTCCGCCTGGTCAACGCCGAGGGCGCGAGCACGCTCGTCAAATGGCACTGGAAGCCCAGGCTCGGCGTCCACTCCATGGTCTGGGAGGAGGCGCAGCTGGTCGCCGGGGCGGATCCGGACTTCCACCGCCGGGACCTCGCCGACGCGATCGAGGCGGGCGCGTTCCCGCAGTGGGAGCTCGGCATCCAGACCTTCCCGGACACGCCGGAGCAGACCTTCGAGGGCATCGACCTGCTCGACCCGACCAAGATCGTTCCGGAGGAGCTCGCGCCGGTGCGCCCGGTCGGGCTGCTCACCCTCAACGCCAATCCGACCAACTTCTTCGCCGAGACCGAGCAGGTCGCCTTCCACCCCGGGCACCTGGTGCCGGGGATCGACATCACCGACGACCCGCTGCTGTCGGGCCGCCTGTTCTCGTACCTCGACACCCAGATCACCCGGCTGGGCGGCCCGAACTTCGCCCAGATCCCGATCAACCGCACCCACGCCCCGGTCAACGACATGCTGCGCGACGGCTTCCACCAGGACGCCGTCCACTCGGGCGTCGCGCCGTACAAGCCGAACTCGCTCGACGGCGGCTGCCCGTTCTTCGCCGGCGCCGGGGACCGTCCCTTCATCGAGTACCCGACGCCGGTGGCTCCGGCCACCAAGGTGCGCGAGGCGCCGGCGTCCTTCGCGGACCACTTCGGCCAGCCCCGGCTGTTCTGGGCGAGCATGAGCCCGGTGGAGCGCGAGCACATCATCGCCGCCTACACCTTCGAACTCGGCAAGTGCCACGAACAGGCGATCAAGGAGCGCGGCCTGCGGGTACTGGCCCAAATCGACGGCTACCTGTGCGCGCAGGTGGCGGCCGGTCTCGGCCTGCCGGCGCCCGAGCCCGCCGAACCGCTCGCCCCGGCCCGGCCCAGCCCCGCCCTCTCCCAGGTCGGGCGGACCTGGCCGCTGGACGGGCGGGTCGTCGGGCTGGTCGCGGGCACCGATCACGGCGCGCTGGCGACGGTGCGCCGGGCCGTGCTGGACGCGGACATGGTCCCCCTGGTGATCTCCGCCGCCGGGGGCAGCCTCCGCCCGGAGGGCAACCACGAGCCGCTGGCCGTGCAGCGCACCTTCGCCACCGCCCGCTCGGTGGAGTTCGACGCGCTGGTCCTGGCCGGTGCCCCCGGACCGGCGCCCGAGGGCGAGGCGGCCCGGGACGCCAAGGCGGCCAACCCGCTGCCGGCCGCCTCCCCGGTCGACGCCCGGCTGGTGCTGATGCTGACCGAGGCCTACCGCCACGCCAAGCCGATCCTCGTCCTGGAGGGCGGGCAGGCCGCTCTCCAGGCCGCGGGCATCGCCGCCGACGCCCCGGGCGTCCTCACCGGCGTCCGGCCCGACCAGGCCGTGGACCAGCTCGGCCTGCTGCTCGCCGCCCACCGCGTCTGGGACCGCTTCCCGCCGCCCACCGCCGGCTGACGGAAAGCGTGTGCCGGGGCGGCGTCCGCGAGGGACGGCGCCCCGGCCTTTTAGCGCCGGTGTTTCCGAGCAGACGCCCGGTATGGGCATTCTCAGTCCGCCCGGGGTCCCGTCGCGGCGCTTCGCCCCGGCCCCCGAGAACGTCGCGCTGGCGCGACGGTTCGTGCGCTCGGCGCTGGCCGGCGTACCAGCGGAGACGGTGGACACGGCCGAACTCCTGACCAGCGAACTGGCGGCCAACGCCGTCCTGCACGCGCGCACCGAGTTCGAGGTGCAGGCGTGGGCGCAGGACGGCCGGGTCAACGTGCGGGTCAGCGACGGGCGGCCGGAGGTCGGCCTCGTCCCCCACGACCGCCATCCGTACGCCTCCACCGGACGCGGCCTGGGCCTGGTGGAGGACCTCGCGCCCAGCCACGGCGTCCACAGCGACGCGGAGCGCAAGACGGTCTGGTTCGAGCTGTGGCCCGGGCAGCCGGACCCCCCGGCCTCCGCCTGGGAGACCGTCGCCGCGGTCGGCCCGACCGCGACCGTGACGCTGATCGACGTGCCGTACGCCCTGTACTGGGCGGCGCAGCAGCAGTGGGAGGGCCTGCTGCGGGAGCTGTACCTGGACGGGTGCGCCGAGGAGCGCGTGGTCGTGTCCGCAGCGGACCTGACGGTCGCCCGGGACGCCGGGAACATGATCTGCGAGTGCATGACGGCCTCGGTGCAGCAGGAGACCCCGGACAGTTCGACGCTCTCCGTGCTGGTCGCCTTCCCGGCGGACGGCGCCGAGGCCGTGGCCACCCTGTACCGGGTCCTCGACCAGGCGGAGGCCGCCGCCCAGCAGGGGGCCCTGCTCATCCTCCCGGCACTTCCGCAGATCCGGGCCTTCCGGGAGTGGCTGTTCGACCAGATCACCTCCCAGCTGTCCGGCGCGGACCCCACCGCGTGGACGCTGAACCCCGACGCGCCCAGCGGCACCCCGACCGAGCTGGCCCCGTGGGACGCGAGCGAGGTGGCGGCCGCCACCGAGCCGACGGTCGCGGCCGACGACCTCAACCGGATCATCGCCGTGAACGCCGCCGCGGCGAACCTGCTCGGCTGGTCCCCGCAGGAACTGATCGGGGAGCGGCTCACCGTGATGATCCCCGAGCACCTGCGCGGCCGGCACGAGGCCGCCTTCACCTCCCTGCTGCTCACCGGCCAGCCCCGCATCCTGGGCCGTTCCGTCCCGCTGCCCGCGCTGCGCCGCGACGGCCGGCTGGTCCCCGTGCGGCTGCGCGTGCAGACCCAGGAGGCGATCGACGGGCGCACGGTGTTCGTCGCCCAGCTCACCGCGCGGACCGGCCCCACCGGCGCCCCGCAGGACCCGCAGGAGCTGCGGAACCTGCACGGCCCGAGGATGGAGCCCGGCCCGGTGAGCCTGCCGACGACCACCAGCAAGTCCCGGCGGGCGAGCATCGAGCGGGCCGCCCTGGACCGCCTCGCCCTGCTGGCCGACACCGGCCTGGCGCTCAGCAGCACCCTGAACCTGCACGAACGGCTGCACCGGGTCTGCCAGGTGCTGACCCAGCGGCTGGCCGACTGGTGCGTGGCGGACCTCCTGGACGACACGCCCGGCCGGGTGGAGCGGGTCTGCGTGGTCCCCGGCGACCCGCGGATGCCCATGCCCGAGGGCCTGCTCGGCCGGCTCCCTCCGCTGGCCGAGGACACCCAGGGCTCCCTGCCGCGCGTGATGCGCGGTGCGGGCCCGCTGCTGGTCACCGACTTCCCGCCGCCGGAGCGGGCCCAGAGCGCCCTGGAGGCCCGGCAGCTGGACATGTTCGAGCGGCTGGAGGCGAGCAGCGCCATCGTGGCCCCGCTGCGGGCCCGCCGGGAGATCCTCGGCGCGCTGACACTGGTGCGCACCCGCGACGAGTACCCGTTCACCGGCGACGACGTGCTGCTGGTGGCGGAACTCGTCCGCGGGATCGCCCTCGGGGTGGACAACGCCCGGCTGCACCAGCACACCCGGCGCACCGCCGAGCGCCTCCAGCGCGCCCTGCTGCCGGACGTGCCCCCGGTCGCCAACCTGGACCTGGTGGCCCGCTACGCCCCGTCCAGCACCACCGCCGAGATCGGCGGGGACTGGTACGACGCCTTCGTCCTGCCCACGGACGACCTGGTGCTGGTCATCGGCGACGTGGCGGGCCACGACCTGCGGGCCGCCGTGGCGATGAGCGCCCTGCGCAACATGCTGCGCGGGATCGCCGTCGACCGCCGGGAGCCGCCCGGCGAGGTGCTGCGCCAGCTGGACCGGGCGAGCACCACCCTCACCCCGCAGTCCACCGCCACCTGCGTGTACGCGCTGGTCAAGGGCGGTGAGTCGGGCCCCTGGGAGCTGCACCACTCCTCCGCCGGCCACCTGCCGCCGCTGCTCACCACCGAGGACGGCGGGACCCGCTACCTGGACGGGGCCGCGGGCCTGCTGCTCGGCATGGACGCCGACACGCCCCGGCCCACGGCCCGGGAGCCCCTGGCGCCCGGTTCCACCCTGCTGCTGTACACCGACGGCCTGATCGAGCGCCGCGGGCAGTCCCTCGACGACGCCATGGACCGGCTGCGCCGGCACACCGCCGCCCTCGCCCGGGCACCCCTGCACGTGTTCTGCGACGAGCTGGTCATCGCCCTCGGTGCGGAGAGCGACGACGACATCGCCCTGCTCGCCGTGCGCGTCGCGCCGCGAGCCGCCCTCCGCCCGGCACCGGAGCGGTGCCGGGCGGGGGCTGGGATCAGGCGCCGCCGGTCAGGCGCGGGGCAGCCCGGGGGCGTCGAACTCGACCCAGATCGACTTGCCCCGGGCGTGCGGTTCGGCGCCCCAGCGATCGGCGATCCGCTCCACGATGAACAGCCCGTGGCCGCCGGGAACGGCGGGCACGTGCGGGCGCCGCAGCTCGGGCAGCGTCGGGCTGCGGTCGCTGACCTCGACCCGCAGGCGCGCCTGGGTGACGTCCAGGACCAGTTCCAGCGGGCCGTCCCCGTGCAGCATGGCGTTCGCGACGAGCTCCGCGACCACCAGGACCACGTCGGCGGCGAACTCCGGTGCGGGCGCGTACCAGTCCGCGAGCGCCTCGGTGGCGCAGGCCCGGGCGCGGGCGACCGGCGTCGGCATCCCGACGAGCGTCAGCCGTCTGCGCTGGACTCCGGGCGGCCGGGCCGGCCCGGGCGGCCGCGGGTCACCGTCCAGGGTGCCCCGACTCATCGTCATGTGAGGGTTCCCCTTCGGATCGACGGCGGTTCGCAAGCTCGGTTTCCCCGTGCCTCCCGGATTATGCCTCGTTCCCCCGACACCGCCGGCGGCCGGCGGATCGGGGAGGGACGAGGCCCGGGTCCCGGTCAGGACTCCAGCGCCGATGCGACGGAGCCGTGGAGGGAGAACACCGTTCGCGCGCCGGTCAGTTCGAGGACGCGCATGACGGTGGGCGGCACCGCGGCCAGCCGCAGCCGCAGGCCCTCCCGCTCCGCTTCGGCACGGATCCGGAGCAGGAGGTTCAGGCCGGAGGAGTCGCAGAACGCCACGCCGGCCAGGTCGACGACGATCACCGGCGGACGCCGCGCGAGGAGACCGGTGAGCGCGGCGGCCACCGGCGCGAGCGTCTCGATGTCGAGATCGCCCGCCAGCGCGCACACCACCGCCCCGCCGCCCACGGTCCGGGTCTCCACCGCCGCCTCCGGACGGGGCGGCGGGACCGCGAAGGCCAGGTCTCCGGCGTCGTGGTCGGAAGGCGTCATCGTCGTCCCCTCGGTGTCGGATGCCCTCCGACTCTAGGCAGGTCAGGGCGGTGGCGCAACGGACCGGGCGGTCGCGCCGGTGCACCGGGGGTCCTCCCCCGGCGGGCGCCCGGTCAGTCGTCCTCCAGCCCCTCGCGCAGGCGCCGCAGGGTGCGCGAGAGCAGCCGGGAGACGTGCATCTGGGACACCCCCAGGCGCTCACCGATCTGCGACTGGGTCAGGTCCTCGCAGAAGCGCATCGAGAGGATCAGCCGCTCGCGCTCCGGCAGGGCGGCGACCAGCGGCTTGAGCGCCACCAGGTCCTCGACCTTGGAGAGGTCCCGGTCCTCCTCCCCGAACCGCCTGCCCAGCGACCCCGGCCCCTCGTCGTCCTCCGCACCCCCGAGGTCCAGGGAGCCCGCCGTGTGGCCGTTCGAGGCGGTCAGCCCCTCCACCACCTCCTCCTCGGACAGCTGCAGGTGCCCGGCCAGCTCGGCCACCGTCGGCGCCCGGTCCAGCTCCTGCGCCAACCGCTCCTGGGCCTTGGCCAGCACGATCCGCAGTTCCTGGAGGCGGCGCGGCACGTGGACGGCCCAGGTGGTGTCCCGGAAGTGCCGGCGGATCTCCCCCAGCACCGTCGGCAGCGCGAACGTGGTGAACTCCACACCGAGGTCCGGATCGAACCGGTCGATCGCCTTGATCAGGCCCACCGCCCCGACCTGCAGCAGGTCCTCCTGCGGCTCGCGGTGCGCGGTGAAGCGGCGGATCGCGAACCTGACCAGGGACAGGTTCATCTCCACCAGGGTGGACCGGACGTACGAGTACTCCCGGGTGCCCTCCTCCAGGGTGGCGAGCCGGCGCAGCAGGACCCGGCTCAACTCCCGGGCATCGGCCGGCGCCACCTCCCGCAGATCCCGCTCCTGCGCCAGCTCCGGCGGCAGCAGCTCACGCAGCTCCGCCGTGGAGGGCAGGGGCGCGGGGGTGGTGACGAGCGGTTCGCGAGTGGTCACGGCCATCGGGGTCCCTTCGTCGTTTCGGTATGACGCAACGCCCGCTACCCCGGTTCGGCCGATCGATGCGGCCACCGGGCGTGAAGATTCCGAAAAGGAGGTTCGTACACTTCGGGTGCGCCGCGGATCCGCCCAGGCTAACGCGCCGGACCGCCGGGTCCAACGCGGCGACCAGTCGTTTCGGCGTGGCCGGGAGCTGGGATAGCCTCCGGAGGGGATCCCACCCCCTTTGCGACCACGGACCGTTCCGTGGTGCCCACGACCGGATGCGGGCCGGCGGCCCGGCGTTCTACGGAGGCGACGTTTCGATGGCTGGCCCGACCCTGCCCCCCGACTCGCAGCACCGCTCGCAGAACGGGCCGGGCACCGCGCTGGTGAACGAGGCGGAACTGCGGCAGCTGCTGGCCGGGTTGACGGCCGTACGGGACGGCGACTTCAGCACCGAGCTGCCCGACGACGCGGAGGGGCTGCTGGGCGAGATAGCCACCGTGTTCAACGGGATGGTCGACCAGCTGTCGCACTTCACCTCGGAGGTGACCCGGGTGGCCCGCGAGGTCGGCACCGAGGGCCGCCTCGGCGGCCAGGCGCAGGTGCCGGGCGTCTCGGGCACCTGGGCGGACCTCACCGACTCGGTCAACGCGATGGCCGGGAACCTGACCTGGCAGGTGCGCAACATCGCCCAGGTGACCACGGCGGTGGCGCGCGGCGACCTCACCCAGAAGATCGAGGTCGACGCCCAGGGCGAGATCCTGGAGCTCAAGGACACCGTCAACACGATGGTCGACCAGCTGTCCTCGTTCGCCGGAGAGGTGACCCGGGTGGCCCGCGAGGTCGGCACCGAGGGCCGGCTCGGCGGCCAGGCCAAGGTCGAGGGCGTCTCGGGGACGTGGCGCGACCTGACGGACTCGGTGAACTCCATGGCCGGCAACCTCACCGGGCAGGTCCGCGCCATCGCCCAGGTCGCCACCGCCGTCGCCGAGGGCGACCTCACCCAGAAGATCACGGTCACCGCCCGCGGCGAGATCCTGGAGCTCAAGACCACCATCAACACCATGGTCGACCAGCTGTCCTCGTTCGCCGACGAGGTGACCCGGGTGGCCCGCGAGGTCGGCACCGAGGGCCGGCTCGGCGGCCAGGCCCGGGTCGAGGGCGTCTCCGGCACCTGGAAGCGGCTCACCGCCAACGTCAACGAGCTGGCCGGCAACCTCACCCGGCAGGTCCGCGCCATCGCCGAGGTCACCGGCGCCGTCACCGCCGGGGACCTGACCCGCTCGATCACCGTGGACGCCTCCGGCGAGGTCGCCGACCTCAAGGACAACATCAACGCCATGGTGGAGTCACTGCGCCAGACCACCCGCGCCAACGAGGAACAGGACTGGCTGAAGACCAACCTCGCCCGCTTCTCGGCCCTGATGCAGGGCCGGCGGGACCTCTCGGTCGTCGCCGAGTCCGTGATGGACGAACTCGCCCCGCTGGTGGGCGGGCAGTGCGGCGCCTTCTACCTCGCCGAGGAGGGCCCCGAGGGAACGGTGCTGCGGCTCGTCGGCTCCTACGCGTTCCCCGACGGCGAGCGCCCGACCAGCTTCCGCCTCGGCGAGTCCTTCGTCGGCCAGGCCGCCCGCAGCCGGCGCACCATCGCCGTCGACTCCCTGCCGCCGGACTACCTGGCCGCCTCCTCGGGCCTGGGGCGCACCGAGTCGCTGTCGCTGATCGTGCTGCCGATCGTCGTCGAGGAACAGGTGCTCGGCGTCATCGAACTGGCCTCCGTCCGGCCGTTCACCCAGGTCCACCGGGACTTCCTGGAGCAGCTGCTGGAGACCATCGGCGTCAACGTCAACACCATCATCGCCAACGCCCGCACCGACGAGCTGCTCGGCGAGTCCCAGCGCCTCACCGCCGAACTCCAGGCCCGTTCGGAGGAGTTGCAGGCGCGCCAGGAGGAGCTCCAGGCCTCCAACGCCGAGCTGGAGGAGAAGGCGGAGCTGCTGGCGACGCAGAACCACGACATCGAGGCCAAGAACCTGGAGATCGAACAGGCCCGCCAGGAGCTGGAGGAACGCGCCCACCAGCTGTCCCTCGCCTCCAAGTACAAGTCCGAGTTCCTGGCCAACATGAGCCACGAGCTGCGCACCCCGCTCAACAGCCTGCTCATCCTGGCCCAGCTGCTGGCCCAGAACCCCACCCGGAACCTGACCGCCAAGCAGGTCGAGTACGCCGGGATCATCCACTCCGCCGGCTCCGACCTGCTCCAGCTCATCAACGACATCCTCGACCTCTCCAAGGTCGAGGCCGGGAAGATGGACCTCAACGTCGAGGACGTGCCGCTGCAGTCGCTGCTCGACTACGTGGAGGCCACCTTCCGCCCGATGACCGGGCAGAAGAACCTCGCCTTCGCGGTCCGCACGGCCAGCCGGGTGCCGTCCGAACTCCGCACGGACGACTACCGGTTGCGCCAGGTGCTGCGCAACCTGCTGTCCAACGCCGTGAAGTTCACCGAGCAGGGCCGGGTCGAGCTGCGGATCGAGCCCGCCGACGAGGACGCCGTCCCCGACGGGGTGCGCCGCGACGGGCCGGTGCTCGCCTTCCACGTCACCGACACCGGCATCGGCATCGCCCCGCAGCACCTGGAGACCGTCTTCGGAGCGTTCCAGCAGGCCGACGGGACCACCAGCCGCAAGTACGGCGGGACCGGGCTCGGGCTGTCGATCAGCCGTGAGATCGCCTTCCTGCTCGGCGGCGCCATCACCGTGGAGAGCACCCTCGGCCGGGGCAGCACCTTCACCCTCTACCTGCCCGCCGAGCCCGCCGGTCTCCCCGCCGGCGGCCCCGGCGCCGCGCTCCAGTCGGCCGAGCACACGGCCGCGCTGCCCTCGCAGGACGCCGGACACCACTCGGATCACCCCGCCGCCGGCCGGCCGCGTCGCCTGCTCGTGGTGGAGGGCCGCCCGAACGGCCTGCTCTCCCTGGTCGCGGAGAACGCCGTCGCGGACCTCGCCCGCTACTCCGGTACGCAGCGGCCGGTGGAGATCGTCGCCGCGGTCGGCGCGCAGGAGGCCGCCACGGCCCTGGCCACCGCGCCGTGCCACTGCGTCGTCCTGGAGCTGGGCCTGCCCGACGGAACCTCCACGACCCTGCTGAAGGAGATGGAGGGCGACCCGGCCCTGTACACCGTCCCGGTGCTGGCCCACGACAACCGGGGCGTCGTCCCGGAGCACGAGCAGGCCGTCCGCCGCGCGGGCGAACGGCCGCTGGAAGTCCTCTCCAGCCTCGACGAGTTGCGCGAGCGCATCGCCCTGCACATGAGCGCCGACCGGCCCGGGAGCGTCGTCCAGCTGGTCCGCGGAACGGACCGCGAGTCCTCCTGGAACCCCGGCGCCGACCGGGCGCTCTCCGGCCGCACCGCGCTGGTCGTCGACGACGACGACCGCAACCTCTACGCGATCACCAGCATCCTGGAACTGCACGGCATGCACGTCCTCCAGGCCGAGAACGGGCGGGCCGCCCTGGAGGCGCTCGCCGTGCACCCGGGGATCGACGTGATCCTGATGGACGTGATGATGCCGGAGATGGACGGCTACTCCGCGACCGCGGCGATCCGCGCCATGCCGGAGCACGAGGGACTGCCGATCATCGCGGTGACCGCCAAGGCCATGGTCGGTGACCGGGAGAAGAGCCTCGCCTCGGGAGCCAGCGACTACATCACCAAGCCGGTCGACGCCGACGAGGTGATCAGCCGGATCAGGCGTCACCTCACCGTCTAGCACCGGCGCGCCCGCCCGCGTCACCCCACCATCCGTCACGAGCCGCCGCACCCCAGGAGTCCCGACCGTGCACCAGCCTCCGGAGCAGTCCGCCGCCGGCCAGCGCCCGTCGACCGGACCGACCGCCGGCGACGCCGGCGCCGGGCCCCCGGGCGTTCCCGCCACGCCGGGAGCGCCGCCGGCCCGGCAGTCGGAGCGCGAGGCGACGGCGGTCGGCCGGCTCGCCGGCACGGTGGAGCGGCTGCGGCTGGAACTCGACCGCGCCGAGGCCCACGCGGCGGGCCGCGCGGTCGTCGAGATGGCCGTCGGCGTGCTCGTCGAGCGGCTGCGGTGCGGCCCCACCGAGGCGGCGCGGCAGCTGGAGAGCCTCGCCGAGCGGTCCGGGACCTCGACCCTGGCCTTCGCTGCCGACCTCGTCAACCAGTCCGCGGCGGACGAGATATCCGCGCTCGCCCGCGGCTTCGTGGCCGGTGCCGCCGAGCCGTCGGCCGACGCCCCGCCGGCGGAGCCGGTCTCCGTCCGCCTCCGCAGCACCGAGGCGGACGCGCTCGCCGGCGACGCGGCGGCGGCCGCGCGGTCCATGCTGGAGCACGCGCTGCGGCCGCTCGGCGCGGCCGCCGTCGCCATCTGGGCGGCGCACCCCGACCTCTCGCTCTCGCTGGCCGGCAGTGCCGGCTTCCCCGAGGAGGAGGCCAGCCGCTGGCGGCACGTGCCCCCGGGCGTCCCGACCCCGGCCCGCAGGGCGCTGGACGAGCGCTCGGCCGTCGGCTACCCGACGCTCGCCGACGCCTCGCTCCCGTCGATCGGCCAGCACGAGGTCCGGGGCGGTCGGCTGGCCGTTCCGGCGGGCACCGGCGGCCGGCTCATCGGGGTCCTGGAGATCTGCTGGCACGACGCCCTGCCCGAGCAGTCCCAGTCGCTCCAGCGGCAGTTCGAGGCGCTCGCGCAGCTGGCGGCCGCGACCCTGGAGACCTGGAGCGGCCAGGAACCGCCCGGTCCCGAGCCGGACGACCGGCAGTTCGGTGAACTGCGGCAGCTGGTCGACGGCCTGCTCGACCCGTGCCTGGTCCTGCGGCTGTCCCCCGACGACGACCACCTCCCCCGGTTCCTGATCC
This sequence comes from Kitasatospora sp. NPDC001547, assembly GCF_042894165.1. Taxonomy (NCBI): domain Bacteria; kingdom Bacillati; phylum Actinomycetota; class Actinomycetes; order Kitasatosporales; family Streptomycetaceae; genus Kitasatospora; species Kitasatospora sp. NPDC001547. Next base: position 128,053 of record NZ_JBIAVL010000019.1, on the reverse strand, counting down.
GGCACGTCAATCCCGCCTTCGTCGACTTCGCCGGCCGGCCCACCGGCGCCATCGTGGGCACCCGGCTGCTGGAGGCGTACCCGCTGGCCGCCGAGCCCGGCGGGCTGGCGGAGAAGGTCGAGCACGTCTTCGCCACCGGGGAGCCCTTCCGCACCCACGACATGCACCTCGCCGCCCTGGTCGACGGCGTGCCGCTGACCACTCGGGCCCAGGTGAGCATCAGCCGGCACGGCACCCACCTGGCGGTGGTGTGGCGCCTCGGGGACGGCACCCCGAGGGTCGCCCGGCTGCTGCAGCACGCCCAGCGGCTCGGCCGGATCGGCGGCTTCGAGGAGAACCTGGGAACGCGTCAGATCGCCTGGAACGAGACCCTGTTCGAGCTGCACGGGCTGCCGCCCGGCGCGTCGCCGATCCCCCTGGACCAGCTGGCCGAGCACGCCCACCCGGACGACCGGCACACCATCGGCCGGTTCCTGCGCACCCTGCTGCACCACCGGCGGCCGGCCTCCACCGCCTTCCGCCTCCTGCGGCCCGACGGGGTCACCCGCCACATCCGGGTGGTGGCGGAGCCGGTGCCCGCCCCGGACAGCAGCCCGCACATCGTCCGCGGCGCCTACCAGGACATCTCCGCCCAGCACTGGACGGAGGTCGCCCTGGCCGCGACCCGCGACCAGCTGGCCCAGAGCGAGCAGCAGGCGGCGGAGCGCAGCCGGCTCGCGCTCCAGCTCCAGCACGCCATCATGCCGCCCGCCCGCGGCCCGCTGGACCTGCACGACCTGCACGTGGCCGTGCGCTACCGTCCGGCGGAGAAGGACCACCTGGTGGGCGGCGACTGGTACGACGCGCTGACGCTGCCCTCCGGGGACGTCATGCTGTGCGTGGGCGACGTCTCCGGGCACGGCATCGAGGCCGCCACCGGCATGGTCGCCCTGCGCAACGCGCTGCGCGGACTGGCCGCCACCGGCGCGGGACCGGCCCAGCTGCTGAGCTGGCTCAACAGCGTCACCCACCACCTCACCGACAACGTCACCGCCACCGCGGTCTGCGGCCTGTACGAGCCCGGGAGCGGCAGGCTCCGCTGGGCCCGGGCCGGGCACCCGCCGCCGGTCCTGCTGCGCGGCGGGCGAGCGGCCGCCCTCCCGCAGCTGGGCGGCATCCTGCTCGGCGCCCTGGACCAGGCGGACTACGAGGAGGGGGAGTTCGTACTGGAGGCGGGCGACACCCTGGTGATGTACACCGACGGGCTGATCGAGCGCCGCGACGAGTCCCTCCAGGCCTCGCTGACCAATCTGACCGGCCTCGTCGAACAGGCGCACCGCGGCGCGGCCGCGGGCGTCGACGGGCTCCAGGACCAGCTGGACCACCTGCTGCGGTACAGCAGCGCGGACACCGACGACGACACCTGCCTGGTCGGGGTGGCGGTCCGGTAGGCCCGCTCCGGGCGGGCCCACCGGGACCGGACGGTCAGGAGGTGACCGGCGGGCGGTACACGGTCAGCGCCGCCGGGTTCTTGGACAGCCGCAGGGCGCCGCGGGCGGGGACGCTCTCGCCGTCGACGGCGATCCGGTCGGCGTCGCCGAGGAAGTCCAGGTCCAGGACGCGCAGCCGGGCGGTCCGGTAGACCCGGGAGCGGTGCAGGGTGCCGGACAGGAAGGCGGCGGCGAGGCGGGTGCGGGCGAAGGGCCTGCCGCCGTCGACGACGCGGACGTCGAGCTTCCCGTCGGCCAGGGCGGCCCGGTGGGTGGGCGCGAAGCCCGCCGGTTCGTACGCCCCGTTGCCGGCGAACAGCAGCCACACCCGGTGCGGGCGGCCCCCGGCGTGCACGGTGACCGGTTCGGCGGTCGGCAGCAGCTTGGCGACGGCCACCGCGAGGGCCGGCCACTTGCCGATGCGCTTCTCCAACTTCTCCCGCTGGTGGACGAGTTCGGGGTAGATGCCGAGGCTGAAGGTGTTGACGAAGGTGCGCGACCCGGTGTGGTCGACGGCCAGTCCGAGGTCCACGCCGACCGCGGTGCCGGCCTCGACGGCCGTGGCGGTGTCCTGGTGGGTGGTGGTGCCGAGGTCGAGCGCGAAGTGGTTGAGGGTGCCGCCGGGGAAGACCGCCAGCGGCAGCTTGCGGTCGACGGCCAGGCCGGCGGCCAGGTTGACGCTGCCGTCGCCGCCGCACACCCCGAGCGCGCCGCCGTCGCGGGCCGCCCGGTCGGCGGCCTCGGTCAGCAGTTCGGCCAGGTCGTCCTCGGGCCCGCACACCCGGACGTCCGCCTCGGGCAGCAGGCCGCGCAGGGTGTCGGCCGTCTCCTCGGGGCCGGTGGCCGTCATGGAGCCGTTGCCCGAGCCGGAGTTGACCACCACGGACAGGCCCCGGCCGCGCGGCAGGGCCGGTGCCGGGAAGGCGGCGGGGGCGGCGGGCGGCGGCGCGTCGGACAAACGGGGCCACCAGCGCAGCGTGGTGGCGGCGGCCGCCGTTCCGAGGGCCGCGCCCGCGAGGACGTCGCCCGGGTAGTGCACCCCGGTGTAGACGCGGGAGAGCGCCACCGCCGCCGCGACCGGGGCGACGGCCGCGCCCAGCAGCGGGGACTCGATCGCCACGCCGGTGGCGAAGGCCGCCGCGGAGGCGGAGTGGCCGGACGGGAAGGAGGTGGTGACGGGCTGGCGCAGCAGCCGTCGCACCGACGGCACGCCGTCCAGCACCGGTCGGGGCCGGCGGGTGGCGTGTTTGGCCACGGTGTTGGCGGTGGCCGAGGCGATCGCGAGCGAGCCGAGTCCGCGCAGGGCGGCGCGCCGGCCGCGGCGTCCGCCGACCGCGCCGAGGAGGGCGGCGGCGCCCGTCCAGAGCACTCCGTGGTCGGCGGCCCGGCTCAGCGCCCGCAGCCACGGACCGGTCCCGTGCAGCGGGGCGGCGGCGATGCGGTCGAACAGGGCCCGGTCGATGGCGTCGAGTCGTGAGGTCCCCAGTCGTGTCATCCGACGAGCCTAATGGGGTTCGGTGCTGCGGGGCGGGAAGGCGGCCCGCCGGTGTGTCACACGAACGGCGGCGGGCCGGGCCCGCGGCGCGGGCGGGCGTGCCGCGGGCCGGGGCGAGGGGACGGAGCGGGGCGAGGGCGCGATCAGGCCCCGTCGGTGGAGGCGGCCAGCAGTCTGGTCACCGAGCCGTCGTCCCCGACGACGTCGCGCAGGTGCCGGAAGCCGAGCCGGCGGCACATCGTCAGGCTCGGGGTGTTCTCAGCGCCGACCATGCCGTAGACCTCCTTGAGCCCCAGCTCGTCGCGGGCGTAGCGGATCAGTCCGCGCACCACCTCGCCGCCCAGGCCGCGGCCCCAGAACTCCGGGGCCAGCGCGGTGACCAGCTCGTGGCCGTCGACGTTCCCGGTGCGCTTGACCTCGGCGTGGCCGGCGTACGCCCCGTCCAGCCAGATGCCCCAGACGTCGAAGAGGTTCTGCGGGTAGACGTCGGACAGGATCGCGCGGAACAGGGTGCGGATGTCCGGCTCGGGCACGAGGTCCTGGCCCATCCAGCGGCACACCTCCGCGTTGCGGAGCAGGGAGACGAAGGCGTCCTCGTCCTCGGGCCGGTAGGGGATGAACTCCAGGTGCTCGGTGCGCAGCGGAGGGGTCATGGTGCTCTCCTCGGGGTGGTGGCGGCTCGGTGCTGCGGTGGTGCGGGGGCGCGGTGCTGCGCGGGTGCGGTGCTGCGGCGGTGCGGTGGTTCGGTAGTGCGGTGCTGTGGTGGTGCGGCGGCCGGGAGGGGCCGCCGGTCGCGCGGGTGCGACCGGCGGCCCCTCCCGGCGGCGGTCAGGCCCCGGCCTTCTCCATGCGCTCGCGCAGGCTCTTCGGGCGCATGTCGGTCCACACCTCGTCGACGTAGGCGGTGCACTCGGCCTCGGTGCCCTCGGTGCCGACGGGCTGCCAGCCGGCCGGTACCTCCAGGTCGGCGGGCCAGAGGGAGTACTGCTCCTCGTCGTTGCGCAGCACCTGGTAACGGGTGTTCTCGTCCATGTCGGTCTCCTTCGTCATCATCGGTGAGGTCGTGTCGGTCGGTCGGTCGTGGCGGGTGGGGGTTCGCTCATCGTCCTTCCCGGGCGTGCCGGGCGATCCGCCGCAGGGCGGTGGCGAAGTCCTCGGCGGCCCGGCGGACGGCCTCGGTGGTGTGGACGGCGGGCCGGTGGTGCCAGGTGAAGGCGAGGCGTCCGTGCTGGGCCGCGCCGACCACCTCCAGCGGGTGGGAGCCGCCGTCCCGGGGGTCGTGGTCCTGGCCGAAGGAGCCGAGTTCGGCGCGGACCAGGCCGTCTGCGGCGTCCTCGGGCCGCGAGTCCCACTGGCCGAGGTAGTTGAAGACCACCTGGCCGTGCCCGCCGGCGGCGAGGCGCTCGCGGACCTCGGCGCTGCCGAAGGTCCGCAGGGCGCCGAAGCCCAGGCCGTTGCCGGGCACCGCGCGCAGCTGCCGGCGGACGGTCTTCACCAGGGCGCGCCAGTCGCGGTCCGGGCCGAGGTCCGCGGGGTCGGGGACGTCGAAGGCGACGGGGTGGACGGTGGTGAACCAGCCGACCGTACGGGACAGGTCGACGCCGTCCAGCAGGTCCTCCCGGCCGTGCCCCTCCAGGTCGAGGGCGACCCGCGGCCGGCCGCTCCAGCGGGCCAGGGCGAGGGCGAGGGCGGCCAGCAGCACGTCGTTGACCCGGGTGCGGTAGGCGGCGGGGGCGGCGCGCAGCAGCGCCTCGGTGTCCGCCTCGTCGAGTTCGACGGTGACCGCCGCGCTCCCGCCGTCGCCGGGGCCGGCCGGGCCGCCCGGCAGGGCCGCACGGGCACCCACCGCCTGCTCCCAGTACGGGAGTTCGTGGTCCAGGCCGCCCTCGGCGACATGCGCCGCGAGCCGGTGCGCCCAGTCCCGGAAGGAGGTGGTGCGCTCCCCCAGGGTGATCGCCCCACCGCGGACGGCCTGCCGGTGGGCGCTGTCCAGGTCGTCGCGCAGCACCCGCCAGGAGACGGCGTCGACGACCAGGTGGTGGGCGACCAGGAGCAGCAGTGCCGGGTGGTCGGGGTGGCCGGTGAACAGGGCGGCGCGCAGCAGCGGTCCGTGGGCGAGGTCGAAGCCGGCGTGCAGTTCGTCGGCGGCCTTGGCCATGGCCGCGTCGGCGGCCTCGGTGTCCTGGCCGGTCAGGTCGTAGCGGGACAGGAGGTCCTCGACGGGGGCGGGCGGCGGGTTGAACTGGTGCCAGCCGGCCTCGTCGCGGGTGAAGCGCATCCGCAGGCCGTCGTGGTGCTCCAGCAGGGCATAGAGGGCGGCGCGCAGCGCCCGGGGGTCGGGGTCGGCGGTGAGTTCGAGCAGGGTGGACTGGTTGAAGTGGTGGTGGGCGGCGCGCGGGGTGGTGAGGAACCACTCCTGGATGGGGGTGAGCGGTACGTCGCCGGTCACCGGGCCGTCGTCCGCGGGTTCGGCGGCGGTGCGGACGACGGTGGCCAGTGCGGCGACGGTCTGGTGGCTGAACAGGTCCCGGGTGGCCAGGTGGAGGCCGTCCCGGCGCAGCCGGGAGACCACCTGCATGCTGAGGATGGAGTCGCCGCCGAGCAGGAAGAAGTTGTCGTCGGCGCCGACCTGGTCGAGGCCGAGGACGTCCGCCCAGATCCGGGCGATCCGGCGTTCGAGGTCGGTCTCCGGGGCCCGGCCGGGGCCGGCCGGGGCCTGGGCCGGGCCGGGGTCGGGCAGGGCCCGCCGGTCGAGCTTGCCGTTGGGGGTGAGCGGGAGCCGGTCCACCGCGACGAAGGCCGAGGGGACGAGCTGCGGCGGAAGGAACTCGCCGAGGTGGAGCCGGAGTTCGAGGGCGGGTGCGCCGGCGGCGGGGTCCGCGGGGACGACGTAGCCGACGAGCCGGCCGCCGGAGGGGCCGTCGGTGCGGACGGTGACGGCGGCGTCGCGCACCAGGGGGCTGCGGCGCAGGGCGCTCTCGATCTCCCCCGGTTCGATCCGGTGGCCGCGCAGCTTGACCTGTTCGTCGGCGCGTCCGGCGAAGCGCAGCACGCCGTCGGCCTCGCGGCGGGCGAGGTCGCCGGTGCGGTACATCCGCTCGCCGGGCGGGCCGTACGGGTCGGGCAGGAAGCGCTGGGCGGTGAGGCCCGGGCGGCCGAGGTAGCCGCGGGCGAGGCCGGGGCCGGCCAGGTAGAGCTCGCCGGTGATGCCGGGCGGTACCGGCCGCAGGGCGGTGTCCAGGACGTAGGCGCGGGTGGCGCCGCTGGGGCGGCCGATGGCGGGGCTGCCGGTGCCGGGGGCGAGCGGGCCGGTCCAGGTGGCGACGACGGTGGCCTCGGTGGGGCCGTAGGAGTTGATCATCCGTCGGCCGGGGGCCCAGGTGTCGACCAGGTCGGCGGGGCAGGCCTCGGCGCCCACCACCAGGGTGCGCAGCCCGGGCAGGGCGGCGGCCGTCCCCGGTTCCACGGTGGCGAGGGCCGCCGGGGGGATCAGGGTGTGGCTGATCCGGCGTGCGGTCAGCACCTCGGCGAGCCGTTCGCCGACCAGCGGGCCCTGCTCGCCGGTGACCAGGGCGGCTCCGGAGAGCAGGGAGATGCACAGCTCCAGCACGGAGGCGTCGAAGCTGGGCGAGGCGAACTGGAGGACCCGGTCGCCGGGGCCGACGGCGTACTGCTCGGCGGCGGCCGCCGCGAAGACGGCGAGGCCGGCGTGGGTGACCAGGACGCCCTTGGGGGTGCCGGTGGAGCCGGAGGTGTAGATCGCGTAGGCGGGGTGGGCGGGGGTGAGCGGGGCGCGGCGGTCGGCGTCGGTGGGCGGGGTGTCCGGTCCTTCGGCGGCCCAGACCCCGGCCGGGTCGTCGAGCACCAGATGGGCGCCGGCGTCGCGGACCATGAACTCCCGGCGGGGTGCCGGGTAGTCCGGGTCGACCGGGAGGAAGGCGCCGCCGGCCTTGGTGACGGCGAGCTGGGCGACCGTCATGGCGGCCGAGCGGGGCAGGGCGAGGGCGACCAGCCGCTCCGGTCCGACGCCGCGCCCGATCAGGTGGTGGGCCAGCCGGTTGGCGGCCCGGTCCAGTTCGGCGTAGGAGAGCGTCCGGTCGCCGTCGAGCAGCGCCGGCGCCTCGGGGGTGGCGGCGGCCCGGCGCTCGAACAGCTCGGGCAGGGTCGCCTCGGGCACCGGGCGCAAGCCCCCGGCCGGTTCGGCGGCGGGCTCCTCCGCCCCGGCCAGCGGCAGCGCGCCGACGGCGCATCCCGGGTCCCGGGCGACGGCGGTCAGCAGGGTGGTGAGCTGGGCCGCCATCCGTTCGACGGTGGCCGGGTCGAACAGGTCGGTGCTGTAGGTGACCAGGCCGTGCAGCGCGCCGTCCGCGGCCTCGACGAACTCCAGCACGAGGTCGAAGACCGTCCGGAGGGTGTCGGTCTCGATGCCGGTCACGTCGAGGCCCGGCAGGTCGACTTCGCCGGACGGGGCGTTCTGGAGCACCACGTGGACCTGGAAGAGCGGGCTGCGGCTGGTGTCGCGCTCCGGCTGGACCGCGTCGACCACCTTCTCGAAGGGCACGTCCTGGTGGGCGAAGGCGTCCAGGACGGTCTGCCGCACCTCGCCGAGGAGGGCGTCGAAGGGCTGCCCGGGCTCGACCCGGGAGCGCAGCACCAGGGTGTTGACGAAGAATCCGACCAGCTGCTGGACCTCGGGCCGGTGGCGGCCGGAGGTGATGGTGCCGACGGCGATGTCGGTGTCCCCGGCGAGCCGGGCCAGGTAGGCCTGGGCGGCGGCGACCAGGGTGGTGAACAGGGTGGCGCCGCGTTCCCGGCCGACCTCGGCCAGCCGGCGGGCGGTGTCGGCGGACAGCTCCAGCCGGACGGTGGCGCCGTTGCCGGTGCGCACCGCGGGCCGGGGCCGGTCGGTGGGCAGCCGCAGGGGTGCCAGGCCGGCCAGTCGGCTCCTCCAGTAGTCGAGTTGCCCGTCGGCGGTGGCCCCGTCGGTGCGCTGCCAGTGGGCGTAGTCGGCGTACTGCACCGGCAGCGGCGCCAACGGGGCCTGCGCGGTGCCGAGTTCGGCGCGGTAGAGGTGGGCGAGGTCGGTGAGCAGCACGCCGGTGGACCACCCGTCGGTGACCATGTGGTGCAGGGCCAGCGCGAGCGCGTGGTCGCCGTCGGACAGCCGGACCAGCGCGGCGCGCAGCAGCGGTCCGCGGCGCAGGTCGAAGGGGCGGGCGCGCTCGGCGGCGAGCAGTTCGCGCAGGGCCCGCGGCCGTTCGTCCGCAGGCCGTGCGGAGAGGTCGTGCAGCGGCAGCGGTACGGCCCGTGGCGGGTGGACGTACTGGACGCCGTGGCCGTCGACGCTGTCGAAGGTGGTGCGCAGCGCCTCGTGCCGGGCCGTCAGGGCGGTCAGGGCGGCGCCGAGGGCGGCGCGGTCGAGGGTGCCGCGCAGCCGCAGGGCGAGTGCGACGTGTTCGGCGCTGTCGGGGGCCAGCTGCTCCAGGAACCAGAGGCGTTGCTGGGCGTAGGACATCGGGGCCGCGCCGTCGCGGGCCACCGGGCGCACCGGCGGGCGGGCCGGGGCGGCGGGCGCCTCGGTGAGCAGCCGGGCCAGGCCGGCCGGGGTGGGGTGGTCGAAGACCGCGCGGGGGCCGAGGTCGGTGCCGAAGGCGTCGGCGAGCCGGGCGGTGAGCCGGATGCTGAGGATGGAGTCGCCGCCCAGGTCGAAGAAGCCCTCGTCGATGCCGGGCGGGCGGATGCCGAGGACCTCGGCGAAGACCTCGGCGGTGCGGCGCTCGGCCGCGGTGCGCGGTTCGGTCCGGGCGCGGCGCCCGCCGCCGGGCCGCTGTTCCGGCGCGGGCAGGGCGGACCGGTCGACCTTGCCGTTGCGGCTCAGCGGGAGGGCGGCGAGCGGGACGACGGCGGCCGGGACGAGGTAGTCGGGCAGGGTGCGGGCGGCGAAGGCCAGCAGCTCCCCGGGGTCGACGGCGCCGACCGGGTAGGCGACCAGCCGGCGGGCGCCGGGCCGGTCCTCTCGGACCACCACGGCGACGTCGGCGACCCCCGGATGGGCGGCGAGGGCGGACTCGACCTCGGCGGGCTCGACCCGGAAGCCGCGGATCTTCACCTGGTCGTCGGCGCGGCCGAGGAACTCCACGGTGCCGTCGGGGCGGCGCCGGGCGAGGTCCCCGGTGCGGTACATCCGGGCGCCGGGCGGGCCGGCGGGGTCGGCGAGGAAGCGGGCGGCGGTGGCGCCGGGGCGGCCGAGGTAGCCGCGGGCGACGCCCTCGCCGGCCAGGTAGAGCTCCCCGGCGCAGCCCGGCGGGACGGGCCGCAGCCGCTGGTCCAGGACGTGCACCCGCCGGTCGTCCAGCGGGCGGCCGATCGGGACGCTGTCGGGCACCGCGGCGGCGTCCGGGAGGGCGTGGGCGGTGGCGAAGGTGGTGGTCTCGGTGGGCCCGTAGCCGTCCACCACGGTCAGCCCGGGGCAGGCCGCCAGGACGCGGCGCACGGCGGCGGCGGGCACCACGTCCCCGCCGGTCCACAGGGCCCGCAGCCCGGTGAAGCAGTCCGGCGCGTCCTGGGCGAGCAGCCGGAAGAGCCCGGCGGTGAGCCAGAGCGCCGTCGGCCCGTCCGGTCCGGCGAGCCGGCGCAGCAGCGCGGCGCCCACCGGCCCGTCGGGGGCGACCAGGACGCAGCCGCCGTTCAGCAGCGGCGCCCACACCTCGAAGGTGGCGGCGTCGAAGGCGACCGGCGAGTGCAGCAGCACCCGGTCGCAGCGGCCGCCGGTGAAGCGGCTGTCGGTGGCGAGCGAGGCCACGTCGCGGTGCCGCACGGCGACGGCCTTGGGCTCGCCGGTGGAGCCGGAGGTGTACATCACGTACGCCAGCCGGTCGGGGTCGGCGGGCGGCAGGCCGGGGCCGGCCGGGTGGTCCTGTGCGGCGGCGACCTGGTCGGCGGTGAGCAGCACCTTCGCGCCGGCCCGGTCGAGCAGCGCGCGGCGGCGCTCCTCGGGGGCGCGCCGGTCGACGGGCAGGTAGGCGCCGCCCGCCTTGAGGACGGCCAGCTGGGCGACGACGAGTTCGGTGCCGCGGTCCATCGCCAGGGCGACCCGGTCCTCGGGGGCGAGGCCGTCGGCGAGCAGCCGGGCGGCCAGCCGGTCGGACCACTCGTCGAGGCCGCGGTAGCTCAGTTCGCGCCCGCCCTCGCGCACGGCGGGGGCGTCGGGGGTGCGGCGGACCTGCTCGGCGAGGACCGCCAGCGGGCTGCGCGGCGCCGGCGGGCGGGCGGTGGCCTGCCAGGAGGCCAGCAGCTCGCGGTCGGCCGGGGTGAGGGGGTCCAGCGCGGCGAGGTCGCCGTCCAGGCCGTCGGCGAGGGCGGTGAGCAGCAGGGCGAGGCGGTCGGCGGCGTCCTGGGCGGTGCGCCGGTCGAAGAGCGCGGGGTCGTACGCCAGGTCGAAGGCGAGCTGCCCGGCCAGGTGGGCGCGCAGGCACCACGGGAAGGTGGTGGCGTCGTCGGCGCGCACCTCGGCCACCCGCACCCCGGTGCGGTTCGCGGCCGACTCGTCCACGGGGTAGTTCTCGAACACCAGCATGCTGTCGAACAGCGGTTCCCCGGCGGGCAGTTCGCTCAGGGCCTGGATCCGGGGCAGCGCCAGGTGGTCGTGGCGGCGGGCGTCGCTCTGCCGGTCCTGGAGCTCGCGCAGCCAGGGCGCCACGGCGCCGCGGGCGGGCAGCCGGACCCGGGCCGGCACGGTGTTGATGAACAGGCCGATCATCGTCTCGACGCCGGGCAGTTCGGCCGGCCGCCCGGAGACGGTGGTGCCGAAGACCACGTCCCCGGTGCCGCCGTAGCGGCCCAGCAGCAGCGCCCACGCCCCCTCGACCAGGGTGTTGACGGTCAGTCCGGCGGCGGCGGCGTTCTCCCGCAGCCGGGCGGAGAGCGCCTCGTCGAGGGTGCGGTGGACGGCGGCGGTGGAGCGGGCCCGGTGGGCTCCGGCGGGCCGGCGGTCGTAGGGCAGCGCGGTCCGTTCGGTGAACCCGGCCAGGGCGGCGCTCCAGTGGTCCTCGGCGGCCTGCCCGTCCTGCTCGCGCAGCCAGGCCAGGAAGTCCGCGAACGGGCGCCGCACCGGGCGGGGCGCCTGCGGTCCGCCGGTCAGCGCGGCGTACTCCTCGCACACCTCGGTGAGCAGCTGTCCGGTGCTCCAGCCGTCCAGGATCAGGTGGTGGGTGGACCAGAGCAGCAGCACCTCGTCGCCGGGCAGCGCGGCCAGCGCCAGGCGGGTGAGCGGCGCGGTGCCGAGGTCCATCCCGGCGGCGCGCTCCTCGGCGAGCAGCCGTTCGGTCTCCGCGGCCCGCTGTCCGGGCGTCAGCCCGCGCCAGTCCAGGTGGCGGACGGGCAGCGCGGCGCGGCGGGCGACCAGCTGGACGGGATGCGGCAGGCCGCGCCAGTGCACGGCGGTGCGCAGCGCCGGGGTGCGGTCGGCGACCAGCTGCCAGGCTTGGGCGAAGGCCGCCGGGTCGGCGACGCCGGCCAGCCGTACGGCGATCCGGTCCACGTAGGCGCCGTCCTCGTCGACCAGGCCGTGGAAGAGCATGCCGGACTGCAGGGGGGTCAGCGGCAGCACGTCCTCGGTGTCGCGGCCGTCGCCGACCAGGCGGTCCAGCTGCCGCTGGTCGAGGCCGGCCAGCGGGAAGTCGGACGGGGTGCGGCCGCCGGCGCCGGGGGCCGCGCAGTGCTCGGCCAGCTCGCGCAGCGCCTGGAGCGTCTGCTCGGCGAGGGCGCGGACGGTGGCCTCCTCGTAGCGGGCCGCGGGGTAGGTCCAGCCCAGTTCGAGCCGGCCGTCCTGGACCGCGCCGACGACGTCCAGCAGGTACGGGCGGGGCTCGTCGGGGTCGGTGTCCCGACCGGCCGGGGGCAGCGAGCCGCGCAGCAGCCCCTCGGCGCCGGTGCCGGTGTCCCACTGGCCGTGATAGTTGAAGCCGACCTGCGGAGCGGCCGCGTCGGCCGGCAGGGCGGACGGTCGCAGGTGGCGCAGGGCGCCGTGGCTGAGGCCGCGCAGCGGGACGGCGCGCAGCTGCTCCTTGACCGAGCGCAGGGTGTCGTGCCAGCCGGCCTGCGGGTCGACGCGCAGGGCGAGCGGGAACTCGGCGGTGAACCAGCCGACCGTCCGGGAGAGGTCCTGGTCGGCGAAGAGGTCCTCGCGGCCGTGGCCCTCCACCCCGATCAGCACGGTGTCCCGGCCGCACCAGCGGGCCAGGGTGCGGCCCAGGGCGCTGAGCAGGACGTCGTTGACCTGGGTGCGGTAGGTCTCCGGGACCCGGCGCAGCAGCGCCGCGGTGGTCGGCTCGTCCAGCGTCACGGTGACGGTGGCGGCGGTGCCGTGGGTGTTGGGACCGGGCCGCCCGGCCGGCAGGTCGGCCGGGGCCCGGCCGGTGCGGGTCCAGTAGGCGGTGTCGCCGTCCAGGGCGCCGGAGCGGGTGTGCCGTTCCAGCCGGGTGGCCCACCGGGCGTAGGAGGTGCCCGGCTCCGGCAGCCGGACGGGTGCGCCGGTGCGGGCGGCGCGGTGGGCCGCTTCGAGGTCGGCCAGCAGGATGCGCCAGGAGACGCCGTCCACGGCCAGGTGGTGGACGGTCAGGACGAGCTGGGCCGGCTGCTGCTCGCCGCCGTCGAAGTGGAGGGCCCGCAGCATCCGGCCCTCGACCGGGTCGAGGGAGCGCTGGGCCCGCTCGACGGCCTGCTGCAGTTCGGCCTCGGAGCCGGCCCGGTGGTGGGTGAAGGCGCCGTCCGGCGCCTGGGCCAGGACCTCCTGGTGCCAGCCCGTCGCGCCGTGGCGGAACCGGGTGCGCAGCGCCGGGTGGTGCTCCACCAGGGCCAGCACCGCCCGGTGCAGGGCGGCGGGGTCGGTGCCGGGGGCCAGCGCCAGCCGCTGGGTCATGGTGAAGCGCAGCGCCTCGCCGGGCCGGCGGCCGTCGAGGTACCAGTGCTGGATCGGGGTGAGCGGCGCCTCGGTGGGCTCGGCCTCCCGGCCCGCCGGGGACTGCGCGGACTCCCCCGCGCACAGGGCGAGTTCGGCGATGTTCTGGTAGCGGAAGACGTCCTTGGTGGTGAGGGCGAGCCCGGCGGAGCGGGCCCGGGAGACGATCTGGATGCTGAGGATGGAGTCCCCGCCGAGCGCGAAGAAGTTGTCCCGGGCGCCGACCCGCGGCACGCCCAGCACCTCGGCCCAGATCGCGGCGAGCCGCTCCTCGGTGCCGGGGCGCGGTGCCACGTACGGGGTGGTGCGGTCCGGCTGGGCGGGCGGGGCGGGCAGGGCGCGGCGGTCGGTCTTGCCGCCGGTGGTGCGCGGGATGCGGGCCAGCGGGACGAAGGCGGTGGGCACCAGGTGGTCGGGCAGGGTGCGCCGCAGCCAGGCCCGCAGCTCCTCGGCGGGCGGCACCCGGTCGCCGGCCGGCACGGGGTAGCCGACCAGCAGGGTCCGCCCGCCCTGCTCGCGGGCGGCGACGGCGCAGTCCGCGACGCCGGGGTGGGTCAGCAGCGCGGCCTCCACCTCGCCGGGCTCGATCCGGAAGCCGCGGATCTTGACCTGGGCGTCGGTCCGGCCGAGGAACTCCAGCTGCCCCTGCGCGTCCCAGCGGGCCAGGTCGCCGGTGCGGTACATCCGGGCGCCGGGCGGGCCGTACGGGTCGGCGAGGAAGCGGGCGGCGGTCAGTCCGGGCCGGCCGAGGTAGCCGCGGGCGACCTGCGCCCCGGCCAGGTACAGCTCCCCCGGCATGCCGGGCGGCACCGGGCGCAGCGCGCCGTCCAGCACGTACGCGCCAAGGTTGCGGCCCGGCCGGCCGATCACCGGGCGCTCGGGGTGGTCCGCGCAGCGGGTGTAGGCGGCGTCGACGGTGCACTCGGTGGGGCCGTACACGTTGTAGGCGGTGATCCCGAGCCCGGCCCGGGCCGCGGCCAGTTCGCGCCAGGTGGCGGCGGGCACGGCCTCGCCGCCGACCAGCAGCAGCCGCGGGTGGTGCGGGGCGGGCGCGAGCAGCCCGGCGGCGGTGAGTTCGCGCAGGTAGGACGGGGTGACGTTGACCAGGTCCAGCCGCTGGTCGACGATCGTCGCGCAGAAGGCCTGCGGGTCCAGCCGGACGTCCTCGTCGATCAGGTGGAGCTCCTGGCCGAAGGCCAGCAGCAGCGGGCCCTCCCAGCTGGTGTCGAAGGAGAAGGAGGCGCTGAGCGCGATCCGCAGCCGGGCCCCGTCGGCGGTGTGCGGGGCGAGCAGCTCCTCCCGGTGGTCGTGGGCGAGGTTGACCAGCTGGCGGTGTTCGACGACCACGCCCTTGGGGCGGCCGGTGGAGCCGGAGGTGTGGATCAGGTAGGCGGCGTGCCGGGGCAGCAGCGGCGACGTCCGCTCGGCGTCGGTCAGGTCGTGGCCGGGCAGCTCCTCCCACGGCACCTCGCGCAGCGCCCGCTCGGTCAGCACGGTGCGCGGCCGGGTGTCGTCGAGCAGCAGGTCGGCCCGCTCCTCGGGCAGGTCCGGGTCGACGAACTGGAGGACGGCGCCGGCCTTGAGCACCCCGAACAGGGCGACCAGCAGCTCCGAGGTGCGCGGCAGCCGGACCGCGACCACCTGCTCCGGGCCGGCGCCGAGGGCGGCCAGGTGGCGGGCGAGCCGGTTGGCCCGGGCGTTGAGGGCGGCGAAGTCCAGGGCGGCGTCCCGGGCGACCACCGCGGTGGCGTCCGGGGTGCGGGCGGCCTGGGCCTCGAACAGGGCGGTGAAGGTGGTGTCCGGTACGGGCAGCGGCTCGCCCCGGCCCTGGCGCAGCACCTGCCGCCGCTCCTCCCCGGTCATCAGCGGCAGCGCCCCGACGGCCGTTCCGGGCGCCTCGGCGGCGGCGGCCAGCAGGGTGGTCAGCCGGTCGGCCAGCTGCTCTGCGGTGCGCGCGTCGAACAGCCCGGTGTCGTACTCCAGGTAGCCGGTCAGGCCGCCGTCGTGCTCGGCGAAGTCGAAGGAGAGGTCGAAGGTGGCGTTGCGGACCGGCGGGGTGACGGGTTCCACCGTCAGGCCGGGCAGCCGGGGCGCCTCGGCGCCGAGGTTGTGCAGCGCCACCATCACCTGGAACAGCGGGGTGCGGCTGGTGTCGCGCTCCGGCTGGAGGGCGTCCACCAGCCGTTCGAAGGGCACCTCCTGGTGGGCGAGGGCGTCCAGCACGGTGCGCTGCGCGGCGGTCAGCAGCTCGTGGAAGGACAGTTCGGGGCGGATGTCGCCGCGCAGCACCAGGGTGTTGACGAACATGCCGACCACGTCGTGGAGTTCGCCCTGCTCGCGGCCGGAGGTGACGGTGCCGACGGCGATGTCCCGCTGCCCGGACCAGCGGGCCAGCAGCACCTGGCAGGCGGCCAGCAGGACGGTGTAGAGGGTGCCGTCGGCCTCCCGGCCGCGCTCGCGCAGCCGGGCGGTCAGCCCGGCGGGCAGCGTGAAGGTGACCAGCGCGCCCTGCCGGGTGCGCACCGCCGGGCGCGGCCGGTCGGTGGGCAGTTCCAGCGGGGCCAGGCCGTCCAGCGTCCGGCGCCAGTGGTCGAGGTCGGCCTCGGCGGCGGCGGTGCGGGAGCGCTGCCAGGCCGCGTAGTCGGTGTACCGGACGGGCAGGGCGGGCAGCCGCGGCCGGCGCCCTTCGACGGCGGCCGCGTACAGCTCGCCGAGGTCGCGGCCCAGGACGCCCATCGACCAGCCGTCGGTGGCGATGTGGTGCACGGCCAGGGCGAGGACGTGCTCGTCGGCGGCCGTGCGGGCGAGGTGGGCGCGCAGCACCGGGCCTTCGGCGAGGTCGAAGGGGGTGGCGGCGATCCGCTCCAGCAGGGCGTCCAGGTCCTGCGGCCGGACGTCCTCGCAGGGCAGCGCGACGGGGTGCGGCGGGCGCACCACCTGGCGGGCCCGGCCGTCCCGCTCGGCGTAGCACGTCCGCAGCGCCTCGTGCCGTTCGACCAGGGCGTCCAGCGCGCCGCCCAGCGCGGCCCGGTCGAGGGGGCCGCGCAGCCGCAGCACGGACAGCGCGGTGTACTCGGTGCTTCCGGGTTCGAAGCGGTCGAGGAACCAGAGCCGCTGCTGGGCGTGGGAGAGCGGCGGCTCGGTGCCCGGGTCGGCGGCGGGGATGACGGCCGGTACGGTCTCCGGGCCCGGTGCGCCGAGCGCCTCGGCGAGGTCGGCGAGCACCGGGTGGGTGAACAGCAGCCGGGGCGAGAGGTCCGCGGAGCCGAAGGCGGCGCGCAGCCGGGCGGTGACCCGCACGGCGAGGATGGAGTCCCCGCCGAGGGCGAAGAAGTCGTCCTCGGCGCCGATCCCGTCGGTGTCCAGGACCTCCGTCCAGGCCTCGGCGACCAGCCGCTCGGCGGGGGTGCGGGGCGCGGTGCGCTCGCGGCCGGCCGCGTAGCCGTCCGGGCCGGGCAGCGGCAGGGCGCGCCGGTCGAGCTTGCCGTTGGGGGTGAGCGGCAGGGCGGCCAGCGGGACGTAGGCGGCGGGCACCAGGTAGGCGGGCAGCAGCCGTTCCAGGTGGGCGCGCAGCTCGGCGGCGGACGGGGCCCGCGCCGGGTCCCGGCCGACCACGTGGGCCACCAGCCGGCGGGTGCCGGCAGCGTCCTCGTGGACGCCGACGGTGGCCAGGGCCACGCCCGGGTGGGTCTGGAGGGCGGCCTCGATCTCGCCGGGTTCGATCCGGTAGCCGCGGATCTTGACCTGCTGGTCGGCCCGGCCCAGGTAGCGCAGGGTGCCGTCGGCCTGCCAGCGGGCCTTGTCGCCGGTGCGGTACATCCGGGTGCCGGGGGCGCCGAACGGGTCGGCGAGGAAGCGGGTGGCGGTCAGGCCGGGCCGGTCGAGGTAGCCGCGGGCCAGGCCCTCGCCCGCCACGTACAGTTCGCCGACCGCGCCGGGGGGCACCGGGGCGAGGTCGCCGTCGAGCACGTACAGCCGCAGGTCGGCGATGCCGGTGCCGATCGGGCCGGGGCCGCCGGCGGCGGCGGTGCGCCGGTCCAGCGCGGTGTGGGTGACGTGCACGGTGGTCTCGGTGATGCCGTACATGTTCACCAGGCGCGGTGAGTCCTCGGGGTGGCGCCGGTACCAGTCGGCGAGCCGGGTGACGTCCAGCGCCTCGCCGCCGAAGACCACCGTGCGCAGCGCCAGCCTGCCGGAGACGTCCGGGTGCTGGGCGTCGGCGCGGGCCAGCTGGTGGAACGCGGACGGGGTCTGGTTGAGGACGGTGACCCGCTCGTCGGCGAGCAGCCGCAGGAGGTCCTCCGGGGAGCGGGCGGTGTCCTCCGGCACCACCACGAGCCGGCCGCCGTGCAGCAGCGGGCCCCAGAGCTCCCAGACCGAGAAGTCGAAGGTGTAGGAGTGGAAGAGCGTCCAGACGTCCTCGGCGCCGAAGCCGAACAGCTCCCGGGTCCGCTCGAACAGCCGCACCACGTTGGCGTGCGGCACCACGACGCCCTTGGGACGGCCGGTGGAGCCGGAGGTGAAGATGGCGTAGGCGGGGCTCTCGGGCAGCGGGCGGTGGCCGGGCCCGAGCGGGCCGGCCGGGCGGCGGGCCAGGTCGGCGCGCACCCCCGGGTCGGCCAGGGCGAGGACGGGGACGTCCACGCCGGCCGGCTCCGTCAGGGTCACCAGGGCCACCGGGGCGGCGTCGCGCAGCAGTTCGTCCCGGCGTCCGGCGGGCAGGCCCGGGTCGAGCGGCAGGTAGGCGGCGCCGGTCTTGAGGACGGCGAGGACGGCCACCACCAGGTCGGCGGTGCGGGGCAGCGCGAGGGCGACGTAGCGTTCGGGGGCGGCGCCGAGCTCGGCCAGCCGGTGGGCGAGCCGGTCGGCGCGGGCGTCCAGTTCGGCGTAGTCCAGGTGCTCCTCGCCGCAGGTGACGGCCTCGGCCCGCGGGGTGCGGGCGGCCTGCGCCTCGAACAGCTCGACCAGGGTGTGCCCGGGCCGGCCCTGGGCGGTGCCGTTCCAGTCGACCAGCAGGCGGCGCCGCTCCTCGGCCGTGGTCCAGGCCAGTGCGCGCAGCGGGCGCTCCAGCCCGTCGGCCAGCTCGGTGAGCAGCAGGCGGAGCCGCTCGGCGAGGGCGCTCACGGTCTCGGCGTCGAACAGTTCCGGGTCGTAGCCGAGGTCGAAGCCGAGCTGCCCGCCCTGGTGGGCGCGCAGCACCAGCGGGAAGTTGGTGGCGTCCCGGGAGGAGACCTCGGCCAGGCGCACCCCGGTGCCGGCGGCGCCGGCGTCGTCGAAGGGGTAGTTCTCGAAGGCGACGATGCTGTCGAACAGCGCGCTTCCGGACGGGACGTCGCTGAAGCCGGTGAGTTCGGCGAGCGAGACCGCCGAGTGCCGGCGGGCCTCGGCCTGCGCCTCCTGGAGTTCCCGCAGCCAGTCGGCGGCGGTGCGGTCGCCGTCCACCCGGACCCTGGTGGGCAGGGTGTTGATGAACATGCCGATCATCGACTCGACGCCGGGCAGTTCCTCGGGCCGGCCGGAGACGGTGGTGCCGAACAGCACGTCCGGCTCGCCGCTGTAACGGGACAGCAGCAGCGCCCAGGCGCCCTGCACCACGGTGCCGAGGGTCAGCCCGGAGCTCCGGGCGGTGCGGGCGAGCCGCTCGGACACCCGCTCGGACAGCGCGGCGCTGTGGACGCCGGCCGAGCGGGCCCGGTGGGCCTCGCGGCGGACCCGGTCGGCGGGCAGCGGGGTGGCGGTGGCGAAGCCGTCCAGGACCTGCCGCCAGTGGGCGCGGGCGGCCCCGGTGTCCTGCTCGGCCAGCCAGCGCACGTAGTCGGCGAAGGGGCGGCGCACCGCCGGGGCGGGCGCGCCGCCGGTGGTGAGCGCCGCGTACTCGGCGAACACGTCGGTGAGCACCTGGGCGAGGCTCCAGCCGTCCAGGACCAGGTGGTGGGAGGTCCACAGCAGCTGGAGCCGGGCCTCGGGCAGCCGGACCAGGGTGAGCCGGGTGAGCGGGGCGGTGGCGATGTCCAGGCCGAGCGCGAGGTCGTCGGCGCGCAGCCGGGCCAGCCGTTCGGCGCGTTCGGCCGGGTCGGCGTCCCGCAGGTCGAGGTGGGTCACCGGCAGCCGGACGCTCCGTCGGACCACCTGGAGCGGGGCGGGGACGCCCTCCCAGACCACCGAGGTGCGCAGCGCGGGCGTCCGGTCGGCGACCCGCTGCCAGGCCAGGGCCAGGGCCTGCGGGTCGGCGACGCCCTCCAGCAGCAGGGCGGCCTGGTCCAGGTAGACGTCGTCGGGGCCGCCGACCAGCCGGTGGAAGAGCATGCCCTCCTGGAGCGGGGTGAGCGGCAGCAGGTCCGTCACGTCCCGGCCGTCGCCGACGAGCCGGTCCAGCGCGGCCTGGTCGAGGCCGGCCAGCGGGAAGTCGGAGGGGGTGCGGCCGCCGGCGCCGGGGCGGGCACAGTGCTCGACGATGGCGCCCAGCGCGGTGGTGGTGGCCAGGGCCAGCGCCCGGACGGTGTCCTCCCGGTGCGTCCGGTCGCTGTAGTGCCAGGTGAGTTCCAGCCCGCCGTCGGCGACGACGGCGGAGACGTCGAGCAGGTGGTCCAGCGGTTCGTCCGGGGCGAGGTCCCGGCCCGGGGCCTCGCCGGCGGGGGCGAAGTCGCCGCCGGCGGGGGCGGTCCACTGCCCGTGGTAGTTGAAGCAGACCTGCGGCAGCGGGACGTCCCGCAGGGCCGCGGCGCCGGGGGCGGGCGAGCCGAGCCGGGCGAGGGCCTCGTAGCCGAGGCCGCGGCGGGGCACGGCGCGCAGCCGTTCCTTGGTCTGCTTGAGGGTGGCGGCCCAGTCGGGGGCGTCGGCCGGGCCGGCCGGGGCGAGGGTGACGGGGTACTGGATGGTGAACCAGCCGACGGTGCGGGAGAGGTCGAGGTCGTCGAACAGCTCCTCGCGGCCGTGGCCCTCCAGGGCGACGGTGACCCGCCCGGTGCCGGTCCAGTCGGCGAGGGCCCGGCCCAGGGCGCTGAGCAGCACGTCGTTGACCTGGGTGCGGTAGACCTCGGGGACCTTGCGCAGCAGCGCCTCGGTGGTGGCCCGGTCGAGCCGGGTGCGCAGGGTGCGCACCGAGCCGGCGGTGGGGGTGCCGGGCAGGTCGACGGGCAGCGGCTCGGCGGGGGTGCCGGTCTCGGCGGTCCAGTACGGCAGGTCCTGGTCCAGGCCGCCGGCCCGGACCAGTTCGGCGAGCCGGTGGGCCCAGTCGGTGAACGCGGTGGGCTCGGGAGCCAGGTCGGGGGCGGCGCCCTCGGCGGCCTGCCGGTAGGCCCGCTCCAGGTCGGCGAGCAGCACCCGCCAGGAGACGCTGTCCACGGCGAGGTGGTGGGCGGTCAGGAGGAGCTGGGGCCGGGCGTCGGCGGCGGGCCGGAACAGGACGGCGCGCAGCAGGGTGCCGGTGGCCGGGTCCAGTGCGGCGCGGGCGGCCTCGGCGGCCCCGGTCCGGTCCGCGCCCGGTTCGAGGACGGCGAGCAGCCCTCCGGCGTCCGCGACCGGTTCCTGTCGCCAGGCGGCCCCGGTGCGGGTGAAGCGGGTGCGCAGCGCGGGGTGGGCGGCTACCACCGCGGCCAGCGCCCGTTCCAGGGCGTCCTCGTCGAGCCGGTACGGCAGGTCGAGCAGCATCGACATGGTGAAGTGGCGCAGCGGGCCGTGGGCGGCGAGGAACCACTCCTGGACCGGGGTGAGCGGGGCGGGCCCGGCCTGGTGCCGCGGTTCGGCGGTGGCGGGCGCCGCCGTGGTGCGGGCCGCGGCGGCGAGGTCGGCGACGGTCTGGTGGCGGAAGACGTCCTGGGACGCGATCCGCAGGCCCGCGGCGCGGGCCCGGGAGACGGCCTGGATGCTCAGGATCGAGTCGCCGCCGAGTTCGAAGAAGTTGTCGGTGACGCCCACTCTCGGCACGCCCAGCACCTCGGCCCAGACGGCGGCGAGGGTCTCCTCCTCGGGGGTCCGCGGGGCGATGAACTCCCCATCCCGGACGTCGACTTCGGCGGCCGGCAGGGCGCGCCGGTCCAGCTTGCCGCTGGTGGTGAGCGGCAGCGTGTCCAGCACGGTGAAGGAGGACGGCACCAGGTGGTCGGGCAGCACCCGGCGCAGGGCCGCGCGCAGGTCGGCGGCGGGACGGGCGGCGCCGTCGGCGAACACCAGGTAGGCGGCCAGCCGGTGGTGCCCCTGGGCGTCGGGTACGGCGAGGACGGCGGCTCCGGCGACCTCCGGCAGGTCGAGCAGGGCGGCCTCGACCTCGCCGGGTTCGATCCGGTGGCCGCGCACCTTGACCTGGTCGTCGGCGCGCCCGAGGTACTCCAGGCGCCCGTCGGCGGTCCAGCGGGCCAGGTCGCCGGTGCGGTACATCCGGCTGCCGGGCGGGCCGTACGGGTCGGCGGTGAAGCGGGCGGCGGTCAGGCCGGGGCGGCCGGCGTAGCCGCGGGCGACCTGCTCGCCGGCCAGGTGGAGTTCGCCGCTCACCCCGGGCGGCACCGGCTGGAGCCGCCCGTCCAGGACGTAGGCGCGGACGTTGGGCAGCGGGCGGCCCACCAGCGGCCGGTCGCCGTCGTCGATCCGGCAGGCGAGCGCGTCGACGGTGCACTCGGTGGGGCCGTAGTAGTTGTAGGCGGCCACCTCGGGGCGGGCGGCGAGTTCGCGCCAGAGCCGGGGCGTGACCGCCTCGCCGCCGAGCATCAGCACCCGGGGGCGGTGGCGGGGGTCGTCGAGCAGCCCGGCGGGCAGCAGTTGGCGCAGGTAGGAGGGGGTGAGGTCGAGGAAGTCGATCCGGTGGCGCACGACGTACCCGACCAGGGCGGCCGGGTCCATCCGGGTGGTCTCGTCGACCAGGTGCAGCGGGTGGCCGTCGGCCAGCAGCAGCACGCCCTCCAGCGAGGTGTCGAAGGAGAACGAGGCGGTCAGCGCGACGTTCAGCGGCCCGCCGCCGGCGTCGGCGACGAAGCCGGCCCGGTGGGCGGCGAGCAGGTGGGTCAGGGCGCCGTGGGGGACGGTGACGCCCTTGGGGCGGCCGGTGGAGCCGGAGGTGTAGAGCACGTACGCGGTGGTCGACAGGTCAGGCGGGGCGAGCGGGCCGGCGTCCTGCGGGTCGGTGTCCGGCAGGGCCCGCAGCGTCTCCTCGTCCAGCAGCAGGGCCGGGCGGGCGTCCTCCAGCAGTCGGCGGACGCGTTCCTCGGGCAGCGCCGGGTCCAGCGGCAGGTAGCCGGCGCCGGCCTTCCAGACCGCGAGGACGGCCACCACCAGGTCGGCGGTGCGCGGCAGCCGCAGCGCGACCAGCCGCTCGGGGCCGGCGCCGCGGGCGGCGAGGTGACGGGCGAGCCGTTCGGCGCGGGCGTCGAGGGTGGCGTGGTCGAGCCGCTCGTCCCCGGCGACCAGGGCCGGGGCGTGCGGGGTCAGGGCGGCCCGGCGGCGGAACAGTTCGGGGAGGCTGACGGCCTCGACGGGCAGCTCGGTGGCGTTCCACTCCCGGGTGACCTGCGCGGTCCCGCTCGCGGAGAGCAGCGGCAGGGTGGCGAGCGGGCGGTCCGGTTCGGCGGCGGCGCCCTCCAGCAGCCGCAGCAGCTGGTCGGCCATCCGGCGGGCGGTGGGCGCGTCGAAGAGGTCGGCGCGGTACTCCAGGACGCCGGCGAGCGCCTCGCCGTCGGGGACGAACTCCACGCTGAGGTCGAAGGTGGCGGCCTGCCGGGGCACGGTGACCGGGGCGGTGGCGAGGCCCTGCGGGTCGCCGGCCGCGGGCGGCGCGGGGTGCAGCAGCACCAGGACGTCGAACAGCGGGTTGCGGCCTGCCTCGCGGGGCGCGCCGACCGCCTCGACGAGCCGTTCGAAGGGCGTGTCGCCGTGCGCGAGGGCGTCGTTGCCGGTCTCGGTGGCGGCCGCGAGCAGGTCGCGGAAGGAGCCGTCGGGCTCCACCCGGGTGCGCAGCACCACCGTGTTGACGAAGCAGCCGACGGCCCGTTCCAGCTCGGTGCGGGAGCGCCCGGCCATCAGCGTGCCGACGGTGACGTCCGGCCGGCCGGACCAGCGGGCCAGCAGCGCCTGGGTGCCGGCCACCAGCGCGGTGTTGAGGGTGCCCTGCCGTTCGGCCGCGAGCTCGCGCAGCCGGGCGGTGAGCGGCGCGGGGACGGTGAAGGCGTGCAGGCCGCCGGGGCCGGCCTCCTCGCCGCGCCGGGGGTGGTCCAGCGGCAGTTCGGGCGGCACGGCGCCGGCCAGCTTCTCCCGCCAGTGGGCGAGTTGGCGCTCCAGCCGGTCGCCGGAGAGCTGTTCGCGCTGCCAGAGCGCGAAGTCCGGGTACTGGGTGGCGACCTCGGGCAGCCGCGGCTCGGCGCCGCGGGCCAGGGCGTCGTAGGCGGTGCGCAGTTCGTCCAGGACGACGCCCATCGACCAGCCGTCGGTGACGATGTGGTGGGCGGTCAGCTGGAGCACGTGGGAGTGCTCCGCCTCGGCGACCAGCAGGGCGCGCAGCAGCGGCCCCCGGGCGAGGTCGAAGGGCCGGGAGTACTCCCGGAGCAGGACGTCGTCCAGGCTCTCCCCCGCGGCCGGGGCCAGGACCGGCAGCTCCACCGGCCCGGCCGGCTCGACGGTCTGCACCGGCCGGCCGTCGTGCTCCGCGAAGACGGTGCGCAGCGCCTCGTGGCGGGCGACCACGGTGGTCAGCGCCGCGGCCAGCGCCGTGCGGTCCAGCGGTCCGGTGAACCGCAGGGCGACGGCGCTGTTGTAGCGCGGGTCGCCGGGGCGCAGCCGGTCCAGGAACCAGAGCCGCTGCTGGACGAAGGAGGGCGGCAGCGGGCGGTCCCGGTCGGCGCGCGGGATGGCCCGCTCGGCGGCGGCCCCGGTGCCGCCGGCCCGGCCGGCCAGCCGTTGCCGCAGGGCCTCGCGCAGGTCGGCGGGCAGCGCGGCGGCGCGGTCCCGCTTCGAGGGCGTCGAGGGTGTCGGAGGCGTCGAAGGCGTCATGGTCGGCTCCTCACCGTTCGTCATCGTCGGGGCTGCCGGGGGCGGCGGCTTCGTCGGGTCCGCCCAGCGCGGCGGCTTCGAGTTCGCTCAGCACCAGGTCCTCCACCAGGTCCGCCAGGGCGGCCACGGTGCGGGAGACCAGTACGTCGCGGGGGGTGAGCGTGACGCCGAAGGCATCGTTGGCCCGGGAGGCGATCAGCAGGGCGCGCACGGAGTCGCCGCCCAGCTGGAAGAAGTCGTCGGTGGCGCCGACGGCGGTGTGCAGGGCCGCGGCCCAGATCTCCGCCACCGCCTCCTCGGTGGGGGTGCGGGGTTCGACCCGTCCGGCCGGTTCGGCCTCGCCGGGGCCGGGGGCGGGCAGGGCCGCCCGGTCGGTCTTGCCGCTCGCGGTGAGCGGGAAGCTCTCCAGCACCGCGAAGGCGGCGGGGACCATGTGGCCGGGCAGCGAGCGGGCGGCCAGGGCGCGCAGTTCGGCGCCGGTCGGCGGCTCGGTGCCGGGGGCCGCCAGCAGGTGGGCGACCAGCCGGGGCAGCCCGGGCTCGTCCTCCCGGACGCTCACCACGGCGTCCAGCACGGCCGGGTGGCGCGTCAGCACGGCCTCCACCTCGCCCGCCTCGATCCGGTGGCCGCGCAGTTTCAGCTGGTGGTCGGTGCGGCCCAGGTAGTGCAGTTCGCCGTGGCGGTCGCGGCGCACCAGGTCCCCGGTGCGGTACATCCGGCTGCCGGGCGGCCCGTACGGGTCGGCGGTGAAGCGGGCGGCGGTCAGGCCGGGGCGGCCGAGGTAGCCGCGGGCCAGGGCCGGTCCGCTCAGCCACAGCTCGCCGGGGACGCCGTCGGGCACCGGCCGCAGCCGGGCGTCCAGGACGTACGCGCCGGTGCCGGGCAGCGGGCGGCCGATCGGCGGGGCGGCGCCGTCCGCGGTCAGCGGCGCGGACCAGGTGGCGACCACGGTGGCCTCGGTGGGGCCGTAGGAGTTGACCATGCGGTGGTGCGGGGCCCAGCGGGCGACCAGGTCGGCGCCGCAGGCCTCCGCGCCGACGATCAGGGTCTTCAGCGCGGGCAGGCTGCCGGGGGTGTCGGCGGGCAGCGTGGCGAGGGCGGCGGGCGGCAGCAGGGTGTGGGTGATCCGCTCCGCCCGGAGCAGCCCGGCCAGTTGGGCGCCGAGCAGCGGGCCGGGCTCGGGCACCACCAGCCGGGCGCCGTGCGGCAGGGCCAGGCACAGTTCCAGCACCGAGGCGTCGAAGCTGGGGGTGGCGAAGGCCAGCACCCGGTCGCCGGGGGCGAGCCGGTAGTGCTCGGCCTCGGCGGCGGCGAAGGCCGCGAGGCCGCGGTGGGTGACCACGACGCCCTTGGGGGTGCCGGTGGAGCCGGAGGTGAAGATGACGTAGGCCGGGTCGTCCGGGTCGAGCGGGCGGCCGCGGTCGGCGTCGGTGGGGCGGTGGCCGGGGGCGCCGGCCGGGTCGGCGGCCAGGAGTTCGGCGACCTCCTTGGCGTCCAGGGTCAGCGCGGGCGCCGCGTCGCGCAGCATCGCCTCGATGCGCTCCTCGGGGTGGTGCGGGTCGACGGGCAGGAAGGCGGCGCCGGTCTTGGCCACCGCGAGTTCGGCGAGCACCGTGTCGGCCGAGCGGGGCAGCAGCAGGGCGACGGTCTCCCCGGGGCGGGCTCCGCGCGCGATCAGCCGGTGGGCCAGCCGGTTGGCGTGCGCCTCGGCCTCGGCGTAGGTCAGCTGCCGGTCGGCGGCGCTCAGCGCGACGGCCTGCGGCCACCGGTCGGCGGCGGCCTCGACCAGGGCGGGCAGGGTCGCCGGGGGCACCGGGGCGGTCGCCGGTCGGGCGGGGCCGCGCAGCAGCCGCTCCCGTTCGCCTGGCGGCAGCACGTCGAGCTCGTCCAGCCGGGTGGTGCCGCCAGAGGCGGCCAGCGCGGACAGGGTGTGCAGCAGCTGGTCGGCGAGGCGCCCGGCGGTCTCCCGGTCGAGGAAGCGCGGGTCGTGGCCGAGTTCCACGGCGAGCCGCTCGCCGGGCGAGACGACCACGGTGAGCGGGTAGTTGGTGGCCTCCCGGGCGTCCAGTTCGCGCACCCGCAGGCCGTGCGCGCCGGCCGTGGCGTCGCCGACCGGGTAGTTCTCGAAGACCACCAGGCTGTCGAACAGCTCGGTGCCCGGCGGGACCCGGCTCAGCCCGTGCATCCGCGCCAGCGGCAGGTGGTCGAACCGGCGGTCCTCGGCCTGCTCCTCCTGGAGGGTGCGCAGCCAGTCGGCGCAGGGCCGGGCACCGTCGACGGTGACCCGGGCGGGCAGGGTGGTGATGAACAGGCCGACGATGCCGTCGGAGCCGGCCAGGTCGGCGGGCCGGCCGGAGACGGTGGTGCCGAAGCAGACCCGCCGCTCGCCGCTCCAGCGCGACAGCAGCAGCGCCCAGGCGCCCTGCACCACGGTGTTGAGGGTGAGGCGGTGGCGGCGGGCGAACTCCTGGAGCCGCTCGGTTTCGGCCGCGTCCAGCCGGTGCGAGAGCCACTGCCCGGAGCGGGCGGTGTCACCCGGGGCGGGCCGGCGGTCGTAGGGCAGCGCGGTGGGGGCGGTGAGGTCGGCCAGCACGCCGCGCCAGTGCTCGACGGCGGCGCCGGTGTCGCGGGCGGCGAGCCAGCCGACGTAGTCCGCGAAGGGCCGGCGCTCGGGCAGGGCCGGCCGTTCGCCCCGGGCGAGCGCGGCGTGGGCGGCGAGCACGTCCCCGAGGACGTGGAAGACGCTCCAGCCGTCCAGCAGCACGTGGTGGAAGGCCCAGACGACGCGGACCGCGTCCGGCCCGAGCCGGATCAGGTCGAGCCGCAGCAGCGGGGCGCGGTCCAGGTCCAGCGGCCGGGCCCGCCGGTCGGCGAGCAGTTCCTCCAGCCGGGCCGCGCGCCGGGCCTCGGTCAGGCCGCTCCAGTCGTGCTCGGTGACCGGGAGCACCGCGTGCCGGTGGACCACCTGGAGCGGCACCGGTACGTCGCGCAGCACCACCGAGGTGCGCAGCACCGGGGTGCGGTCGACGACGTGCTGCCAGGCGGCGGCCAGCAGGCCCGGGTCGCGGGCACCGTCCAGGACGAAGGTGATCTGCTCCACGTACAGGCCGTGTTCGGCCTCGTCCAGGCCGTGCACCACCATGCCGGTCTGGGTGGGGGTGAGCGGCTGGATCTCCGTCACCTCCCGTCCGGTGCCGGCCAGCCGGTCGACGGCGGCCTGGTCGAGCCCGGCGAGCGGGAAGTCGGAGGGGGTGCGCCCGCCGGCGCCGGGTTCGGCGCAGTGGCGGACGATCTCCCGCAGTTCGTCCCGGAGTTCGGCGGCGAGCCGGGCGACCGTCCGGCGGTGGTGCACCGCGCGGGAGTAGGACCAGGTGAAGGAGAGCCGGCCGTCGGCGACCTGCCCGAGCACGTCCAGCAGGTGGGGGCGGCGGGCGGTGCGGTCCATCCCGCCGGTGAGCGGGCCGGCCGGGGCGAGCAGCAGGCTGCCGGGGGCGGCGCCGCGGTCCTGACGGCCCAGGTAGTTGAAGCCGATCCGCGGCAGGTCCAGCCCCGGGACCGGCCGGAGGTGGCGCAGGGCGCCGTGGCCGAGGCCGCCGCCCGGGACGGCGCGCAGCGCCTCCTTGACGGCCTTCAGGGCGGTGCCGGTGCCCGCAGCCCGGGGCACCTCCAGGGCAACGGGGAACATGGCGGTGAACCAGCCGACGGTGCGGGACAGGTCGAGGCCGTCGAAGAGGTCCTCGCGGCCGTGGCCCTCCAGGGCGACCAGTACCCGGCGCCGTCCGGTCCAGCGGGTCAGCACCCGGCCGAGGGCGCAGAGCAGGACGTCGTTGACCCGGGTGCGGTAGGCGTCCGGGACGTCCTGGAGCAGCCGGCGGGTGTCCTCGGCGCCCAGCGCGACGGTCAGCGACTCCTCGGTGTCGGCGGTGTTGGCGCCGTCCAGGTCGATCGGCAGGTCGTCGTCCACCAGGCCCTGCCAGTACGGGAGTTCGGCGTCGAAGCGGCCGGCCGCGGTGTGCTCGGCGAGCCGTTCGGCCCAGGCCCGGAAGGAGGTGCTCTTGGCGCCCAGGTCGGGCCGCTCGCCGGCGGCCAGCGCGCGGTGGGCGCGCTCCAGGTCCTCCAGCAGGATCCGCCAGGACACCGCGTCCACCACCAGGTGGTGGGCGGCCAGCAGCAGCACCGGGCGGGGGTCGCCGGCGAAGCGGCAGAGCGCGGCCCGCAGCAGCGGTCCGGCGGCCAGGTCGAAGCCCTCGGCGAGCCGCTCGGCGAGGTCGTGCAGGACGGTCTCCCGCGCCTCGCCCGCGGCCGCCTCGTGGACGTGCAGTTCGGGGGCCTGGCCGGGTTCGGTGCCGTACTGGCGCCACCGGCCGTCGGCGAGCGGTTCGTAGCGCATCCGCAGCGCGTCGTGGTGGTCCAGGACGGCCGTCAGTGCGGCCCGCAGGGTGCCCTCGTCGGTGCCGGGGGCGAGGGTGAAGGAGACGGACTGGGTGAGCCGGGCCGGGTCGCCGTCGAGGGTGTCCAGCAGCCAGTGCTGGACGGGGGTGAGCGGGGCCTCGCCGGTGACGGCGCCTTGTTCGGCGGCGGTGCCCGGGAGCGGGGAGCGCTCGGCGGCGGCCGCGAGTTCGGCCAGGGTCTGGTGGGCGAACAGGTGCCGGGGGGTCAGCGCGAGGCCGGCCCGGCGGGCCGCGGAGACGACCTGGATGCCGAGGATCGAGTCCCCGCCGAGGGCGAAGTAGTTGTCGTCCGCGTGGACGTCGGGCACGCCGAGCACCTCGCGCCAGATCGCCGCGAGGGCCCGCTCGGTGTCGGTGCCCGGCGGCCGCTCGCCGCCGGTGCCCCCGGCGGCGGGGGCGGGGACGGGCAGGGCGCGCCGGTCCAGTTTGCCGGTGGCGCCGAGCGGCAGCCGCTCCAGCGGCACCACCAGGGCGGGCACCAGGTGGTCGGGGAGGGTGCGGCCGAGGAAGGCGCGCCACTCGGCCGGGTCGGGCAGGGCGGCGCCGTCGCGGGGCACCGCGTAGCCCACCAGCCGCCGGTGGCCGTCCTGGTCGACCACCCGGGCGGCCGCCGCCGACACCCGGGGGTGGCGGGCCAGCGCGGCCTCGACCTCGCCGAGTTCGATCCGGAAGCCGCGCACCTTGACCTGGTCGTCGGCGCGGCCGAGGTAGTCGAGCCCGCCGTCGGCGCTCCAGCGCACCCGGTCGCCGGTGCGGTACATCCGGCTGCCGGGCGGGCCGTACGGGTCGGACAGGAAGCGCCCGGCGGTCAGCCCGGGGCGGCGCAGGTAGCCGCGCGCCACGCCGGTGCCGGCCAGGTACAGCTCGCCGGGCGCGCCGACGGGCACCGGGCGCAGCCGCTCGTCCAGGACGTAGGCCCGGGCGCCGCCGACCGGTCGGCCGATGGGCGGGTCGCGGTCCGGGTCGGCGGGGTCGCAGAGGTGGGCGGTGGCGTACACGGTGGCCTCGGTGGGGCCGTAGACGTTCAGCACCCGGCAGCCGGGGACTGCCTCGCGGACCACGCGCACGGTGCGGGCGGGCAGTCCCTCGCCGGCCAGCACCACGGTGTCGGCGCCGAGGTGGACGGTGCCGTCGGCGAGCAGTCCGCCGAGCGCCGAGGGCACCGCGCTGAGCAGGCCGGCCCGCCGGGGGCCCGGCTCCGGCCCGGCGCCGGCGGGGTGCTCGGCCAGGGCGAGCAGGTCGCGCAGGAGTTCCACGCGGCCGCCGGACAGCAGCGGCGCGAAGATCTCGAACACCGAGACGTCGAAGTTGAGCGAGGTGGCGGCGAGCACGTGCTCCAGGCCCCGGCCGGCGAACTCGGCGGCGGCCCAGTCGGTCAGGGCGAGCACCGAGGCGTGGGCGACCACCACGCCCTTGGGCCGGCCGGTGGAGCCCGAGGTGTGGATGACGTACGCCGGGTGCTCCGGCCGCAGGGCGCCGTGCCGCTCCCGGTCGGTCACGGCGTCCGCGCGGGCGGCGGCCAGCCGTTCCCGGCAGGCCGGGTCGTCCAGCACGATGCGGGTGGACGGGCCGTCGGGCAGCCGCTCCGCGGTCGCCGCGCGGGTGACCACGGCGTCGGGCCGGACGTCCTCGAAGAGGTAGGCGATCCGCTCGGCCGGGTACCCGGGGTCGACCGGCAGGTAGCCGGCGCCGCTCTTGAGCACGGCGAGCAGTGCCACGGCCAGTTCGACGGTGCGGGGCAGCGCGAGGGCGACGAACCGCTCGGGGCCGGCCCCGGCCTCGATCAGCAGCCGGGCCAGCCGGTTGGAGCGCTCGTCCAGTTCCCGGTAGGTCAGCTGTTCGCCGCCGGAGCGGACCGCCGGGGCGTCGGGGGTGCGGGCGGCCTGCCGGGCGAAGGCCGCCGGCAGGGTGTCCCGGGGCGCCGGGCGCACCGCCCCGCCGAGGCGCTCCAGCAGGGCGCGCCCCTCGGCCGGGTCCAGCAGCGGCAGTTCGCCCGCCGGCCGGTCGAGGCCGGCCGCCATCCCGGCGAGCAGGGTGCGCAGGCTCGCCCCGAGCCCTTCGACGGTGGCGGTGTCGAAGGCGGCCGGGTCGTGGTCCAGGCCGATCTCGATGGACTCGCCGGGCGCCACCACCACGCTGAGCGGGTAGCTGGTCGGCTCCAGGACGTGCTCGGTCTCCACGCCCAGGCCGTGCCGGGCCGGCGACCGGGCGTCGAAGGGGTAGTTCTCGAAGACCACGATGCTGTCGAACAGGGCGGTGCCGCCGGGCAGTTCGCTCCAGCCCTGGAGCTGGGCCAGCGAGACGGCGTCGTGCCGCCGGGCCTCGGACTGGTGGTCCTGCACCTCCCGCAGCCACTCCAGCAGCGGGCGCCGGGCGTCGATCCGCACCCGGGTCGGCAGGGCGTTGATGAACAGGCCCACCATCGAGGTGACGCCGGGGAGTTCGGCGGGCCGGCCGGAGACGATGGTGCCGAACACCACGTCGTCACCGCCGCCGTAGCGGGAGAGCAGCAGCGCCCAGGCGCCCTGGAGCACGGTGTTGACGGTCAGCCCGGCCTGCCGGGCGGTGCCGCGCAACCGCTCGGACAGCTCGGGGCCGAGGGCGACCCGTACCGAGGCCGAGGAGGAGGCGCGGTGGGCGCCGGCCGGGCGGCGGTCCCGGGGCAGTTCGGTGGGGGCGGGGAAGCCGGCCAGGACGTCCCGCCAGTACCGTTCGACACCCGCCCGGTCCTGGCCGGCCAGCCAGCGCAGGTAGTCGGCGTAGGGGGCCCGCTCGGCCGGGGCGGGGCGGCGGCCGGCGGTCAGCGCGGCGTAGCGCTCGCAGACCTCGTCGAAGACCTGGGCGGCGCTCCAGCCGTCGAGCAGCACGTGGTGGAAGGTCCACACCATCCGTACCCGGCCCGGCGCCAGCCGGATCAGGGCCAGCCGCAGCAGCGGCGCGGCGCCGAGGTCGATCCCGGCGGCCCGGTCCTCGGCGAGCAGCCGGGCGGTGTCCCGCTCGACCTGCCCGGCGGGGCGGCCGGTCCAGTCGTGGTGGGTCACCGGGACGGCGGCCCGGTGCTGGACGACCTGGAGCGGTTCGGCGCCGTCCTGCCAGCTGAGCCGGGTGCGCAGGATCGCGTTGGCGTCGGCGGTCTGCTGCCAGGCCTCGGCCAGCGCGTGCGGGTCGGTGACGCCGGTCAGCACCAGCTGGACCTGGTTGACGTAGGTGTCGCCGTCCGGGTCGAGCAGGCTGTGGAAGAGCATCCCGGCCTGCATCGGCGTGAGCGGGAGGACGTCGGCGACCGACCGGCCGTCCCCGGCGATCCGGTCCACCGCCGCCTGGTCCAGGCGGGCGAGCGGGAAGTCGGAGGGGGTGCGGCCGCCGGCGCCGGGCTCGGCACAGTGCGCGACGATCTCCTCCAGCGCGCGCAGCACGGCCCGCGCCAGCCCCTCGACGGTGTCCGGACGGTGCCGGCCCGCGCTGTAGTACCAGCCGATCTCCAGCCGGCCGTCCTCGACCCGGGCGACCACGTCCAGCAGGTGGGGGCGCTCGGCGCCGGGGGCCTGCGCGCCGCCGAGGCCGCCGGGGACTGCGCGGACCAGGGCGGCGCCGTCGGCGGACCAGTCGAAGCGGCCCAGGTAGTTGAAGCTGATGCCGGGGGCGGGCGCGTCGGCGAGCGCCTCGTCCCGGGCGAGGTGGCGCAGCGCGCCGTACCCGAGGCCGCGGTCGGGCACCGCCCGCAGCTGCTCCTTGACGGCCTTCAGGGCGGTGCCCCAGTCCCCCGCCGGGACGTCGAGGGCGACGGGGTACAGCGAGGTGAACCAGCCGACCGTACGGGACAGGTCGAGGCCGTCGAACAGCCGGTCCTCGCGGCCGTGGCCCTCCAGGCCGACGGCGACGGTGGCGTGCCCGGTCCACTCGGCGAGCACCCGGCCGAGGGCGGTGAGCAGCACGTCGTCGATCCGGGTGCGGTAGACCCCGGGGACCTCGCGCAGCAGGGCGTCGGTGCGTTCGCGGTCCAGCCGGACGGTCACCTCGCGCAGGTCGGCGGCGGTGTTGCCGCCGTCGCCGTCCACCGGCAGCGGCCGGGCGCAGGCCCGGGCGGCGGCGGCCCAGTGGGCGCGCTGCCCGGCGAAGCCGCCGGCCGCGGTGTGCTCGGCCAGCCGGCGGGTCCACTCCCGCACCGAGCTGGTGCGGGCGGGCAGCCGCAGCGGACGGCCCTCGACGGCCTGCCGGTAGGCGGTCTCCAGGTCCTCCAGCAGCACCCGCCAGGAGACGCCGTCGACCACCAGGTGGTGGACGGCCAGCAGCAGCCGGTCGGGCCGGGTGCCGTCGGCGGCGGTGAACAGCCGGGCGGTGAGCAGCGGGCCGCCGTCCAGTCGGAAGGAGGCGTGGGCGGCCCCGGTCACGGCGGCCTCGTCGGCGGCGTCGTGGACCTCCAGCAGCTCGGGGGCCGCCTCCTCGGCGGGGGCGCAGTGCTGGCGCCAGCCGCCGTCCTCGGCCCGGACGAAGCGGGAGCGCAGCGCGTCGTGGTGGGCCCACAGGGCGGCCAGCGCGCGGCGCAGGGCCCGCGGGTCGACCCCGGCGGGGGCCTCCACCACCAGGGACTGGTCGAAGTGCTTGGCGGACGGCGGGTTCGGGTCGAGGAACCAGTGCTGGATCGGTGTCAGGCCGACCTCGCCGCTGACCGGTCCGGTCCCGGCGACGGCGACGGCGCTGCCGGCCGCCGCGGCCAGGGCGGCGACGGTGGGGTGCCGGAACAGGTCGCGCGGGGAGAGCGCGAGTCCGGCGGCGCGGGCCCGGGAGACGACCTGGATGCTCAGGATGGAGTCGCCGCCGAGCAGGAAGAAGTCGTCGTCCAGGCCGACGCGTTCGACCCCGAGCAGCTCCGCCCAGATCCCGGCGAGCAGCCGCTCGCGGGCGGTGCCGGGGGCGCGGTGGGGGCGGTCGCCGCCCGCCGACCAGTCGGGGGCGGGCAGTCGCCGGCGGTCCACCTTGCCGTTGGCGGTGAGCGGGAGTTCGGGCAGCGTGACGAAGGCCGCGGGCAGCATGTAGTCGGGAAGGTCGGCGGCCAGGTGGGCGCGCAGTCCGGCGGCTCCGGGGGGTTCGGCGCCCTCGGCCGGCACCAGGTGGGCGGCGAGGCGCTTGCGCCCGCCGTCCTGGTGCAGCGAGACCACGGCCTCGGCGACGGCCGGGTGGGCGGTGAGCCGGGCCTCGATCTCGGCGGGTTCGATCCGGAAGCCGCGGATCTTGATCTGGTCGTCCGCGCGGCCGACGAAGTGCAGTTCGCCGTCCTCGCTCCACCGGACGGTGTCGCCGGTGCGGTACATCCGCTCGCCGGGCGGGCCGAACGGGTCGGCGAGGTAGCGGGCGGCGGTCTCACCGGGGCGGCCCGCGTAGCCGCGCGCGAGGCCGGCTCCGGCGATGTACAACTCCCCCGTGACGCCCGGGGGTTGCGGTTGGAGCGCGCCGTCCAGGACGTACACCCGGGTGTTGTCCAGCGGGCGGCCGATCGGCAGGGCGGCGGGCAGCTCGTCGCCGGCCCGGAAGGCCCGGCGGGTGGCGAAGGTGGTGGTCTCGGTCGGTCCGTAGCCGTCGACCACGGTGAGGCCGGGGCAGGCCGCCAGGACCTTGCGGACGGCGGCGGCGGGCACCGCCTCGCCGCCGGTCCACACCTCGCGGGCGCCGCGCAGGCAGCCCGGGTCCTCCTGGGCGAGCAGCCGGAACAGGCCGGCGGTCAGCCACAGGCAGCGTACGCCCTGCTCGGTGACGGCGTGCCGGACGGCGGCGGCGTCCAGGTCGTGCGGCGGGGCGAGGACGGCGGTGCCGCCGCGCAGCAGCGGCACCCACAGCTCGTAGGTGGCGGCGTCGAAGGCGTGCGGGGAGTGCACCAGCACCCGGTCGTGGCCGGTGAAGGCGCGGTCCAGGGCGAGCGCCGCGACGTCCCGGCGGCGCACCGCGACGCCCTTGGGGGTGCCGGTGGAGCCCGAGGTGAACATCAGGTACTGGACGTTGTCGGGGTGGACGGCCGCCGGGGCCGCCGCCGGCGCGGCGCCGTCGGGCCGGTCCACCCGCAGCACCCGCTCGGCGGGGAGCAGTTCGAGGGCCTGCCCGGCCCGGTGGGCGTCGGTGAGCAGCAGTTCGGCGCCGGCCTCGGCCAGCATCCGGTGCAGCCGCTCGCGCGGCGCCCGGCCGTCCAGCGGCACGTGGACCCCGCCGGTGCGGACCAGCGCCAGCTGGGCGACGACCAGCTCGACGGAGCGCTCCGCCAGCACCCCGACCGGCTGCTCCACCCGGACTCCCCGCGCGGTCAGCCGTCCGGCCAACTCAGCCGCGCGGGCGTCGAGTTCGCGATAGGTCAGGCGTTCCTCGGCGGTTTCCAGGGCGACCGCGTCGGGGGTGCGGAGCACCTGTGCGGCGAACAGTTCGGCGATGTCGGCGGCGGGTTCCCCGGTGGCGGTGGCGTTCCAGTCGACCAGGACGCGCCGGCGCTCCTCGGCGGTCATCAGCGGCAGCCGCGCGGGCGGCCGGTGGGCCCCCTCGGGCAGCGCGGTCAGCGCGGCGGTGAGCTGCCCGGCCAGCCTCCGCACCGTGGACTCGTCGAACAGCCGGGGGTCGTAGCAGAGCCGCAGGGACAGCTCCGGGCCCGGGTAGGCCAGCAGGGCGAGCGGGTAGTTGGTGGTCTCGATGCCGTCCAGTTCGCGCAGCCGCAGGCCGTGGGCGTCGGCCGCGTCCTCGTCGACCGGGTAGTTCTCGAAGACCACCAGGCTGTCGAACAGGGCGGTCTGCTCGGGCAGTCCGGTGCCGGCCCGCAGCCGGGTGAGCGGGACGAAGCCGTGCCGCCGGTCCTCGCTCTGCTCCCGCT
Source organism: Kitasatospora sp. NPDC001547 (assembly GCF_042894165.1). Taxonomy (NCBI): domain Bacteria; kingdom Bacillati; phylum Actinomycetota; class Actinomycetes; order Kitasatosporales; family Streptomycetaceae; genus Kitasatospora; species Kitasatospora sp. NPDC001547. The sequence continues at coordinate 92,859 of NZ_JBIAVL010000019.1, read as the reverse complement.
GCAGGGCCCGGAGCCAGTCGAGCAGGGTGCCGTCGGCGGGCACCGTGGTGCGGGTCGGCAGGGTGGTGATGAACAGGCCGGTCATCGTCTCGACGCCGGGCAGCTCGGGCGGCCGCCCGGAGGAGGTGGTGCCGAAGACGACGTCGGCGCGCCCGGCCTGGCGGCCCAGCAGCACCGCCCAGGCGCCCTGCACCAGGGTGTTGAGGGTCAGCCCGGAGCCGCGTGCCAGGTCCTCCAGCGCCCTGGTCGCGGCGGCGGGCAGGGCGAACGGCACGGCCCGGGTGGACTCCGCGCGGTGGCTCTGCACCGGCTCGCGGTCGTACGGCAGCGGCGTCGCCTCGGCCAGCCCGGCGAGGCGGTCGCGCCAGTGCCGTTCGGCCTCCGCGTGGTCGCGCCCGGCCAGCCAGGCCAGGTAGTCGCGGTAGGGCCGGCGCTCCGGCACGGTGCCGTACGGGACGTCGCCGTCCGCTCCCGGGCGGGCCAGGGCGGCGTGCGCCGCGAAGACGTCCGAGAGCACCTGGAACAGGCTCCAGCCGTCCAGGACCAGGTGGTGGAAGGACCAGAGCACCCGCACGCGGTCCTCCGGGAGGCGGATCAGCAGCAGCCGCTGGAGCGGGGCCCGCCCGAGGTCGAGGCCGCGGGCCCGGTCGCGGTCCAGCAGCTCGGCCAGCCGGTCCCGGCGCTCCCGCTCGGGCAGCTCGCGCCAGTCCAGGTGGGTGACCGGCACCGCCACCCGGCGGTGCACCACCAGCAGCGGCTCGGGCACCTCCTGCCAGCGGACGTGGGCGCGCAGCACCGCGGTGCGGTCGGTGACCCACTGCCAGGCCTCGGCGAGGCGCGCCGGGTCGGGCACCCCGTCCAGGACGAAGTCCAGCTGCTGGAAGTAGGCGCCGCTGTCCTCCTCGGCGAGGCCGTGGAAGAGCATGCCGGACTGGGTCGGGGTGAGCGGCAGGACGTCCTCGACCGCGCCCGGGTCGGCGCCGGTGATCCGGTCCACCGCCGCCTGGTCGAGCCGGGCCAGCGGGAAGTCGGACGGGGTACGCCCGGCCGAGCCGGGCCGGGCCGCGTGGCGGGCGAGGTCGGCCAGCTCCTCGGCGAAACGCCGGGCCAGCGCCTCGACGGTCGCGCGGCGGTGGACGGCGGCGGAGTGGAACCAGGTGAACTCCAGCGCGTCGCCGTCGAGGCGGCCGACCACCTCCAGCGGGTGGGGGCGTTCGACGGCCGGGTCGGCGTCCAGCTCCAGCGGCCGGAAGGTGCCGCGGAACAGCCCGTCCGGGTCGTCCGGCAAGGCGATGCGGCCGAGGTAGTTGAAGCCGATCCGGGCGGCCGGCACGTCGGGCGCGGTGCCGGGGCGCCCGAGGTGGCGCAGCGCCTCGAAGCCTAGGCCGCGCCGGGGGACGGCGCGCAGCCGCTCCTTGACCTGCTTGAGGACGGTGTCCCAGTCGGCTCCGGCGGGGACGGCCAGGGCGACGGGGTGGCGGGTGGTGAACCAGCCGACCGTACGGCCGAGGTCCAGCTCGGGGAACAGCTCCTCGCGCCCGTGGCCCTCGACGTCCACCACGACCTGCTCCAGCCCGCTCGCCCCGCACAGCGCCCGGCCGAGCGCGCTCAGCAGCACGTCGTTGGCCTGGGTGCGGTAGGTGTCGGGCAGGGTGCGCAGCAGGGCGGCGGTGTCGGCGGGGCTCAGCCGGACGGTGACGGAGCGTTCGGAGGCGTAGGTGTCGGGGCCGTCGAGTTCGGCGGGGAAGGCCTCGGGGGCGCTCCGCGGGGGGACCGCCCGCGCCCAGTACCCGCACTCGTCCTCGAAGCCGCCCTCGGCCGCGAAGGCGCTCAGCCGCTCGGCCCACTGGCGCAGCGGCGAGGACTTCGCCGGCAGGGCCCGCGCGCCGTCCCGGCCCTCTCGGCGGGCGCGGTAGGCGGTGTCGAGGTCCTCCAGCAGCACCCGCCAGGAGACGCCGTCGACCACCAGGTGGTGCACGGCCAGGTGCAGGACCGGGGGCCGGCCCCCGGCGCGCTCGTGCAGCACGGCGCGCAGCAGCGGCGCGCCGCCGGCCAGGTCGTACGGGCCGAAGTGCGGGGTGTCGTCGTCCGGGCCGGTGTGCCGGGCAAGGGTGATCCGGCGCGTCGGCTCCTGGATCCGCCAGTGCACGGCCCCGGTTCCGTCCGGGGTGGTGAAGGCGGAGCGCAGCGCGTCGTGGTGGGCGACCAGGTCGTTCAGGGCCTCCTCCAGGGCCGCCCGGTCCAGGTCGCCGGGCAGCAGCAGGGAGAGCGCCTGGCCGAAGTGGCCGGCTCGGGCGCCGGCCCGGCCGAGCCACCAGCGCTGGATCGGGGTCGGCACGGCCTGCCCGGTGGCGGCCACCGGCGCGGGCGCGGCCGGGGCCTCGGCGTCCTCCGCGGCGCGGGCCAGCGCGGCGACCGTCTGGTGGCGGTAGAGGTCGCGGGAGGTGACCGCCAGCCCGGCCTGCCGGGAGCGGGCCACCACCTGGATGCCGAGGATGGAGTCGCCGCCGAGGTCGAAGAAGTTGTCGTCGGCGCCGACCCGGTCCAGCCGCAGCACCTCGGCCCAGATGCCGGCCAGCGCGCGTTCGGCGGGGGTGCGGGGGGCGACGTGGCGGACGGCGGGCGCGGCCGGGCCGGGGTCGGGCAGCCGGCCGCGGTCGAGCGTGCCGTCGGGGTCGAGCGGCAGGGCGGGCAGCGGCACCACGACGGCGGGGACAAGCCGGTCGGGCAGGGTCAGGGCGAGGGTGCGGCGCACCGCCTCGGGGTCGATCCGGCCGCCGGGGACGGGCACCGCGTAGCCGACCAGCCGCCGGGTACCCTCGGTGAGGACGGCGGCCGCCTCGGCCACGCCCGGGCAGCGCCGCAGCGCCTCGGCGACCTCCTCGGGGTCGGTCTCCTGGTGGCGGGGCCGGGCCCACTGCTCGACCCGGCCGAGGTGCTCCAGCTCGCCGTCGGCGGTCCACCGGACCAGCTCGCCGGTGCGGTACAGCTGCTCCCCCGGCGCGCCGTACGGGTCGGCGACGAACCGCTCGGCGCTCTCCCCCGGCTGCGGGGGGAGGCCGCCGGCGAGGTACAGCTCGCCGGGGACGCCGTCGGGTTGGGGGCGCAACCCGCGGTCGAGGACGTAGCCGCGGGTCCACCCGGGCCGGGCGGCGCCCTCGGGCGGTACGGGCGTGCGCCCGGCGTCCAGCAGCGCGCGCTGCTCGTCGCCCGGGATCATCGGCAGTTCGGCGAGGGTGCGCTGCGGCCCGTCCGCCATCCCGGCCAGCAGGCGGTGGAGGTGGCGCGCCAGGGCGGCCGCGGTCCGCCGGTCGAACAGGTCGGTGTTGTACTCCACCGTCAGCACCCAGCCGCCGGCCTGGTCCGGGGCGAACTCCAGCACCAGGTCGAAGCGGGCGGCGGCGCGCGGCAGCGGGTGGTCGGTGAACCGCAGGCCCCCGGTGGGCGCCGGGGCGGCGGAGGTCTGCTGGACGACCACGACCTGGACCAGCGGGGTCCGGCTGGGGTCGCGCGGCGGTGCCAGCTCCTCGACCACCCGGTCGAAGGGCACCCCGGCGTGGGCGAAGGCGTCCAGCAGGGTTGTGCGCATGCCCTCCACGAAGCTGTCCACGGTGGCCCGCTCGTCCACGTCGCCGCGCAGCACCACGGTGTTGACGAAGAAGCCGGTCACCTCCTCCAGTTCGCGGCGGTCCCGTCCGTTGGTGACGGTGCCGAAGGCGACGTCCCGCTGGCCGGTGTGGCGGGAGAGCAGCAGCGCGCAGGCGCCGGCGAACAGGGTGAACACGGTGGTGCCGCGGCCGGCGGCGAGGTGGCGCAGCCGGTCGGCCAGGTCGGCCGGGAGGTGGTGGCGGTGCGCCGCGCCGTTGCCGGTGCGCCGGTCGGGCCGGGGGCGGTCGGTGGGCAGCCGCAGGGTCGGCAGGTCCGCCAGGGCGCGCTTCCAGTAGGCGAGGTCCGCCGCGTGGTCGGTGCGGTGGTGCTGCTCCCAGTGCGCGAAGTCGGGGTACTGGAGGGCGGGGGCGGGCAGGCCGTCCGGCTCGCCGGTGGCCTCCGCCCGATAGAGGGCGGCCAGTTCGCGGGTGAGCACGCCCACCGACCAGCCGTCGGTGACGATGTGGTGCTGGGCCAGCAGCAGCAGGTGCTCGTCGGCGGCGAGCCGGACCAGCAGCACCCGGGCGAGCGGGCCCCGGGTCAGGTCGTACGGCCGCTCCAGTTCCTCGGCCAGCAGCCGTTCGGCGGCCGCGGCGCGCTCCCCGGCGGGCCGGGCTTCGAGGTCCTCGGTGCGCAGCGGCAGCTCCGCCTGGTCGGCGACGCGCTGCACCAGTTGCCCGTCGAGGGTGACGACGGTGGTGCGCAGCGAGTCGTGCCGGGCGGTGAGCCGGCGCAGGGCCCGGCCGAGGGCGTCCTGGTCGAGGGGGCCGTGCAGCCGCAGGGCGACGCCGGTGTTGTTCCCGGTGCCGCCGGGGGTGAGGTCGTCCAGGAACCAGAGCCGGCGCTGGGCGCTGGACAGCGGCAGCGGCTCGCCGGGCGGGGCGGGCGGGATCGGCCCGGCCGGTGCGGCGGCGGCCGGCCGGTCGAGCAGCGGGGCGAGGGCGGCGACGGTGCGGGCGGTGAAGACGTCCCGCAGGGTGAGCCGGACGCCCAGCCGCTCGGCGGTCCGGGTCAGGGTGCGGGCGGCGAGGATCGAGTCGCCGCCGAGGTCGAAGAAGTCGTCTTCGGCGCCGACCGCGTCGAGGCCGAGGACCTCGGCCCAGACGGCGGCCAGGGCGCGTTCCCGTTCGGTGCGCGGGGCGAGCCGTCCGGTGCCGGCCCGGCGGGCGGGTGCGGGCAGCGCCCGCTGGTCGATCTTGAGCTGCGGGGTGAGCGGGAACGCGGCCAGCACGACGACGGCGGCGGGCACCAGGTGGGCGGGCAGCGCGGCGGCCAGGGCGGTGCGCAGTTCGGCCGGGTCGGGGGCGCGCTCCGGGTCGGCGGGGGTGGCGTAGCCGACCAGCCGGGGGTGGCCGGGTTCGTCCTCGCGGACCACCACGACGGCCTGGTCGACGGCGGGGTGGGCGCGCAGCGCGGCCTCGATCTCGCCGGGCTCGATCCGGAAGCCGCGGACCTTGACCTGCCGGTCGAGCCGGCCGAGGAACTCCAGCTCCCCGTCGGCGTTCCGGCGGGCCCGGTCGCCGGTGCGGTAGAGCCGGGCGCCGGGCGGGCCGAAGGGGTCGGCGACGAAGCGGGCGGCGGTCAGGCCGGGGCGGGCCAGGTAGCCGCGGGCGACGCCCTCGCCGCCGAGGAACAGCTCGCCGTCGGCGCCGGGCGGCAGGGGCCGCATGGCCTCGTCGAGCACGTACGCCCGGGCGTGCGGCAGGGCGCCGCCGATGGTGGGCGAACCGGTGCCGGCGGTGAGCGGGCCGGTCCAGGTGGCGACGATGGTGGCCTCGGTCGGGCCGTAGGAGTTGACCATGCGCCGGCCGGGCGCCCAGCGGTCGACCAGTTCGGCGGGGCAGGCCTCGGCGCCGACGATCAGGGTGCGCAGGTGGCGGCCGGCTCCGGCGGGGACGGTGGCCAGGGCGGCGGGCGGGATCAGGGCGTGGGTGATCCGGTGCTCGTCCAGGACGGCGGCGAGTTCCTCGCTCAGCCAGGGGCCGTCCGGGGGGATCACCAGGGTGGCGCCGATGAGGACGGAGACGAACAGCTCCAGCACGGAGGCGTCGAAGCTGGGCGAGGAGAACTGGAGCACCCGGTCGCCGGGGCCCACCGCGTAGTTCTCGACGGCGGCCGCGGTGAAGCCGGCGATCCCGCGGTGGGTGACGACCACGCCCTTGGGGGTGCCGGTGGAGCCGGAGGTGTAGATCAGGTACGCGGGGTGGTCGGTGCCGGCCGTGGCCGGGGCGTGCGGCTCACCCGCCGGGGGCGTCTCCGGCGTCTCCAGGACCTCGCGGACCGCGGCCGGGTCGTCCAGCACGATCGCGGGGGCGGCGTCGGCGAGCATCAGCGCCCGGCGCTCGGCGGGGTAGGCCGGGTCGACGGGCAGGAAGGCGGCGCCGGCGCGAGCGGCGGCCAGTTCGGCGGCGATCAGCTCCATGGAGCGCGGCAGCACCAGGGCCACCGTCCGTTCCGGTCCGGCGCCGCGCCGGTGCAGGTCGCGGGCCAGCCGCTCGACGCGTTCCGCCAGTTCGCGGTAGGTCCAGCTCCGCCGGCCGTCGGTCAGCGCGGGCGCGTGCGGGGTGCGCGCGGCCTGGTCGGCGAACAGCGCGTCGAGGGTCCGGGGGGCGCCGTCCCCCGGGGTCGCGGGGGTGCCGCCGGCCTGCGGCGGAGCGGACGGACGCACGGGCTGGGCAGGCCGGTCGGCCATGGCGGAAGGTCCTTCCGAGGGGGGCGACGACGCGGGCACCGGGGCAGGCGGTAGCCGGCCCTCGGGCCCGGGAACGGTGCGGTGGCGGCGGTGCGGGGTGGGTGCGGTGGCGGCTCTACGGCGGTGGTGCGAGGCGGTGCGGTGGCGGTTCTGCGGCGGCGGGCCGACCGGCTCAGCCGGCGGCGGTCCGGCGGGCGGTGCGTCCGGAGACCTGCACCCGGTCGATCCGGCCGGTGGCCGGGTCCCGGTGGAAGCGGCCGCCGGGCTCGGGCCGGCCGGTGTCCGGGGCGATCAGGTCGTAGCGGAGGTCGGCGTGGCAGCGCAGCGGTATCGGCAGGTCGCCGTCCACCGCGAGGGTGGCCGGTCCGTCGCCGGCCCACTCGACCCGGTAGCGGACCGCGCCGTTGCGGTAGTCGCCCGCGCACTCGGCGAGGGTCGCGGGCCCGGCGAGCGGCACGGGACCGCCGGCACCGACCGGCGGGATCGCCGCGGGCACCCGGATCCCGGCCAACTCGTCCAGTTCGGCCGCGAGTTCGCGCCAGAGGGCGGTGGCGGCGCCGGCGTTGCCGGTGAAGGCGACCACCACGCCGCTGTCCGGGTCGGCCCGCAGGTGGCAGGAGGTGCCCATGGCGTTGCCGTCGTGGCCGCACCACAGCCGCCCGTCCTGCCGGTAGAGCGCGACCCCGGCGCCCCAGCCGTCCGCGAGCGTTCCGGGCCGGGCGCCGGGCTGCGGGCGGCGCATCCGCTCGGCGACCTCCGGGGGCAGCGCCTCGGCCCGGCCGACCAGGGCGGCGCCGAGCGCGGCGAGGTCCGCGGCGCTCGCCAGCAGGGCCCCGGCCGGGGCCTCCAGCGGGGCCAGGTTCTGCCGGACGGCCCGGGCCCGGCCGGTCGCCGCGTTGAGCGCGTGCCCGGCGGCGACCGGCCGGCCGGGGGCGGCCGTGTCGACGAACACCGGTCCGGTGCCGAGGGGTTCGAGCAGCAGGGCGCGCACCGCCTCGTGCCAGGGCATCCCGGTCACCGTCTCGACCAGGCGCCCGGCGGCGACGTAGCCGGCGTTGGAGTAGGAGAAGTCCGTCCCGGGCGGGAACAGCGCGTCCCGGGCGGTGCACACGGCGGACAGGTAGCGCGTCGCGGTGGTGCGGGCGGCGGCGTCGGAGTCCGGTCCGGTGGGCAGTCCGCCGGTGTGGCCCAGCAGGTGACGAATCGTTACTGCGGGCAGTTGCCGGAGCTCCGGGAGATGCTCGGCGGCCGGTTCGTCCAGATCGAGGTCGCCGTCGTCGGCGAGCAGCATCACCAGGGCCGCCGTGTAGGGCTTGGTGAGCGATCCCACCGGGACGGCGGTGTCCCCGGTGAAGGGCGCCCCGGTACCGGTGTCGGCCACCCCGGTGTGCAGGACGACGGCCTCCGAGCCGGTGTCCAGCGCCAGTTGGGCTCCGGGCACCCGGTGGGCGCGGGCGAGGACGTCGAGGCGGTGCCGCAGTTCGCGGCGCGGGAGGAGCGGCGCCCGCTCGCGGGTGGGCGCCGGACTGGCGTACGGCATGGCTGAAGCTCCCGTCGACTGGTTCTCGGGTGCGGGCGCGCCGGGCGCCCGCATGGAATCGCGGATCGGGTCACGGCACGGCGGGGAATTCCCGGCCCTCGGCACCGCCCGCTTCAGGACGTGCGGGAACGAGGCGGAATCGGCGCGGGACCGGTCGGCGACGGCGGCCGGGCGGCCCGGGAACGGGAATCCCCGGGCATCCGACCCGCCCTCGCGGAGCCGTTCCGCGGCCGCCCCGGCGCGTCCGGGAGCGGACGGTGCGAATGCGACCGGAATTCCCCGCGGCCCGATGAACGGCGGACCGCGCAACGGCGCCCGGTGAACCGGGAACGGCCGAATACCCTTACCCCGCCGGAACGCTCGGACAGAAACCCGTGCCCCGCCGACCGGCCGCTCTCCCGGCCGCCACCTGCCCATTACCCGTATCCGGCATGTCCATCCCCCTTATTGGCGATCCGCCCCCGCAACCGTCGCGCGGAACGCGCCGACACGGCCGGGAAGTCGCGGAATCCTTGCCGTCCCGAACGTCCGGACGACGAACGCGCAACAGTCTTCACGGCGGCCCAGTCGCTCGCAACCCCTTCCGATTGAACGGAAAGCGGCTCCACCGGGAATCGGAACCACAAAATCCCTGGTTGCCTCCCGGCCACACCCGGAACAACCCGATGCCGAGTGCGAATTCTTTGGCCGAAAATATGGGGTTCAGACCTCACCATCCACTCGAACAACTATTCGCGGAAATATCCGAGTGATTTCCCGGGCTGCTGTGACGACTGGGATGGCTGGGGCGGCTGTGCCGGAACGCGACGGAATCGGTCGGATGGGCCGCGAGTGGGACCGCCCCGGCCCGACAACAGCTCCAGGGGCGCGTCGACGAGCACGCCGGGGGCCGGTACGGCGTCCGTGCGGTCCGACCGGCCCCACGGGCACCTGCTAGGGTCCGAACGCAACGGCGGACGGCGGAGGTTGCTGTGGTGGACAGGGGCGTGGAGCGGGCCTTCATCGGGTCGTTCACCTCGACGGGCGGGCGCGGGATCGTGCTGGCCTCGCTGGATCCCGGCACCGGGGCCCTGACCGTGACCGGCGCCGTGGACGCCGTCGACCCCTCCTACCTCACCGTCGGGCAGGTGGCGGGCGCCCCGGTGCTCTACGCCGTGTCCGAGACGGAGCCCGGCGCCGTCACCGCCCACGACCTCGCCGGGCCGCTCCCCCGCCCGCTGGGCGCCCCCGTGCCGGTGGACGGCGACCACCCCACCCATCTGAGCCTCGCCCGGGGCCACCTGCTGACCGCCAACTACGGCTCCGGCAGCGTCAGCGTGCTGCCGCTCGCCGCCGACGGCACCCCGCGGCCCCCGAGCGCCGTCCTGCACCACCGGGGCAGCGGGCCGCACCCGGACCGCCAACTCGCCCCGCACGCCCACCAGGTGCTCCCCGACCCGTCGGGGCGCTGGGTGCTCAGCGTCGACCTCGGCACCGACTCGGTGCGGGTCTGCGCCCTGGACCCGGCGACCGGGGAGCTGGCGGTGCACGCCGAGACCGCGCTGCCGCCCGGCACCGGGCCGCGGCACCTGGCCTTCCACCCCTCCGGCCGGCACGCGTACGTGCTCGGCGAGTTGCGCCCCGTCGTGACGGTCTGCCGCTGGGACGCGGCGGCCGGGGCGCTGGACACCGTCGGGGAGGCCCCGCTGTTCCCGGACGGCGTCGAAGGGCCGGTCTCGCCGTCGGCCCCGGTGGTCTCCCCCGACGGCCGGTTCCTGTGGGCGGCGGAGCGCGGCACCGACACCGTCGTGGTGCTCGCCCTCGACGGGACGGGCGAGCGGGCGCACGTGGTCGCCTCGGTGCCCTGCGGCGGCCGCTGGCCGCGCGACCTGGTGCTGGGCCCGTCCGGCACCCGCCTGTACGCGGCGAACGAGCACTCCGGCGACGTCACCTGGTTCGACGTGGACCCCGTCACGGGCGTGCCCCGCCGGGCGGGCTCGGTGGCCGTCCCGGCGGCGTCCAGCGTCGTCTTCGTCTGACGGCCGCGGCCGGCCCGGCGACGGCCGGCCGCTCACTCCCCACCGCGGACCACCACGACCGGGACGGTCGTGTGCCGGGTGCAGTGCTGGGCCACCGGGCCCGGCAGCATCCCCGCGAAGCCCCCGAGGCCGCGGCTGCCGACCACCGGCAGGTCCGCTCCCCTGGACGCCTCGACCAGCGCGCCCACCCGGGTGCCGTAGCGCACCTCGGTGCGCACCTCGACCGGCGGGTCCTCCCCGGCGGCCCGTTCGACGGCCCTGGCGACCTCCTGCCGCGCCCGGGACTCCGGCGCCGCCTCGTCGGTGCCCGCCGGAGGGAACCAGCCGCGCGCGCCGTGGCAGGTCGGGTACTCCCAGGCGATCACCGCCACCAGCGCGCCGCCGGTGGGCTCCGCCCGGCGCACGGCCCGGCGCAGCGCCCGTCCGGACGACTCCGAACCGTCCGCCCCGACCACGATCCGGCGCTCGGGCGGGGCCCGGTGGAAAGCTTCAGATGAAAACGGATATCGTTTCGCTGGAAAAGTTTCGCGGGAACCTCACGCCGAACCGGTTGCAGAGCTGGATGGACATGACAAACACTGGCGGGAAGTCGAGCCTCGAACGCGCACGGGACACCGCGGGAGTCGGGATGCGAGTGGACGCCGCCCTGGCCGGCGCCTGGGTGGACCGCTGGGAGCGCCAGCAGGAGCGGTACGCGGTGGAGCGCGAGGAGCGGTTCACCGTCATCGCCGACGTACTGGAGCAGACCGTCGGCCACCGCGAGCGCCCGCTCGTCGCGGACCTCGGCAGCGGCCCCGGCTCGCTGTCCGCGCGCGTCGCGGCCCGGCTGCCGCACGCCGAGATCCTCGCCGTCGACATCGACCCGCTGCTGCTCGCCCTCGGCCGCGCCCGGCACCCCCGGATCGCCCGCTGGGTGGAGACCCTGATCGGCCGCCCGGGCTGGGTCGAGGCGCTCGAACTCGACCGCCCGCTGGACGCCGTGATGTCCACCACGGCACTGCACTACCCTCCGCCGGACGCGCTGCTCGGGATCTACCGCGACCTCGCCGGCCTGCTGCGGCCCGGCGGCGTCCTGGTCAACGGCGACCACCTCATCCCCGACGACCGGCCGCTCGCCGAACTCGCCCTGGCGATCGGCCGGCGCCGCGCCCAGCGCCGGGGCACCGCCGCCGCCGAGGACTGGTCCCAGTGGTGGGCCGCGGCCGGCCGGGTCCCCGAGTTCGCCGACCTGCTGACGGCCCGCGAGCGCCAGCTGCCCCCGACCGACGGACCCGGCAACGGCCTCTCGGCGGCCCGGCACGGCGAACTGCTGCGCGAGGCCGGCTTCCGCCAGGCCGGCCCGGTGTGGCAGTACGGCACCAGCTCCGTCCTGGTCGCCCTTCGCTGACGATCCGTCAGAAGACGTCCGGAGCGCGGGATTCCCGATCGGCACAGTCGTTGCGATGGTGTGACAGAAGCGCCCTGTCGATCACCCGGGGAAACGGTTACCGTTTCCCTCGGCTCGGCCCCCCTCATGCCGACTTCTCATGGAGAGCTGGTTTCGCATGCGGCCCCTACCGCTGTATCTCGAACCACGGCTGGAGACTCCGCTCCGCTCCCTCCTGGAGGAACGCGACCTCCTGCACACCCTCACCGACGCGCTGGGCTCCCCGCTCAACCTGCTCCTGCCCGAGCAGATCGCGGAGAACCTGGCGCGCTTCCAGGCCGTCTACCGCAAGCACCGCCTCACCGGCCGGATCCACTTCGCCCACAAGGCGAACCGCTCCAGCGCCCTCGTCCGCCGACTCGCCGCCACCGACGCCGGGATGGACGTCGCCTCGCTCGCCGAACTCCAGCACGTGCTCGGGGCCGGCTGCCCGCCCGACCGGATCATCGCCACCGGCCCGAAGAACCGCGAGTACCTCTGGCTGGCGGCCCGCACCGGCGTCACCGTCCACCTGGACTCCCGCGCCGAACTCGACGACCTGGCCGACCTGGTGCGCAAGCACGCCCTGCCACCGGTGCGCGTCCTGCCGCGGCTGTCCGGCTTCCGGGCGCCGGGGGTCACGGTGCTCACCCGGCCGAGCCGGTTCGGCACCGACGCCGCCGAGCTCGACGACCTGCTCGACGCCCTCGAACGCCACCGGGACGCCGTCGAGACCACCGGCGTCGCCTACCACCTGGACACCACCGGCGTGGCCGAGAAGGCCGTCGCCCTGGAGACCTGCGTCACCGTGCTGAACGAGTGCCGGCGCCGGGGCCTGCGGCCGCACACCGTCGACATCGGCGGCGGGTTCGGAGTCGACTACCTGGCCGACGCGGCCCAGTGGGAGCGGTACACCACCGAACTGACCGACGCCGTCCTGGGCCGGCGGCCCCCGCTCACCTGGCAGGGCCACGGCTACGGGCTGCGCGCCGAGTCCGGCCGGCTGCGCGGCGCCCTCGGCCTCTACCCGGCGCACCGCCCGGTGGCCGCCGAGGCCTACCTGGACGAGCTGCTCTCCCACCCGGCGCCCACCCTCGGGCGGCCGCTCGGCACCCTGCTGCTGGAGAACCTGTACGACCTGGTGGTGGAGCCCGGCCGGGCGCTGGCCGACCAGTGCGGGGCGACGCTCGCCCGGGTCCTGGAGGTCCGGCACACCCCGGCCGGCGAGCGCCTGGTCCGGCTGGAGGCGAACGCCCGGGACGTGGGCCTGGAGGAGCACGGGGTGCTGATGGACCCGCTGCTGGTCCCCCGGCCCGGTGCGCCGGACGGCCCGGTCGGCTCGGACGCACCGGACGACCCGGTCGGGGTGTACCTGATCGGCAACCTCTGCCTGGAGACCGACCTGATCACCCGCCGGAAGGTCTTCCTGCCCCGCCTGCCCGCCCCCGGCGACCTGCTCGCCTTCGCCAACACCGCGGGCTACCTGATGGACTTCAGCGCCGGCCGGGCGCTGCGCCAGCCCGTGGCGCGCAAGGTCGCCGCGTACCGGCGGGACGGCGCCTGGCGGTGGCGCCTGGACGAGCAGTACTGGCCCGTCGACGCGACGGCGGCCGCGGGAGACCGGGGGGACGGACGGGCATGAGGTACGACAGCATCACCGACGCGATCGGCAACACCCCGCTGCTCCGGATCGACCCGGCGGTCACCGGCCTGCGGCACATCGACCTGTACGCCAAGCTGGAGATGCTCAACCCCTTCGGTTCCGTCAAGGACCGCGCCGCCTGGAACATGACCCGCGAGGCGCTCCCCGGGGCCGTCGAGCGCGGCGACACCGTCGTGGAGCTGTCCAGCGGCAACACCGCCAAGGCGCTCGCGCTGATCGCCGGCCTGCACGGACTGCCGTTCAGGAGCGTCACCAACCGGATGCGGGTCCCCGAGATCAAGGACCTGCTCCTGCTGCTGGGCGCCGAGATCGAGGAACTGCCCGGCCGCACCGAGTGCCTCGACCCGACCGACACCGACGACCCGCTCACCCGCATCCACCGGATGCTGTCCGAGGCCGACTCCGGCTACCTGCACACCGACCAGTACTACAGCCGGCTCAACGTCGACGCCCACCTCACCGGCACCGGCCCCGAGATCGTCCGGGACCTCGACGGCCGCGCCCCGGACCACTTCGTCGCCTGCGTCGGCACCGCCGGCTCGTCCACCGGCGTGGCGGCCGTGCTGCGCGCCCACAACCCGGCCGTCGACGTGCTCGGACTGGTCGCCCACAAGTCCGACTTCATCCCCGGCATCCGCACCATCGACGAGGTCCACGAGGTCGGGCTGTTCGACCCCGCCACCTACGACGCCATCGAGTCGGTGACCGCCGACCAGGCCATCGACGGCATGCTCACCCTGGTGCGCCGCTGCGGCCTGCCGGCCGGCCCGACCGGCGGCGGCGCCTTCCACGGCGCGCTGCGCCACCTGCGCACCGTGGACGCCGAGTTGGCGGAACGGGCGACCGGCGAACGGCACACGGCGGTCTTCATCGTCTGCGACCGGGTGGAGAGCTACCTGAGCTACATCCGCCACCGGCGGCCCGAGCTGTTCAACCAGCCGGCCCGGCCGAACTCGGTGGGTTCGGTGACCCCGGCCGAACTGGCCGCCGCCCGGACCGTCGAGGTCGACGCCGCCCGCAAGTGGATCGCCGAGGAGCGGCCGCTGGTGGTCGACCTGCGCGGGCCCCACGCCTACGCGGCGCTGCACATCGAGGGCTCGATCAACATCGTCGACGAGGTCTTCGACGAACTCCTGCACGGCGGGCTGCCGTTCGGCACCCACCAGCCGGTGCTGCTGGCCTGCCCGGTCGGCGAGAAGTCCGTCCGGTACGCCGCGCTGCTCACCCGGATGGGCCACCGGGACGCCCGCAGCCTGACCGGCGGCGTCATCGCCTGGCGCGACGCGGGCGCCCCGCTGGTCCGGAACTGAGCGGGGACGGCCATGACCACCCCCGACCGGGCCCTCGACGGACTCCGCGACTGGCACCGCGAGCTGCGGGCGCAGTTCCCCATCATCACCGGCAACCCGGACCAGGCGTACCTGGACAGCGCGGCCACCTCGCAGAAGCCCCGGGCGGTGCTCGACACCGTCCAGCGCTACCTGACCACCGCCAACGCCAACGCCGGACGCGGCACCTACACCTGGGCCAACGCCACCACCGCCCTGGTCGAGCGCACCCGCGTCCGGGTGGCCCGCTTCCTCGGCGACCCGGACCCGCAGGAGCGCTCCGGCGTCCACTTCGTCAGCGGCGCCACCGAGGGGCTGCGCACGGTGGCCCGGGACTGGCTGCCCCGCCACCTGCGGGACGGCGACGAGATCCTCGTGCCGTTCGCCGACCACCAGGCCAACGCGCTGCCCTGGCTGGAGGCGCGGCGACTGCTGGCCCGCCAGGGCGTCCACGTCACGGTGCGCGAGCTGCCGTACGACCCGGCCTCGCACGACTACGACCACCGCGCGCTGGCCCGGCTCGTCACCCCGCGCACCGCGTTCGTCGCCGCCACCCACGTGCACCACGTGTACGGCGGCGACATGAACGTCCACCGCATCCGGGCGGCGGTCGGACCCGACGTGCCGATCTGCCTGGACGCCGCGCAGGGCGTCGGCCACCTGCCGGTGGACGTCGGCACCCTGGACGTCGACTTCGTGGTCTTCTCCGGGCACAAGGCGATGGCCCTGCCCGGCACCGGCGCGGTGTGGGCCCGCAACACCCGGGGCCCGGAGTTCACCCCCGGCGGCTGGACCGGCACGCCCAACACCTGCGGGATCGCCAGCCTGGAGGCCGCCCTGGACTGGCTCGACGCCGCCGGGCCGGAGCGCGTCCGGCTCTGGAACACCGCCCTGGCCGCCCGGCTCACCGAGGGGCTGCGCACGCTGGCCCCGTACGAGGTCCTCGGCTGCCAACGGAGCCTGGCCGCCGACTCCGAGGTCCAGCGGCGGGAGGGCATCGTCACCTTCCGGCACCGCGGGATCGGCTCCAACGACCTGGGGTTCGTCCTGGCCAGCCACGGCCTGATGGTGCGGGCCGACGGGCACTGCCAGGGGCGGGCCGGGGAGAGCGAGAGCTCGGTGCGGGTGAGCCTGCACGTCTACAACAGCCCGGAGGAGGTCGACCGGCTGCTCGCCGTCCTGGCCGGGCTGTGACCGCGCCGGCTACGAGGCCGCCGGGCGGTGACCGCGCCGGCCGCGAGGCCCGTCCGCCTCGCAGCCGGCGCGCCGGGCCGGTGCCGGGGTCAGCGCAGGCCGGCGAAGAGGTCGTTCTCGGGGACGGCCGCGCCGGTGGTGTCCCGGACCCGCAGGAAGGTCTCCACGCCCATCAGTTCGGCGAACCGTTCCTTCCCCATCTTCAGGAAGAAGATGTTGTCGCCCTGGCTGGCGTGCGCGGCCAGGGCGTCGAACTTCTGCCCGGCGAAGGCGGTGGTGTCCACCCAGGTGGTGATCTCCTCGTCGGGCAGGCCGATCTCCGGCAGCTCGACCGCCTCCGCCGACCCCGGGTCCGGCTCCTCGAAGTCCGCGCCGAACTCGCGCATGACCTCCCCGAACCGCTGCATCGCCGAGCGCGGCGCCGTCGTCCAGTAGACCTTCGGCGTCAGGTCGACCAGCTCCAGGGCCGCCATGGTGATCCGGTGGGCCTGGATGTGGTCGGGGTGGCCGTAGAAGCCGTTCTCGTCGTAGGTGACGACCACGTCGGGCCGGTAGTGCCGCATCAGTTCGGCGAGCCGGGCGGCGCCCTCCGCCACCGGCGTGCGCCAGAAGGAGCCGGGCTCGTCGTTGCTCGCCCAGCCCATCATCCCGGAGTCGGCGTACTCCAGCAGCTCCAGGTGGCCGACGTTCAACACCTCGCAGCTGGCCTCCAGTTCCTGCCGGCGCATGGCGGCGACGGCCGCCGGGTCGTGGCCGGGCTCGCCCGGCTTGGCCCCGCCCGGTCCGTCGCCGCACCTGCCGTCCGTACACGTCACGAGCACCGTGCGCATGCCCTCCGCCGCGTACCGGGCGAGGACACCGCCCGTCCCGGTGGCCTCGTCGTCGGGGTGGGCGTGCACTGCCATCAGCGTCAACGGCCGGTCGGCCATGTGATCCGTCCTCGGGTCCGAAAGAGTCATCGCCCCCAGTCTGCGCCACGCGGACGGGTGCTCGCCATCCTTGCCGTGCTGTCCGGACAGCGGCTAGGAAGCGGTGTCGGCCGGCTCTTCCTGGACCGGAACCGCGGCGGCGTCGTTGCGGGCCCCGCCCCAGCGCTTCTCGGTCTCCCGGTGTATGTGCCAGATGTCGTCCTCGGTGAGGAGGACGGAGACGACACCGGGGAAAGCTTCCTCGAAATAGATGTAGGGCTCCCGGTTGTCGATGCGCGGGGAGTGGTAGTCGAGTCGGTCCCGCATGCCGTGCTGGCGCGTGACCGGTGTCGCGGGGTGATAGGTGAGGATGTTCGGGCTGGCCAGATCGACCAGCTCGTCGTCGATGAGACGGCCCACCTCGTGGATGGTCTCGTCGATGCTGTCCCGCGTCTCACCGTCGAGGCCGAAGAGAACGGAGGTTCCCAGCTGCAGGTCCTGTGCCTTGACCAGGGCCGCGGCTTCCCGGACCTTTTCCCTCCAGGGCTTCCGTTCGTCCCGGCGGAGGTTCTTGTGGATGTTGTTCATGACTTGCGTCGACATGCTCTCGATGCCGATGTAGATGTAGCTGCACCCGGCATCCTTCATCTTCCGCAGGATCCTTGACGACTCCTCAGCCGAATGGAGCGCGACCAGGGTGTCCACGGTCAGCTGGGCACCCCACTGGAGGTCGCGCAGCCGCTGGACGTCGTCTTCCCCGCGAACGAATCTGCGGTAGCGCGGTTCGAGCGAACCGCTCTCGTCCCGGCGGATCCGGCTGAGCTCCTCGCAGAAGTTCTCGATGTCCCGGTACCGACCGCTCCAGAAGACGGAGTCGTCGAAGAAGAGCGACTCGGCGCCATAGCCGACGTATTCGCAGACCCGCTCCGCCGCCGCACCTATCGCATCGTCCTTGAACCGCTTGAGCCCGGTGAGTTGTGACGACTCGGAGCAGAAATTACATCGGTACGGACAGGCGTTGGACACCATGAAGTGCGCGGTGCGCAGCACCTCCCCCGTCCCGGGGCGGGTGAAGATGGGGAACCGGGACCGGATCGCGAACGCCTCGTACGGCGAGGGTAAGGTCGCGAGGTCGAGCGTTCGGCCACGGAGCGCGACGGCGTCGAAGGTCTCCCCCGCCGCCAGGACGACGACCGACACGCCGGGCACGGGACCCTCTTCGGCGAGCAGCCCCTGCAGGCACGGCAGAACCTGGTCACGGTCCACCCAACGCCGGTCGAGGTCGGTGGCGAGGGCGAGGGCCCGCATGAGCAGGTCCACTGCGAAGTAGGCCTCGCCGCCGACGACGGCGTCGACCACTCCGGGAGCCCTGCCCTCCTGGATGACCGCCACCGTGCTGCTGGGTTCGAGCAGGAGGGCCTGGCCGTCGGGGGTGCAGGTGACGGTCTCGTCCACATGCCGGCCTCCGAGTACGACGAAGGCGTCCGGGACCTCGCGCTTGGCCAGTCTCGCGATGTCGAGCGCGTAGCGGTGCGCGGGTGACACGGCGCTGATGAGCACGACCCTGGGCTGGACCTCGCGCAGTAGCCGCACCCATCGCGCGCGCGCCGCGTCGTCCCAGACCCGGGGGTCGAACACCGTCTGGTCGGTGTTGGGTGACGTGCCGTAGGCCCGGTATCCGTCGTCACTGACGGAAAGCCGGTACTCCTTGGACGGGAACCGGGTCCACTCGGGCGCGAGGTCGCTGTAGTGGACGGCGTCCTCCAGCGGGCCGGCGTCCGCCACCGCACGGTGCACGGCGACGCTCAGCGCCGTGTAGAGGCACATCGGGTCGCCCGGATAGGTGATTTCACCCTCGGATTGGGTCATGACGGGCGCCAGTACCGACAGCACGGGGAAATAGCGGGTGCCCGTTCTCGCACTCGCCAGGTCCGCCGACAGCCGGCGCCTGCGTGTCAGACGCCGTTCCCGGAACGCGTCCGGATCGGACACTCCTCCCGGGCGATGCATCTGAATGTCGCCACCCCCCGAATGCACCTTCTGAATAGCGTGCGTGGCCATCAGTCCTCCGGATTCTGTCTTCCAGGGTCTTGTCCCCGAACACGGACATCGATGACGAACTACTCCGGCGGGCCATCGATGGACATTCCCGTCCTTCTGCTCCCCGAAAACACCCATCCCAGTCCGTCAAAAGGCCGGGACTTCCCAGAGCCTGGCCGCATTCATCCCGTGGCGGTCCAGCGGCTCTTCCATCGAGGGCTCCCCCGGTACGACCTCGAACTCACCCGTGATCTTACTCGACCTCACCAGGCCGTGTCTTCGAAAATGTCACGTCCGCATCATTTCTCATTCATTCACGTCCGGGCCGGCCCGAGGGCTCCGACGGGGTTTCCGGGAACGCACGCGAACCGGCCGGCCGAGCCCCGGGGATTCCCGTGGGCCGGCGCGATCAGCAGGCGTGTTCGTGGCGGCCGCGAGGACCGTCGCGGCCGGTTCCCGCCCGGCCCGTCGGACCGGGCAGGCGGCGGAAGCAGTTCGCCGCCGCACCGGCCGCGCGTACGCCCCGGCCGCGGAGCTCCACCGTCCCGGCTTCCACCGCGGCGTGCCGGCCGTTCACCGCGAGCCCCTCGGCGAGGACGCTTGCCGACTCCCGGGACGCCTGCCCCGGCACGGACCGTACGCTGCTCGACGACCGGCCGAGGCCCGACGGGGCCCGGCGGACGGCAAGGCGTCCGCGCCTCGTCCCCGGGCCCGCCCCGTTACGCCGCGCCGCTCCGCCCCGGGTCGGAGTCCCCCGCCCCGGGCAGGGCGGCCGTGGCCTGAAGATACGCGGCCAGGCTCTGCAGCGTCGGATGGCTGTGCAGAGCCACCAACGTCAGCTCGGGCACCTGCGCCATACTGCGCATGGCCGTCATCGAATCGCCGCCCAGGGCGAAGAAGTCGTCGTCGCGCCGGATCGCGTCGATGCCCAGAACGTCCCGCCACGCCGCGGCGATCCGCTCCTCCCACGGACCGCTGGGCTCGGCATCCACGGGCACGGTGCCGCCACGGCGTTCCTCGTGGAGCGAGGGGGCCGCGGGAAGCGACTTGCGGTCCAGCTTCCCGTTGGGGCTCAGCGGCATGGCCGGCAGCACGAGCACGGTGCCGGGAACCATGTGAGCCGGGAGGCTGGCCGCGAGGGTCCTGCGGACGTCCTCCGGGTCCAGCACTTCGCCGTCACGCGGCACGGCGTATCCGACCAGGACCGGGACGCCGACGGCATCGGTCCGTGCGGTCACCGCCGCATCCTTGACCTGGGGATGGCCGCGCAGGACGGACTCGATCTCGGTCAGCTCCACCCGCAGTCCGTGAATCTTCACCTGGAGGTCGGTCCGGCCGATCAGTTCGATCAGTCCGTCGGCACCGAACCTCGCCAGGTCGCCGGTACGGTACAGCCGCTCGTCGGCCACCGGGCCACAGCTCCACTCGATGAATCGCTCGGCGGTGAGGGCGGGCTGGTCCAGGTAGCCGACCGCGAGGCCGACGCCGGCGAGGTACAACTCGCCCGTCACACCCGGCGGAACGGGTTGAAGCGACTCGTCCAGGATGTACGTGCGCTGATTGGCCATCGGGCGCCCGTACGGAATGCTCCTCCAGGTGGGTTCGGTGGCCTCGACCTCGAATATCGTCGAATAGATCGAGGCCTCGGTGGCCCCACCGAGGGAGATGAACCTGGCACCGGGCGCGGCCCCGCGGGCGCGTCCGGGCAGCTTCAGCGGGATCCAGTCTCCGGCGACCATGATCAGTCGCAGTGCGCCCACCGGTGAGGGCGCGCCACCCCCGCCGTGCTCGACGTGGTCGAGTACCAGTTCCAGCAGTGCCGGCGCGGTGTTCCACACCGTGACGCCGTGCTCCGCCGCCAGTTCGGCCCAGTGCGCCGGATCCTTGGCCCGGCCGGGCGCGGGAAGGACGAGGGTGCCGCCTGCCGCCGTCATCCCGAGGAACTCGTAGACCGACATGTCGAAACTCGGGGACGACAGGCCGAGGACACTGTCGCCGATGCCCACGGCGAAGCGGGAGTTGAGATCCTCGATGTTGTTCACCACGCCCCGGTGGCGCAGCGCGATCGGCTTCGGCTTCCCGGTAGAACCTGACGTGTGCATGACATAGCAGAGGTTGTCCGGCCCCGCCTGGGCCTTCGGATCGTGATCGGGCCGAGCGGACAGGGCGGCGGACTCGCGGTCCAGCAGCACCAGGCGTTCCCGCCGCACGGAGTCCTCGCCGGTCAGAGCGGCAGCGAGCTCGCTCCGGCTGATCAGAGCCACGCAGGAGGCACCGGTGATCATGGTGGACACCCTGGCCCGCGGATAGCCGGGGTCGAGTGGGACATAGGCCCCGCCGGCCTTGAGCACCCCGAGCATCGCGATCAGCAGGTCGGGCGAGTGCTCGAGGTAGAGGCCGACGCGGTCGTCGGGGCCGACGCCCAGGTCCCTCAGATGATGTGCCAGCCGGTTCGCCGCGGCGTTGACCTCCTGGAACGTCAGCCGGGTCGCTCCTTGGACCACGGCGACGGCCTCGGGGGACCGCGCGGCCCGCTCCTCGAATGCCTCGTGCAGGCAGCCCTCCTCACGGGGCAGCCGGACAGCGGTGTCGTTCCATTCCACGAGGATCCGGTGCACCTCGGGCCCGGTGAGCAGCACGAGGTCCGCCAGTGCCTGGTCCGGCCGGTCCGCGCCGTCCTCGAGCAGGTTCTGGAAGTGGGCGAGCAGCCGGTCGCCGGTCGCCGTCTCGAAGAGTCGCTCGTCGAAGTGGAGAGCGACCGACCGGGAGGCCGCCTCGGCCACCGGCAGCACGAGCTCGACCTCGTACGGCCGATCGTCCCCGCCGGCCCGGTCCGCACCGAGCCGTACACCGATGCGCGCGGGCTCCTTACCGGGGCCCGCCACGGCGCCGGCCGCACCGGTCAGCCCGCGGAGCGTACTCTCCCCGGTGACGGAGAAGCGGAGCAGCGAGTCCCCACCGCCTTCGCGGTGCACCTGGAACTCGACCTGGTTCTGGCCGGAATACCGGTACAGCAACGCGGCGAAGCCGGCCAGCAGCACACTCTCCGGGGCGGTCGCACAGGACGCCGCCACATCCCTGACGGCGCCGGCGTAAAGACCGGGAATGTCTCGGCGTAACACCCCCGTGCAACGGGGTGCGTCGACGCCACGCGGCCGGTCCGCAGGGAATTGGGCAGCACGGGAGGACAATTCCTGACTCCTGTCACAGATTCTCGACATCGCAGATGTAATTCGACTGTGAATATCGGATGGGCGCATGTGCGCACCGACTGCCGGGCCAGGAGGCTCCGAGATTTGCGAGCGACTAGCCTCAGCGTCTAATCCGGGCTGAGGAAGGCGCTGTTGGCGACATTACCGGGGGGTTGCGAACGCCGCAATGTGACCGACATCACACATCATGGGCCAAAGGCTGCCGCATAACCTTGTGTGCTCCCCTTGAGGTACTCGGGGAACTCCCCAGTGGCCGGCTGGACGGTGGGGATGCGACTGGAGGACCGGCGGAACCGCAGGAATTCCGCCGAGCGATCGGTTTACTGCCGCACGCTTTCCGTACCGGCCTCCTCTCCGTCGTGCGGCACCGCACCGACATTCGTCCGCGCAACTCTGCGCCATCGAACCGACACGGAACAGGACTATGAACGCCGAAACTTCGTCAACCGCTCTCGACGCCCTCGAACTGAGCCACCTGTCCCAGCGGGACGGGGAGAAGTGGGCCACCGCGGGCGACGGCATGCTGGCCTCCTGGGTCGCGGACATGGACTTCCCGACCGCACCCGCGATACGCGAGGCCCTGCTGCGCCGCGTCGACGGCGATCTCGGCTACCCCCCGTGGTTCGACCAGAGCGGCGGCGGCCCGCTCGGCGAGGTGTTCGCCGAGCGGACGCGGCACCGGTACGGCCACAGGCCCGATCCCACGCACGTCCGGCTGTTCACGGACATCAACCAGGCGATGCTCGCGACGATCCGGATCGCCACCGACCCCGGCGACGCGGTACTCCTGCACACCCCCGCCTGCCCGCCGTTCGTCGATGTCATCGAGAGGATCGGCCGCAGGGCGCTGACCGTTCCGATCCAGGAGGGCGAGGGCGGGTGGGAGTTCGATCCCGCACTCATGGAGCGGACCGCGGCGGACGGGGGCTCGGGGCGCTGCCGGGTGCTCTTCCTCGTCAACCCCCACAACCCCACCGGCCGGGTGTTCCGCCGTGACGAGCTGGAGTCACTCGCGGAACTCGTGCTCAGGTTCGACCTGTTGGTGGTCTCCGACGAGGTGCACGCGGATCTGGCCCATGCCCCGCACCAGCACATCCCGTTCGCCTCGCTCAGCCCGGAGATCGCCGCCCGCACCGTCACCCTCACCTCGGGGAGCAAGGCGTTCAACCTCGCCGGGATCCGCTGCGCGCTGGCACACATGGGACCGCGGGCCGTTCGGGACGCCGTCGACGCGCAGCGCGGGCTGCTCTTCGGCCAAGTGGGAGTGCTCGCGGTCGAGGCCCTGAAGGCCGCCTGGACTTCGGGCGACGCCTGGCTGGACGACGTCATGGCCGTCCTGGGCCGGAACCGGCGACTGCTGGCCGAGCGGCTCCCGGAGGGGATCCGGTGTCGGACTCCGGAGGCCACCTTCCTCGCCTGGCTCGACTGCCGGCAGCTGGGGACCGGTCCGGACCCCATGCCCTTCTTCCGCGACGAGGCCAAGGTGCTTCTCTTCTCCGGTCCGGCCTTCGGAGCCGGCGGCGACGGATTCGTACGGCTCAACTTCGGCACGTCCCCGCAGGTCGTGACAGAGACCCTGGAACGCATGAGCGCCGCGTTGCGACGGTGCGGACGTGCCTGAACACCGCGAGCCGCGCGACACGGACGTTCCGCTCAACACCGACAACCCCGCAGGCACGGACAAGGAGCTTTCCTGTGACTGACCACGCGACGGTGCGGGTCCAGCCGGCCTCCGCCCTGGAGATGCAGCTCTGGCTCGCCGAGCAGATCGCCCCGGCGAGCCGCGCCGGCTGGATCCTCGCCCAGGTCCGCGTCGACGGCCCGCTCGACCTCTCCGCCCTCGACGCGGCGCTGGCGGCGGTGGCGCGCCGCCAGGAGGCGCTGCGCACCGCCTTCGACTTCGAGGACGAGCAGGTGGTCCGCAGGGTCCTCGCGGAGCCGGTCGCGGAGCCGCTGCTGCAGCTCGGGTCCGGCACCGGCTTCGAGGAGGCGGCCGCCACCCTGCTGAACGCCGACACCTTCGATCTCGCCACCGGCCGCGTCCACCGGGCCGCGGTCGCCCCGGACGCACAGGGCGCCACCGTCTTCCTGGCGGTCCATCACATCGCTTTCGACGGTCTCTCCCAGGAGGTGTTCGCCGCCGATCTGGCACGCGCATACGCACGGGCCGTCGACGGCGTCGCGACCGATCTGCCCGTGCTGGAACGCAGGGAGCCCGCAGAACTCACGCCGGCGCGACACGCCGAGCTCACCACCCACTGGCGCGCCGTGCTGGCGGGGGCGGCCGACCTGCCCACCCCGGACGGCGGCCCGGCGCCGAACCAGCACGAGCTCGCCGTGGGCGGGTCGGCCGAGCTCCGAACCAGCTATCCGCCCAGCACCCGGCAGGCGGTGCGCGACCAGGCCAGGCGCAGCGCCTGCTCACCGTTCGCGGTGCTGCTGGCCGCGTACGGCCGGGCCCTGGCCGAGATCACCGGCGGCTCCGACTTCTGCGTCGGCACGCCGGTGGCCACCCGCTCGGCCGGGCAGCAGGACGAACTCGGCTGCCTGATCGACATCCTGCCGGTGCGGATGCCCGAGCTGTCCGCACCCGGGGTGGTCGAGCGGGTCTGGGCTGCCGTGCGGGAGAGCATCGCGGGCTCCGCGCTGCCCCGTTACGACATCGTCCGGGTCGTGGACACCGTCGCCGGTGGCCGGATGCCCGTCTACCAGGCGCTGTTCGCCTTCGAGAACTGGCAGCGCGTCGAGCATCCGGCCGGTCCGGTGAGGATGCGCGCCGTTCCGGTGCCGCCGGTCGGCGCGGTCGCCGAGGTCCAGCTCCAGGTGTGCGAACTGCCCGACGGGACCCTGACCTGCGTCGTCCAGGCCCCGCTGGCCGGTTCCTGGTCGCAACGGCTCCCCGATCTGCTGCGCGCCTTCGACCGCCGACTCGCCGAACTCGCCCCGGCGGCCACGCCCCGCTCCTCCTCGGAAGCTCCGGCATGACCACCCGTTGACGTGCCCGCCGTACGCCGGTGCCGGCGGCCCCCTGGCAGCTTCCCAGGGGGCCGCCGTGCTGCGTGCCCCTCCCGTCCAGGTGCCCGGACGGGTCATGCGTCGGGCGGGAACGGGGCTCCGTCGGATCCATCAGCCAGCAGTTCGGCGAAGGCGGCCACGGTCGGGGCCTTGAACAGGCTCGGGACGCTCACCGCGACACCCAGCGCCTCGCGGATCCGGGCCACCAGGCGGATCGCGTCGAACGAGTTGCCGCCCAGGCGGAAGAAGTCGTCATGGATCCCCATGTCGGGCGCCGCGAGCACGTCGGCGAACAAGGAGCGGAGCAGCACCTCGGTCGTGTCGCGCGGGGCGGCCGGTCTCCCGGTCGGCCCGCGCCGGGGCGCGGGGAGTGCCGCCCGGTCGAGCTTGCCGTTGGCCGTCAGGGGAAGCGCGTCGACGATCACGAAGTGGTCCGGAACCATCTGCGGCGGCAGCCGGAGCCCCGCTTCCCGCCGCACGTCCTCGACGTACAGTTCCGGGGACGACCAACCCGGCCCACGGGACGCCGGTGCGGCACCCGTCCCTCCACCGGAGGCCGGCTGCCCGCCGCGGACCGCGTAGAGGGTGACCAGACCGGTCTGCGAGAGCATCGCCAGCCCGTCGACGGTGACCCGGTACCCCCGCTCCTCCAGCCGGCCCCGGATCCAGTCGATCCGGCCCGGGGCGTCGTGCACTTCGATCACCAGTTGGCGGACCAGGTTCCAGTGCTCCTCACGGAGCCCCAGAAGCACCTCCCGTTCGCTCTTCTCCGCATCGATCTTGAGCAGGTCGATCCGTTCCACACCGGTCTCGTCGATGACGTCCGACAGCGTGCGCAGCTCGCAGGTCACGTCGGTGTGTCGCAGCCGCTCCGTGAGCAGACTGTCGAGATCCGCCGAACCGCTCCGCGGAAGGGCTTCCCGCACCGGCTGCTCGTTGCGGACGAAGGCCTCCAGGACGCCGCGCTCCTCGGCGGTGTCACCGAAGCGCCCCGACATGATCGAGAGTTGCGGGTAGTAGGTGAACGACGCCGTGCCCGCCGCCTCGGCGAGGCCGCACGGGAACAGCCTGGCGTCGACTCCGTGCAGCCGGGTGTTGAGTTCGAGCATGCGGAACAGCTGCGGAATCGGCTCGAACGCATGGACCACGCTGCCGGGACGGGAGCGGGCCACCGCGAGCGAGAAGAACCCGATGTGCGCGCCCACGTCGAAGACGCAGGCCCCGGTTTCGGGCAGCGTGATCCCGTGCCGCAGGTACTCGCCCTCCTCGAAGATCTCGCGGTACAGGAAGTCCGCCTCCGAGCGGTTGGACGCGACCACGGCCATGCCGTTCGGCAGGGTCTGCAGGTCCTTCCGGTCGAGGAGCCCGGCTTCCTCGAGGCGGCACAGGTTCCGCAGTGCGGCGGCCTCGACGGGGTCGGGTACGAGGTAGGCGGTCAGCCGCGTCTCGCCGGCCTCGTCGGGCCTGGCGGCCACCACCGCGTCGGCGACCGCGGCGTGCCGGGCCAGCGTCGCCTCGATCTCGCCGAGTTCGATGCGCACGCCGCCCACCTTGACCTGGTGGTCGGCGCGGCCCAGGTAGTGCAGGACGCCGTCGGGGTCCTGCCGGGCGAGATCCCCGGTCCGGTACATCCGGCTGCCTTCGGGGCCGTAGGGGTCGGGGACGAACCGCTCCGCCGTGAGCCCCGGCCGGTTGACGTACCCCCGGGCCAGCTGGACACCCGAGATGTAGAGCTCGCCGGCCGCACCGGGCGCGGCCCGGTTCAGCCGCTCGTCCAGCACGTACAGCCGGGTGTTCCGCACCGGGGCACCGATCGGCACCGGGCCGGGTGGGTCGTCGGGGCCGCAGCGCCAGTAGGACACGTCCACCGCGGCCTCGGTGGGCCCGTAGAGGTTGTGCAGTTCGGCGCCCAGGAGGCGGAAGAACCGTGACCGCAGATCGGCCGAGAGCGCCTCGCCGCTCGCGAACACCCGGCGCAGCGAATCGCACCGGGCCGTCGTCGGCTCTTCGAGGAAGTGACGCAGCATGGACGGGACGAAGTGCACGGTCGTGATCCGCTCCGCCCGGATCAGCTCGGCGATCCGGGCGGGATCCCGGTGCTCGTCCGGCCCGGCCAGGACGAGGCGCGCACCGACGCACAGCGGCCAGAAGAACTCCCACACGGAGACGTCGAACCCGGCGGGGGTCTTCTGCAGGACGCGGTCGTCGTGGCCCAGCGGATACTCCGCCTGCATCCAGCGCAGGCGGTTGACGATGGCCTCCTGGGACACGGCCACCCCCTTGGGCCGACCGGTGGATCCCGAGGTGAAGATGACGTAGGCGGTGCTCGACGGGTGCGGCGAGGGCCACCCCGTCCCGTCCTCCTCGGGCGCGCCCTCCTCCGACATCCGCCGGACGTCCTCGCTGTCGAGCGTCAGCACGGGCCGCGCGTCCTCGGTCATCTCCCGTACGCGCTCGGCGGGCAGCAGCGGATCGACCGGAAGGTACGCGGCCCCGGCCCTGTGCACCGCGTGGAGGGCGACCACCAGTTCCACGGATCGCGGCACCGCGACCGCCACGGTCGTCTCGGGCCCCACCCCCTTCGCCATGAGCGACCGCGCCAGTCGGCCGGCCCTGGCAGCCAGCTCGGCGTACGTGAGGGACACACCGGCGCCGACGAGCGCGACGGCGTCAGGGGTACGGGCCACCTGGGCCGCGAACAGATCGGGCAGGGTCTCTGCCGCCGTGTCGTGAGCCGCGGTGTCGCTCATGACGTCACTTCCCATCGTTGTCGAACAGACCGCCGCACCGTGAGGCCGGCTACGGAAGGGGCGTTGCGGACGGCTGGACGGCCGCCCGGCGCAGTGCCTCGATGTGCGCGGCCAGCGTCTCGACGGTCGGCGCGTCGACCAGGGCGCGCACCGGGATGTCCAGTCCGAGCTCGGCCCGCAGTCGGCTGACGACCGCCAGCAGGGAGAACGAGTCCCCGCCGGCCTCGAAGAAGTTGGCCCGCACGTCCACCTCGGCGAACCCGAGCACCTCCGCCCAGGCCGCCGCGACGGTGCGCTCCGTCTCCGTGCTCGGCGGTGTCACGGCCGCCGGGAGCACGGGAACCGGCTCGGGTCGGGGCAGCCGCCGGCGGTCCACCTTGCCGGTCGGGGAGAGCGGCATGGCGCCGAGCCACATGAACACGGCCGGCTGCATGACGATGGGCAGCTTCGGGGCGAGGTGGGCACGGAGCGCGGCCTCGTCGAGCCCGCTGCCCGGCGTCCTGACCACGTGGGCGACCAGCCGCTGGTCGGGCTCCAGGACCACCACGGCGTTCGCCACCTCCGGGTGACCGCGCAGCACCGATTCGATCTCCTCCAGCTCGACCCGCACGCCGCGGATCTTGACCTGACTGTCGACCCGGCCCAGGAACTCCATCTCCCCGTTGGGCAGGCGGCGCACCAGGTCGCCCGTGCGGTAGAGGCGTCGGCCGGGCCGGGCCGGGTCCGGGGCGAACCGGTCGGCGGTCAGGGCGGGCTGGTTGCGGTAGCCGCGGGCGACTCCGTCACCGCCGATCCAGAGCTCGCCGGGCACGCCGATGGGCTGCGGGTTCCCCCAGCGGTCGACCACCGCGCAGGAGGCGTTGGCGATCAGCTCACCCAGCGGCATGGAGCTGCGCTCCAGCGGTTCGTCGCCCATCCGGCCGACCAGGGCCGCGCCCGCGGTCTCCGTCGGCCCGTACTCGTTCCAGATCTCGCACCCGGCGGAGACGACCGCACGGGTCCGCGCCACCAGGTCGGCGTCCAGGTTCTCGCCGCCCATGGACACGTGCCGCAGGGTCGGCATGTCGAGGCCGGCGTCGGTGATGCCGCGCATCTGGGTCGGGGTCAGGTACAGCATGTGGATCGACCGCTCGTTGATGAACCGGGCGGTGGCCGCGCCGTCGGCCTTGACCTCACGGGGCAGCATGACCAGGCAGGCGCCCGCGGTCAGGGCGTGGAACATCTGCTCGACGGACCAGTCGAAGTGGTAGGAGAGGTTGTGCACCACCCGGGTTCCGGGCCCGATCGGGCGGATGTCCTGGGCCCACTGGATCCACGGGGTGATCGCGGTGTGCGGCAGGCCGACGCCCTTGGGCCGGCCGGTGGTCCCGGACGTGTACATCAGGTACACCAGCTGCGAGGGATGCAGCGCGGACCCCGGGGTGCCGCCGCGCGCGCCGTCCTGCGCGGTGCTCACCACGTCCACGCACTCCAGGACGGCCGTCGGCAGCTGGTCCCGCAGTTCCGGGGTGGTGACCAGGACCTTCATCCCGCTGTCCGCGACGACGTACGACATCCGGTCGACGGGGGCGAGCGGATCGATCGGCACGTAGGCGGCACCGGACTTCAGGATGCCGAGGATGCCGACGATGAGGTCCACCGACGGGTCCGCGCACAGGCCGACCAGATCGTCGGTGCCGATGCCGCGCGCCGTCAACTCGTCGGCCAGCCGGGACGCCCTGCCGTCGAGTTCGCGGTAGCCGACCCGCTCGTCGCGGCTCTCCACCGCGTCCGCGTCCGGGGTCCTGAGCGCCTGCTCCTCGAACAGCCGGTGCAGGAAGAGGTCCGTGGGGTAGGGACCGCAGCCGGCGGTGGACCACTCCTCGAGCCGGCGGCGCTCCTCCTCGGGGAGGATGGTGAGCTCGGAGAGGCGCTTGGCGGGGGCGGCCACCGCGTCGGCCGCGAGTACGGCCAGGTGGTCGAGGATGCGCCAGGCCTTGTCCTCCAGGAACAGGTCGGTGTTGTAGTCGACCGCGAGGCGGTACGTCGACTCGGTCTCGACGACCCGGAACACCAGGTCGAACTTGACCGCCTTCAGGTTCAGGCCCAACTCGACGTCGTTGACGGTGATCCCGGCCAGCTCCGGCGCCGGGACCGCGTGCTGGTAGGCCAGCATGACCCGGAACGGGCCCTGCCGGGAGGAACGGTCGGTCGAGACCGCGTTGGCCACCCGCTCGTAGGGGACGTCCTGGTGGGCGAAGGCCTCCAGGACCCTGCCCCGGACCCGGCCGAGCAGCTCGGCCAGCGTCGGGTCGCCGGACAGGTCGCTGCGCACGGCGAGGGTGTTGAGGAAGCACCCGAGCATGGACTCGAGTTCCGGCAGGTCACGGTTGGCGCTGGGGATGCCGACCACGATGTCCGTCTGGCCGCTGTACCGGCTGAGCAGCACGTTGAGCAGCGTGAACACGGTCATGAACGGCGTGGCGTTGTGCTCCCTGGACAGCTCGCGGATCCTGCGCGACACCGCTCGGGGCAGCTCGATGTCCACCGACGCCCCCCGGCTCGTGCCGGTCTCCCGGGGCGGCAGGTCGGTCGGAAGGTCCAGCACGGGGAGCGGGCCGCGCAGGCGGTCCTTCCAGTAGTCCAGTTGGCGTTCGAGCGTGGTCCCGGTGACCGTGCGCCGCTGCCAGGCGGCGTAGTCGGCGTACTGCACCGGCGGCTCCGCGGCCGCCGGGATCCCCCCGCCGGCGGCGGCGGCGTAGAGCTCCAGCAGCTCGGCCATGGCGAGTTCGAAGGAGTACACGTCGGTGATGATGTGGTGCAGGTTGATGAGCAGGACGTGCCACTGCGCGTCCAGCCGGTACAGCTCGACCCGGAGCAGCGGCCCCCGCTCCACGTCGAACGGCCGCTGGGCGGAGTCGAGGAGCAGACCGGCCAGGACCTCCTCCTGCTTCTCCTCCGGCTCGTCCCGGAGGTCGACCACGGTCAGCGGCGATTCGGCCCTGGCCCGGATCACCTGCTCGGGGATGCCGTCGACCGCCTCGATGGTGGTGCGGAAGACCTCGTGCCGGTCGACCAGCGCCTGGACGGCCTGCCCCAGGGCCGTGACGTCGAGCGGGCCCACGAGCTCGTTCGCCATCGGGATGTTGTAGCGGGAGCTCGGGCCCTGGATGTGCTCGTCGACCCACAGCCGCTGCTGGGTGAACGAGGTGGGCGCGTGGAAGATCTCGCCCGAGCGCCCCTCGAACGGCTCGATGGTCTGTTCCGCCCCGGGCTCCGTCTCCCGCATCGCCTCGATGGCCGCGGTCAGCTCGACGAGGGTCTGCGCGTCGAAGATCACGCCGAGCGGGATCCGGATGCCCAGCTCCTCGCGCAGCCGGCTGATCGCTCTGGCGCCTTTCAGTGAATTCCCGCCCAACGCGAAGAAATTGGCGTCAGGACCGGAGATCTCGGTGTGCAGGACGGCCGCCCACACATCCGAGACCACGTCCATCACGGACCGCTGCGACATGTCGTTCCACCTGAATCCGTCGATCGAGAGGATGGTCGTCTTGAAGGGCTTCGGGTCAGTGACCGTTCTGCCGGGGCACGGCGGCGAGTCGCCCGGCGATCTCGGCGAGCACGGCCGGCCGGGCGGAGTGCAGGAAGAAGTGGCCGCCGGGAAACATCCGCAGGTCGAAGCCGCCTGCTGTGAGCTCGCCCCAGCGCGGCATCGCCGCGACGCCCGCGGGATCGTCCTCGGTCCCGCCGAACGCCGTGACCGGGCAGGTCAGAAGCGGCCCGCCGGTGAACCGGTAGGTCTCCACCACCGCGAGGTCGGCCCGGATCACCGGGAGCGTCAGGCGCATCAGTTCCGGGTCCGCCAGCACCGCTTCCGGTGTCGCGGACCAGGAACGCAGTCTCCCGACCAGCTCCTCCTCCGAACCCGCGTGGTACGCGGTCTCCTGCCGGGCCTGGGGCGGTACGCACCCCGAGACGAACAGCCGGGCGGGCGAGCCGATCTCCATCCGCTGCAGGGTACGGGTGAGGTTCCAGGCCACCAGGGCGCCCATGCTGTGCCCGAAGAACGCGAACGGACGGTCCAGGTGCTGGATGACCGAGGGCACCAGGTCGTTGAGCACCGCGCCCATCCGGTCGAACAGCGGAGCGCCCAACTGGTCCTCCCTGCCCGGAAGCTGTACCGACCACGGCTCGATGTCGGCGGGCAGGCCGGCGGCCCAGCCGCGGAACACCGAGGCACCGCCGCCGGCGTACGGGAAGCAGAACAGCCGGGTGGCCGCCTGTGGCCGCTCGGCGAGCGGCCTGACCGTCACCCTCATCGGCCGGTCCCGCCCGCCAGCTCCCGGCGCAGGGTCAGCGGACGCATGTCCGTCCACACCTCGTCGACGTGCGCGAGACAGGCCTCCTTCGAGCCCCGCGCGCCCGTCTCCCGCCAGCCGGCGGGCAGCTCGCGGCCCTGCGGCCAGATGGAGTACTGCTCCTCGGAGTTGATCACCACGACATAGCCGTCGTCGTCGCGCTGTCCGTCCATGGGGCCCTTCCTTTCGGTGAGATGGCGGGATACCGGTTCAGGCGCCCGGCGTCCCGGGGCGGGAGGCTCGCAGGGCCCCCAGCCGACGACGGCCGGCGGGTACGGTCCGCGCCGCCCGCCGGGCCCGCGCCAGCGGCTCCGCCAGGGCGGCCAGCGAGACCGTCACGTCCTCGACGACCGTCCGCAGGACAGCCAGGAAGGCCGTCCGGACCTCCTCGGCCTCGGACTTCGCCAGCCGTCGGGAGTTGTAGTTGAGCCGCATCCTGAGCCGGTCGCCGTCCGGCCTGCCGAACAGGCAGAGGTCGAGCTGCGAGGTCTGCCGGGCCGGGGGCAGGAAGTCCGCGAACTGGAAGGAGGTCGAGAAGACCGGGTTCCGGCCGGGTCGGGCCTCCACGTCGAGCTTCTCGAGCAGCAGGGTGTACGGATAGCGGCTGTGCGCGTAGGCGCCGACGCTCGCGGCCCTGGTCCGGCGCACGACCTCGTCGAAGGGGTCCGCGCCCGACATCCGCACCCGGACGGAGAGCGGGTTGACGAAACTGCCGAACATCCCGTCCAACTCCTTGGTGTCCCGGCCGGAGAACGGAACGCAGACCACGATGTCGTCGTCGGCGCTGATGTCCCGCAGCGCGACCGCGTAGGCGCTGAGCAACAGGATGTGCGGCGTGACGTGCAGCTTCCTGGCCAGTGCCGCCAGCCCTGCGGCCGTGTCGGCCTCGACGTCGAACTCCAGCGTCTCGTTCACCACCTCGTCGGCGGGCGCGTCGTAGTCCCCGATGCGCAGCCGCGGCAGCGGGGCGGCCAGCTGGTCGAGCCAGTACGCCTCCATGGCCTTGCTCTGGTCGCTCGCCAGCCACTCCCGCCGGCCCCGCACGAAGGCGTCGTAGGTCGTCGGGAGCGGGGGCAGCTCGGGCTCTGCGCCCGCGGCGAAAGCCCGGTAGCAGAGCAGCAGTTCGCGGAGGAAGATGCCCATGCTGGTGCCGTCCGTGAGGATGTGGTGCACGTTCACGTAGAGGCAGTGGTGGTCGGCGGCCAGCTTGAACACCTTGAGCCGCACCGGCGGGGTGGCGAGGTCGTCGAAGGGGGTCGCGTTCTCGACCCGGACGCACCGGTCCAGTTCGACCGCCGGATCAGCCGCGCCGGTCAGGTCGACCAGCGGCACGTCCAGGTCGAACTCCGGCAGGACACGCTGGCGCGGACCCTCCGAAGTGTCCCGGAAGGACAGCCGCAGCGCCTGGTGCCGGTCCACCAGGAAGGCCGCGGCACGGCGCACGGCGACGATGTCCACCGCCTCGTACACGTGCTGACAGTACGGGAGGTTGGAGTCCGCCCGGCCCTCGTCCAGCTGGTGCTGGAGCCACAACCCCCTCTGACCGTTCCACAGTTCGAACCAGGCCCCGTCACCCTCGAGATCGTAGGGGTCTTCCACTTGGCCAGCCAATCTTCACATCGACGGTTGACAGAACGCCCGGACCGGATGCGGCCGGTTCACAGAGACCTCAGCAGGTCGGTGAGCAGGACCTTCGCGGCGGGCGCGTGGAACAGCTCCTCCGCCGTCGCATCGACCCGGTGCACCACCCCGGATCCCGGCCAGTCGAGCGCCTCGCTCAGCAGGACGTGGGTGGGAGCCGGTGGGACTTCGGGGGGCACCGCCGCGGTCAGGGTGAAGCTGAGCCAGGCCCGCTGCCCCTCGGTCAGTTCGACCAGGATCTCCTCGTCGAGCCCGGGCGAGCAGCCGTCGATCACCGAGAGCAGGAAGGAGCCGGCCAGGGTGAGCGCGTCACCGGGCGGCAGGCCGGTGATCGTGGGCACCTCGGCGGACTCGTCCATGGCCAGGGCGAGGTCGTCCAGCAGTACCTGAGGAGCCTTGGGGTCGGCCGGCGCCGGGTCGAGCACGATGAGCGGGACGTCCGGCCCGGGCAGCGCCTCCACCAGCGCCGAGGCCAGGCCGGTGGCCGAACAGTAGGCCAGCACCGCGACCGGGAGCGGCCCGGCGGCGGTGATCCGCCCGGCCCAGTGGGCGGCCTGCTCAGCCGTCCCGACGACTCCGTCGGCGAGGCCGGGGTAGTGCAGCGGGTCGATCCTGAGGGTCCGCTCGCGCCAACCGTCGGGCAGGATGCCGGCGAAGCTCCTCCGGGGCACCTCGTTCCCGAACTCAAGTATCACGAGAGGCCGTTGGTCCTGCGTCACGCTGCACTCCTGACGGCTTCGTCGACCACGGCGGAGAAGTCCGCGAGGACCGGATGGTCGAAGATGACCTGCAGCCCGATCTTGATGCCGAACTGCGCCCGCGTCCGGGACACCGCCCGGGCGGCGATCAGCGAGTGGCCCCCGATCTCGAAGAAGCTGTCCCCGGAGCGGGGGAGGTTCCCGGTCAGATCGGACCAGATCTCGGCGATCCGCGCCTCGGTGGCGCCGAGGGGGGAGGGCTCGGCCACGGCTGCGACCGGCGTGTCCGGCAGGGCCTTCCGGTCGATCTTGCCGTTGGGTGTCAGCGGCATCGCGGCGAGCCGGTGCAGCCCGGTGGGGAGCATGTACGCGGGCAGCCGACCGGCCAGTGCGGCGCGGATGTCGCCCGGCTCGGCCTCGCCGCAGAAGAAGGCGTGCAACGATCCGCCGTCCTGGTCCGGCACGTGGAGGACGGCCGCCTGGTCCACCCCGGGAACAGCCAGGATCTCCTGCTCGACCTCGGCCGGCTCCACCCGGTGACCGCGGATGCTGACCTGGGCGTCCCGCCGCTCGACGAACTCCAGCTCGCCGTCGGCCGTCCAGCGGCAGAGGTCGCCGGAGGCGTACCAGCGGTTCCCGTCCTGGTCGGCGAGGAACTTGCGGCCGGTGAGCTCCGGGTCGCCCCGGTAGCCGAAGGCCAGGACATCGCCTCCGATCAGCAGTTCCCCGGGTACGCCGGGCTCGGCGACCTCGGCCCCGTCGGCATCCACCAGCCGGACCTTCGCGCCGGTGATGGGGCGTCCGATCGCCGGCGCGCCCTCGGTGGGGCAACGGCGCAGGTCCGCGCCGGCGGTGGTCACCACGGTGGCCTCGGTCGGCCCGTAGTGGTTGAAGACCGCGGCGGGGAAGCCGGGCGGCGGGCTCACCCGAAGGCGGTCCCCGCCGGTCAGCAGGACGGCCAGGCCGACGGGCGGGGCCGGGAGGGCGAACAGTTGCTCGGCGAGCGGGGTGCTCAGGAAGCAGTGCGTGATGGCGCTGCGCTCGATGAACTCGGCGATCACCGCGCTGTCGACGATCAGCCGCTCGGTCGGCAGCACCAGCGTCGCCCCGCTCGCGAGAGCCGCCCACACCTCCCAGACCGTGGCGTCGAACCCCAGCCCGGCGAAGGCCCCGACCCGTACCCCGGGCCGGGTGCCGTAGGTCTCCCGGTGCCAGGACACCAGGTTCGCCAGGCCCGCGTGGCCGACCTCGACGCCCTTGGGCGTACCGGTCGAACCGGAGGTGTAGACGACGTAGGCCAGCGGGGCGGGCGGCCCCGGCGCCGGGGCCGCCCCGGCGCTGCCGAGCACCGGAACGCCCGCGGGCACCCGTCCGGCGAGCCCCTCCTGCGCGAGCACGGCCACCGGCCGGGCGTCGCGCAGGATCGCCTCCACCCGGCCGTCCGGCAGTGCCGGGTCGAGCGGCAGGTACGCGGCACCCGCGAGCCAGCTTCCGAGCTGCGCCACGATGCCCTCGATGCCGCGCTCGAAGAGCAGGCCGACGAGGCAGCCGCTCCGGTGGCCCTCGGCCTGCCGGACGCGTCCGGCCACCGCGGCGGCCGCGTCCCAGAACTGGCGGTAGGTGAGCCGCTGTTCGCCGCACTCGACGGCGACCACGTCCGGATGCGCGTCGACGATCGCGCCGAGCATCCGGACCACGGTCCGTTCGTTCACGATCGACTCCGGGGAGCCGCTCGTCTCTCGTGTCATCCCAACTCTCCTTCCAGGGACGTGCGGTCGGCCGTCACGAGGCCGTGCCGCGCACGGCCAGGCGTTCCAGGACGGTGAAGCCGAAGTGCTGCCTCGTCACCGGCGGCCCGTCGAGGGTGAGGTCCGCCCACCTGCCGGCGAGGCGCTCCAGGACGATCTCGGACTCCATCCGCGCCAGCCCCGCCCCCAGGCAGTAGTGCGCGCCGTGGCCGAAGGCGAGGTGTCGCCTGATCTCGCGGTCGTGGTCCAGGAGGTCCGGGTCGGCGAAGACGGCCGGGTCGCGGTTGGCCACGCCGAGCATCAGCAGGACGAGGTCCCCCTCCGCGATCAGGTGACCGGCCGCCTCCACCGGCGCGGTGGCCACCCGGGCCACCTGCTGGACGGAGGTGTCGAACCGGAGCAGCTCGTCGACCGCCGAGCCCGGTTCGCCGCTCCGCAGGTCCGCCCAGGCATCGGCGTGCAGGGCGGCCCGGACGGCCTTGCCGATGAAGGTCGAGGTGGTCTCGAACCCGGCGTAGATCAGCAGGCTCGCGGTGGCCGCGATGTCGGCGGTCTCGATGACGCCCTCCCGGCGGGCGTTGCGCAGCAGCCAGAGCCCAGTGCCCTCGCGGACCTCCGAGCGCAGGGCCTCGTCCACCACGTCCGCGATCTCCCGCAGGGCGCGGCTTCCCCTGGTCCTGACCTCCGGCAGGTAGTCCGCCGTCAGCAGCGCCGCGATGTCGGGGGACCAGTCGTGCAGCCGGGGCGCGACCTCCCCGGGCAGACCCAGGATCCGGCAGATGACCCGGCTGGAGAGCGGGACGGCGAGTTCCGCCATCACCTCCAGCCGGTCCGTCCGCCCCGCCAGGAGCTCGTCGACCAGCTCTTCGACGGCGGGCCGCATCGCGGCGAGCCGGTCGGCCGCGAAGAGCGGCGCGACGACCCGGCGGGCCGCCGCGTGCTCGGGGTCGTCGTTGAACATGAACCACCTGCGCACGACCTCCGCGGCCCGCCCCTCGCCGTCCCCCTCCCGGTGCAGGGTGGTGGTGCCCCGCTGCGGCCAGGCGGCCGACAGGGCGGGGTGCCGCAGCAGGGCCGTCGTCTCGCGGAACCCGGAGACGATCCACACCCCCAGGTCCTCGTCCCAGCGGACCGGCTCCTCCTCCCGCAGCGGGAGGTAGTCCGCGCAGGGGTCGGCCGTCGGACGGCCGCTATCGCGGTAGGGGCAGCGTGCGGCCTGGGTCACGGTCACCGAGTACCCTCCGGGTTCTGGTCGGGGGCCACCGGTGCGGCGGCCGGGCTCACCACGGCTCCCCCTTCGTGCAGACCGCCGCGACGGCGGCCACGAGCTCGTGCTCGGCGGAGTGCAGGAAGAAGTGGTCGCCGCGGATCCTCTCCACGCGGAAGGGACCGTCCGTGTACTCCGCCCACACCTCGACCGAGGCCAGGTCCGCCTCGTCGTCCGCGTCCCCGTAGAACGCCACCACCGGGCAGCCGACCGTACCCGGGGTGCCGGTGCCGTACTCGCCGAGGATCCGGTAGTCGGCGCGGAGGACGGGGAGGTAGATCTCCATCAGCTCCTCGTTCTCCAGCAGCTCCTGCGGAGTCCCGCCCAACGCGGCCAGGCGCTCGACGAGTTCGGCGTCGGAGAGGAGGTGGCTGTCCGCGTCGGCGGCCGGCAGCCGGGGCGCGCGGCTGGCCGAGACCAGCAGCGCGGACGGCTCCGGAGCGCCCTCGGCGCGGAGCAGCTTGGTCAGCTCGAAGGCGATCACCGCCCCGTAGCTGTGGCCGAACAGCACGTACGGCGAGGCCGGGTCGACCTGCCGGTACAGGTCGTCGAGCAGGGCCGCCAGCTCGTCGACCGGCTTCTCCACGCAGCGTGAGCCCCGGCCGGGGAGCTCCAGCGGCACGACGGTGACGCCGTCCGGCAGGTGCCGCTGCCACGGGTCGTAGACGCGTGCCGAGCACCCGGCGTAGGGAATGCAGTAGAGGTTCACTTGGGCGTCTCCGTACGGAGGAGGTGGTCGGTCAGCGAGGCGACGGTCGGGTTCCGGAAGATCTCCTTGATCGGCACCCGGGTGCCGAGGCCGTCGGTGAGCCGCTTCTGGAGCACCGTCAGGAGGACCGAGTTCCCGCCGGCGTCGAAGAAGTTGGCGTCCTCGTCGACGGAGTCCGCGGCGAGCGTCTGCCGCCACGCCTCGGCCACGACTGCCCGGACGTCCCCCGGGGGTGCCGCGGCGGGCGCCGCGGCAGCCTGCTCCGCCCGCTCGCCGGCGGCCAGGCCGGCCGCCAGCCCGACCCGGTCCACCTTTCCCGTGGTGGTGCGGGGCAGCACGGGCAGGGCGGTGATCCTGGCGGGGTGGTGGCTCGGCGGCAGGCGGTCCTTCAACCAGCCCTGGAGGTCCGCCTCGGCGCGCTGGACCACGAAGGCCACCAGCGCCGCGGTGTCGGGCCGGTCGGCGTCCTGGACCAGCACGACGGCCTGCGAGACCTCCGGGTGCTCCTCCAGGACGGCCTCCACCTCGCCCAGCTCGATCCGGTGTCCGCGCAGCTTGACCTGGCTGTCCAGGCGGCCGAGGAACTCCAGTGCGCCGTCCGGCGCCCTTCTGACCCGGTCCCCGGTGCGGTAGACGCGGCGGCGGCCGTCGGGGGTGTCGCCCGGCGCGAAACGCTCGGCCGTCAGCTCCTCCAGGTTGAGGTAGCCGTGCGCCAGCCCCTCCCCGTAGAGGAGGAGTTCGCCGCTCTCGTCGGCGAGGAGGCGCACCCCGGCCACCGGCTCGCCGAGCGAGATCCGCTCGGCGGACTCCACCCGCGCCGCCGTGGACCAGAGGACTCCCTCGGTCGGGCCGTACACGTTCCAGAGTTCACCGCACCGGGGCAGCAGCTCCCGGGCGAGGCTCGGGGTGAGGGTCTCCCCGCCGGTCCACAGTCGGCTGCCGGGCGCACCCGTCCAGCCGGAGGCCGTCAGCATCCGCCAGAAGCTGGGGGTGGCCTGGACGACGTCCGGTGCGGCCGCCGCCACCAGCTCCGCGAAGGCGAGCGGATCCGCCCGGACCTCCTCCGGGACGACGGTGAAGGAGGCCCCCACGGTCAGCGGCAGGATCAGCTCCACCAGCGCGATGTCGAAGGACAGCGCGGCCATCGCCAGCACGCTCTCGCCGGCCGCCAGCCCCGGCCGCTCGGCCAGGGCGGCGAGCCGGTCGATCAGGGCCTCGTGGCCCACCATCACGCCCTTGGGCTGCCCGGTCGAGCCGGAGGTGTACAGGATGTAGGCGATCCCGCCCAGGTCCGGTTCCCTCGGCGGCGACGGAAGTCCGTCCCGCTCCAGGGCGAACTCGCCCTCGGCCAGCTCGCGCAGCAGCAGGGCGGGGCGGGCGTCGTCGAGGACCCGGGCCCGCCTGGCCGGCGGGCTCTGCCGGTCGAGCGGCAGCACGGCGCAGCCCGCGGCGTTCGCGCCGAGGATGCCGACGGCCCCGCTGAACCGGCTGGACGCGTCGAGCGCCACGACGGAGCCCGGCCGGACCTCCGCCGCTATCCGCGCGCCGAGGTCTCCGGCCAGCGCGGCGACGTCACGGTAGGTGTAGGTGCGTGCCGTCCGCGCGGCCACGGCCTCGGGCGTCCGCTCCACCTGAGCCTGGACGACGTTCCACACGGTCTCCACGCGAGCCCCCTGGGTTCGAAGAGAAGCACTGGTCAGTGGCCGACGGCCGGGAGCGCCCGGGACACGCTCCGGAGCACGGCCTCCCGTTCGTCGTTGAGGAAGAGGTGGCCGCCGGGGAAGATCTCCACCTCGGTCCGGCCCGTGGTCAGCTCGGCCCAGCCCGCGAGGTGCTCCTCGGCGACCCTGGGGTCCGCGTCACCGCCGAAGGCCGAGACCGGGCAGGTGAGCGACGCGCCCGGCCGGTAGACGTAGCCGGCGAACAGCGAGAGGTCGGCCCGGAAGGTCGGCAGGATGAAGGCGGCGAAGTCCGGGTTGCGCAGCAAGGTCTCCGGCGTGCCGTTGAGACGGCGGAGCTCGTCGATCAGCCCCTCGTCGGAGAGGTCGGCTTCGCTCAGCTTCCTGGACTCGTGGGCCGGCAGCGCCCGGCAGCCGGACACCATCATGCGGACCGGCTCCAGCCCCTGCTCACGCTGCAGCCTGCGGGCGAGCTCCCAGCTGACGATGGCGCCCATGCTGTGCCCGAAGAAGGCGAACGGCCGGTCCAGGTACGGGAGCAGGGCGGGGAGGAGGACGTCCAGCAGCTCGTCCAGGTCCGCGATCGGCTGGTCGAAGAACCGGTCCTCCCGACCCGGCAGCTGCACGGCGAAGGCCTCCACTCCTTCCGGGAGTCCGGCGCCCCACCCCCGGAAGACCGAGGCGCCCGCCCCGGCGTACGGGAAGCAGAAGAGCCGGAGGGCGCCGGGCTCGGTCCGGCCGGGAATCGGCCGGACCCAGCTCTGGGCCG
This sequence comes from Kitasatospora sp. NPDC001547, assembly GCF_042894165.1. Taxonomy (NCBI): domain Bacteria; kingdom Bacillati; phylum Actinomycetota; class Actinomycetes; order Kitasatosporales; family Streptomycetaceae; genus Kitasatospora; species Kitasatospora sp. NPDC001547. Next base: position 52,598 of record NZ_JBIAVL010000019.1, on the reverse strand, counting down.
TCTGCGGTGCTGCCGAGTGCATGGGGTTCCGCTCCTACTGGTCGATAGAGGGGGCTGGGGTGCGCTCAGGCGCCGTGCCAGGACTTCCACAGCGCGGCGTATCCGCCGCCGGCCGCCAACAGCTCGTCGTGGCTGCCCAGTTCGGTCACCCGGCCGCCGTCCATGACCGCGACCCGGTCCGCGTCGTGGGCGGTGTGCAGGCGGTGGGCGATGGCGATCACGGTGCGTTCTTCGAGCACCGCCGCCAGCGAGCGCTCGGTGTGCCGGGCCATGGCCGGGTCGAGCAGGGAGGTGGCCTCGTCCAGGATCAGCGTGTGCGGATCGGCCAGGACCACCCGGGCCAGGGCGAGTTGCTGGGCCTGCTGGGCGTCCAGCCGGAGCCCGCCGGCACCGAGTTCGGTGTCCAGCCCGTCCGACAGCTCGTCCACCCAGTCGATGTCGACGGCGGCCAGCACCGCGTGCAGCTCCTGGTCGGTCGCGCCGGGCGCGGCGATCAGCAGGTTGTCCCGGACGGTGCCGAGGAAGACGTGGTGCTCCTGGGAGACCAGGACGACGTGCCGGCGCAACTGGGCCGGGTCGAGTTCGGCGACGGGCACCTGCCCCACCGTCACCCGTCCGGTGCGGGGCCGCTCCGCCCCGGCCAGCAGCCGGCCCAGGGTGGACTTGCCGGCTCCGGACGGGCCGACGATGGCCAGCCGCTCGCCCGGGCGGACGGTGAGGTCGACGCCGTGCAGGACGTCCCGCCCACCCTGGTAGGCGTACCGGACGTCGACCACGTCGATCCGGTCGTCCTCGGGGCGGCCGCCGCCGGTCACGGCCGGGGCGTCCACCTGGCCGACGCCCTCGACCCGGGCGAAGGAGGCGTTGCTGCGCTGGAGTTGGTCGAGCCAGAGCAGGACCTTGTCCATCGGCTCGGAGAGCTTCCAGAAGTAGAGGGCGCAGGAGACCACCGCGCCGGTGGTGACCGCGCCGCTGTCGCGCAGGGCGGCGCCGAGCAGCAGGATGCCGGCGACCGGGGCGATGTACGAGAACTCGACCACGGGGAAGAGGACGGTGCGCAGGTTGAGGGTGCGGGTACGGGTGGTCCGGCAGTGCTCCACCGCCTCGGCCGTGGCGGCGATCCGGCGGTCCTGGAGGCCCAGGGCCTCGACGGTGCGGGCCCCCGCCGCGGTGGAGGTGAGGATCTCGATCAGCGCGGAGTTGGCGGCGCCTTCGGCGAGGTAGCCCGCGTGGGCGCGGCGCAGGTACCAGCGGGTGGCGAACCAGATCCCGGAGAGGCAGAGCAGCCCGCAGACGCCGAGCAGCGGGTTGACCGCGAGCATGGCGACCAGGATCAGGAGGATCTGGACGAGCGCCACCGAGACCTCCGGCCCCGCGTCGCGCAGGGTGGCGCCGACGGTGGTGACGTCGGCGGTGCCGCGCGTCAGCAGGTCACCGGTGCCGGCGCGTTCGACCACCGAAGCGGGCAGGGCGAGGGAGCGGTCGACGAACCGCTCCCGGATCCGCGCCAGGGTCCGCTCGCCGAAGCGGTGGGCGGCGTAGCGGGCGAAGCGGCCGAGGAGCAGCTGCGCGAGCGCGAAGCAGAGGATGCCGAGGGCGAGTCGGTCGACGTGTCCGGTCCCGGCGCCGCCCCGGACGTCGTCGATGATCCGGCCCAGCAGCCAGGGGCCACCCAGGCCGGCCGCCGCGGCCAGTCCGTTGAGGATCAGCATCGCGGCGACCGCACCGCGGTCCTGGCCCATCAGCCGCACGGCGGCCCGGCGGACCTCGGCGGGCCCCGCGATCGGGAGCCGTCCGGGGTCGGTCTCGGTCTGAGCGGTCATCGGACGGCCTCCTCGGCGGGCGTGGACTCGGTGGCGGTTTCGCCGCGAGCCACCAGCGCGCGGTAGCCGGGCTCGGTGGCGAGCAGTTCCCGGTGCGGGCCGGCCGCCGCCAGCCGGCCGTCGACGAGGTAGCAGACGGTGTCGGCCTGCTCCAGGAGGGCGGGCGAGGTCGAGGTGAGGGCGGTGGTGCGCCCGGTCCGTGCCCGGCGCAGCCCGGCGGCCATGGCGGCCTCGGTGTGGGCGTCCACGGCGGAGGTGGGCTCGACCAGCAGGAGCACCTCCGGGTCCGCCAGCAGGGCGCGGACCAGCCGCAGCCGCTGGCGCTGACCGCCGGAGAGGTTGCTGCCCTGGGCCTGGATCCTGGTGTCCAGGCCGTCGGGCAGTGCCTGCACGATGTCCTGCGCCGCGGCGTCCGCGACGGCCTGGGCGATGGACGGGTCGGAGTGCTCGGACCGGCCCTCGACCACGGTGCGCAGCGGGCCGGAGAAGAAGTCGGCGTCGTTGTCCGCCACCACGATCCGGCTGCGGACCTCGGCCAGGGCTATCTCGGCGAGCGGCACACCGCCCCAGGTCGCGGCGGACGCGCTGTACCGGCCGAGCCGGTCGACCACGGCCGCGGAATCGGCCGGGCGGGCGCTCACGATCGCGGTCAGCCGGCCCGGGAGCAGTTCCACACCGGTGTCGGCGTCGTGCAGGTTCGACGGCACGTCAGGGGCGGGCCGGAGGGTCGCGACGTCTTCGACGGCGGGCTTCAGGTCGAGCATCCGGACCACCCGTCGAGCGGCGACCAGACCCCTGGTGAGGTCGTACCCGCCCTCGATGAAGTTGGAGACCGGTACCACCAGGACGGCGACGTAGCCGTAGACGGCGACCAGCGTGCCGATCGTGATGGTGCCCTCGGCTGCCATCCGGGCGGCCAGCCAGGTCACCAACGCGAGGAAGAGGGCGGGCAGGCCGACCGAGAGCGCCTGGATCCAGCTGGTCACGGCGCCGACCCGGTAGCCCTCGGCCTGCAGGTCCCGCGATCCGCGCAGGTAGCGGCCGGCCATCATCTCCTTGCCGCCGATGCCGTTGAGGACGCGCATGCCGCCGACGATGTCCGCAAGCCGGGCCGTCAACGCCCCTTGCTGCGCGCGGTACTTGGACTCCGCGCCCTGGAGGCGTTCCAGCAGCGGGCCGACCACGACCGCGAGCAACGGCACCCCCAGCAGGACCACCAGGGCGAGCGGGACGGAGACCGACAGCAGCAGCGCGGCCGCCACCAGGTACGCGACGACGGCTCCGACGCCCGGGCCGGTGATCGTCAGTGTCTGGCTCATCTGCGCGACGTCGCCCACACCGATGCTGGCCACCTCGCCGGCCGTCACCCTGCGGGGCAGTTCGGCACCCAGCCGGGTGGAGTGCGCGACCACGACCTTGATGGTCCGGAAGGTGGCGTCCATCCGGACCCGCGTCATGATGCGGTGGCGCATGATGCCGAGCCAGGCGTTGAGCAGCGCGGTGCCGACCAATGCGGCCACCCAGCCGACCAGGACGCCGGTCCTCCCCCGCTGCAGCCCGTCGTCGATCGCGCGCTGCATGAGGTACGGCGGCAGCAGCAGGCAGACCATCCAGAGGGTGCCGATCACCGCACCGCCGGTCACCCGTCGGCGCTGACTCATGGTCAGCCACCACAGGTAACGCGCGGCACTTCGGTGGTCCGGGGTTCCCGGGTCGGCGTTCGAATCCGTCATGAGTGAGACCCTAACCGTCTTTCCTGGTCCTTATCCAGAATTTCCTTCCACCGCCCGACCGCCGCTGGCTATAGTCGCCACGGACAGGAGGTGGTCATCATGAAGAAGCAGCTTCGCGGAATCTGCGCAGGTTTCTAGAACCGGCTCGACCGAGCCGCGGGATGCCGGAGTGCGGGGGGAGAAGCGTTTCCCCCCGCATTCTGCTGCCCTTCAGAGAATGCGCCAAGGATTGGCCAGCGAGACGTCCGCCAGGGACTTCTCCACCCCCTTCGACATATTGATCAGGCCGGCCTCGATCGATGCCGCGAGAACGGCTGGGAGATTTCCGTCGAGACAGTCGCGGCTCGCGCCCACTCCGATGAGGATCCCCTTCCCCGTGGCCACCGCCAGGTGGAAGTTCGGCCCTGACCGCTGGGTGGACGGACGCCACTCGATCCCGGTGCGCAGGGGGGATCCGGCGGCCGGCTCGGCGTCCACGTCGCCGAGGAAGTTGTAGTGCTTGGCGAAGGCGGTGGGGTCCGGATCCGGCCGTCCGGCCTCCCGGAGGCTCTCCTTCAGCGCGTCGACGTCGTAGCAGCCGTTCATGTACGCCGTCATGGACTGGAGGTAGCAGGCCCGCAGGTACTCCAGCGGGTGGGCCTGCTCGTCGACCGTGACGGTCACCGGGGCGAACTGGTTGAGCGAGCCGACCACCGGCATCCACCGGGTGGTGAGCCGGTTGGCGGCCATCAGCGCGAAGGTCATCCGCTCGGTGCGCGTGAGCCGGGACAGCGCGAGCGCGCCGACGCCGAGCACCACCGACTGGACCGAGATCTTCAGCCGGTCGGAGAGCTCCTGCGCGGCGGTCAGCCCGTCCAGGCTGTAGAGCGACGCCCGGCGTCGATCACTGGCGTCCCGGGGGTCCCGGTCCGCCGGGACGAGCCGGCCCCAGGCCTCGGTCCAGTGCCGGAGGCTCCGGGTGTCCGGTTCCTCCTGCTGCTCCCGCGCCATCTCCAGCGGCTGCACCACCGGCCCGAGCGCCCCGCCCTCCAGAAGGACGCCGAACTGCTCCTCCAGCACCCGCAGCGCGCCGTTGTCGGCCGCCACGTGGTGGATCACGGTGACCAGGTGGAGCGCGTCCCCCTGGTGGGTGGTGACGAACGCGCGCCACGGCAGTTCGGTCTCGATGTCGATCGGCTCGACGGCCGCCTCGGCACCCAGCCGGAGGGCCGCCGCGAAGCTGTCCTCGGCCAGCTCCACCGCGGTCACCCGGGACGGGCGGTACGGGTGGACCGTCTGGGCCGGCGTCGGGCCGCTCAGGTCGTAGGTGGTCCGCAGCGACTCGTGCCTCTCCACCAGCTGGAGCCAGGCGTCCATCACCTGGGCCGCACCGAGACCGAACGGCACCTCCCAGACACTGACCAGGTTGGCGACCGCCCGGTGGTCGGGGCCGTGCGTCTCCAGCGACCGCAGGACCGAGAGCTGGCCGTAGGTCACCGCCCCCGTCCGGAGCTCGCTCACAGCCGGGCCGCCCGGACGGCGAACTGGCCGAGCATGCCCTGCTGGATCTGCGTGGTGCCCTCGATGATCTCCATCACCTTGGCGTCCCGGTGGTGACGCTGAACGGAGGCCTCCGCCCCGATGCCCTGGGCACCGTGGATCTGCACCGCGTCGGCGGCCGCCTTGACGGCGATCGTCGAGGTCCGGTACTTCGCCAGCAGGGTGTGGTTGACGGACTCCGTCTCCCCCCGTTGCTTGCTCACCCCGGCGTGGTGGCAGAGCAGCCGGGCCGTGACGGTGTCGGTGAGCATGTCGGCCAGCAGCTGCTGGACCAGCTGGTGGTTGCGGATCTCGGTGCCGTACTGGATGCGGCGGCCGGCGTACTCCGTCGAGGCCTCCAGGCAGGCCTGAGCCAGGCCGACCGAGCCCCAGGCGGTGCTGTAGCGGCCGAGGTCGAGGGCGCTGGAGGCGACGAAGGTGAGGCCGAGGCCGGGGCGCCCGACCAGGTTGGCGGCCGGGATCCGGCAGTCGTCGAAGGTGATCCGGCCGAGCATCGAGCCGCGCAGGCCGAGCAGGCCCTCGATCGGCTCCACCGACAGGCCGGGGGTGTCCCGTTCCACCAGGAACGCGGTGTGCTGCCCGTCGAACGTGGCGAAGACCAGGAAGAGGTCCGCGATCTGCGCGAAGCTGATCCACTTCTTGGTGCCGCGCAGGACGACGTCGGCGCCGTCGGCCGTCGCCGTGGTCTCGACGGCGGCGGCGTCACTGCCGACGTCCGGCTCGGTCAGGGCGAAGGCCGCCAGCGTTCGGCCCGAGGTGATCCGGGGGAGCCACCGCTGCTTCTGCTCCTCCGTCCCCCACCTGTGGATCGAGTGGGCGACCATGTCCTCCACGGCCACGAAGTTGCGGACCGACTGGCAGCCCCGGCCCAGTTCCTCGGTGAGCAGTCCGTATTCGACCCAGTCCATGCCGAGGCCGCCGAACTCCTTCGGGACGGGCGCGCCGAGGTAGCCCTGCCCGGCCAGGCCGGCGACGACCTCCCGGGAGAGCGCTTGCTCGCGGTCGCAGCGGTCCGCCTGCGGGACCAGGACGCGGTCGGCGAAGGCACGGAACTCGGCGTGGCGCTCGGCCTGCTGCGGGGTGAGGTGACTGAGTATCAACGCATTCCTTGCGAACGTGAGGGCGGGCACATCACTCGGGTGGGAGTGGTGGCATCCGGTTCGGAGCGGGGGGCTCAGCCGGCGGTGGCGGCGGCGAGGGCCGGTCCGGCGGCGGCGGCGGTGTACCGCTCACGGCCGGTCAGGTTGACCAGGACGACCTGGTCCGGGGTGATCCGCCGGGCCGCGGCCTCGTTGCGCAGCGCGGCGACGGTCGCGGCCGAGGAGTGGCAGACGTCCAGCCCCTCCAGCTCGCGGAGCATCGTACGGGCGTGGACCAGTTCGTCCTGGCTCACCGAGACGATGGAGCCCCCGCTCTCGGTGGCGATGTCCCGCATGTAGGGATAGGTGGCCCGGCCGTCGCCGAGCAGGATGGCCCGGGCGAGGCCTGCCGGGTGCTCGACGACGTCGTCCTCGGTGAGCTCGGCCCGTCCCTCCCGCCAGGCCACGGCCATCGGCGCGCAGGTGTCCTGCTGGACCATCACGAAGCGCGGCGAGGAGGTGAGCCGACCGCAGGCGAGGTACTCCGCCACGCCCTTGCGTGCGGCCATCATCCCCATGCCGCTGCTGATGGCCTGGACGACGACGTCGGGCTCGTCGTCCATGGCGTCGAAGGCTTCCAGGTAGGTGAGCTTCAGGCCCTCGCGACGGGCCCAGTTGAAGAACCCGCCCTCCCAGACCAGGCCCTCGCGGGCCGCGAACTCCTGGGCCGCCAGGGTGGCTTGGGCGTAGTTGCCGTCCACCACGGTGAGGGACACCCGGTCGCCGGTCTCGATGTCGTGGTCGCCGGTGAAGTCACGGCCGCAGAAGAAGTGTGCCCGCATCGAGGGGTCCCTGCGCACGGCGCGGGCCAGGGCGGTGGAGCTGTTCCCGGTGCTGGAGGCGACGAACTCGTGGATCCCGAACTGCCGGAACACGGCCAGGACCACGGAGGCCAGCCGGTCCTTGGTGGTCCCGGTCGGCTGCTGGGACTCGTCCTTGACCCAGAGTCGGGGCAGACCGATGGCCGCTCCCAGGCGCGGGGCCGGGCGGCAGGGGGTCCGCACGCTGATGCCGGCGTCGGGCAGGTGCTCCGATTCGACCGGCAGGAAGTCCAGGTAGGTCAGCTCGGGCCGGTCACCGTCGCGCTCGGTGATGTTCTCCAGGTTCATCCTGGGATCGAGCGCACCCGAACACCGGGGACATCGAAGCCGGAATTCCGGGTCGGATTCCCAGCCGCAGTCGACGCATAACAGACGGTACTTGGGTGGCGCTTCGGTCTTGGCACAGTGGTCGACAACCGGCATTCTTCTTCCCCCACTCTTCCGAACCTCCTGCACGGAAATCCGACCCGTACTCGACACCGGGCCCGGAGCCCGCCTGATCGCCGCGGCGTCACGGCGCGGCCCCTCTCAGGCCAGCGCTTCGAACCGGCCGCCCATGAGGGCACGCGACACGAAGCCGTCGGGCCCGCGGGGCACGTCGCCGACGACGGTGGTGCGGTGCACGATCCGCTCGTCCTGGAACATCAGGCCGTCCACCGGACCGGCATGAGCCACGGAGCGGTTGTCCCACATGACGAGGGTGTCCTGCTCCCAGCGGACCCGGGCGTGGATCTCGTCCCGCCCGGCGAGCTCGTCGAGCAGGAAGTCCAGCAGGGCCGCGCTCTCGCGGGGCTTGAGACCCCGGATGGCCTGGAGGAAGACGGCGCTGACGAGCAGGCTGCGCGCACCGGTCTCGGGGTGCACCCGCACCAGCGGGTGCACGGCCGCGAAGGGGCCGGCCGACGTGCCGTCGAAGCGGGGTTCCGCCGTCGGGGCGTGTCGGGAGTGTATCGCCTGCAAAGTGTCGAGATACCCCCGGAGGGAAGGCGACAAACCTTCGTAGAGCGCTTCCAGATCGGCGAAGAGAGTGTCGCCGCCGACCGGTGGAATCTCGACACCGCGCAGAATGGTGATGGCGTTCGGATTGACCACGAAGGTGCTGTCGACGTGCCACTCGGTTCGCAGACGCCGCGGTGCCGAACCCTTCAACGGATGACTGAGGGCGGCCTCGGCCTCGACCAGTGCCCTTCGCTCCTCCGACAGCGCGCTCCGCAACACGGCGGGGGCTTCACGCAGACCGTTCACGATGGGATGTGCCGCGGTGGCGCCACCGAGAGCATTGGTGAGGGCGACCTGTTGCGCGTCGTTCATCGGCTGATTCCGGAAAACGAGAACCTTGTGCCGCACCAGGGCTTCACGTAGTCGGGCCACTACGGCCGGCGACAGCTCCGCCGCGAGATCGAGGCCTTCCACCTCCGCGCCGGTGATTGGTGTGAGAGGCCGAAAAGTTATTTCTAACACAGAACCCCCAAGTGGTGTGCCTGCGATGAAACGTCGGCCACCCTACCCCACGGTACCCACGTCCTGTCGAGCCTTCGACCAGGGAAAGCGCGCCGCCATGACAAGCCGTTGCCCCCCTACGTCCGTTTCGCACCAATCCCACCCACCTGACCCAATGCGACACAATCTGGACATCGGGCATCTCCCAAGCGAAAAAAGGGACTTGACGATGTCCCAGCAACATCATAGGGTCAATTACCTGGATAGGCCTTGAATGCAAGAGATCTGGAACACAAAATGTCGAACGCACAGTCCGACGCCTTGATGTCGGTGATTTCCGAAGTATTCGCCCCCCTCGAAGTCTCACTGGACAGCACTTTCGACGACCTCGGAGCCACCTCCGTGTCGCTGCTCCGCCTGATGGTCTCGATCCAGAGCACGTTCGACGTCGATCTGGACGTCGTCGACATGTTCACCGTGGCCAACGTCGGTGAACTGGTCCAGCTCGTCGAGGAGCGGGCCCCCGCTTCGAAGTAGTCCCCGCCGCGGACGGCCCGAGCGATCCCGTCGCCCGCCCCGGGGCCGGCGCATCCACAGGAGGACGCGGGTCGGACCCCGTCCCCGCCGTCCCCGTCCCGAGGCCCCGTAGCAGGTCGAAGTCCCCGCGCAGGCCCCCCGCCGGTGTTCCGGCCCGAGGCCCGACCGCGCCCGACCGGGACAGTCTGTCGCACCTGACGTCGCCGGTGGACACCGACGCCCGGCCGAGCCGGCCCTGGCAGCGCCGCGACCGCCCACGCGGGCCGTTCACCAGGACCGCCCGGCCCGAAGAGCCATGCAGCCACTGTCCGACCGCCGAAAGGGACATCGTGACCGCGTACCCAGCCGCGCAGTACTTCCTGTCGAGCTACATCTCCCCGCCCGGCGACTTATCCGTCATCGCACCGCGCCACGACCAGAACATCGCGCTCTGGCGCAGTCACGACTCGCGGGTCGAACTCGTCAGAGTGTGGGAGCTCGAGCGGGTCAGCGGGCAGAAGCACCACTTCTGGCCGCTCTTCACCGTCGACCGCTACACCAAGGTGCTGACCGAACTCCTCGCGGCCGAGGGGCTCTCCCCGGAGGACGTGAGCCTGTCCTGGGGAACGCCCGGCCTGCCGCGCCACGCCGACATCAAGCTGCCGGCGGGCACCGAGGACTTCCCGGTCCACAGCCTCGCCCACCTCTACAGCGGACTGCTCCTCGACTCCGAAGTGTTCCGCAGCGAGACCATCGTCGGAATGGCCCTGGACGGCCGACCCGACTTCGGCCTCGACCGGACGGGCAAGAAGTACTGGTACACCGGCTGCGTGTCGGCCAAGGGCGACGTCGATTTCGCTCCGGTCGAATCCCCGGCCCCGATCTACGACGCCGCGTCCTCGGAGTTCGGCCGGGAGCCGGGCACCCTGATGGCCCTGGCGTCGGCCTGCCCCACCGAAATCGCCTACGACACCGAGGCGGCGGTGCGGGAGCTGGAGCTGTTCGGAGGCCGACGGGTACCGCTGGTCGACACGCTTCCCTTCGTCCAGGCCGCGATCCGTGCCGCCGAGTCCCAGTTGCCGTCCATGGAGTTGGACAGCCGCTTCACCCGCCAGGAGCACCTGCAGTCCGCGGTCATGAAGATCGTCCAGACGGCCTGCGAGCTCGTCATGGTGCGCAACGTCGACCGGCTGCTCGAGTCGGCGGGGGTGGACCCGCGCCAGGCGTACCTCTCGCTGAGCGGCGGCTTCGCCCTCAACTGTCCGACCAACTCCTTCCTGCTGCGCCGCTACGGGTTCAAGGGCCTGCTCACCCCGCCGAGCGCCAACGACTCCGGCCAGGCCCTCGGGATCGGCCTCCTCGGCCTCCTCGGCGAGGGCCTGCTCCCGGGCGGTGGCTTCAAGCTCGAGTCCGCCTACCACGGCTCCGAACTGACCGACGTCGAGGACGCCCTGCGGCACTTCGAGGACTTCATCGAGGACGTCCAGGACTTCACCGAGGCCCAGTTCGTCGAGGACCTCTCCGCCGGACCGCTGGTGTGGGCGGACGGGGCGGCCGAGATCGGCCCGCGCGCGCTGGGCCACCGGAGCATCCTCGCCGACCCCCGTTCACCCCGGTCGAAGGAGCTGCTGAACGACTGGAAGGGCCGGCAGTGGTGGCGTCCGGTCGCCCCGATCGTCCTGGAGGAGTACAGCGGCGAGTGGTTCGAGGACCCCTGGCCCTCGCCCTACATGCTCGAAACCGCGTACGTCGCCGAGTCGAAGCGCCATCTGGTCCCGGCCGTCCTCCACCTCGACGACTCGGCCCGGCGGCAGACCCTGTCCGCCGCGACCAACCCCCTGCTCTACCGGGCGATCGAGGCGTTCCGGCAGGCCACGGGGGTGCCGATGGTGTGCAACACCTCCCTGAACGACAAGGGCGAGCCGGTGGTGGACACCGCGGCACAGGCCCTGAACTTCGCCATCCGCAAGGGCGCCGCCGTCGCCTACCTCGCGGGCCGCCGGGTCCGCCTGCGCACGGAGGCTCGCGACCGGAGCCCGGTCCCCTCCGGTCGGCACCCCCGTCGCGAGGAGCTCTTCGCGGGCCAGGAGCAGGACCGCGACGCGATCTGGCAGTCCTGGGTCGACGCGGGCTACTCCACCGCGGCCATGGTCCTGATGTCCCGCTCCCCCGAGCTGCGCGATCAGGGGCTGGCGACGCCCGCCATGGTCAACAAGCTGGCCGAGGTCGCGAGCGCCCGCGACGCGAGCGGCACGCTGGCCCTCGCCGCGGCGAAGCACGCCCGGATGTTCGGGCCGGACTCCGTCTACGACCCCGAGTCCGCGGAAGGTGCGGCTTTCTGACCGTCGGCCGGTGCGCTGACGGCGGCCGGGCCGCCCCGGGGACCGCCGCGACGGGGCGCTCCGAAGCAGGTCGTCGCCCGGCCTCCAGCACGGAACGGTCCGATCGGTGACCGTGCCGCCATGTCCGGCTCCGCTTCAGCAGTACGGAGGATCAACGCAGTGAACACGAGATCGCTCTGGGCGCACACCTCTGACCTGGCTCACATGGGCGAGAAGTCCCGGGCCGGGCACCCCTCGCACGCGGTCGTGACCGAGCGGATCGCGGCACTGCACGGCGAGGAACCGTTCGAACTGCTCGACTGCGGTGTCATCTCCGGGGTCACCTACCGACACCTGCTGACGGCGGGCCTGTCGGTCGACTACACCGGCATCGACATCAACGAGGCCGCCATCGAGGACTGCCGCGCGCTCCACCCCGGTGCGCGGTGGGAGCGGATGAGCGTCACCGACCTCACCTACCCCGAAGGCTCGTTCGACGTGGTGAACTGCCGGCACGTGCTGGAGAGCCTGCCGTACTACGAGACCGCCGTCCGCGAACTGTTCCGGGTCTCCCGCCGCACCGTGGTGATCTGCATGTTCCAGGTGCCACGGGAGACCGAGGTGCTGCTGCGGCGGGAGACGGCCGACGGCTACATCTGGCTCAACCGCTACGCCGCCGGCCCGTTCGAGGCGCTGCTGCACTCGCTCTCGGAGTCGGTCGAGATCATCGACGTCCCCGCCGACCACCGCCGCAACCAGGTCTATCTCTGCACCAAGCGATCCGCGTAGCCGTGGCCCGTTCCGGCGAGACGGGTGACGTACGTCCTGCCCCCAGACCCCTCAAGGCAACCCTCATGACACTGCGCCACCCCGCACCTCCCGTGCCCGGCCCCGATGCCGAAGGGCGCCCCGCCGAGCTGCCCGCCGCCCCGGAGCTGCCGTTGGACCGGACGCCTCCGGCCCGGCGCGACCACCGGGCCGGCTCGGTCCCCCTCGTCGTCCCCGCCGGGGCGACCGCCGCCCTGCGGCAGCTGGGTGACGCCTGCGGCGGAGGGCTCCCGGCGGCGGCCTTCGCCCTCTACCTGGCACTGCTGCACCGGTACGGCGGACAGTCCGAGCTCGCGGTCGGGGTGACCAACGGCGCCGGGGTGACCACGCCGGTCCGCGTCCGGACCGACGGGAGCTTCCGGGACCTGGTCCGGCTGGCGGGCACCGGGCTGGCGGAGGCCGAGCAGGCCCGTACCGCCAAGGCCGTGCACCTCTGGCCGGGCTTCTCCTGCCGGCCGGCACCGCGCGTCGCCCCCGAGACCACCTCCTGCGACCTGGATCTCCAACTCTGTTGCACCGACGGCGAGCTGACCGGCCGACTGGTGTTCGCCACCGACGTCCTGGACCCCGCCACCGCCCGCCGCGCGGTGGACCACCTGCTGAGGCTGCTCGACGGCGCGACGGCCGATCCGGACCGACCGGTGGCCGGGCTGCCCCTGCTCACCGCCGAGGAGGAGCGGACCGTCGCCCGGCTGAACGGCGTCCCGGGTGAGCCGACGGACGTGGGCTTCCACCGGCTCTTCGAGGAGCAGGCCGCCCGCACCCCCGAGGCGATCGCGGTCCGGGCCGCGGACGCCGCCCTCAGCTACCGCGAACTGAACGCCCGGGCCAACCAGTTGGCCCACCTGCTGCGTGAGACCGGGGTCGGCCCCGAGGTGACGGTGGGCCTCTGCGCCGATCGCGACGTGCGGCTGATGGTGGCCGTGCTGGGCATCCTCAAGGCCGGCGGCGCGTACGTACCGGTGGATCCGAACGACCCGGTCGAGCGGCGGGACGGCATCCTCGCGGACGCGGCCGTGCGGATCGTGGTGGCGACGGCCCCGCTCGGCACCGCCCACCAGGTGATCGAACTCGACGCCGGGCTGGCCGTGTTGGCGGGCCGCCCGACGGAGGACCGCCCGCCGGAGCACGAGACCTCCGGCGATGCCGCGTACCTGCTCTACACCTCCGGCTCCACCGGCAAGCCCAAGGGCGTGGTGATCGAGCACCGCCAGCTCGTCGGCTACACCCGCGCCGTCATCCGGCGGCTCGGCATCGACGGACCGCTCAGCTACGCGATGGTGCAGCCGCTGACGGTGGACTCCAGCGTCACGGCCTTCGCCCCGCCGCTGTGCACGGGCGGCGAGGTGCAGCTGATCCCCCGTGACGTCGCGCTGGACGCGCAGAGGCTGGCCGACTGGGTGCAGACCCGGGGGGTCGACTGCCTGAAGATCGCGCCCTCCCACCTCCGGGCCCTGCAGACCTCGCCGCGCTTCGCCGAACTCCTGCCGCGCCGCCTGCTGGTCATCGGCGGCGAGGCCTCCGACTGGCGCTGGCTGCGCGCCCTCCAACGCCTCGTCCCGCACTGCCGGGTCTTCAACCACTACGGTCCGACCGAGACCACCGTCGGGGTGCTGACCCTCGCCGTGGCCGACCACCCGGAGGCGGAGTGGGAGACCGCGCCGATCGGCGTTCCGCTCCCGGGCACCCAGGCCCACGTGGTGGACCCCGCGGGCCGTCCCACGCCCGTCGGCGTCGCCGGAGAGCTGCTGATCGGCGGCGACAACCTCGCCCGCGGCTACCACCGCCGGGCGGATCTCACCGCGGCGGCCTTCGTCCCGGACACCCTCGGCGGCGGGCCGGGCTCCCGCCTCTACCGGACCGGCGACATCGTCCGCCGCCTGGCCGACGGGACGATCGCCTTCCTCGGCCGGCGCGACGACCAGATCAAGGTCCGCGGGTTCCGGGTCGCCCTGGGGGAGATCGAGGCCGCGCTGAAGAGCCACCCCGAGGTGCGCCACGCCATCGCCGTCGTCCGCGAGGACGTCCCCGGCGACCGGCGGGTGGTCGCCTACGTCGAGCCGCACGGCCCCGGGTTCAGCACCGCCGGGCTGGAGCGCCACCTGCGGGAGCGGCTCTCCCCGCACATGGTGCCGCAGGCGCTGGTGACGCTGGACCGGCTGCCGCTCTCCGGGCACGGCAAGGTCGACCGCGGCAGGCTGCCCCGGCCCGCCGAGCCCGCCACCGCGCCGCTTCCACCGCGCAACGAACTGGAGCGGCTGGTGGCGCAGGTGTGGCAGGAGGTCCTCCACACCGAGGTGGTCGGCACCGACCAGAACTTCTTCGACATCGGCGGGCACTCCCTGCTCATGGTCGGGCTGCACCACCGGCTCCGGGCGGCTACCGGCCGGGAGGTCGACCTTCTCGACCTGTTCCAGCACACCACCGTCCGGGCCCAGGCCGAGCTGCTCTCGCAGCAGGGGCAGGGGGTGGCACCGGCCGCCACCCGCGGCAGGAGCACTCAGCAGAACGCCCTGCTGAAGCGCCGCCAACAGCAGCTGCAAGCGAAGCGAGGTCGCCATGAGTGAGCACTCCCCCGAGCCCGACCCCACCGCGGACGCCGAGCTGGACTCCGAACCGGCCGACGGCTTCTCCGAGTTCGACGACAGCCTGGACATCGCCGTCGTCGGCATGGCCGGCCGCTTCCCCGGTGCCCGGACGGTCGAGGAGTACTGGAGCAACCTCAAGGCGGGCGTCTGCTCCGTCACCCGCTTCGAGGACGAGGAGCTCGCCGCCCGGGGCGTGGACGCCGCCACCCTGGCCGACCCGGACTTCGTCGGCGCGGGCTACCCGCTGGCGGACAGCGAGAAGTTCGACGCCGCCTTCTTCGGCTACTCCCCGCGCGAGGCCGAACTCATGGACCCGCAGCACCGGGTCCTGCTCGAATGCGCCTGGGCCGCCCTGGAGAGCTCCGGGTACGACACCGATCGACAGGACGGCCTGGTCGGCGTCTACGCGGGCGCGGGCAACAACACCTACCTGCTCTTCAACATCGCCTCCCAGCCCGGCGCCGCGCGGATCCTCGGCGACAAGCAGACGGTGATCGGCAACCGGCCGGACTTCCTCGCCAGCAGGGTCTCCTACAAGCTCGGCCTGGAGGGCCCCGCCCTCACCGTCCAGTCCGCCTGCTCCACGTCACTGGTCGCCGTCGTCCAGGCGTGCCAGGCGCTGCTGGCCTACCAGTGCGACACCGCACTGGCCGGCGGCGTCGCCGTCGACGGGACCAGGAGCAAGGGCTACGTCTACCGCCCGGACGGCATCTTCTCGCCGGACGGCTACTGCCGCACCTTCGACGCCCGCGCCCAGGGGACGGTGGGCGGCGACGGCGTCGGGATGGTGGTGCTCAAGCGCCTCAAGGACGCGATCACCGACAACGACCACATCCACGCGGTCATCAAGGGCTCCGCGCTGAACAACGACGGCTCCCGCCGGGCCGGCTTCAGCGCGCCCAGCGCCGCCACCCAGTCCGCCGTCATCTCCACCGCGCTGGCGAACGCGGACGTGCCGGCCGAGAGCATCGGCTACATCGAGCTGCACGGGACGGCCACCATCCTGGGCGACCCGATCGAGTTCTCCGCACTCGCCTCGGCCTACTCCGGGGTCGGGGAGCGCAGTTGCGCCCTGGGCTCCGCCAAGACCAACATCGGCCACCTCGACTCGGCCGCCGGGGTCGCCGGCCTGATCAAGGCCGTGCTGGCGGTGGAGCACGGGCAGCTGCCGCCCACCCTGCACTTCGAGCGGCCCAACCCGCGGATCGACCTGGCCGGCAGCCCGTTCTACGTCAACACCGAGCTGCTGCCCTGGCCCGAGGGCGACGGCCCGCGCCGCGCCGGGGTCAGCTCCTTCGGCCTCGGCGGCACCAACGCCCACGTCATCCTCGAACAGGCCCCGGAGCTGCCGCGCGCATCCCGGCAGGCCGACGGCGCCGAGCAGCTGCTGGTGCTCTCCGCGAAGAGCCCGGAGGCCCTGGAGGCGGCCACCGACCAGCTGCACGACCACCTCCGGGCGCACCCCGGACTGCCGCTGGCCGACGTCGCGTTCACCCTCCAGCGGGGCCGCCGGGCGTTCCCGTACCGACGGATGCTGGTGGCCGGCGGCACCGAGGAGGCGCTGGCGGCGCTCGACGCCCGCGACGACGGTCGGCTGCTCACCGCGACCGCGTCCGAGGCCGCGCACCGGCCGGTGGCCTTCATGTTCACCGGTTTCGGCTCCCAGTTCCCCGGTATGGCGCGCGAACTCTACTCCCAGGAGCCGGAGTTCAGGGACGCGTTGGACGAGTGCGCCGGACTGCTGGCGCCGCTGCTCGGCACGGACATCCGCGAACTCGTGTTCACCGTCGACGAGTCCGCGGCCGCCGCCCCCGGACAGCCCTTCGACTTCAGCAGGCTGCTGCTCCAGCCGGAGCGCAGCGAGCACCCGCTGGACCAGCCGCGCCTCGGCTACCCCGCGGTGTTCGCCCTGGAGTACGCCCTGGTCAGGCTCTGGGCCGCCTGGGGGGTCGAGCCCGAGGCGATGATCGGCCACAGCCTGGGCGAGTACGTCGCGGCCTGTGTGGCCGGGGTCTTCTCGCTGCCCGACGCCCTGCGCCTGGTCGCGGAGCGCGCCCGGCTGATCGAGGAGCAGGGCGAGGGCGCGATGCTCGCCGTGCCGCTCTCCGAGGAGGCCGTCGCACGGTACACCGACGCGGAGGTCTGCCTCGCCGCGGTCAACGGCCCGCAGACCTGCGTGCTCTCCGGCACCGTCGAGGGCATCGAGCGGGTGGCGGGCGAACTGCTGGCCGCCGGCACCGCGACCCGCCGGCTGACCACCCGCTTCGCCTTCCACTCCCCGATGATGGACCCGGTCGTCGAGCGCTACGCCGAACTGGTCCGCTCGGTCCGGCTGAACGCCCCGGCCGTGCCGTTCGTCTCCAACCTGACCGGCGCCTGGATCACCGACGACGAGGCCACCAGCCCCGAGTACTGGGCCCGGCACGTACGGGAGTGCGTGCGGTTCGCGGACGGCCTGGCCACCCTGTGGTCCGTCCCGGACGTCGCGATCGTCGAGATCGGCCCCGCGCCGACCCTGACGCCCGGGGCCATCCAGCACCCCGCCGCCGCCGGCACCGACCGGGTCGTCCTCCCGTCCCTCCCCGGCGCCTTCCTCGGGCAGAGCGACCGCACCGCACTCCTGCGGGCCGCCGGACGCCTCTGGCTCGCCGGCCGGCAGCGCCCCTTCCCGGCCACGGCCGGTGCCCGGCGGGTCCCGCTCCCCACCTACCCCTTCGAACGGCGCACCTACTGGCTCGAACCCGGCACCGCCCAGCCCGGCAGCGGCTCGGCCCAGCAGCGGCGCGGCGACCTGCCCCAGTGGTTCTACACGCCGTCCTGGCAGCGGCTGGCCGGCGCACCGCAGCCCGCCGAGGCCGGCCTGGCCGACGAGCGCTGGCTCGTCTTCGCGGACGAGACCGGCGTCGGCCACCACCTCGCCGACCGGCTCGAAGGTCTCGGCGCCACCGTACGCACGGTCTCCCGGGGAGCCGAGTGGCACCGCGGTAGCGAGCGCGAGTACGTCCTCGACCCCGCCCGGCCGGAGCACTTCGCCCGGCTCGCCGAGGCGCTGCGCGCCGAGGGCCCGCTGCCCGGTCGGGTGGTGCACTGCTGGAGCGTCGGCGACGACGCCGACCGGGCCACGGCGCCCGAGGACGTCCGGGCCCTGCTGCACCGCTCCTTCGACAGCCTGGTCCACTGGGTCCAGGCCACCGAGGCCGAGCTGATGACCGGGCGGCAGCGCTGGGACGTGCTGTCCTCCGAGGTGCACGCCGTCCTCGGGGACGAGCCGCTCTGCCCGCCGAAGGCCGCCGTCCAGGGCCTGTGCCGGGTGCTGCCGCAGGAGTACCCCTCGCTCAGCTGCGTCCACGTCGACCTCCGCCCGGAAGGCCCGCAGGCCGTGCCCGGGCTGGTCGACCGGCTGCTGGCCGAGCTCGCCGCCCCGCCCGCCGAGCGCACCATCGCGCTGCGCGGCCGGCACCGCTGGGCGCCGACGTACGTGACCGGCGCACCGCGCCCGCGGGGTGGGTCCCCGGTCCGCCCCGGCGGGGTGTACCTGGTCACCGGCGGCCTCGGGAAGATCGGCCTGCTGATGGCCCGCGCCCTCGCCGACCGCGCCAAGGTGCGCCTGGTGCTGCTCGGACGGACGGGTCTGCCGCCCCGGGAGAGCTGGGGCGATCCGCAGCACCCGGAAGCGGTCCGGTCCGCGGTCCGCGCCGTCCAGGAGATCGAGGCGCTGGGCTCCGAGGTGCTGGTGACCGCCACGGACGTCTCCGACCGCACGGCCATGCTCGCCCTGAAGGAGCGCGTCCTGCGGGAGTTCGGCCCGATCGACGGCGTGCTGCACTGTGCCGGCACGACCGGCACGGCGGCCCACCGGGAGGTCACGGTCCTGGGCGCGGAGGAGGCCTCCTGGCACTTCGGCCCCAAGCTCTACGGCACGCAGGTGCTGCACGAGGTACTGGCCGACCAGCGGGTGGACTTCGCCGTCATCTGCTCCTCGATCGCCTCGCTGCTCGGCGGTCTCGGCTTCGGTGCGTACGCCGCCGCGAACGCCGCGCTCGACGCCTTCGCCCAGCGGCACCACAGCGCGGCCCTGCCCTGGACCAGCGTCAACTGGGAAGCCTGGCACTTCTCCCAGGAGGACCGGGCGGATTCCGGACTCGGCGCGGCGGTACGCGAGTTGGCACTCACACCGGCCGAGGGCCGACAGGTGTTCGACACCCTGCTCGACGCGGTGCCCCAGGCGCAGGTCGTCACCTCCACCGGCGATCTGACGTTGCGTCACGAACTGTGGGCCGACCCGGTGGCCGAGGCACCGGCCCCGGCCGCACGGCACGAGCGCCCCAACCTGCGCAACCCGTTCGTCGCCCCGAACGGCGAGACCGAACACCGGGTGGCGGAGATCTGGCAGGAGCTACTCGGCGTGGAGAGCGTCGGCGTGCACGACAACTTCTTCGAACTGGGCGGCAGTTCACTGCTCGGCCTCCAGGTCGTCCACCGACTGCGTCAGGAGCTGGCGGTGGCCGTACCGCTGACCATCGTCTACGAGGGCCCCACCGTGCGCACCCTCGGCGCGCTCGTCGACGACCTCCGGGCGGCGCGGTGACGGCGGCGCGCGGTGGTGTCGCGATCATCGGGATGGCGGGGCGCTTCCCCGGCGCGGGGGACCTGACCGAGTTCTGGTCGAACCTGCGCGACGGCGTCGAGTCGATCGTCGCCCTGACCGACGAGGAGCTGACGGCGGCCGGGGTGCCGCCCGAGGTGTTCGGGCAACGAACCTACGTCAAGGCCGCGCCCGCCTTCACCGGCAGCGACCTGTTCGATGCGGAGTTCTTCGGGTACACCGCCCGCGAGGCCGAGGTGATGGACCCGCAGCACCGCCTCTTCCTGGAGACGGCCTGGGAGGCGCTGGAGCACGCCGGCTACGACGCCGCCCGGTACGAGGGCAGCATCGGCGTCTTCGGCGGCGCGGGGGCCAACCGCTACGTCCAGCACGTCTACTCGCACCAGCAGATCGTGGACACCCTGGGCCAGACCCAGATCCTGGTGGCCAACGAACTCGCCTTCCTGGCCTCCCGGGTGTCGTACAAGCTGGACCTGAAGGGCCCCGCGGTCTCGCTGCGCGCCGCCTGCTCGACCGCGCTGGTCGCCGCCCACACCGCCCGCCGGAGCCTGCTCGCCGGGGAGTGCGACCTCGCCCTGGCGGGTGGCGTCCACGTCGACCCGAACCCGGGCACCGGCTACCTGCACCAGGACGGGTCCTTCGTGTCCCCCGACGGGCACGTCCGCCCGTTCGACGCGGACGCCCGGGGCACGGTCTTCGGCACGGGTGTCGGTCTGGTCGCGCTGAAGCGGCTGGAGGACGCACTGGCCGACGGCGACACCGTCCACGCCGTGATCAGGGGCTCGGCGATCAACAACGACGGCGCGGTGAAGGTCGGTTTCACCGCCCCGAGCGTCACCGGCCAGGCCGCGGTCATCTCCGCCGCGCTCGCCGACGCGGGCCTCGCACCCACGGACATCGACTACGTCGAGGCACACGGCACGGGCACCTCGCTGGGCGACCCGATCGAGGTGCAGGCGCTGTCCCGGGCGTTCGGCGACACCGGGTCCTGGGCCCTCGGCTCGGTCAAGGGGAACGTCGGCCACCTCGACGCCGCCGCCGGGATCTCGGGCCTGCTCAAGACCACGCTCGCGCTCAAGCACGAACTCCTCCCCGCTTCGCTGAACTACAGCCGCGGCAACCCCGACATCGACTTCGCCACCGGCCCGTTCCGGGTCCAGGCCGAGCCCGGCCGATGGCCACGCACCGACGGCCGCGTCCGCCGCGCCGGCATCAGCGCCTTCGGCTTCGGCGGCACCAACGCCCACCTCGTCCTCGAAGAGGCTCCGGCCGCCCCCGCCTCTCCGGCCGGCACCCGCCCGACCGAGACGTTGGTCCTCTCGGCCCGCACCCCCGCCGCACTCGAAGAAGCCACCGACCGACTGGCCGCCCACCTGCGCCGCGAACAGCCCAACCTCGCCGACGCCGCCTACACCCTGGCCACCGGCCGCCGTGCCTTCCCCCACCGCCGCACCGTCACCGGCTCGTCCGCCGAAGCCGTCGCGGCTTTCCTGGAGACCCGCGACCCCGCCCACGTCACCACCAGCCACACCACCCGCGAGACCGCGCCCCTGGTCTTCCTGTTCAGCGGCCAGGGCTCCCAGCACACCCGCATGGCCCACGACCTCTACCAGCACGAGCCCGTCTTCCGCGCCAACGTCGACGAATGCGCCGAACTCCTCACACCACACCTCGACCAGGACATCCGCGAGGTGGTCTTCACCGACGACGGCCGACTCGACCAGACCCAGTGGGCCCAACCCGCCCTCTTCGTCATCGAATACGCCCTCACCCGACTCTGGCAGTCCTGGGACATCACCCCCACCGCCATGCTCGGCCACAGCCTCGGCGAATGGACCGCCGCCTGCGTCGCCGGCGTCTTCACCCTCCCCGACACCCTCGCGCTCGTCGCACTGCGCGGCCGCCTCATGCAGGCCCAGACCCCCGGCGCCATGCTCAACGTCATGGCCGCACGGCCAGAGGTCGAGGCGGCGCTGCCCGACGGCCTCTCCCTCGCCGCCCACAACGGCCCCCGCGACTGCGTCGTCTCCGGCCCCCACCACGTCATCCAGGCCTTCACCGCCCTCGCCGAGGAACACGGCTGGGCCACGCAACCCGTCGCCACCTCCCACGCCTTCCACTCCAGCCTGATGGAACCGATGATCGCGGAGTTCACCACCGCCGTCGCCGCCGTCGACCGCCAGGCCCCGCAGACGCCCTTCGTCTCCAACACCACCGGCACCTGGATCACCGGCGAGCAGGCCACGGACCCGGCCTACTGGGGCCACCACATCCGTGCCACCGTCGAATACGCCACCGGCGTCCGGACCGCCACCACCGAGCCGGGCACCACCCTCCTGGAGATCGGCCCCGGCCAGACCCTCAGCAGCCTCACCCGGCGCATCCTCACCGACACCGGCACCCGGTCCACCACCCTCGCCTCCCTCCCCCACAAGCGCGACCCCCGCAGCCCCTCCGAAGCCGTCCAGCGCACCCTCGCCACCCTCTGGCTCACCGGCGCCGCCCCCGACTGGTCCGCCTACTTCGCCCAGCAGCAACGCCGCCGGATCCCCCTCCCCAGCTACCCCTTCCAGCGCAAGCGCTACTGGCTCGACCGACAGGCCACGACGGCCCAGGCCGCCGGTCGCTCCGCGGCGCGCCGCGACGACATCACGCAGTGGTTCTACGCCCCGTCCTGGCAGCGGGCGCCTCTCCCCGCCGGGGAGCAGCCGGATCGCACCCGGCACTGGCTGGTCTTCGCCGACGGCCTGGGCGTGGGCGAGGCGGTGACCGAGCAGCTGCGGGCCGCCGGTGCCACCGTCACCGTGGTGGCGGCGGCCGGCGCCTGGTCCGACCGGGGAGATGACCGCTACACCATCGACCCGGCCGACAGCTCCGACTACGAGCGGCTGATCAGCACCCTGCGGAACGGCCCTGCCGGTGTGCCCACCCACATCGTCCACGGCTGGAGCGTCACCGCGCCGGGCGCGGAGGGCAGCCTCCAGCACGGTTTCGAGAGTCTGATCCGCCTCACCCAGGCCCTCGTCCAGCACCCGGACGGCGAGCCGCGCCGGATCTGGGTGCTCAGCAACGGAATGCACAACGTCACCGGCGCCGAGCTGCTCTCGCCGCTGAAGGCCACCCTGCTGGGCCCGTGCCGCGTGCTGCCCCGCGAGCTGCCGGGCACCACCTGCCGCAGCGTCGACCTCGACTGCCAGGAAGCCCCCACTCAGGCGCAACTGGGGAAGCTGATGGCCGAGTTGGCAGCAGCGCCGGAGCCCGGCACGGAGACGGTGGCACACCGAGGGGGGCACCGCTGGTCCCAGCACTACCTGCCGCAGCCGCTGCCCCGGCGCGACGAGTCGCCGGTGGTGCGCAAGGACGGTGTCTACCTGGTCACCGGCGGCACCGGTGGCCTGGGCCTGGCCCTGGCCGGGCACCTCGCGGCAGCGGGGGCACGGATCGCGCTCACCGCGCGCACCCGGCTGCCCGACGCCGCGGAGTGGGACTCCTGGCTCGCCGACAACCCGGGCAAGGGCCGGCTCGCCGACACCGTACGGGAGTTGGTCCGTCTGCGGGACGCGGGTGCGGAGCTCCTGGTGTTCCAGGCCGACGTCAGCGACCAGGCGGCGATGAGCGAGGCCGTCCGGCGGACCACCCAGCAGTGGGGGGCCGTCCACGGCGCCTTCCACGCGGCGGGCGTCGCCGGTGGCGGCCTGATCCAGCTCAAGGACCTCCAGGCGGCCGCCGAGGTCCTGCTCCCGAAGGTGCGCGGCACCCTGGTGCTGGAGGAGGTGCTGGCGGACCAGGAGCTGGACTTCCTGGTCCTGTTCGGCTCGAACGGTGCGAACATCGGCAGTGTCGGCCAGGTCGACTACTGCGCCGCCAACTGCTTCCTCGACGCCTTCGCCCAGGACCGGGGGCGCACCCGGCGGGTGATCTCGATCGACTGGGGTCCGTGGCGGGAGATCGGCATGGCGGTCGGTACCGCCGCGCCGTCCGGCGTCGAGCAGGTGGACGAGCGCGCCATGTCGCCCGCCGAAGGGCTGTGGGCCCTCGACGCGATCCTGGCCGGCCTCTCGGAGTCGCAGATCATCGTGTCGCCCGCCGAGCTCTCGGCGCTGTTCGAGAACGCCTTCTCGCTGGAGCAGGGCGACACCGCGGAGCCCCGTGGCGCCGCGCACGCACGCCCGGACATCCTCACCGAGTTCGTGGCACCGCGCAGCGACACCGAGCGCGCGATCTGCGAGCTGTGGCAGGAGCTGCTGGGCATCGAGAAGGTCGGCATCCAGGACAGTTTCTTCGACCTGGGCGGCAACTCGCTGATCGCGATCCAGCTGGTGAGCACCATCAACACCCGGCTGGGCACGAAGCTCGCCCTCGGCGACCTGTACGAGGGGTTGACGGCGGCGCACCTGGCCGGCCTGGCCGAGCAGCCCCTGCAGCAGACAACGGGCGACAACCGCAAGGCACTTGAGGAACGCAGGGAAAAGATGCAGCAACGCCGGCGTCAGCACCAGCAACGGCGTCGGACGGCAAGGGGCGAATGATGACCAATGAGTTCACGGATCTCCCGGAACGGGACGGCGTCGCGATCATCGGGATGGCGGGGCGCTTCCCCGGCGCGGGGGACCTGACCGAGTTCTGGTCGAACCTGCGCGACGGCGTCGAGTCGATCGTCGCCCTGACCGACGAGGAGCTGACGGCGGCCGGGGTGCCGCCCGAGGTCTTCGGCCAGCCCCACTACGTCAAGGCCGCGCCCAGGTTCGAGGGCATCAGCCTCTTCGACGCGGAGTTCTTCGGGTACACCGCCCGCGAAGCGAAGATCATGGACCCGCAGCACCGGCTCTTCCTGGAGACGGCGTGGGCGGCACTGGAGCACGCCGGCTACGACGCCGCCCGGTACGAGGGCAGCATCGGCGTCTTCGGCGGCGCCAGTACCACCGCCTACCTGGGGAACATCCTCGGCAACCTGGAGCAGGGCGAGGCGATCAAGGGCGAGAACGTCGGCCTCGGCTTCGAACTCGCCTTCCTGACCAGCCGGGTGTCGTACAAGCTCGACCTGCGGGGGCCGAGCTTCCCGGTCCAGACCGCCTGCTCCAGCTCGCTGGTGGCACTGCACGCCGCCTGCCAGAGCCTGCTCAACTACGAGTGCGACATGGCCCTCTCCGGGGCGGTCTCCTACAAGGTGCAGGAGAACACCGGCTACCCGTACCAGGAGGGGGCCTTCCTCTCCCCGGACGGACACATCCGCCCGTTCGACGCGGACGCCCGGGGCACGGTCTTCGGCAACGGTGTCGGCGTGGTGACCCTGAAGCGGCTGGAGGACGCGCTGGCCGACGGCGACACCGTCCACGCCGTGATCAGGGGCTCGGCCGTCAACAACGACGGCGGGGTCAAGGCGAGTTTCACGGCACCGACGGTCGGCGGTCAGGCCGAGGTGATCACGGAGGCGCTGGCCGTCGCGGAGCTCGCCCCCGAGGACATCGACTACGTCGAGGCGCACGGCAGCGGCACCGTGATCGGTGACTCGATCGAGGTGCAGGCGCTGTCCCGGGCGTTCGGCGACACCGGGTCCTGGGCCCTCGGCTCGATCAAGGGGAACATCGGCCACCTCGACGCCGCCGCCGGCATGGCCGGCCTGCTGAAGACCACGCTCGCACTCAAGCACGAACTGCTGCCGCCCTCGCTGAACTACAGCCGCGGCAACCCCGACATCGACTTCGCCACCGGCCCGTTCCACGTGCAGGCGGAATCGACTCCCTGGCCCCGCACCGACGGCCGCGTCCGCCGCGCCGGCATCAGCGCGTTCGGCTTCGGCGGCACCAACGCCCACCTCGTCCTCGAAGAGGCTCCGGTCGCCCCCGCCTCTCCGGCCGGCACCCGCCCGACCGAGACGCTGGTCCTCTCGGCCCGCACCCCCGCCGCACTCGAAGAAGCCACCGACCGACTGGCCGCCCACCTGCGCCGCGAACAGCCCAACCTCGCCGACGCCGCCTACACCCTGGCCACCGGCCGCCGCGCCTTCCCGCACCGCCGCACCGTCACCGGCACCACTCCCGACGCCATCGCCACCGCCCTGGATACCCACGACCCCGCCCACGTCACCACCAGCCACGCGACCCGCGAGACCGCGCCCCTGGTCTTCCTGTTCAGCGGCCAGGGCTCCCAGCACACCGGCATGGCCCACGACCTCTACCAGCACGAGCCCGTCTTCCGCGCCAGCGTCGACGAATGCGCCGAGCTGCTCAGGCCGCACGTCGGCGAGGACATCCGCGAGGTGGTCTTCACCGAGGACAGCCGACTCGACCAGACCCAGTGGGCCCAACCCGCCCTCTTCGTCATCGAGTACGCCCTCACCCGGCTCTGGCAGTCCTGGGACATCACCCCCACCGCCATGCTCGGGCACAGCCTCGGCGAGTGGACCGCCGCCTGCGTCGCCGGCGTCTTCACCCTCCCCGACACCCTCGCGCTCGTCGCACTGCGCGGCCGCCTCATGCAGGCCCAGACCCCCGGCGCCATGCTCAACATCATGGCCGCACGGCCAGAGGTCGAGGCGGCGCTGCCCGACGGCCTCTCCCTCGCCGCCCACAACGGCCCCCGCGACTGCGTCGTCTCCGGCCCCCACCACGTCATCCAGGCCTTCACGGCCCTTGCCGAGGAGCGCGGCTGGGCCACGCAACCCGTCGCCACCTCCCACGCCTTCCACTCCAGCCTGATGGAACCGATGGTCGAGAAGTTCGTCGCCGCCGTCGCCGCCGTCGACCGCCAGGCTCCGCAGGTCCCCTTCGTCTCGAACACCACCGGCACCTGGATCACCGACGAGCAGGCCACGGACCCGGCCTACTGGGGCCACCACGTCCGCGCCACCGTCGAATACGCCACCGGCGTCCGGACCGCCACCACCGAGCCGCACGTCACCCTGCTCGAAGTCGGCCCCGGCCAGACCCTCAGCAGCCTCACCCGGCGCATCCTCACCAGTGCGGGCATCCAGGCCACGGCGCTCGCCTCGCTCCCCCACAAGCGCGACCGCCGTACCGCCACCGAGATCATCCAGCGCACCCTCGGCAGCCTCTGGCTCGCCGGCGCCCGGCCCGGCTGGACCGCCTACTTCGCCCAGCAGCAACGCCGCCGGATTCCCCTCCCCACCTACCCCTTCCAGCGCAAGCGCTACTGGCTGGAGCCCCAGGTCCCGCAGGCCGCGGTCCGGCACACCCCCGGACCACACCCGTTGCTGGACCAGGTCCTGCTCCGGACGATGGGCCAGTCCGTCTTCCTCACCGAGTTCTCGCTGGAACGGCACTGGGTGCTCTCCGAACACAAGCTGCTCTCAGAGGCGATCGTCCCCGGAACCACCTATCTGGAGATGGCCCGCGCCGCCGCCTCGCTGCACTTCGGCCGACCGGTCACCGAGCTCCGCGACGTGACCTTCCTCGTGCCGCTGCTGGTGCAGGAGGGAATCCCGCGCACCGCGCACACGACCGTCCGCGAACTCGACGACCTCCAGGCCGAGTTCACCGTCGCCAGCCACGACCCGGCAAGCGACCGCTGGACGGTGCACGTCCAGGGCACGGTCGGCGTCAAGCCGCACACCGCCCCGGCGCCCAAGCAGGATCCGGCCGCGCTGCGGGCGCTCTGCTCGCTGGAGAGCGTGGACATCTCCCGGCGGCAGTCCGAGCACAAGGTGATGGAGTTCGGCGACCGCTGGCGCAGCAGCCTCCCGACCGTGCACGTCGGCATCCGCACCGCCCTCGGCGTGCTCGACCTGCCCGAGCAGTACCGGGCCGAGTGCCAGGACCACCCCCTGCACCCAGTCCTGCTCGACCAGGCCACCGGCTTCAGCGGATTCGCCCTCCTGGAGACCGCCGAGGACCGCCGACTCGCCCTCGGTGACCGGGACTTCTTCCTCCCGGTCGGCTACGACTCGCTGCTCCTGCACGGCCCGCTGCCCGCTCGGGGCCTGAGTTTCGTCCAGCCGCACCCGGGCTACGTGGACAACGCCGAGTTCCGCAAGGTCGACGTGGTGATCTGCGACGAGTCGGGGGTTACCGCGGCCGAGATCCGCGGCTTCACCGTCAAGCGGGTCACCGACGCCGAGCGCACGGTCGCCCGACTGCGACCGCACAACCGCCACCACACCCTCCGCTGGGTCCCGGCGCCGGCAGCCGAGGAGTCCCGGGCCGCACCCGCCCGGGTCCTGGTGATCGGAGAACAGGGCAGCGTCGGATCCGAGTTGAGCGCCGCACTCCGCGCGCACGGCATCAACGTCACGGAGGCGGCCCTCGCGGACCGATGGCACCGGTCCGCTCCGGACCGGTACGAAGTGCCGCCCACCCAGGAGGGTTTCGGCCGGCTGCTGGACGCACTCGGTGCGGAGCTCCCGGACGAGGTCGTGCACGTCGCGGCCCCTGCCGACGGCGACGTCCAGCAGGATCCGTCACTCCTGGAGAGCAGGCTCGACCACGGCGTCCACAGCCTGTTCCACCTGTCCCGCAGCCTCTCCGAGCGCGGCGTCGGCCCGGCCAGGCTCAGCGTGGTCGCCCCCTCGGTGGCCCGGGTCACCGGCACCGAGCCGGAGACGGCCCCGGTCCACGCGACGCTCTTCGGCCTGGCGAAGGTGATCGGCCAGGAGTACGAGGACACCGACGTGTTCTGCCTCGACATCGCCCACGACACCGGCGCCGAGGCCGTCCGCGCCGAACTGCTCGGAGCCCGGACACCCGCCACCGTCGCGCTGCGCGACGGGCACCGCTACGTCGCGGAGCTCGCACCGGTGCAGCTGCGGGAGCAGCCGAGGTCCGCGCCGGTGCGCCCGGACGGGGTGTACCTCATCACCGGCGGTCTGGGCGGGCTCGGACTCGCGGTCGCCCGCCGGCTGAGCCGATCGGTGCCGGGTGCGCGGCTCGCCCTGGTCAACCGCACCGAGCTGCCGCCGCGCGAGCGGTGGGACGAGGTCACCGACGCCAAGGTGCGCGGGCAGATCGAGGCACTGCGTGAACTGGAGCGCAACGGCGCCGAGGTCCGCGGCTACTCCGGTGACGTCACCGACCTGACGGTCATGGCGGGAGTCGTCGCGAAGATCCGCGCCGATCTCGGCGGGATCGGCTGCGTCGTCCACGCGGCCGGTGTCGCCGGGGACGGCTTCCTCTTCCGCAAGGAGGCGGAGACCTTCCGCCGTACCCTGAACCCGAAGGTGCTCGGCGCCACCGTGCTGGACCTCGTCACCCAGGACGACCCGCCGGAGTGCATGGTCAACTTCGGTTCCACGGTGGCGGTCTTCGGTGCGGCCGGGCAGGGCGACTACACTGCCGCCAACAGCTACCTGGACCACTTCGCCGAGCAGCGCTCCGCACGCGGCCGGTGGACGGTGTCGGTCGACTGGAGCGACTGGCTGGAAACCGGCATGGCCTTCGACCACGGCGTCCAGCAGGATCAGGGCTTCTTCCGTTCGGTGTCGGTCGAGGACGGTCTCGACAGCTTCGAGGAGATCCTCGCCTCGGCCTGCACCCCGGTGATCGTCGGCGAGATCAACTACCCGAGGCTGAGCGCCTCCGGCAGGCTCGCGGAACTGTTGCGGCGCGCACCGCTGGTGCTGGCCACCCCGATCCGGCAGGCCGTCGACGCCGCCCGCGGCAGCGCCGACGGATCCGCCGCGACGGCGGAGGAGGCGCCGTGCGACGGCGAGCCGAAGCTCTTCGGCAGGGAGAGCGGCGCGTTCACCGACACCGAGCGCGCACTCGCCCGGATCTGGGCCCGCGAGCTCGGCCTCACCGAACTCAACGTGCACGACACCTCGTTCGCGCTCGGGGTGGACTCGCTGGCCGCCCTCCGGATCGCCCAGAGCATCCAGAAGATCACGGACCTCCGGGTCTCCATGGTCGACCTGTTCCGCTACGTCACGATCGCGGACCTCGCCGAACACCTGGACACCAGGGCCGCCCAGGGCTGACCGGGCCCCCAACTCCCCTTCTATCCCACAAAGGTGGTATCCCCGTGAGCATCCGCACCGTAGGCGTGATCGGCGCCGGCACGATCGGCCGCGGCGTCGCCCAGTCCTTCGCGGAGTCCGGGTTCGAGGTGGTCCTGGTGGACATCTCGCAGGCCCAACTCGACAGCGCGGTGGCCCAGATCCGCCGTGACCTGCTCGTCCAGCCGATGCTGCTCGGCAAGCCGCTGAAGGAGGACGCCGGGACCGTCCTCGCCCGGATCACCACCGGCACCGAGCTCACCGCACTGGCCGACGCGGACTTCGTGGTCGAGAACGTCACCGAGAACTGGGACGTCAAGCGGGCGGTGTACGAGCGGATCGACGCCATCTGCCGCCCCGGCGTGATCTTCGGCGTGAACACCTCGGCCGTGCCGATCACCCGGGTGGGCTCGGTCACCGGGCGCCCGGCCGAGATCCTCGGGCTGCACTTCATGAACCCCGTCCCGATGATGGACACCGTCGAGGTGGTCAGCGGCCACTTCACCAGCGAGGAGACGCTGAACACCGCGCTCGGGCTGCTGTCGGGCATGGGCAAGGAGGGCATCGTCGTCCAGGACGCCCCCGGCTTCGTCACCAACCGGGTCCTCATGGTGACCATCAACGAGGCGATCTTCTGCGTCCAGGACCAGGTCGCCTCGGCCGAGGACGTCGACAAGATGTTCCGCGGCTGCTTCGGCCACAAGATGGGGCCCCTGGAGACCGGCGACCTGATCGGCCTCGACACGATCCTGAACTCGATCACGGTCATGTACGAGAGCTACAAGGACAGCAAGTACCGCCCTGCCCCCCTGCTCCAGAAGATGGTCGACGCAGGGCTCCTGGGCCGCAAGACCGGCCAGGGCTTCTACACCTACTGATCCTCGAACCACCCAAGGAGCAACCTGACATGACGAACGACGACGTGCGCGCCCGGGTCCGCGAGTTCCTCGCCCCGCACCTGGCCGGCCAGCCGCTCGCCGACAACGACGACTTCTTCGCCCTCGGCTACGTCAACTCCCTCTTCGCGATGCAGCTCGCGCTCTTCGTGGAGAAGGAGTTCGCCCTGACCCTCGGCCCGGCGGACATGGACTTCGACAACTTCCGCACGGTCGACGGTCTTGTCCGCCTGGTCACCTCGCGGACGGCTACGGCGGCCTAGACGGCCACGGCGCCCCAGCCCCACCCGCGGACGCGCGGCGGCCAGGCCGCCGCGCGCCGGTCCGTTCGACCGTTCTCCCATCGGCGAGGAAAGAACCACGATGACGCACCCCGACGAGGTCCTCACCCGGATCGACCTTCGCAGCCCTATCCCCGGAGCGCTGGCCGCCGAGATCGAGCGCCGGCTCTTCTTCGTGTCGCCCGAGATCACCGGCTTCGAGGTGCCCGTGGAGGGCGACGAAGTGCGCTCCGTGACACTCCGCTCCGAGCGACCGCTCCCGCACGACGCCCTGACCGAGAAGGTCAACTCCCTGGTGGACAACGACGTCCGGAGGCAATGGGTGACGCCCGCCAAGGCCGTCTGGACCTCGCCGCACCAGCGCACCCCGCACCAGGACGTCTTCGGACTCCTCTCCCAGGCCGGTGCGGTGACGGAGGTCGGTGAGGGTCAGGTCGCCGTCGGCGAGCCGCTGCTCTCCCTCCTCGGCTACTTCGACCGGGCCGTCTGCGACCTCCTGGCCGAGGACCACGAAGTCCGGGAGTACCGTTACCCGACGCTGATCAGAACGAAGGCGCTGGAGACGGCGGGCTACTTCAAGGCCTTCCCGCAGCACCTGATGTTCGTCACCAGGCTGCGCAACGACCTGGACGTCTACCGCGCCTTCCAGGAGCGGCAGGCCGTCACCGGCATCGACTCCGCGGTGCTGGACTCCTGCGGCAACGTCGACTACTGCCTGCCGCCCACGATGTGCTACCACACCTTCAGCCAGTACGGCGGGCGCACCCTGGAGGCGGGCCGGCTCCACGTGGTCACCTCGCGCGGCAAGTCGTTCCGCTTCGAGGCGGCGTACGCGACCAGCCTGGAGCGGCTCTGGGACTTCACCATCCGGGAGATGGTCTTCATGGGCTCCCGGGAGGACGTGCTGGACTCCCGGGAGCGCTTCATGCGGAAGGTCTTCGCCTTCGTCGAGGAGCTCGGCCTGAGCGGCTTCTGCGAGGTGGGCAACGACCCGTTCTTCTGCGGCACGGACACCTCCGAGCGGATCTGGTCCCAGCGGCTGATGGAGCTCAAGTACGAGCTGCGGCTCCACGTCGCGCCCGGGCGGACGATCGCCGTCGGCTCCTTCAACTTCCACGACGACCTGTTCGGCAAGGCCTTCGGCATCGACCACGGTGCGAACGGGCCGACCCGCAGCGGCTGCGTCGGATTCGGCCTGGAGCGGCTCGTCTACGCCTTCCTCTGCCAGTACGGCCTCGACACCGCGGCGTGGCCGGCCCGGGTCCGCACCGCCGTCAACGGGAGCCGACCATGAGCACGAGGACGGGCCGCGCCCCACGAGGCCAGCGGGAGGAGATCCTCTGCGCGGTGTTCGCCCAGGTGCTCGGCCTCGACCGGGTCACCATCGACGACTCCTTCTTCGAGCTGGGCGGCCACTCCCTGCTGGCCACCCGGCTCGCCGGCCGCATCCGGGCCGCCCTGGACGTGGAGGTCCCGGTCCGGACGATCTTCGAGGCCCCGACCGTCGCCCGCCTCGCCGAGCACCTGGAGCAGGGCTCCGGGAGCCGGCGCCCTGCTCTGCGCCCCCGGAGCCGTCCGGCGGAGATCCCGCTCTCGCAGACCCAGCGGCGCCTCTGGTTCCTGAACCGCCTGCACGGCGCGGCCGGGCACTACAACATGCCGATGGCCTACCGGCTGCGCGGCGACCTCGACCTGTCCGCCCTGCGACTCGCCCTCGACGACCTGGTCACCTGGCACGAGAGCCTGCGCACCGCCTACCCCGACTGGGACGGCCGGCCCCAGCAGGTCGTCCTGGACCCGGACGAGGCTCCGGTCGAGCTGCCGGTCGACGACGTCACCGAGGCAGGCCTGCCCGAAGCGCTGAGCGCCGCGGCCGGTTACGCCTTCGACCTCACCGCCGAGACGGCACTACGGGCCCGGCTGTTCCGGCTCTCCGCGGACGAACACGTCCTGCTCCTGACCGTCCATCACATCGCTTGCGACGGGTGGTCGCTGCTCCCCCTGAACCGCGATCTGGCACTCGCCTACGCCGCGCGCCGCCTCGGGCAGGAGCCGGTCCGGCCCGAACTGCCGGTCCAGTACGTCGACTACACGCTCTGGCAGGACGACCTCCTGGGCGCCCCGGAGGACCCCGACAGTCTGGTCAACCGCCAGCTCTCCTTCTGGAAAGGGGAGTTGGCGGGAATGCCGGACCGCCTACGGATCGATGCGGCGGCCCCGCGTCCGGACACCCCCTCGCACCGGGGCGGTCGGGTCCCCTTCCACGTCACGCGGGGGACCCACCGGGCACTGCACCAGCTGGCGCGGGAGACCGGCACCAGCGTCTTCATGGTCGTGCAGGCCGCCCTCGCGGCCCTGCTCACCAGGCGCGGAGCCGGCACCGACATCGCCATCGGCATCCCCACCGCCGGGCGCACCGACGAGGGCCTCGACGACCTGATCGGGTTCTTCGTCAACACGCTGGTGCTGCGCACCAGGACCGACGGCGACCCGACCTTCCGGGAGCTGCTGGTCCGGGTGCGCAGCACGGACCTGGCGGCCTTCGCCCACCAGGAGGTGCCGTTCGACCACGTGGTCCAGGCCGTCAACCCGCCGCGCTCGCCCGCGTGGCACCCGCTCATCCAGGTGATGCTCGCCTTCCAGAACAACGCGAGCGCCGAGCTCCGCCTTCCCGGCCTGGAGGTCCGGACCGAGCCGGTGACGGAGGGGATCACCCGCTTCGACCTCCGCTTCGAGCTGTTCGAGGGCTTCGCCGAACAGCGGAGGCCGGACGGCATCGACGGCAGCCTCACCTACGCCCTCGACCTGTTCGTCCCCGCGCAGGCCGAGCGGCTGGTCCGGGAGTTCACCGAGCTGCTCGACGCCGTGGCCGCCGCTCCGGGTCTGCGGCTGAGCGAACTCGGCGGGGCGGCCGTCCACGAGCCGACCGGCGGCCCGTCCGCCGGGCCGGAGCCCGCCGCCGCGGACGGCACCCGGATCGCCTTCGTCTGCTCCCCCTACGGCCAGCAGTGGGTGGGCATGGGGCGGACTCTGTTCCGCACCGAACCCGCCTTCCGCTCGGCCCTGGAGGAGTGCGACGGCGAGCTGGCCCGGCACACCGGCTGGTCCCTCGTCCACGAGCTCTTCCTCGACGAACCCGAAGCCAGGACGGACGACGTCGGCGTCATGCAACCCGTCGTCTTCGCCGTCCAAGTGGGCATCGCCCGCTGGCTGGAGGAGGCGGGCGTCCGGCCGGCCGCGGTCACGGGCCACAGCGTCGGCGAGATCGCCGCCGGCGTCATCGCCGGCATCCTCGACCTGCCGGACGCGGTCCGGCTCGTCCACCACTACAGCGACCAGCAACGCCGCGTGGCCGGCCCGCACAGCGGCATGGCCGTGGTGGAGCTCTCGGCCGTCGACCTCGCACAGCACCTGCGAGGGCTTGAGGGGAGCGTGTCCGTCGCCGCGCGGAACGGCCCGCGGACCACGGTGCTGGCCGGCGACCGGTCCGCGTTGGAGGCCGTCGTCGCCGGGCTCCAGGCCGCGGACGTGCTGTGCGCGATGGTCCGGGTCGACCTGCCGGCCCACAGCCCGGCGATCGATCCGATCCTGGCGGACCTCGAACGGGCCATCGGTGAGCTCACCCCCAGGCCCGGCCGGATCCCGATGATCTCCTCGGTCACGGGGCGAGCGCTGGACTGGCGGCAGGCCACCGCGGGCTACTTCGCCCGGAACCTGCGGCAGCCCGTCCTGCTGGCCGACTCCACCGCCGAGTTGCTGACGGGCCATGACGTACTGGTCGAGATCAGCGCTCACCCGGTGCTCGCTCCGGCACTGCGGCAGAGCGTCGAGGAGTCCGGCACCGCCGCGACCGTCCTGACCACCATGCGCCGCGGCCCGGACGACCGGACGGGCCTCATCGAGCTGCTCGACGCCCTCGAACAGCTCGGCCTGAAGGCGGACTTCCCGGGCCGGCGGACCCGCTCGCCGTAGACCGGTGGGCGCGAGCCCGTCCGGCGCCGCCGCCCGGGCCTCCGGGGGGCGTACGCCAGTCGCGGCAGGGGCCCGGGGCGGTGGCCGGCGGTCCGGGCGTAGCCCTCGCGGTCGCGCGGCTGGACGGATGTCGGCGGGCGGCCCGACCCGACCGGTTCACGAGCCCGCCGCGATCACCCCGTGCTAGAAACTTCGGGGCCGGTCGCAACCACCGTTGCCGACCGCCCGGCGCCCGTTCCGAAGCGCTTCCGTGCCACGCCCTTCCGACCACCACCCCCGGGGAGAGCCATGCCCATCGCCCGCACCCGTCCCGTCCGCCTGCTCCTCGCCGCACTGTCCGCCCTCGCCCTGCTGCTCTCGGGCGCGGCCGCCGCGACTCCCGCGAGCGCCACCACCACCGGCCTCGACGGCGCCTGGGCCTGCGACGTCCCGGCCGGGTACGTCTACGACCAGGTGGCGATGAACACCGCCTGCAGCGGCGGCGCCAGTTGGAACTCGCCGCAGTTCCACCTGCGGACCCCGTACGACGGCCTGACGGCCTGCAAGAGCGCGCCCGGCTTCGTCTACGACGCCATCACCTGGGGCAGCGCCTGCAGCGAGATGAGCGGCGTGCAGGCCAACCAGTTCCACCTGCGCACGCCGGTCGACGGCCTCACCGCCTGCGTCGGCACCCCGGAGTTCACCTACGACTACATCAGCTGGGGCACCGCCTGCAACATCACCACGGGCAGCGGCCAGTCCAACCAGTTCCACCTCCGCAAGCCGGTCAGCGGCCTGTGGGCCTGTAGCGTCCCCAGGGGCTTCACGTACAGCCAGACCACCCGGAACACCGACTGCAGCACCTACCAGGGCGCCACGGCCACCAAGTTCCTCCTGCTCGGCTGAGCGGTCCGCAGCAAGGGGAGCAGGAAGTCGGTCCGGCCGACTTCCTGCTCCCGTCCGTGCGTCGCGGCGACGCGGTCCGCCGGCCGTGCCACCGGCGCGCCGCGCTCAGGACAGGTAGTCCTCCAGCCCGCCGTCGCGCCGGATGTCCAGGGTGACGCAGTGGAAGCCGCCGCCGAGCACCCGGGAGTGCCGCAGCCGGTGCGGCAGGACGGTGATCCCGGCGTGCTCCAGCACCTTGATCAGGCCCTCCTGGCCGGCCTCGACGATCGCCGTGTCCGGCGAGACCATCAGCAGGTTCATGCTGATCCAGCTCTCGCTGAGCGCGTGCTCCGGAGCGTCGCCCGAGGGCTCGGCCGGCGGGCACCACAGGACGTCCCAGCCCCGCAGCGGCTCCGGGACGGTCTCCGGGCTGATCCGGTCCGGGTTGAGCAGCACCAGGCCCGGCCGCAGCAGCGCGATGGTGCTGTCGATGTGGGTGTAGCCGTAGACGTCGCGCAGCGGGTGCAGCCGCAGGCCGCCGTCGCCGAGCAGGCCGAGGGTCGACTCCAGCCAGCGCAGGCCGAGCTCGTTCCCACTGCGGGAGACCTGGTAGAACACGTCCCGGCCGAGCCGCAGCACGTTGGCGGCGTCGAAGACCGGCTCGGCCTCGCCCAGCAGCGGGAGCCCGTCCGCATCGGACTCGAAGAGCTCGTCGGCCAGTTGCGGCCGGGGTGCGGCCAGCCAGCGCGCGCCGCGGAGCAGGTAGTCCTGGAAGAGGTCGCGCAGTCCGAAGACCTCGAAGTAGCGCTGCCGCATCGGGCTCGCCACCTCGATCAGCGTCTCGCCGACCACCAGGGTCAGGTCCCGCGGGCAGTAGGTGTGGAAGCCGCCGTCGGCCTTCCACAGCGGGGAGGCGAACTCCGCCGTGTGGTCGACGGGTTCGGGCCGGTGGACGGTGACGCCGAGGCCGCGCAGGGTGGCGACCAGCGCGTCCAGGTCCTCCTCGGTCTCCTCCACGACCTGCCGTGAGTACGGGCCGGCCTCGATCGAGGCGAGGTCGGCGGCGCCGGTCTTCGGGAAGCAGGACAGCCAGGCGGACGGCTCGGTCTGCTCGGGCAGCCGGGCGCCGACGGCGGTCCCGACCACGATCTCGCGCAGGGTGGTGAATTCGTCCCAGCTGTGGACCGGACGGGCTGAATCGGACATGACTCTCCCTTGACAAGAGTTCAGGGAAAAACGGAGACAGCACTGCGGCACACGACGGCTCGAACCGCACCGCAGGAATTCGTCGCCGGCCGGCTCGGGCCGACCACGCGTACGGTAAATCACCGGCGGGGCAGCCGAATTCGCCTTTCGAGGGCCGGGATCGACGGTCAAGCTACCCGGACGACCGACGGCCGCGCAAGGACAGCGTTCGACGCCGAACAGGCCCCCGCGACGAGCCGCCGGACGATTCGGGCGTTGTTCAACTCCCTGGCCCACGAGGTCGATCAACGCCCGGGAGGCGATCCGGCAGGCGGCCGGAGGGACGACCCGGGCCGCGTGCTCACCAGCGCCAGGCCCGACGGATCCGGCTCCCGCCCGCCAGCGCCAGCAGCGCCCCGCCCGCCGCGGCGACCCCGGCCACCGCCAGGTTCTGGCGCTGCGCCCGGCGCCGGTCGGCGACGGCCGCCCGGGCCGACGCGGCCAGGAAGGCCCGCTCGACCCCGGCCGCGGCCAGCTCGCCCGCCGCCACCCGCCGCATCAGCTGCTCCAACCGGACGCCCCGGTAGAGCAGTTCCGGATCCTGGTCGGCGTCCGCCCAGCCACGGGCGGCCGAGCTGAGCCGGCGCTGCTCCCCCAGTGCCTCGCCGCCCTCCGCCAGCCATCCGCGCAGCCTGGGCCAGGCCTGCGGCAGCCCGTGGTGGGACAGCTCGACGGTGTCCCGGTCCACCACCACCAGCCGGGCCCGGACCAGCCGTTCCAGCACCTCGGGCACGCCGGGTTCGTCGAACTCGGCCCGGCGGACCGGCCTGCGGGAGCCCTCGTCACCGCCCGGCAGCAGGTCGAGGGCCGGCAGCGGTCCAGCTCCCGGCATCAGCCCGTCGCCCAGGCCCACCGCACCGGCGGCCTCCTCACCGGCGGCGAGCAACTCCCCGCCCAGCCGTAGGAACACCGCCCGCGCCCGGGCCTGGTCGGACGGCTCCAGCCCGTTGTACAGCGACTCCGCCGTCCGGGCCAACGCGCCCTCGAAGCCCCCGGTGGCCTGGAACCCGGCCAGCGTCAGCGCGTTGCCGTTGCGCCTGCGCCAGGTCTCCAGCAGGGCCGTGGACACCAGCGGCAGCGCGCCCGGCTGCTGAGCGGCGGCCGAGATCAGCACGGCCAGCAGGGCGCCCTCGACGGTACAGCCGGACCGTAACGCCGGCTCGGTGATCGCCCGCCGTAACTCGTCCGGCGCCGGGCGCCCCACCGCCAGCACCCCGTGCCGGCCGGCCTCGGCCAGCCCGGGGTGCTCGGCGAACAGCGGCCCGCACTGGTCCGAGCGGAGCACCAGCACCACCCGGCAGCGGGGCGGCGCCGCCACCGGCAGCCCGGTGAGCACCTCCTCCGGACCGCCCTCGGCCGTCGCCACCAGGGCGTCCAGGAACCGCGCCCGCTCGGCGGCGTCCCGGCAGCGGGTGCGCAGCTGCTCGCCCTGGTCCACCACCAGCACCGGGTCGCCAGCCGCCGCGCCGGACGCGCCGCGCGCCGCGTCGCCGGTCCGCTGCCCGAGCCGGGCCAGCGCGAGCGCGTACGCCTCCATCGGCCGCTCGCCGGGGGTCAGCAGCGCCACCGGGACACCGGCTCCGGCTCCGGCCCGGCCGGCCGGAGCACCGCCGAGCCGCGCCAGCAGACCGGCCCTGACCAGCGAGGACTTGCCCGCCCCGGACGGCCCGGAGAGGACCACCAGCCGCCGCTCGGCCAGCAGGGCGACCAGCCGCTCCAGCAGCACCTCGCGGCCGAAGAAGCGCTCGGCGTCGACCGCCTCGAACGCCGCCGCCCCCGGATAGGGAGCCCGTCCGACGTCCTGGGCGCGCCGGCGGGCGGCGGTGTCGGCGGCCAGTTCGGCGGCGAGCAGCTGCCACCGGTGCCGCCACTCCCGCACGTCCCCGCCGCAGGCCTGCACGTAGCCCAGGGTGACGGCGAGGCTGGGCAGCCGCCGGCCGCCCGCGGCGACCGACAGGCTGGCCGCTGAACAATGCGCCCGGAGGGCGAGTTGACGGTACGGCGGACTTCCCGCGCGCGCCCGCAGGGCCCGTAGATCACCCGCGAAGCGCAGCAGCGGCCCGTCCCCGGGATCCAGCGGACTCTCCCGACGCGGCACGACGGCCCCCCTCTGTTGAATCGACGTTCTGAATCACCGTTCTCGAACCCGTGGGGTTCCCGCACGTCACACGCGCCGCGCGTGCCCCGTGTCGATCCCCCCCGTTGATTCATCATGCACAGCACCATTGGCGTCAAACAATGGTGCGTGCGGGTCGGTTGTTCCGAGTTGATGTTCAATGTCCAGCCGCACGGCGCCGAACAAAGCCGGTGGGATAGAACCGGAACCCGCAGCCCTCGCTGACTTCGGAGATATCCATGAGGTTCACGCGGTACTGCCGTTCCCTCCTGTCCACACCCGCGATGGCGGTGGAGCGGTACACCAAGAGCCACCAGTCCGGGGCCGACATCGCCATGGTCGATCTGGAGGATTCGGTCCCACCCACCCGGAAGGAGGAGGCCCGTCGGCTCGCCGAGGAGTTCTTCGCCCTCCCGTCCACCAAGCTCGCGCGCAGCGCGGTGCGCATCAACACCCTGTCCGGGCCGGACGGTCTGCGCGACCTGATCGCCATCGCCCGGTACCGGGTCAAGCCGGACCTGGTGCTGATCCCGATGGCGGAGTCCCCCCGGGACGTCGAAATCGCCGCCGGCGCGCTCGCCGCCGACTGCCCGGAGACGGAGTTCCTGGCCGTCGTGGAGACCCCGCTGGGCATCGAGCACGCGCCCGCCATCGCGGCCGCCGGGCACCGGCTGCGCGGGCTGGTCTTCGGCTCGGCGGACTACGCCTTCGCGGTCGGCGCCCGGCTCTCCTGGGAGGCCCTGGCCCACGCCCGCGCCCGGGTGGTCAACAGCGCCCGCGCCGCGGGGGTGGAGGCGATGGACGCACCGTTCTTCGAGGTCACCGACCTCACCGGGCTGCGCCGGGAGGCCGGGCTCGCCCGGGACTTCGGGTTCAGCGGCAAGATCGCCGTCCACCCGCGCCAACTGCCGTTGATCAACGAGATGTTCAGCCCCGACGAGGCCCTGCTGGAGCGCGCCCGCCGGGTGGTCGCGGCGGGCCTGGAGACCGGCCGCTCGGTCACCGTGGTGGACGGGGTGATGGTCGGCATGCCGTTCTTCGAGGCCTCGCAGCGGCTGATCGAGCAGTTCGACCCGCCCCGGCCCGACGTCCCGGCCCGGCCCCTCGGTTCGCACCACCCCCAGGGCGACTCGCCCACCGACATCCCGACCATGACGGAGAAGTGACGATGACCGAAGAAACCGTCCTCGGCCCGCGCCGGTACCGCAACGCCGAGGCCATGCTGGCCGCCGCCGACCCGGTCTGGCAGGCCGCCGCCGCCCACGGCCTGATCGGCATCACGGCGGACTCGGAGTCCAACAACCGGCTGACCGTCCGCGAGACCGGCCACGAGTTCGCCAACATGGTCTCCTGCTCGTACCTGGGCCTGAACAACCACCCCGCGGTCCTGGCCGGCGCGGTGGAGGCGCTGACCGAGGCCCGCGGCACCTCGCTGGTCCTCTCCACCACCCGGATCCGGCACAGCCTGCTGGTGCGGCTGGAGGAGGAGCTCGGCGAGCTGTTCGGCGCCCACATCCTGCCGGGGGCGTCCTGTACCACGCTCACCGCCGGCATCCTGCCGCTGATCGCCTCCGGCCACCTGGACGGCACCTGTCAGGGCGGCGGCGGCCCCCGGGTGATGGTCTTCGACCGCTTCTGCCACTTCTGCATGGCGTACATGAAGCCGGTCTGCGGGGACGAGTCGCTGGTGCTGACCTGTCCGCACAACGACCTGAACTACCTGGAGGACGTCTGCCGCAAGTACCCGCGGGTCGCCTACGTCGCCGACGGCGCCTACTCGATGGGCGGCACCGCGGCCCTCGACGGACTGCTCGAACTCCAGGACCGCTACGGGCTGTTCCTCTACATCGACGACTCCCACTCGCTGTCCATCGCGGGCGAGCGCGGCGAGGGCTACGTCCGCTCCCGGCTGGAGATGAACCCGCTGACGGTGATCACCGCGAGCCTCGGCAAGGCCTTCGGCACCAGCGGCGGCGTCGCGATGCTCGGCAACCGCGAGCAGTTCGAGTTCCTGCACCGGCACGCCGGCCCGATCGGCTGGTCGCAGAACATCCCGCTGCCGATGGTCGGCGCCTCGCTGGCCAGCGCCGCCATCCACCGCTCCCCCGAACTGGGCGAGCTGCAGGCGAAGCTGGCCCGCAACATCGAGCTCTTCGACGAGCTGCTGCCGACCACCTTCGCGGGCAACGGCCTGCCGGTGCGCCGGGTCGACGTCGGGGAGGGCGAGCGGGCGGTCAAGCTGTCCGCCCAGCTCTTCGAGCGCGGCTTCTACAGCTCCGCGGTGTTCTTCCCGATCGTGCCCAAGGGCGAGGCCGGGCTCCGGCTGATGCTTCGCGCCGACATGGACGAACGGCTGATCCGCGAGTTCGCCGGCCACGTCAAGGAACTCACCGCCGACCTCTAGGACCTGGGAGCAGCCGCGATGGACACCACCGAACCCGCCGGCTACCGGCGGATCGGCGAGCGCCGCTACCGCGAGGTGGTCGGGCGCTACTACGAGGAGTTCGAGGTCGGCGAGGTGGTCGAGCACCGCCCCGGACGGACCGTCACCGAGCTCGACAACGTGCTGATGAGCATGCTGAGCATGAACGACGCCCCCCTGCACATCGACGCCGCCTACAGCGCGCACACCCCCTGGGGCAAGCCGATCGTCTCCAGCCTGGTGACGCTCAGCATCGTCGGCGGGATGACCGCCCGCTCGACGAGCGGGCGCACCATCGCCAACCTGGGCTGGGAGAACATCCGGATGACCCACCCGGTCTTCGCCGGCGACACCCTCTACGCGGAGACCGAGACCCTCGCCAAGCGGCTGTCCGGGAGCCGCCCCGGGCAGGGCATCGTGCGCTGCCGCACCACCGGGACGAAGTCCACCGGCGAGGCCGTGGTGGTGTTCGAGCGCAGCTTCCTGGTGCCGCTGCGCGGGCACGGCCTGGACGAGGTCGCCGGGTACTGACGCACCGCCGGGCCCGACGGTCTGCGCCGTCGGGCCCGGCGCGCGCCTGAGGGAGGGCGGCCGGTCGGCCGCCCTCCCTCAGGCGTCGCTCACGCCTCCCGGTGGACGTCCACCAGCACCTTGCCCACGGTCTGCCGGGCGGCCATCGCCCGGTGCGCCGCGGCCACCCCGGACAGCGGTACGGTCCGGTCGATCCGCGCCACCACCCGGCCCTCGACGGCCAGCCGGAACAGGTGGTCCGCGATGCCCTCGAACAGTGCCCGGTCGGTCAGGACGTGCTTGAGCCAGAAGCCCTGCGCCCCCGCCGAGCCCTCGGTCAGCTCGGTCATCGTGAAGGTGTCCACCACGCCCTCCCGCGCCCCGACCGACACCAGCCGCCCGAACGGGGCCAGCCCGGCCAGCCCGGCGCGCAGCACCGGGCCGCCGACCGAGTCGAGGAACAGGTCCACCCCGCCCGACTCCGCGAGCCGCCCGGCCAGCTCGGGGTCCTCGGGGTCGAGCACGAGGTCGGCGCCGAGCGAGCGGAGGAACTCCCGCTTCTCCGGGGTGGAGGCCAGGGCGACCACCCGGCCCGCGCCCAGCGCCCTGGCCAACTGCACCGCCAGGTGGCCGACCCCGCCCGCCGCAGCGGTCACCGCGACGGTCTCGCCCGCCCGCAGCCGCCCCGCCAGGGTCAGCGCGCCGTAGGCCGTCGCCCCCTGCTCCAGCAGCGCGAGCGCCTGCGCGTCGTCCACCCCGTCCGGCACCTCCACCGTGTGCGCCGCCTCGGGCGCGGCCACCTCGGCGTACCCGCCGCCGGTGCGCAGCAGCGCGACGACCCGCTTCCCGTCCGCGCGGCGGCGCCCCACCACGTCGACGCCGAGCACCGCCGGCAGCGGGAGCTGCAGGTACTCGCCGGCGCGGATCTCCAGGTCGGCGTAGTTGAGCCCGGCCAGGGTGACGTCGACCAGCACCCGGCCCGGGGCGGCCACCGGCTGGGGCACCGTCGCGATGCGCAGCTCCTCCGGCCCGCCGTAGCGGTGGATCACCAGGGCGCGCATCCGGCTCCCGGCGGCCGCGGCGGCCCCCTCGTCCACTGCCTCGTCCGCCGCCTCGTCCGCCTCCGGTTCCGTCCCGGCGAACAGCGCGAGCAGCGCGGCCTCCAGGGCCCGGGCGGCCTCCGGGCTCTCGGCGACCGCGCAGTACATCACCGAGCCGTCGGCGGGCCCGAAGTCGCTGCTGAACAGCACGCCGGTGCCGGTCCGCGGGTCGAAGGCCAGCCCGGCCGCGCCGACCGCCGCCAGGGCCTCGGCGAAGGAGGGCACCCGGAGGCCGCCGAGCTCCAGCAGGAAGCGCGAGCCGCGGTGCTCCTCGCGCAGCAGGCGCCCGAGGTAGACGTCGTGCAGATGGCTGGAGCCGGTGAGCCGGGCGTTGGTCTCGTGGAAGTAGATCTCGCCCTTGGGGGTGAGCACGGCGTCCGCGCTGACCGTGCCCCGGTAGCCGATCGCCCGCAGCGCCTCGCACAACCGGGCGCCCTGCCGGACGAGTTCGGCCGTGACGTCGGCGTCCGGGGTGACCGGCGGGGTGATCTCCCCGGCCACCACCGGCCGCATGAGCATCTCCCCGCAGCCGGCCGGCACCACGGCCGCGTCGTCCAGGAGGAACTGGGCGTACAGCGGCGCGGAGTCGGCGAAGTACCGCTCCACCACGACCCGTTGGCCGCGCCCGCCGGTGAGCCAGGTCCACCGCTCGGCCACGTACGCGGCCACCGCGGCCCGGTCCGGCAGCGGCACCACCCGCTCGGCGCCGACCGCCTCCACCCGCTCGTCCCGGGCCAGGATCTCGTTGCCCAGGCCGCCGGCCTGGTACTCGACCTTCACCATCACGCTGTGCCCCTGCGCCAGCAGGTGTTCGACGGCGGCCTCGACCTCGGCGGGCGAGCCGGCCACCGTACCGGGCGGGATCGGCACCCCGGCACCGGCGGCCAGCGCCCGGAACCCGGCCTTGCTGTTCACCAGGGCGTTGCCGCCCTGCGCCGCGAAGGGCAGGCCGGGCATGGCGTGCGCCAGGCCGAGGGCGGCCGCGAGTTCGGCCACCGCGGCGTTCGGCGAGATGGCCAGCACCTCGGCGACGGAGCGCCCCGCCAGGACGCGGCGCAGCTCCGCGCGGAAGCCCGGGTCGGCCAGGCGGTCGGCGGTGAGCACCTGGTCGCCCCGCTCGCCCGGCGGCGGCACCACGAAGGTCAGGCTGTCGGCCCGCGCGCCGGTCAGCCCGGTGACGTACGCCAGGTACTCCGGGTCGGGGCTCCCGGGCAGCACCAGGACGTCGCCGTCCCGGGCCCACCAGAGCATCCGCTGCGCCCCGCATCCGGCGAGCAGCTGCTCCGACGGCGTCATCCCGGTGAGGTCCCCGACCATCTCCTCGGTGCGGTTGTTCGCGATGCAGAGCGTCGTCATCTGGTGAAATCCCCACGGCCGGTGTCCGACGCGCGACACGGGTGTGGCGCGCGCTACTGGTGTAGCGCACCGGGGTTGTTCTGGTTCGGCCCTCGGTCATTGAACAAAACGCCGAACAACCGAGGGCCCCGGCACCGGACAGGCCTAGCGAAACGAGACCCGGTGGGTACCCGTCACGGACACCACCAGGGAGTAGAGCGAGGTGGTGGCGGTGATGAACAGCCGGTTGTTCTTCGGACCGCCGAAGGTGAGGTTGGAGACGGGCTCGGGGACGAGGAGGCGGCCGATGAGGGTGCCGTCCGGGGCGTAGCAGTGGACGCCGTCGCCGAAGGCCGCCGCCCAGAGCCGCCCGTCGCGGTCGAAGCGGATGTTGTCGAAGCGGCAGCCGACGCCCTTGACGAAGATCCGGTCGCCGGTGAGGGTGCCGTCCTCCTCGATGTCGAAGAGCCGGATGTGCCCGGCCCGGCTGTCGTTGACGTAGAGCCGCCGCTCGTCGAGCGAGAG
Organism: Kitasatospora sp. NPDC001547; assembly: GCF_042894165.1. NCBI lineage: Bacteria > Bacillati > Actinomycetota > Actinomycetes > Kitasatosporales > Streptomycetaceae > Kitasatospora > Kitasatospora sp. NPDC001547. The sequence continues at coordinate 8,032 of NZ_JBIAVL010000019.1, read as the reverse complement.
GACCAGCCCGTTGGGGCCGTCGAAGCCGTCGGCGGCGAGCTGGACCTCGCCGCTCTGCGGGTCGATCCGGTAGAGGTTGCGGGCGCCGATCTCGGACTCGGCCTGGTGGCCCTCGTAGTCGGAGGTGATGCCGAAGTCCGGGTCGGAGAACCAGATCGCGCCGTCCGAGCGGACCACCGCGTCGTTGGGCGAGTTGAGCCGCTTGCCCCGGTAGCGCTCGGCGAGGACGGTGATCCGGCCGTCGTGCTCGGTGCGGGTGACCCGGCGGTTGCCCTGCTCGCAGCTGATCAGCCGGCCCTCGCGGTCGAGGGTGTTGCCGTTGGGGTGCCCGGCCGGTGAGCGGAAGACGCCGACCGTGCCGGTGGCCTCGTCCCAGCGCAGCAGCCGGTCGTTGGGGATGTCGCTCCAGACCACCTGGCGCCAGGCGGGCAGGTAGACCGGGCCCTCGGCCCACCGGCAGTCGCCGTACAGCTTCTCCAGCCGGATGTCGCCGTTGGCGCAGCGGCGGAACCGGTCGTCCAGTACCTCGTACAGCTCGAACTCGATGGAGCCAGACATCGTTCACCCCGTATCGACTTGTGCCGGATGCCTTCCGGCCAGTCGGAGTATGACAGAACGCGGTAGGGTCCCACCATGACTTCCGATCACCTCGACGACACCGACCGCGCGTTGCTCGCCCTGCTGCAGGACGACGCCGGGCAGCCGTACGCGGCGCTGGGCAGGGCCGTGGGGCTCTCCACGGCGGCGGCGCACGAGCGGGTGCGCAAGCTGCGCGAGCGCGGGGTGGTCCGCCGCACCACGGTGGAGGTCGACCCGAAGAGCCTCGGGCTCGGGGTGCTCTCCTTCGTGATGGTGGATTCCACGGCCTGGATGGGCGAATCGGCGCAGGCGTTCACCGCGATACCCGAGATCGAGGAGGCCCACATCATCGCGGGCAGCGCCTCGGTGCTGGTCAAGGTGCGGACGGCGACCACCGAACAGCTCCAGGACGTCCTGCGGCGGCTCTACGCGATCGACGGCGTGAGCGGCACCCAGGCGACCGTCGTCCTGGAGACCTTCTTCGAGCGCCCGCCCGCGCCCTGAACACGAACCCGCGCCCCGGCTGCGGCCGGGGCGCGGGAGGCGTGTCAGCGGTGGCTCGGCGGTCGGGCGGGGTACGGCCCGCGGGACCTCAACGGCCCTGGAGGCGCCTGACGTTGTCGCCGAAGCTCCAGCCCTTCGAGCCGTCCCAGTTGATCGACCAGGTCATGAGCCCCTTCAGCGAGCCGCTGAAGGCGTTCCACGACTGGCCGACCAGGCCCGGGTCCATGTAGCCGCCGCCCGCGCCGGGCTGGGCCGGCAGGCCGGGCACCTGCTTGTCGTAGGGCACCCTGATCGTGGTGCCCTGGATGGTCAGGCCGTTGTTCAGGCAGGTGGTCTGCGCGGTGAAGCCCTGGACGGTGCCCGCCTGGTAGGAGTCGCCGGAGCAGCCGTACATGCTGCCGTTGTAGTACTGCATGTTCAGCCACCACAGCTGCCCGTTGTCGGCGTACTTCTTGACGATCGGCAGGTAGGCGCCCCAGATCGAGCCGTAGTTGACGCTGCCGCCGGTGACGTACGCGGTCTCGGGGGCCATCGTCAGGCCGAAGCCCGCGGGCATCTGGGCGAGCACGCCGTCGATGATGCGGATCAGGTTGGCCTGGGAGGCGGAGAGCGTGTTGATGTTGCCGCTTCCGGACAGGCCGGTCTCGATGTCGATGTCGATCCCGTCGAAGTTGTACTTCTTGAGGATCGGGACGACGGTCGCCACGAACCGGTCGGCGACGGTGCTGGAGCTCAGGTCGATGCCCGCGGCGGCGCCGCCGATCGACATCAGGATCGTCGCCCCAGCCGCCTTGGCCTGGCACATCTCGGCGGGGGTCGAGACCTTGACGTTGGTGTCCATGCCGTCCTGCCACAGGACCGTGCCGTCCGAGAGGATCACCGGGAAGGCGGCGTTGATGACGTTGTAGCCGTGCGCGGCCATCCGGCTGTCCGTGATGGGGACCCAGCCCATGCCGGGGTGGACGCCGTTCAGGGCGCCGTCCCAGTTCTCCCAGTAGCCCTGCAGGACCTTGCCCGACGGCTTGGGCTTCGTGGGGCAGGTCTCGTTCGGCGGCGTCGTCGTGGTCGGCGTCGTGGTCGGCGTGGCGGTCGTCGTCGGCGTCGCCGTGGTGGTCGGCGTGGCGGTGGTGGTCGGCGTCGCCGTGGCGGTCGGCGAGGGGCTGCTGCCACCGGGGCCGGCGAGCGACACGTCGTCGGCGAAGAACGCGGGCTGCCCGTACCAGCCGTGCAGGTAGACCGTCACCGAGGTGGTGTTCGCCCCGGTGGTGAAGCCGACGCTGAGCTGGCCGTACGACGCGCTACTCGCCGTCCAGGTCGAGGCGTTGGTGACACCGGTACCGGTGGCGCCCAGGTAGACGTAGCTGCCCTGGACGTAGGCGCTCAGCGTGTACTGGGAGTTGGGCTGCACGCTGACGGTCTGGGTGCACTGGGCGGTGTCCTGGCCGGTCGGCGTGGCCTTGAGCGCCGAGGCCCCGGAGTGGACCGGGCTGCCGACGACCGCGCCGGAGCCACCGGTGCAGCTCCAGCCGGAGAGCCCGTTCTCGAAGCCCGGGTTGGCCACCAGGTTGGGGGTGGCGGCCCCGGCCGTGACGGTCCCGGCCACGGCGATGCCGGCCCCGACGACAGCGGCGGCGCTCACCCCGGCGAGGAAGCGCCGCAGGACGGCCGGTCCGGGCGCAGCGGGACCTGTCCGGTTCACCGGCGCTGTGCGCCGCACGGCCGCCCGCCGCAGGCCGGGGGCCGGGAGCGGCCCGCCGCCGGCCCGGTCGCCGTCGAGGCAGCCGGGGTCCGGGCTGGGGCGGAACCCGCCCGACGGGCGTGGAGTGCGCGACCTCCGACGGAACATGCTGTGCTCCCTTTCCGCCGAGCGTCATGGACATGACTGACGCGTGGGGGCGTGACGCCCGGCTCTGGGTGAAGTGGGGGAAACAGGTGGGGCTGTGCCGGTCCGGATCGTAGGAGGGGCGGCAAGGCGCGTCAATAGGTCTGGACCATTTGAGGTCTGGACCAATCCGGAGGGTGCCCCGCGCCCCCGCGCGCCGAGCCGCGTTCAGCGGTGCCGGGGGCGCCGGCCTCGGTTAGCGTCGAGTCGACCGCCCACCCCTCGCCGGAGGCCGCAGATGCCCGCCCCGATCCACGCCGTCCACGCCGAGCTCGACCGCCGCGCCGCCCGGGGAGCCGCCCAGGTGGTGGCCTGGCGGCGGCACCTGCACCAGCACCCGGAGCTCTCCAACCGTGAGAGCCGCACCGCCGACCTCGTCGCCGAGCACCTGCGCTCCCTGGACCTGGACGAGGTGCGCACCGGCATCGCCGGTCACGGCGTCGTCGGCGTCCTGCGCGGCGGAGCGCCCGGGGAGCGCGTCGTGGCGCTGCGCGCCGACACCGACGCGCTGCCGGTCCAGGACCTCTGCGGGGAGCCCTTCGCCTCCGCCCTGGTGGACGCGGACTACCCCGGCGGCCCGTTCCCGGTCTCGCACGCCTGCGGCCACGACGCCCACACGGCGATGCTGCTCGGCGCCGCCACCGTACTGGCCGGGGTCCGCGCACAGCTGCCGGGCACGGTGCTGTTCGTCTTCCAGCCCGCCGAGGAGGGGCCGCCGGTGGACGAGCCGGGCGGGGCACGGGAGATGCTGCGCCAGGGCGTGTTCGCCGACCCGGCTCCCACCATGGTCTTCGGCCTACACGTCGTCCCGCTGCCCAAGGGCTACGTGGGCTACCGGGAGGGCAACCAGTTCGGCGCCTCCTGCCTCCTCAGGATCGTCATCAGCGGCCGACAGGTCCACGGTTCCACCCCGTGGGAGGGCGTCGACCCGATGCCGGCCGCGGGCGCGGTGCTCACCGGCATCGGCCAGCTCTACCGGCAGGTCCCGGCCGTCGACCCGGTCACCGTCACCATCGGCCATGTCGAGGACGTCGGCCGCTTCAACATCATCGGCGAGACCGTCACCCTGTGGGGCACCATCCGCTGCTCGGTCGAGGCCGACATGGCCGATCTGCAGAAGCGGCTGACGACCCTCGCCGAGAACACCGCCGCCGCCTACCACTGCACCGCCACCGCCGACTACCTCCAGGAGGTGCCCGCCGTGCACAACCGCAAGGAGTGGCTCGACGCCGCGCTGCCCACCTTCCGCCGCGTCGTCGGCCCGGACCGCGTCGTACCGACCCCTCCCACGCTCGGCTACGACGACGTCTCCGAGTTCGTCAACGCCTACGGCGGCCTCTACGTCCTCCTCGGCGTCCAGGACCTGGAGTTCACCGCCGACGGCGGGCTCCGGCCCACCCCCGGCGGCCGCGGCACGGCCTTCAACCACAACCCCGGCTTCTACGCCGACGACGACACCCTGGTCACCGGCGTCCGGCTGCACGCCCACGTCGCCCTGGACCACCTCACCGGCGCCCTCGCCCCCGCATCCGGCTGAACCGGCCCGGCCGGCCCCGATCAGTGACCCGGACGATCCTCGGCTACCTGCGACGGCGCGCCCTCGGCGGGTAGCCGCGCCTCACCCCCCGCCGCCTCGCTCCCCCGCCGCCACGGCCCCTGCTACCCGCCCGCCGTCGCGGCGGCCACCGCGAGCGCGGCCACCTGGGGCTTGCAGATGTCGGAGTGCGCCCCCGCGAACGGCTGGCCCTTCACGTCGTTGATGACGGCGGCGGCGTTCACCCGGTAGAAGGTCCCGGGCGCGAAGCCGTAGTCGCCGCCGCCGTCGGCCGGCATCAGCCGGTCCTCGGCCGGCGCCACGGCCTGGTACCCGTCCGCGCCCATGCCGCCCCAGCGCCCGGCGACGTCGGCCTCGGAGTCCTGACGGGCGAGGAAGGAGGCCTTCGGGTACCAGACGCCGACCGCCCAGTCGTGGACGGTGTGGGTGGCGACGAGCGGGCCGTGCACCCGGTCCGCGACGGTGTTCAGGGCGCCCGCGCTGCCGAAGGGGTTGTCCTGGGCGCGGGCGAAGGACCAGTGCGAGAACGCGCCCTGGATCAGCAGCAGCGAGGCCACCGGGCTGTCGGCGGCCGCGCCGACGCCGGCCAGGGCGAAGGAGACCAGCCGGGCGCCGAAGCTGTGGCCGACCAGGTGCACCCGCAGGCCGGGCGAACGGCCGTGCAGGCCGGCGAGCAGCGGCCCGAGGCCGCCCCGGCCGATGTCCCCGGCCCGGGCCTTCATGATCGAGTACGAGAGCACCCGCAGCGCGTCCTTCGCCCCGTTCACGGCGTTGCGGAACCAGTCGCCGACGCCCTGGGTGGAGGAGCCGGGCGGCGCGCTGCCGAAGGCCTCGGCGGCGGCCTGGTACGCCGTCCTCGGATCGGCGTCCAGCAGCAGCGCGGTCTCGCCCGAGTCCTCGAACTCGCCGTGCGGCGCGGGCGGCGGCACCAGGGACCGGACCAACTCGTGGATCCGCGCCAGGCGTTGCTCCTTGGCCGGGTCGCTCTCCCCGGTACCGGCCGCCGCCTCCCCCTCGTCGATGAGCCGGCCGATCTCCGCCACCGTCCGCCGCTGCTCCGGGTCGGCGAAGCCCTCGGCCAGCGACAGCGCGATGTCCGTCCCGGAGACGGCGGCCGTTCCGGCGTCGGGGCCCGCCACGGCGCCGCCCCCGGCCTGGGGCGCGGCGACCGCCGTCGGCGGGGTCGCCGGGGTGGGCGGGAACCAGAGCGAGGGCCAGTAGACGCCCGCGAACCCCACCGTGCCGAGGCTCGCGGCGCCGCTTCCGGCCTCCCGGATCAGCGGGAACATCGTGTCGTAGAGCTCGCGGGCCTGCTGGGCGGAGTTGCCCCACCCGTGGCTGAACACGAACAGGTCCGTCAGCCCCTCGGCCGTCACCTCGTCGAGGAAGTCGCCCGCCGCCGGTGCGGTCAGCTTCCCCTTCTCGTCGAAGGTGAGGTCCCACACGGGCTCGTCGGTCGGCAGTCGCCTCATCGATCGTGACCTTTCGGATGGCTTTCCGGGTGGCCGTTCATCCGTCCGTCCTTCCGTTCGTCCGTCCTTCCGTTCGTCCGTCCTTCCGTTCGTCCGCCTGTCGATTGGTCCGCTCATCTGCCCGCCTGCTCGGACGTCCGGTCGTCAGACGTTCGCCAGCATCCGCATCAGGTCCACCAGGCCCGCCCCCTGGGCGTACCGCTCCCGGCCGAGGTCGGTGGCGGAGGCGGTGAGCAGGCCCTTGACCTGCCGCGGCCGGCCGATGAACTCCGGGCGGGCGGACAGGAAGGCCGCGATCACCCCGGAGACGTGCGGCGCCGCCATCGAGGTGCCCGACTGCTCGGCGTACGTCAGCAGGCTCTCCGGAACCGGGTCCGCCGGCGCAGGGGTCAGCCCGGCGGTGGCCCGGACGTCGCCGGTGGCGGCCGAGGCGATCCACTCGCCGGGCGCCACGACATCGGGTTTCATCCGCCCGTCGAGCGTCGGCCCCTTGCCCGAGGTCCAGGTGACGCCGAACGCGTGCGGCGCCTCCCGGTGGGTGGAGCCGACCGCGATGCAGTCCTCGGCGTGGGCCGGCTCGGTGATCGACCCCATCACCGCCGAGGTGTTGGCGGCCTCCCGCCGGGCACCGTAGTTGCCGGTGGAGACCACCACGACCACGCCGGAGGCGACCACCTGGCCCAGGGCCTGGCACAGCGGGGACTGGCCCGCGGCGTACTGGTCCGGCCGCCACTCGCAGCCGAGGCTCATGTTGACGCCGTGCACGCGCAGCACCGCCGGGTCCACGTTGACCTCGGTCCGAAGGTAGGTCAGCGCGCGGATGACCGCGCTGGAGGAGGTGACGAAGGTGCCCTGGCGGCTGCGCCTCATCACCTTGATGCTGACCAGTTCACAGGCCGGCGCCATCCCGGACAGCCGGTCCGCGCCGGCCCGCGCCACGTATCCGCTGTCCCGGGGCTCGTCCGGCGTGGCCACCCGCGGCGTCATGCCGTCCGGGGTGCAGCCCGCGATGATCCCGGCGACGTGGGTGCCGTGCCCGCTGTCGTCCACCAGCGGCGACGCGGGGTTGCGCGGCGACGCCGGGTCGTCGTCCGCCGCCCCGCCGGCCGGCCGCGCCGCGGGGTCGTCCGGGTTCACCAGGAAGCTGAAGTCGCGGTGCAGCCGACTGGTCCGCCCGTGCGGCAGGTCCTCGCCCCGCCCCTCGGCCGCGAGCTCCAGCCGGGAGAAGTGCGGGTGGGTCGCGTCGATGCCGCTGTCGATGACCGCCCACACGATCCCGCTGCCGCGCGCGTCGTAGGCGCGCCAGGCGGCGTTGGCCTTCACGGTGGGCGCCGAGCGGTCGATCTGCGGATACAGCGGGTAGTCCGGCCAGACCCGGAAGATGACCGGCGGCCGCCCGGTCAGGATCGCGGTCTGCCGGTCGTCCTCCACCAGCTCGCCGAGGTCCGCACGGGAGAGGACCGTCTGGTACAGCTTCGGTGCGACCAGGGCGAGCCCCTGCGGCACCTCGGGCTGCACATGGCTCCCCGAGCTGACCTCCTCGGGCCACCACCCGTGGGACCGTCCCGCGTAGTGCCCCCAGAGCGCGTAGAACTCGTCCCGGACCACCTGCAGCCCGCCGGGGTAGCGCAGGTTCAGCTCGATCAGCATCGGCACCTGCTGCTCCGCGTCGTCCTGCCCCGCCGCCCGGAACGCGATCCCGGGCGGGGCCAGGTTGAGGTCGCCCACGATCGGCGACCGGAAGGGGCTCTCGGGCTCGTACGCCATGACCGTTCCCATCTCCCCCGGCGGCGGGCGGGGGCCGACCCCCGGTCGGCACGACCGCTCCCACCTGCGAGTGTCGGCCGCTCCCCCACCCGCTGCAACTCGCCGCGGACGGGGCCGGGGGGGGGGGGGCGGGGGGGGGGGGGGGGGGGGGGGGGGGGGGGGGGGCGCGGGGGGGGGGGGGGGGGGGGGTGGGGGGGGGGGGGGGGGGTGACGTAGGCGACGAGGGTGGGGCCGGTGGGGCCGTCGGTGCGGGTGATGACGACGGCGTTGCGG
>NZ_JBIAVL010000018.1:0-148578 GCF_042894165.1 Kitasatospora sp. NPDC001547 | reverse complement strand
GTCCCGCTGCGGCAACAACGGCTCTATCCGAGCCCACGCGGCATCCGTTATCTCTCCTCGACCCACCACAAGATCAATTATGAGACACGGCCTAGTAGGTCAGGTTCGTCTGACCCGTCCTCAGCCGCCCGACGAGGGTCAGGTTGCCGTCGGAGTCCAGCACCGCGAGCATCTTGTGCGTCATGCCGTGGTGGGTCGAGAAGTAGAACTTGTCCGCCTCCTGGCTGCTGCTGGTGTTCGTGTTCACCGACAGCTCGATGCTCTCCGGGCTGCTGATGAGCACGTCCTTCTCACCCGAGGCCGGGTGGACCTGGTTCTCCCGCAGCTTGATGCGGCCGTTGTAGTCGCCGTTCTTCACGTCCGACGCTACGCCGAGGTCGATGTCGGGCATGGTGGCCCTCCCCTTCGGTCCCGCGGGCCCGCTCCCGGTCCCGCCGCACGCCGTCGCGCGTGAAGCCGCCCGGGAGCGCCCGCTCTCCAGTGGAAACAACGTCACTGCCAGGTCGGGCACTCGGCCACCTGACGGAGGTCCGCACGCCCCGGTGGGCGCGTGGGCCCCGGTGTGCCGGTAGGTCAGTAGGTCAGGTTCTTCTGGTTCGTGAACACCTGGCCGGCGATGGACAGGACGCCGTCGGAGTCCAGCACGGCGATGATCTTCTTCACGCCGCCGCGGTGCGTCGTGAAGTAGATCTTGTCCGCCTCCTGGCTGGTGCTGAAGTTCGTGTTCACCGACAGTTCGATGCTCAGCGGGCCGCTGACGACCACGTCCTTCTTGGCCGCGGACTGGAGGACCGGGTTCTGACGCAGCTTGACGCGCCCGTTGAAGTCGCCGTCCTGCCAGTCCGACGCCACGCCGAGGTCGATGTCAGGCATGGAAGCCTTCCCTTCGCTTCCGCGGGGATCCACTCCGGACACCCCGCACTCCAGTGGAACAACTTCGGTGCCAGGTAGATCACTTGATCGCCCCGAACTGATCGGAAACCTACACAGCCAGGCCACGGAATCAGCTCCTCCGTTCGAAAAATTTTGATACAGGTCAAAAATGAACAAGCCCTGATCGATTTTGTCCGCACCGAGGCCGGCCATGGGCCCAAGTACCGCCCACCGCAGGCGATTCGCCGAACGGAGGCGGGCCCCGTACTCGAAAACCCGGTGCTTCGGCGCCGGACGGTCGGGTAGCCTGCGGGCATGTCGAGCCCCGAGGCATCCAGGGTGGGGGCTTTCGGTCACGCGCCGTCAGCCCCCTGAAACCCGGTAACGCCGAACCACCGAGTCCGAGCGAGCGCCACGCCTGCGCCGCCCGGGGGGCTGCGCGTGCGGTGACGAGACGTCCCTTCCTCGTTCCCACCGCCTCCCGGAGCCTCTCGATGCCCCTTCCGCTCTACCTGCTCGCCCTGGCCGTGTTCGCCATGGGCACCTCGGAGTTCATGCTCGCCGGACTGCTGCCCGGCCTCGCCGCCGACCTCGGCGTCACCGTCGGTACGGCCGGCGGGCTGACCTCGGCCTTCGCCGCCGGAATGGTGGTCGGCGCGCCGCTGACGGCCGCCCTCGCCCGCCGCCTGCCGGAGCGCGGCAGCCTGCTCGGGTTCGTCCTGGTCTTCGCGGCGGCGCACGCCGTCGGGGCCATCACCGGGAGCTTCCCGGTGCTGCTCGCGACCCGGGTGGTGGCCGCGCTCGCCGACGCCGGGTTCCTGGCGGTGGCCCTGACCACCGCCGCCGCCCTCGTCCCGGCGGACCGGAAGGGACGGGCGCTCGCGGTCCTGCTGGCGGGGACGACGGTGGCCACCGTGGCCGGCGTCCCGGGCGGGGCGGTGCTGGGCGCGCTGTTCGGGTGGCGCGCCGCGTTCTGGGCCGTCGCGCTGCTCTGCCTGCCGGCCGCCGTCGGGATCGCCAAGGGCCTGCCGGCCGTCGCCGCTCCGGCCGACCGGCACTGCGCTCCGGCGCTGCGGACGGAGGTCGCGGAGCTGCGCCGCCCCCGGCTGCTCCGCGCGATGCTGCTCGCCGCGCTGGTGAACGCGGCGACCTTCGGCGGCTTCACCTTCCTCGCCCCCGTGGTGACCGGCCCCGCCGGGCTGGGCGAGCCGTGGGTGCCGGTCGCGCTGGTGCTGTTCGGCGCCGGGTCGTTCGCCGGGGTCACCGCCGCCGGACGGCTCGCGGACCGGCACCCGGGCCGGGTGCTCGCCGTCGGCGGCCCGCTGCTGCTGGCGGGCTGGCCCGCGCTGGCCGTCCTGGCGGACGCGCCGGGCGCCCTGCTGCCGCTGGTGTTCCTGCTGGGCGCGCTGTCCTTCGCCGTCGGCGGCACGCTGATCACCCGGGTGCTGTACGAGGCGGCGGGCGCCCCCACCCTGGCGGGCGCCTACGCCACCGCCGCGCTCAACCTCGGTGCCACCGCGGGACCGCTGCTCGCCGCCGCCGCCCTCGGCACGGCGGCCGGCGGCCTCGGGCCGTTCTACGCCGGCGGCCTGCTGGTCGCGGCGGCGCTGCTGGTGGCGACGGTCCGGCCGCGGTTCGCCTGAACCACCCGCGTCGGACCACGGACGTCTGATCGCGGACGCCAGGGCGCGGGCTCAGAGCACGGACGCCAGGGCGCGAGCGTCGGGCCACGGGCGTCGGCCCCCGGCGGCCCCGGTTCACAGCCCCGGGGTCGCCGTCACCCGCCCGTCCGCGATCGCCGCCACCAGTTCGCCGTGGTCGGCCTCCGTCCGGTCCGCGTAGCGCACGGCGAAGTCGGCGACCGCCTCGGCGAAGGTGTCCGCGCCGCCCAGGTAGCCGGCGATGGCGAGGCGGTCGCCGGTGCGGGCGTGGGCGCGGGCGAGGGTGCGGCCGCAGAGGTCGGCGTAGGCGCGCAGGCCGCCGGGCCGGAGGTCGGCGATGTCCGTCGAGCCCTTCATGTCGCGCAGTTGGCGCCCGTAGAAGTGGCGCCCGGCCGGGCCGGTGGTCCAGCCGAGGAAGATGTCGCTGGCGGCCTGCATCAGGCGCTGCCCGGTGACGACCCGGCGGCCGCCGTGGTGGGCGACCACCTCGGCGTCCGCCCGCAGCGCCGGCAGGTGTTCCTCCAGCACCGACCGGCCGGCCTCCTTGAGCTGGAGGAACAGCGGGTCGCGGCCGTCCCGGCCCTCCAGCAGCACGATGAAGCAGCGGGTGCCGACGCTGCCCACGCCGACCACCTTGGTGGCCGCGTCGACGAAGCGGTAGCGGTCCAGCAGCACCCGGCGCTCCTCCGCGAGGGTCGACCGGTAGTCGCTGAACACCTTGCCGAGGTCGCGCAGTTCGGTCGGTTTCAGCGGTTCGATCAGCGGCGGCTCGCTGATGATCCGGCGCCGCCCGTCCCGTTCCTCGGTGAGCTTGTCGAAGGCCTGGAGGCTGGTGCGGCGCCGGGCGTGGGCGAGGTCGGCCTCGACCCGTCCGCGCCGCTTCGGCTCGCGCAGCACGGCCGGCAGGTCGGCGGTGTCCACCCGGGCGTACCAGACGTCGAGTTCGCCCATCCCGGCCAGCCGCCGCATGGCGCCCGCGTACCCGTGGACGGCGGCGAGCGCGGCCCGCCGTACCCGCCGTTCGTCCAGGCCGTTGTCCCGGGCGGCGACGGCGACGCTGGCGGCGAGCCGCTTGACGTCCCATTCGAAGGGGCCGGGGAAGGTCTCGTCGAAGTCGTTGACGTCGAAGAGCAGTGCCCGCTCCGGCGAGGCGTACACGCCGAAGTTCGACAGGTGGGCGTCACCGCAGAGCTGGACGGTGAGCCCGGTGTCAGGAAGGGCGCCGAGGTCGGCCGCCAGGACGGCGGCGGCGCCGCGCAGGTAGGCGAACGGGCTCTCCGCCATCCGCCCGTAGCGGATCGGCAGCAGCCGGGCGACCCGGTCCTCGCCCTGCCGCTCCAGGACGCCGAGCGGGTCGGGCCGGTCGGCGGCGGGGATCCACCGGCCGTGGGCGGAGCGGGAGACGCGCTCCCGGGCGGCCCGGCCGCGCCGGCGGCGTTCGGCGGGGGTGGTCATGCGGCAGCTCCGTCCGTCGGAGGGGTCCCCTTCCCGCGACGCTAGGACAGGAGGGCCGGAGGGCGCAGCGCGCGCCCTCCGGCCCTCAGCCGTCCGGGTGAAGCGGGCGGCCCACCGAGCGGCGGACCCCACCGTGCGGTGGGGTCCGCCGCTCGGTGGGGTCCGCCGTCAACCGCCGTCCGCCCCCTGGGCGTTCCGCAGGGCCCCGTCGTGGGCGTGCGGCCCGCTACTGGCGCGCCGCGCCCAGCACCACCGGCCGGGTCCGCAGCAGTGCCCGGACCGGCATCCCGGTCGCCGCGAGGCAGAGCAGCACGGCTCCGGCGGCCAGCGGCAGGGCGAGCATCGGCGGCACGTACGGGGCGGCGTTGGCCACGCCCCGGGCGACCGGCACCAGGGTGAGCCCGGCGATCACCGCGCCGACCGCCAGCCCGGTCGAGGCCACCAGCAGCGCCTCCCAGCGCATCATCCCGCGCACCTGGCCGCGGGTGGTGCCGGCCAGGCGCAGCAGCGCGACCTCGCGGCGCCGGTCCAGCACGGTCATCACCAGGGTGTTGGCGGCGCTGACGGCGGCGAACCCGCCGAGCACCGCGGCCATCACGGTGTTGGCCCAGCCGCTGATCTCCAGGTCCTTGTCGGACCGGGCGACGAACCCGGCCCGGTCGGTCACGGCGGCCCCGGCCTGGGCGCCGAGTGCGGCGGCCACCGCCGCGGGGTCGGCGCCCGGCGCGTCGGCGACCAGCACCTGGCTGTCGTACCCGGCGGTGACGTGCGCGGCCACCGCGGCCCGGGGCAGCAGCGCCTGTGCGACGCCCAGGCCGCGGTCGTACACCGCGACCACGGCGGGCCGCGCGGCGGTGCCGTCGCCGAGCCAGAGCGGGACCCGGTCGCCGACCCGGGCGCCGAGCGCGTCGGCCAGGGTGGTGCTCAGGGCGATGGTGTCGGGGGCGCGGCCGAGGTCGGCGAGCGCGCCGCCGCGCACGCCCAGGTCGAGCACCTTCGGCAGCCGGGCCGGGTCGCCGTCGACGCCGAGCACGGGGGCGGTACCCAGCTGGCCGGCGGTCTCGTAGACGACGCCGGTGCGCAGCACGCCCACGGCGGTGTCCACACCGGGCACCCGGGCGGCCCGTTCGGCCGTCCCGGCGGGCAGGCCGGGGCCGGTGGCGCCGATCACGTGGTCGGCGGTGACGCCGGCCCGGACGTTCTCGCCGCTGGTGTGGCGGATGGTGCTCTGGAGGACCAGCAGGGTGCCGCAGAACGCGGTGACCAGGACGATCGGGGTGATCGCGGAGGCCAGTCGGCGGGCGTTGGCGCGGGCGTTGTCGGCGGCCAGCGAGCCGGGCGCGCCGCCGGCCCGCAGCGGGACGCCGAGCACGGCGGCGGCGGCCCGGGCCAGCCAGGGGCCGAGCAGGGCGACGGCCAGCATGAAGCACATCACCACGCCCATCGCGATCTGGGCGGCCTTGGTGCCGTCCAGGGAGCTGGCGACGGCGGCGGCCGTGACGCCTCCGGCGGCGAAGACCAGCCCGAGGACGGTGCGGACCTTGCCCGGGCGGGGCGGTTCGACGGCGGCCTCGCCGAGCGCCTGGGCGGCCCGCATCCGGGACGGCCGGCGGGCGGCCAGGAAGCCGGCGGTCAGCGCGGCCAGGGTGCAGGCGAGGACGGCGGCGAGCATCGGCAGCGGGCCGACGTCCAGGCGGATGTCCGCGGGGACGGCGCCGCGCTCGACCAGCTGGCCGAACCACCAGCGGGCGAGGGCGAGTCCGGGCAGGATGCCGAGCGCCGCGGCGACCGGCGCGACCAGCATCGCCTCGGCGGCGATGGTGCGGCGGATCTGGCGCGGGGTGGCCCCGATGGCGCGCAGCAGGGCGAACTCGCGGGCGCGCTGGCCGGTGGCGAGGGCGACGGTGCTCATCACCACGAAGATCGCGGTCATGGTGGCGTAGCCGCCGAAGGTGCCGCCGAGGCCCATCAGGATGGTCCGGGCCTCGCCCAGGGCGGGGTGTTCGACGGTGGCCCGGCCGTCCCCGGTGTACGTCCTGGCGTCGTTGCCGACGGCCTGGCGAACCTGGGCGGCGAGCGCGGCGGTGCTGACGCCCTCGCGGGGCTGCACGGCGACGGCGTCGATCCGGCCGGGGTGGCCGGAGAGGCGGTCGGCGGTGGCGTCGGCGAACCAGGCGGTGGGGCCGGTCCGCTGGGCGGCGGCCAGACCGGAGATCCGGTAGTCCGCGGTGCCGCCGGGCGCGGTGAGCTTGATGCTCGCGCCGGGCGCGAGACGGGCGGCGTGCGCCGTGTCGGCGTCCAGCACCACCTCGTTCGCCCCGGGGGCGCGGCCCTCGACCAGCTTGTCGCCCGGCCCCGCGATGCCGAGCGCGGCGAAGCCCCGGCCGGTCAGGGCCGGCGCCCGGTCGCCGGCCGGCAGCGGGAAGGCGGTGTCCGGGCGGGCGGCCGCGACCCCGGGCAGCCCGGCCAGCCGGCCGACCAGCGCGGCGTCGGTCCGCGCCCGCTCCGGGGTGGCCTGCTCCTGGGTCTCGGTGTCGTCGGCGACCTTCTGCTCGATCTTCACCGCCTGCTCGGCCGCGACCACCACGGGGGCGTGGGCGTAGCGGGTGGGTTCGACGCTCGCGGTCAGGCCGGTCTGCAGCAGCACGCCGCAGGCCACCACCACGGCGGCGCCCAGCAGCAGGGCGACCAGGGTGCCCACGAAGGACGCGGGCCGAAAGCGCACCGAGGAGCGCGCGAGTCCGTTCGTCATGCCGCCACTCCCACCGGGCGGGCGGTCAGCGCGACCATCCGGTCCGCGACGGTCTGCGGGGTCGGGTGCGGCAGGTCGTCGACGATCGCGCCGCCGGCCAGGAACAGCACCCGGTCGGCGAAGGAGGCCGCCACCGGGTCGTGGGTCACCATCACCACGGTCGCGCCGAGCGAGTCCACGGCGTGGCGCAGCAGGGCCAGCACCTCGTGCGCGGTCCGGGTGTCCAGCGCGCCGGTCGGCTCGTCGGCGAACACCACGTCCGGGCGGGTGATCAGCGCGCGGGCGATCGCCACCCGCTGCTGCTGGCCGCCGGAGAGCTGGCCGGGCCGCCGCTTGGCGTGCTCGCCGAGGCCCACCCGCTCCAGCAGCTCCCGGGCCCGGGCGCGGTCCTGGCGCTCCCCGGCGAGGCGCTGCGGGAGCAGCACGTTCTGCTCGACGGTCAGCGAGGGCAGCAGGTTGAAGGACTGGAAGACGAAGCCGATCCGGCTGCGGCGCAGCTTGGTGAGCCGGTTCTCGCTCAGCTGGGTGATGTCCTCGCCGCCGAGCCGGACCTGTCCGGAGTCCGGGCGGTCCAGGCCCGCCGCGCACTGGAGGAAGGTGGACTTGCCGGAGCCCGACGGGCCCATCACCGCGGTGAAGCTGCCGTGGGCGAGCGCCAGGTCGACGCCGCGCAGCGCCTGCACCTCCGCCTCGCCGCGCCCGTAGGTGCGGCGCACTCCGCGCAGCTCGATCGCGGGGGCCGGCTGCGGGGCGGCGGCGTACGGGGCGGTGGTGTACGGCGCGGCGGCGTACCCGTCGGTGCCGGGTGCGCCGGAGCCGTACGCCTCGGGGCCGTACGCCTCGGGGCCGTACGCGTCGGTCCTGCGGCGGTCTTGGCGGCGTGCCATGGGGGGCCTTCCTTCGGTTCTGCGTCGCTCGTCGTCAACGTGTTCAAACCTAGGAAGGACGGGCTCCGCGGACCATGCAGGCCACCGGCGGACCGGGGGTGGGGTTATCCCCCCACCGCCTCGGCGGGGATCCCCCGGTAGGCGGCGCGCAGCTCGCCGAGCACCGGGTGCGCGGGGTCGAAGGCGGTGCCGTCCACGGCCGCCAGCGGACGCACCCCGACGCCCGCGTTCACCGCGAAGGCGGCGGTGAAGCGGTCCAGGCCGTCGACGGGCAGCCGCTCGCGGGACTGCGGGCCCCGGTAGGCGCCGGACAGCAGCGCCTCGGTGACGCCGGGCAGGCTGGGGCCCTGCGGCCAGACCAGCGCGTCCCCGGCCAGGAAGCCGACGTTCCAGGTCGCGCCCTCGACCACCATACCGTCCTCGTCGACCAGCAACACGTCGTCGTAGCCCACCAGTTGGGCCTGCCGACGGTGGTGCACCAGGCCGAACAGGCCGACGTGCTTCACCTCCGGCAGCTCCCGCCGGTACGCCGTGCTACGGACCCGCAGCGGGGCGGGCGCGGCCGCCACGGCCGGACGGGTGGTCACCAGCAGGGCGGGTGCGGCCGGGGCCGAGGGGCGTTCCAGGCCGAGCGCCGGGTCGTACACGGTGACCCGGACGGTCACCGGCGCGCCGTTGGCGGGCAGCACCGCGCCGATCCGCTCCCGCACCGCCGCCCGGTCCAGCTCGGCGCCGAACAGCGCCCGGCAGTCCCGGACCAGCCGGTCCAGGTGCAGCGACAGGCCCCGCACCCGGCCCGCCTCGGCGCGCAGGGTGGTGAAGTGCCCGTAGTTGAGCAGCCCCAGCGCGGCCAGCCGCGCCGGGTCGGCCGGGGCGCCGTCGATCTCGATCTCAGCCATCCCCCGAGTCTGCCAGCTGCGGGGAGGCCGGCGGCGCGGGCTCCGGCCGGGCGGGCTCCGGCAGCGCGGAAGACGGCGCGGACGACGGCGGTGCGGGTAGCGGGAACGACGACGGCGCGGGCTCGGGCAGCGCGGGCTCGGGCAGCGGCACCGGCCGGTAGGGGCTGGCCATCCGACGGCCCGCCGCCCGGGCCGCCCGCTCGAACTCCTCGATCCGGTACGCCAGGCCCTCCGGCTCCCCGGCCTCCGACCAGCGCCACGCCTCCGCCCACCACTGCGGCCCGCGCACCAGCGGCCGGCCGGCCAGCGCCAGGCACAGCGCCAGGGTGGAACGGCCGTACGCGTGCACCCAGCCGTCGCAGCCGCGGTAGTCCGCCGTCTCGTCCAGCCGCAGCCAGCGGCCCTCCTGCCCGGCGGCCAGTATCGGCACCCAGCCGCGCAGCCGGTCGGCGACCAGCAGGAGCAGCCGCCCGTCCTCCTCCCGCACCCGGTGCGCGGGGAGTTGGGGCATCCGGGCGAAGGACAGCGAGCGCTTCCAGCCCACCACCCACAGGCCCCGGCGCAGGTAGTAGCGGACCGCCGGCTGCCACGTCCAGTGCGCCTCCAGCCGGAAGCCCGGCAGGCCCTCGGCGGTGGCCGCCGCGTACACCGCGTCCAGCGCGGCGGCGGCCAGGCCCCGCCCGCGCGCGGCCGGGGTCACGTAGAGGGAGGAGACGGCGAGCTGGCTCGGGCCCTTGGTCCAGTTGTCCACGGCGACGGTGCCCACCACGGCGCCGGCGTCGTCCTGGATCCAGTAGCGCCGCCGGTACAGCTCCCCGCCCGGCCACTCCCGCCCGCTCTCCCCCAGCCGCTCCCGCCAGCCGCGCTCGGCGTGCGGCGCCAGCCCGTCCGGGTCCACCCGCTCGCCCAGCTCGCCCTCCACCAGGGACGCCAAGTCCCAGAGCGCGAACCGCCGTTCCTCCCCCGGCCCGGCCGCCCGCAGCCGCGGCCCCGCCGCCAGCCGGTCCTGCGCCCGCTCCACCGCCGCATCCCACGACCTCACCACACGGCGAGGATAGCGGGGAGGCCCGGACGATCAGTAATCCACCGGACACCGAACGTCAGCGCGGGCCGGCGGGCCCCGCGCCGCGGGCGGAGGCCGTCGCAGGCCGGGCGAAGGCCGTCGCGGGCCGGGCGGGGGTAGGGAAAACCCGACCACAGGACTCGACTTGACCGTGATGCCCCCGCCGGCCTGCGCCGATGCAATGAAGGGGTGACGGAACGGGCGTGGTGGTGGTGCGGCGGATGGCTGGTCGCGGCGGGGTGGGCGGGGGCGTTCCCGGTGCTGTCCGGGCTGGGGCCGCACCGGAGTTGGGGGCTCTGGGCGGCCGGCGGGTACCTGCTCGCGGCGCCGGCCGCCGTGCTGATGCGGCGGCGCGGACGTGAGCTGTCGGTGGCGGTCGCGGCCGTCGGCGCGGTGCTGGTGCCGCTGCTCCTCCTGGTGCTGGACGGGCGGGGGCAGAGCGAGGTCGGGGTGATCGAGCGCTCCGGGTCGCTGCTGCTGCACACCGGCACCCCCTACCTGGCCGACCCCCGGTCCGTCGCGGAGTACACCCCGTACCTCCCCGGCATGGCCCTGCTGGGCCTGCCCCGCGCACTGCTGGGCGGTTCGCCGCTGGGCGACGCCCGGCTCTGGTGCGCGGCGGTGTTCCTGGTCTGCGTGCTCCGGACGGTGCCCGCCGGGCGCCGGCTCGGCGCCGCCGCGCTCACCGCCTCACCGGTGGTGGCACTGCCGCTCTGCGTCAGCGGGGTCGACCTGCCGCTCACCGGACTCTGCTGGCTCGCCCTGGTCCGCGCCGCCCAACGGCGGCCGGTGGCGGCCGGGTTGGCGCTGGCCGCCGCCTGCTCGCTGAAGTGGACGGCCTGGCCGGCGCTCGCCGTGGTGACGGCCCTGCTGGCGGCGGCCGCCGGACGGCGCACGGCGCTGCGCGGGGCGGCCGTCGCGGTGGGGGCGGCGGCGGTGGCGGTGCTGCCGGTGGCGCTGCGCGCGCCGGGGCCGCTGGTGGAGCAGGTGCTCGCCTTCCCCACCGGGCGCGGCCGGCTGCCGTCCCCGGCCGCCAGCCCGCTGCCCGGGCGGCTGCTCGCCGACCTCGGCCCGCCCGGCTGGTACGCCGCCGTCGGCCTGCTGCTGCTCGCCGGGCTCGCCGTCGGGGCCTCGCTGCTCACCCGCCCGCCCCGCACCGCGGCCGCGGCGGCGCACCGGCTGGCCCTGGGGCTGGCGGCGGCCTTCCTGCTGGCGCCGGCCGGGCGGTTCGGCTACCTCGCGCTGCCGCTCGTCCTCGTCCTGCTCTCCTTCTCGTTCCCCGCGGACCCGCTCGCGGCGAACCCGCTCCCCGCGCGTCCCGCACTCCCTTCGCGTCCTGCGCGTCCTGCGCTCCCCGCGAACCCGATTCCCACGAGCCCTCTCCCCGCGGACTCCGTTCCGAAAGGCCTGCCATGGGCACCACCCTCGTCGTCACCAACGACTTCCCGCCGCGCCAGGGCGGCATCGAAACCTTCGTCAAGGCCCTGGCCGACCGAGTCCCCGGCCACGACGTCGTGGTCTACACCTCGGCCGAACCGGGCGCGGAGCGCCACGACGCCGCTCTCCCCTACCCGGTGATCCGCGACCGGGCCCGCACCCTGCTGCCGACCCCGCGGGCCACCCGCCGGGCCGCGGCGATAGCCCGGGCGCACGGCTGCGACCGGGTCTGGTTCGGCGCGGCCGCACCGCTCGCCGCGATGGCGCCCGGCCTGCGGCGGCTGGCGCCCGGCATCCGCCGCACCGTCGCCACCACGCACGGCCACGAGATCTGGTGGGCCCGTACCCCGGGCGCCCGCGCCCTGCTGCGCCGGATCGGCCGCGGCACGGACGTGGTGACCTACCTGGGCGACTACACCCGCGCCCGGATCGCCCCGGCGCTCGGGCCGGACGCCCGGTTGGCCCGGCTCGTCCCGGGGGTCGACCCGTCGGTCTTCCGGCCGGCCGGCGCCCCGGCCCGGACCGGTACGGCGATCACCGGTACGGACAGCGCCGGTACGGCGATCACCGGCACGGACAGCGCCGGTACGGAGGTGCCGTCCGCCGCCCCGGTGGTCCTCTGCGTGGCGCGGCTGGTCCCGCGCAAGGGCCAGGACGTGCTGATCCGCGCGCTGCCCGCGATCCGCCGGGCCGTGCCCGGGACCACCCTGGTGCTGGTCGGCCGGGGCCCGGACGAGGACCGGCTGCGGGGTCTCGCCCACCGGGTGACCGAGCCGGGCAGCGTGGTGTTCACCGGAGGCCTGGACCACGCCGGGACGGCCGTCCACTACGCCGGGGCGGACGTCTTCGCGATGCCGTGCCGCACCCGTCGGCTGGGGCTGGAGGCGGAGGGCCTCGGCATCGTCTTCCTGGAGGCTGCCGCGGCCGGCCTCCCGGTGGTGGCCGGCCGCTCGGGCGGCGCCCCGGACACCGTGCTCGACGGCGTCACCGGCACGGTCGTCGACGGCCGTGCCCCCGCCGAGGTGGCCGCCGCCCTGACCCGGATCCTGCTCGCCCCGCCCGCCGAGCGCGCCCGGATGGGGGCGGCCGGGCGGCGCTGGGCCGAGGAGCACTGGACCTGGGGAGCGTCGGCGCGGCGGCTCACGGAGCTCCTCGACCCCGCCGTACCCCTGCCCGGCTCCACCACGCCGGTCATGCCGAACGCCCAGGCCGCGCCGGCCGCCTCCGCCGCTCCGGTCACTCCGGCTGCCCCCGCAGGTGCCTGACCAGCCGGGCGATCGCGGGCGCTCCGCCGTTGGCGCGGACCGCCGTCACCCAGTTCCGCGCCTGGCCCGGCAGGTCGTCCCGGCCCGGGCAGGAGAAGCTGAACAGCCAGACGTGGGCGGACAGATCACGCTCCGGCAGCGCCCGCCACTCCTCGCCCCCGGCCTCGGTCAGCACGTCCAGGCAGGACGCCAACGCCCGGTCGCCGTCCCCGCCCCACTCCTGCCGCAGCCAGAGCAGGAAGTTCGCCTGGGCCGTCGTGCTGTCGTCCTTGGTGGCCTTGCCCTTGAGCAGTCGGTTGACGATTGCGCTCTGCGGTTCCCGTGTCCTCGCCATGACGCCATCGTTCCGGCACCGCAACCGCCGTGACAAGGGGGTGACTTGCGCCCCGCCCGACCGCGGAGTCACTCCCCCCGCAGGTGCGCCAGCACCGCGAGCACCCGCCGGTTGCCCTCCGTCGGGTCCAGGTCCAGCTTCATGAAGATGTTCCCGCAGTGCTTCACCACCGACGCCTCGGTGATGTTCAACCGGCCTGCCACGGCCTGGTTGTTGAGGCCCTCGGCCATCAGCGCGAGCACCTCGCGCTCACGCGGGGTGAGCCGGGCCAGCGGGCGGTCCGCGGACCGGCCGCGCAGCAGTACCCGGACCACCTCGGGGTCGATCACCGTCTCCCCGTCGGCGACCCGCCGCAGCGCGTCCAGGAAGTCCGCGACGTCGCCGACCCGGTCCTTCAACAGGTAGCCGAGACCCGCCGGTTGGGCGCCGGCGGCGGCGAGCAGCCGGGTTGCGTACGGGGTGGCCACGTACTGGGAGAGGACCAGTACGGGCAGGCCCGGGTGGCGCTCGCGCAGGGCGAGGGCCGCGCGCAGGCCCTCGTCGCTGTGGTCGGGGGGCATCCGGACGTCGGTGACCACGATGTCCGGCCGGTCGGCGTCGACGGCCGCGGCCAGCGCCCCGGCGTCGCCGACGGCGGCGGTCACCCGGTGGCCGCCGAGGGCGAGGAGTTCGACCAGGCCGGCGCGCAGCAGCACCGCGTCCTCGGCGATCACGACCCGGAGCACGGGACCTCCAGCCGCAGTGTCGTCGGGCCGCCCGTCGGGCTCGTCACCATCAGCCGTCCTCTCAGCAGTGCCACCCGGTCGGCGAGTCCGGCCAGTCCGGCCCCGGCGGCCGGGTCCGCCCCGCCACGGCCGTCGTCGGTCACCTGGACGACCAGCCGGCCGCCCGCGACCCGCCCGTGGACGGTGATCGCGGTGGCCCCGCTGTGCTTGGCGGCGTTGGTGAGCGCCTCGGTGACGGTGAAGTAGGCGGTGGTCTCCACGGGAGCGGGCAGCCGCTCCGGGAGGTCGATGTCGGTGGCCACCGGGATCGGGTGGCGCTGCGCGACCTCGTCGACGGCCGCGGCGAGCCCGTGGTCGGTGAGCACCTGGGGGTGGATGCCGCGCACCAGCCCGCGCAGCTGCTCCAGCGCCTGCCGGGCCTCACCGCGCGCCCGGGTGACGAGCTCGGCCGCCCGGCCCTCCTGGCCGCGCAGCTCGTACTCGGCGAGGCCCAGCGTCATGCTGAGCGCGACCAGCTGCTGCTGGGCGCCGTCGTGCAGGTCGCGTTCGATCCGGCGCCGCTCGGCCTCGAAGGCGTCGGCCAACCGGGCCCGGGAGCGGGTGAGTTCGAGTACCTGGTGGCCGAGGTCGTCCTCCCGGGGCCCGAGCAGGAAGCGGGCCAG
The DNA here is from genome assembly GCF_042894165.1 of Kitasatospora sp. NPDC001547. Taxonomy (NCBI): domain Bacteria; kingdom Bacillati; phylum Actinomycetota; class Actinomycetes; order Kitasatosporales; family Streptomycetaceae; genus Kitasatospora; species Kitasatospora sp. NPDC001547. The sequence continues at coordinate 134,565 of NZ_JBIAVL010000018.1, read as the reverse complement.
CGCGACCTCGGCCGAGGCCAGCAGCGCCCCGGCGTACGCGCAGAGCAGCAGGCCGGCCAGCCCGGCGGCGGTGAACGGCAGGGCGGCGAGCGGCCCGGCGGCGGCGTGCCCGGGGATCAGCATCACGGTCTCCGGGGCGAGCGCCCAGTCCACCAGCGGGGAGAGCACGTAGAGGCCGGAGAACACCAGCAGCACGGTGAAGCCGAGCGAGGCGGCGGCCAGCACCGTCGAGGCGAGCACGGCGTGGGCGAGTTCGCGCCAGGTGGCCCGCTCGCGCAGCCGGGTGCGGACGCGGGCGCGGCGGCCCGCCCCGGGCAGGCTCCGGTGCGGGTCGGGCAGCGGGAGCGGCTCGACCAGTCGCAGCCGCCACCGGGCCACGCCGGCGGCGGGGATGCCCGCGAGCGCCAGGGCCAGCAGCACCGGCAGCCCGACCCCGACCACCGACAGGCCCGCGCCGAGCACCAGCAACACCACGAGGACCACCAGCAGCACCGGCCCGAGCAGGGCGCCGCTCAGCAGGTACGCCCAGCAGCGCGGCACCCAGCGGGTGAACGGGAAGCGCAGCGGGTCCGCCCGCAGCGCCTGGCGCACGGACGTCGGCTGCTGCTCCCGCTCGCGGCTCCCCTCGCTCATCCGGTCCACCCTAGCCGACCGGCTGACGGCCCTTCGGGGCCCCGGGCGGGGACCCGGGCGGAGTCGTGTCCGGGGCCCGGCGCGGAGTCGCGTCCGCCGCCCCGCGCGGAGTCGCGTCCGGAGCCGCGGCCCGGGACGGCCTCGTCAGGACGACGGCCGCGACCACCAGCGCGCCGCCGGCCAGCGCGTTCCAGCCCACCGGCTCGTGCAGGAAGGCCGCGCCGAGCGCCGTCGACCAGAGCGGCATCACGTACGTGACGGCGGAGGCGACCGTCGCCCCCGCGCCGCGCACCAGCCTCAGGTTGAGCAGGTACGCCAAGCCGGTGCCGACCGCGCCGAGCACCAGCAGGGCGAGCGCCGGGCCGCCCCCGGGCCAGTGCGGGGCGCCCGCGGCGAACGGCGCGACCAGCGCCAACTCGACGGCGGCGCAGGTGATCTGGAGCGCGGAGAGGGAGGCCACCGACTCCGGGCGGCCGGACAGGAAGCGGCGCAGGTAGGCGAAGCCGGCGCCGTAGCAGCAGGCGGCCGCCAGGCAGGCCAGGGCGCCGGCGGTCGCCCCGGCGCCGAGGCCGTGCCACACGCCGAGCACGGTCAGCACACCGAGGAATCCGAGCCCGAGGCCGGCCAGTCGGCGGGCGCCCGGGCGGCGCTCCTCGGGGACGGTCAGCACCGAGAACAGCAGGGTGAACAGCGGGGTGGTCGCGTTCATCACGCCGGCGAGCACCGAGCTGACCATGGTCTCGCCGAACGGGAGGAGGGTGAACGGCACGGCGTTGAGCAGCACCGCCACCACGGCCGAGTGGCCCCACAGCACCCGGTCACGCGGGGCCCGTTCGCCGCGCACCGCGAGGACCGCCCACAGCGTGGCCGCGCCCAGCAGGCAGCGCCACAGCGCCACCCAGAGCGGCGGCACCCCCGCGTCGACCGCCACCTTGATCAGGGCGAAGCTCGCGCCCCAGATCGCCGACAGGGCCACGAAGCCCGGCAGCCAGCGCCGCACTCCCACCACCTCCTCGTCCGTGCCATCCGCTGGACAGAGCGTGGCCCGGCACCGGAGCATGAGTCCAACAAGTGGCAGTGCACCCGTGATGAGGAAGTCTCATGACCTCGGACGTCAACCTGGCCCAGCTCAGGGCGCTGGTCGCGGTCGCCGACACCGGCGGCTTCGGCGCGGCCGCCGACGAACTGGGCATCAGCCAGTCCGCGGTCTCGCACGCCGTCGCCGCCCTGGAGCGCGCCCTCGGCGCGCCGGTGCTGTGGCGCGGCAGCCCGTGCCGCCCCACCCCGCTGGGCGAGCAGGTCCTGCCGCATGCCCGGACGGCCGTCGCCTCGGCCGCAGCCGTCCGCGCGATCGCCACCCGGCACTCCGGCGGCCCGAGCGGCACGGTACGGCTGGCGGCGCCGACCACCGTCTGCCAGGCGCTGCTGCCCGGGCTGCTGAAGGACTGGCGGGCGGCCTACCCGCAGGTGACCGTCCGGGTCTTCGAGGGCGAGGACGAGGAGCTGGCGACCTGGCTGGAGGCGGGCACGGTGGACGCCGCCGTCCTGGTGGACGCCGGGCCGCTGCCGCCCGGGGCGGTCCCGCTCGGCGCCGACTCGATGCACGCGCTGCTGCGCCGCGACCACCCGCTCGCCGGTCAACCGGCCGTCCACGTGGCCGAGTTGGAGGACGACGACTTCCTGCTCTCGGAGGGCGGCTGCGAACGCCACATCCGCGAGGCCTACCGGCGGGCCGGTGCCCGCTTCACGCCCCGGCACCGGATCCGCGACCTCAACACCCTGATCGGCATGGTGCACGCGGGCGTCGGGGTTTCGGTGATGCCCGCGCTGGCGCTGACCATGCTCCCTGCCGACTGCGTGCTGGTCCCGATCCGCCCCGCCGTCCACCGGACGCTGACGCTCACCGGGCCGACCGGCCGCCCGTGGTCACCGGCGGTCAGCGGCCTGCTGGCGGGAGTGGGCGCGGAGGTCCTCGGCCGGACGGCGGCCGGGTCTTCCGCCTGACCTTCGACGGGCCCTGCCGACGGCTCCTCCTCCGGTACGGGCGGGGGCGCGGGGGCGTTCGATCTCCCGGGCCCCGCCCGTACCGGGTGGGCGCCCCGGGTCAGCGGGGCCCGGTGCGGCTCACTCCCCGGCGAACCGCTCCCGCAGCTCCGCCAGGACCTCCGCCGCCTCCGGCAGCCCCGCGGCCTCGCAGCGCGCGATGCCGGCGGTCAGCCGGGCCACCGCCGCCTCGGTGCGGCCGAGGTCGCTGCCCTCGATCAGCGCGGCCAGCCGGACGGACTCCGCCCGCGGCGACTCGGCCCGCTCACCGCCCGCCTCGTACTCCGGGATGGCCCGCTCGATCTCGGCCAGCGCCTCCTCGTGCCGCCCGGCGACGGCCAGCGAGCGCGCCCGCTCGTAGTGCGAACCACCGCGCAGGTACCAGGAGTTGTAATCCGCTCCGGCCCGCTCGGCCGCCTCGCCGACCGCGTCCGCCTCGGCCAGCCGGGCGAGCGCGGCGGCCAGCCCCTCCTCGCCCCGCGCCCGCATCGTCAGCCGGGCCAGCTCCCGCAGGGTGGCGGCCAGCTGGTCCACCTGCGGGGCCTTCCCGTGCGCCTCGCGGGCGCGGGCCAGCGCCGCCTCGGCGGCGTCCCAGCGGTCGGCCCGGGCGAGCGCCAGGGTGGCCTCGCAGGCGACCATGGTGTGGGTCTCCTGGTCCTCCCAGCCGGCCACCGCGTCGGCCAGCCGCAGGTACTCCTCGGCGGCGTCCCGGTACTCCTCCAGCTCGACCAGGCCCCGGGCGAGGTCCAGCCGGGCCTGGGCGAGCATCCGGACGTCCAGCCGGGCCGCCGACGCGTCCAGCAGCACCGACTCCAGCACGGCCACCGCGTCCGCCGCCCGGCCGGTGTCCCGCAGCACGTCGGCCAGTTGCAGCCGCACCTGGGCGGCCTCCTCCACCGCCTCCGCGCCCTTGCGGTCGTAGCGCGCGGCCGCCTCCGACAGCGCGCGCACCGCGCCGCCGAGGTCGCCCACCTGGAGGCAGGCGTGGCCGAGCATCATGTACGTCGGCGCGTACGGGTAGGAGTCGTCGCCCCAGCGCACGGACTCGGCCAGCGCCCGGTGGAACACCTCGACCGCCTGGCCCGGCTCGCCGCTCTGCAGCAGCACCTGGCCCAGCAGGCCGAGCACCCGCGGGGTGTGCCAGGGCAGCTCGGCGGCGTCCAACCGGGCGAGCACCTCGCGCAGTTCGGCCTCCGCCTCGGCCATCCGGCCCTGCCGGGCGGCGGCGTCGGCGGTGTACTGCCGGGAGGTGGCGGCCCGCCGCTCGGAGCCGAGCTCCACGGCCGTCCGCCGGTAGGCGCCGACCGCCGCCTCGAAGCGCGCGGCCACCTCGGCGGCGGGCTCGGGCAGCGCCTCGACCAGGTCGTGGTGGGCGGCGTAGGCGCGGGTCTGCAGCACGATCAGGTAGTCGTCGTCGGTCAGTTCGCCGGCGGCGCGCAGCTCCTCGGCCCGGGCGAGCGCGGCGTCGAGCGCCGGCCAGTCGGCCTGCCGGCCGCCGCGGTCGGCGTGCTCGTGGCGCTCATCGTGCTCGTCGCGCTCATCGTGCTCGTCGCGCTCGTGGCGCTCGTGGCGCTCATCGGCAGCCGAGCCGCCCGGGGAGTCCCCGTCGCCCTCGTCCAGGTCCGCGATCAGCGTCCGGGTGCGGCACATCAGCGCCGGCCCGGCCAGCCCCGCCTGCTCGAACAGCTCGGCGGCGGCCAGCAGCCCGGCCTTGCCCTCCGCGTACGCGTCCCGCTGGAGCGCCTCGTGGGCGCGCTGCTCGGCGAGTTCGGCGCGCAGCCGCTCGGGGCCGCCCAGCTCGGCGCTCTCCGGGTGGACGAAGTCCGCCGCAGCGGCCCGCTCGGCGACCCGCTGCCACAGCCGGTCGGAGTCCGGGTGCCCGAGCACCTCCAGTTCGCGGGCCCGCAGCACCAGGGCCGTGAAGTCCTCCGGCTCCGGCTCGACCGTCCGGCGCGGCGCGGGCGCGACGGCCGGGGCGGCGGACAGCTCGGCCGCGGCCCGCACGCCCAGCGCCAGCGGCTCGGCGAGCGGCGGCTCCACGGCCAGCCGGGCCCGCCGCGCGGCGCCGACCGCGTCGGTGCCGTTGCGGGCGTCGAAGCGGGCGGCCAGCGCGTCGGCCTCGGTGCGCACGTGGGCGAGCAGGGAGCCGACCGTCCAGGCCGTTCCGGCCGGGCCGCTGACCGCGAGTTCGCCGTGCCCGGCCCGGGCGAGCCGGCCGACCAGCACCTCGACGCCGGTCAGGAAGGCCAACCGGGAGGCGGGTTCGCCGGTGACCGCGAACAGGTCGCGGTTCTCGGCGAGCAGTTCCAGACCGCGCGGCTCGTTGCCGGAGAGCGCGCAGAACTCGATGTGCAGGCCGACGGCGTCCAGCATCGCCGCCTTGCCGCGGGCGTAGCGGTAGCCGGTGAGGTGGCCGGAGCGGGCCTCGTCCAGCCGGCCCTGGCGCAGCTGCGCGAGCAGCGCGGTGGCCTGGCTGAGGTACGGCTCCTGCTCGCAGCCGCTGCGCCCGTCCAGCACCGGGGCGAGCACCTCCAGCGCCCGGGTGTCGTCCCCGGCGGCGAGGAAGTGCTCGGCGCGGGCGCGGGTCTCGCAGGCGTGGCAGTCGCTCAGTTCGGAGCGCGGACGGGCCGCCCACAGCTCGTAGGCGTCCTGCACGTCGATGCCGGTCTGCGCGGCCAGGTGGTAGCGCTGGGCGTAGTACGGCTGGAGGTCGTGGCCGGCCGCGCGGTAGCGGTCGCGCAGCTCGGTGTGCCAGCGCCGGATCGCCGCGAGCGGGACGTCCGGGTTGTCCTTGAGCGCGTCGGCGACCCACTTGAAGCGCCAGAGCACCTGGTGCCGGGCCCAGTCGCCGAAGCCGTCCGGGTCGGTGTCCCAGAGCCTGAGGACGCGGGCGAAGACGACCGGGCTCTTGCTGCGCTCGCCGTCGTACTCGTAGGCCTCCATCAGCTCCAGCAGGGCCATCGCGCGGACCGCGGTGTCCTCGAACTGCTCGGCGGCGTCGACGAGTTCCTCGGCCGTGACGGTCCTGGTGCGGCCGTACGGGCGGGCGTCGTTCTCGCGCAGCGCGGCCATCACCGCGTCGGGGGTGTCCGGCATCACGCCTCCTTCGAAGCGTCGTGGCCCGGGCCGGCCGCCTCGTGCCCGAGCATCGCGTGGTCGAGCAGGCTGATGAACGAGCGGTTGAGCAGGGCGGACTCGCTGGCCTTGAGCGGTCGGCGGGTCATCAGCACGGCCTGCCCGTAGAGCGCCTCGACGGCGGTCACGGCCAGCTCGCGGTCGGCGATCCCGGCGGCGCGCCGCACCAGCGGGTTGAGGTGGTTGAGCACCAGCTGGGCCCGGGGCACCTCGGCTCGCAGCGAGCCGAGGATGTCCGCCCACAACCCGTCGGCTTCCTCCGCCAGTTGGGCCCGGGTGCGCTCGTGCCGGGCCTCCCGGTTGTCGAGCAGCAGGGCGGGCGCGTTGGTCGGGTGGAAGCTGCGCAGCGCGACGTCGCAGTCGAACCGGCCGACCACCTCGCGGGCGATCGCCAGGAAGGCGTTGGCGGCCAGCTCGGCGGCCGGGTCGACGGTGTCCAGGTGTGCGGTGACGGTGCCCGGGTCGAGGTCGGAGACCGATACGCCGGGGCGGATCTCGGGCAGCCGGTGCACCAGGTCGCGGTCGTAGGTGTAGCCGCCGTTGACCACGCCGAGCCCGGCGGCGCCGGCGATCGGGGCGACCTGGCGGAACTCCTCGACCGTCCGGGTCACCAGCACCACCGGGTGGCTGCGGGCGAACTCGTCCAGGGTGACGTTGCCGTCGGTGGTCTCGAACGGCAGCCAGGGCAGCATCATCCGCAGCAACTCGTCGTCGTAGCGGGCGAGTTCCTTGACGGCCAGGTGGTGGACGGACAGGAAGCGGTGCAGCAGCGCCGGGTCGCTCGCGGACAGGCCGGTCAGCCAGTCACGGATCCGGGCGCCGAGCGCGTCCCGGACGGCGGCCAGCGTCTCGTCGGCGTACAGGCCCTCGCGGGAGGCGGTGGGGCGCAGCCCGTCGGTGTCGACCACGCAGCGGACGAAGAACGCCCAGTCCGGCAGCAGTTCGTCGGCCTGGTCGGAGAGCAGCATGCCCTTGAGGTGCACCCGGTGGCCGTTGCGGCGCGAGGGCGGGGCGGCGTCCGGCAGGACGTACGCGACGCCGCGCAGGCCGACCAGCGGCAGGTCCAGCTCGATGGTGTCGAGCGGGGTGAAGTCGAAGGCGGCGCGGCAGTACTCGGCGAGCGCGTCGCGCCTGGCCAGCGGGGAGGCGTGGCGCTCGGCCCACGGCGGGGTGCGGTTGACCCGGTGCTCGGTGCCGCCCGCGTCGACCACGGTCACGTCGTGGCGCAGCAGGCTGCCGAAGTCCCGGGCGAGGGTGAGCACCCGGCCGGGGCCGGTCCACTCGGCGGCGTCGGCGCGCGGGGCCAGCGTGACGGTGGTGCCCGGCTCGGGCCTGGCCGAGGCGGGCAGGGTGCGGATGGTGTAGCTGCCGTCGGAACTGCCGCGCCACTCGATCACCGGGGCGTCCGGGGTGGCGGCGGAGCGGGTGACCACGGTGATCTCGTCGGCGACCACGAAGCAGGCGAGCAGGCCGATGCCGAACTGGCCGATGAAGTCGCCGCGGGCCCGGGCCAGCCCGGCGCCGTCCAGCCGGCCGTCGGCGTCGCGCTTGGAGCTGCGGCCGATGGTGGCGAGGAAGGTGTGGACGTCCTTCTCGGTCAGGCCGATGCCGGTGTCGGTGACGGACAGCTCGTCGCCGGCCCGGACGGTGATCGTGGCCGGCGCCCCGGGGTCGAGGCCGCGGCGGGCGGAGATCGCGTCCACGGCGTTCTGCAGCAGCTCGCGCAGGTAGACGCGCGGGCTGGAGTAGAGGTGGTGGGAGAGCAGGTCCACCAGGCCGCGCAGGTCCACCTGGAAGGTGTGCGCACTCGTCGGGTTGTCGGTAGGGGACACCGGAGGCTCTTTCGGTCGCGGGTGGATGGCGGTGGCGGGGGTCGTGCGCCGCCGGGCCGGTACGGCTCAGCGCCAGGGGTGGGCGCAGCGGTCGCGGTGGGAGCGGAAGGCCTTGACCGGGCCGCCCGCCAGGTAGTTCCAGGGCGCCTCGGTCACGAAGCCGTCCAACGCGTCGAAGAGCAGGCGGGCCGTCTTCGGCTGGTCGGCGAGGGAGAAGGCCATCGCGAAGGCGTTGAAGGAGTCCTGCCAGCCGCGCACCGGCTTGAAGTCCGGGTGCAGGACGGACCGGAAGGCCGCCTCCTGGAGCCCGCCCACCACGGCCGGGCTGGTCAGGTACGCGCGGTCCTCGCCGTCCGGGAGGGCCAGCCAGTGTTCCAGGTGCGCGACCGCGACCAGCTCGCCGAGGCGGCTGCCCTCCGGGGCGGCGAGCATCACCGAGCGGGCGAACGCGTGCATCTCCTCGTGCGAACCGCCCCACTTCGCGCTCAGCTGCTGCAGCCGGTCCCAGTGCGAGCCGGCGTTCCCGGGGGCCCGGCGCACCGCGGCCTCGAAGCGGCAGGTGGCGATGTCCGGGCCGAGCGAGGCCCCGCGGGCGCTGGTCTGCAGGAACCGCCAAGGGGCGTGCCAGGACGGCTCGCGCTCGGCCACCTCCAGCAGGTGTTCCTCGGCGACCTCCAGCCGCTCGTGGAACACCTTCCACCGCTCCTCGGTGACGTCCTTGGCCCGGGCGCCCGTCCTGGCCTCCCAGGCCCAGGCGACGTGCCGGGCGCCGGACAGCAGCAGCAGCAGCGTGTCCTCCGGGGTGTCGGCCAGCACCCGGGACGTCCACTGCTCGACCCGGGGCACGTGGGAGATCGTCCCGGCGAGGAAGGTCAGGTCCTCGCCCTCGGCCGCGGCCAGCGCGGGCCGCAGCGCGGCCCAGTCCCCGTCGGCGGCCTGCCGGAGCGCCAGGCGCACCGACTCGTCCCCGTACGCCGGGTCGAGCCGCGGCTCACCGCCACCGGGGGCGGCGGGCGATCCGGTACCCCGCCGGCCGAAGCCGAACCCGGACCCGAAGCCGCGCCGCCCGGCCCGGTCCTGCTCGCCCTCCCCGCCGGAGCGGCGTCGGAACAGCGGCATGTCTGGCCCCCTCGAACGTCATCGGCATCTTCCGCATGGCCGCACGGTGGCCATGCGATAGGTACATATCACGGTCGACTGACATCCGTTTGCGCAGCCCAGCGCCCTGGGCGCCCGGGAAGGCGACGGTGGCGGGGCGGTGACCCGGGCCGGCCCCGGTCGGCCCGATTCGAACACCGGGGAGGAGGCCCGCCCCGCCGCCGTCCGTCAGCCCACGCCGCCCCGCCGCCGTCCGTCAGCCCACGCCGAGCCCGGCGTCCGGCGCCTTCCCCGCCTGCGCCTGCTCGATCCGCTTGACCAGCATCACCGCGAACCGCCGCGCCGCCGGCAGGTCCACCGGGCCGCCCTCGCTCGTCACGCTCGCCACCACGGTGCCCGAGCGCACCACGATGCCGACGCCCTCGCCCTCGGCCAGCGGCCCCTGGAAGGCCTGGCTCTCACTGCCCAGCGCCGGGATGTCGACCTTCTTGAACGGCCCGGCGGAGTACGAGGCGTAGCTCTCCTTCAGCCGCTGCGCCGCCGCGTCCCGGCTGGGCAGGGTGTCCACCAGGAAGCGGACGACCACGTCCCCCGAGGAGAACCGGACCGAGCCGCTGAGCGGCTTGCCGGCGCAGGAGGCAGCGGCGGCACCGGTGCAGGTGACCTTGTGGTCGGCGGTGTCGACCCGGCGCTTCTCCTCCTCCCACCCGGCCATCGCCTTGGCGTCCGGCAGCACCTGCCCGACCACCTTGTCGTCCAGCAGCGCCGCCTCCAGGTCCCCGCGCGGCGCCTCCGCGGCGGCGGGGGCCGACGCCTGCGCGGGCGCCGAGCCGGTCGCCGCACCCGCCCCGGGGGCGTCGGCCGTCGCCGAGGGGGGCACGGGGGCCGCGGCCGTCCCCGCACCCGTCGGCGCCGCGGCCGTCGCACTCGCCGCGGACGAGGCGGGAGCAGCCGGCCCGCCGGCGTTCTTCGACCCCCCGGAGGAGCACCCGGCCAGCACGCCCGTCAACACCCCGGCCGCCGCCACCGCGGCGAGCACCCGCCGACCACCCATCCCCGTCACCTTCCCCAGTCCTGTCAGTGACCCCTCAAGATAGCCGCAGCTCCACCCCCACCCACCGCCGGGCCCCGGGCCCCCGTCCAGTACCGTCCCCGGGGGCGAGGACCGCCGACGGGGGGCGACAGCGACATGACGGGCGCGGACGAGCGAGGACCGGACCTGGGCGCGTTGGTCCGCGCCGCGCAGCGGGGCGACGCGCTGGCCCTGGACGAGGTGCTCGGTCTGCTGATGCCGTACGTCGGCCGCGTCTGCGCCCCGATCGCGCTGCAGGACGCGCCCGACGCCGCCCAGGAGGCGATGATCGCGATCGTCCGGAACCTGCACCAGCTCCTCGCCCCCGAGGCCCTGTTCGGCTGGGCCCGGGCGATCGCCGCCCGCGAGGCCGTCCGGTTCGCCACCCGGCGGCGCCCCCGGCCGGAGGCCGTCGACGACCGACCCGACGACCGCGACCCGGAGTTGGCGACCGACATCCGGGACGTGCTGGAGCGCCTCCCGCCCGGTCACCGCGCCGTCCTGACCCTGCGCCACGTCGAGGGCCTGGACGAGAGGTCCGTGGCCGAGATCCTCGACCTCCCGCTGGGGACCGTCCGTTCACGACTCTTCCGCGCCCGGCACCGCTTCCGCGCCGCCTGGGGCGCCGAACCGCAGTGAGCCGGAAAAAAGTCCGCCGCCCCGGGGATTGCCGGGCCCTCCCCCGCCCTCTCCTCTCCTGAGACCACGCCCAGGAGAGGACGACCCCGATGACCCGCCCCCATCCCCACCCTCGCCCCCGCCCACTGCCCGAGCTGCCCGGCGTGCGCCACCACCACGTCGACGCGGACGGCGTCCGCCTCCACCTCGCCGAGGCCGGCGCCCCGGACGGCGTCCCGCTGCTGCTCCTGCACGGCTTCCCCCAGCACTGGTACGCCTGGCGGCAGGTGATCCCGCTGCTCGACGGCGAGTTCCGGCTGCTCTGCCTGGACCTGCCCGGCTTCGGCTGGTCCGAGGCGCCGCGCCGCGGCCACACCACCGACGACCGCGCCCGCCTGGTGCTCGCCGCCCTCGACCGGCTCGGCCTGCCGCGGGTGGGCCTGGTCGGCCACGACTGGGGCGCCTGGACGGGCTTCGAGCTGGCCCTGCGCGCACCCGAGCGGTTCACCGGGCTCCTCGCGCTCAACATGACCCACCCCTGGCCGCGGCAGCGCGCCCTGATCGGTACGGCCTGGCGGTTCTGGTACACCGCCCTGCTGGAGTACCCGGGCATCGGCCGCCGCGTCGTCCGCCACCGACCCGGGCTGCTCGGCCACCTGCTGCGGCGCGCCACCACCGCCGAACATCCCTGGCCCGCCGAGGAGTTGGCCGAGTACGTGAGCGCCGGCAGCACCCCCGAGGCGGCCCGCGCCGCCGAGCGGCTGCACTGGGGGTTCGTCGTCCGGGACATCCCGCGCCTGGCACTCGGCCGGTACCGCGGCCGCCGCCTCACCGTCCCCACCCTGCTGCTCGGCGGCGACCGGGACCCGGTGATCCGCCCGTCCCTGCTCTCCCCGACCGGCGCCCCCGCCGACGACCTGCGCGCCGAGGTCGTGTCCGGCTGCGGCCACTACCTGCCGCACGAGCGGCCCGAGGCCGTGGCCGAAGCCGTACGGCGGCTACTGCCCCGCCCGTGACCGCTCGGCGACCCGCCGCTCCAGCCGGTCCAGCAGCACCTCGCCGCGCCGCTCGGCGAGCCCGCCGAGGAGGTGCCGCACCGGCGCGGCACCCGGCACCCGCAGGCTGCCGAGCAGCGCGAAGCGCGTCCCGTCCCCGTCCCGCACGGCGGCCATCCCGCCCAGCAGCACCCGGCTCTGCATCAGGCACCAGCCGCTGCGCAGCACGATCTCGAACCGCTCCCGGTGACCGATCACGCTCACCGCGACCCCCGTCAGCCGGCCGTCCCGGCTGTCCCGGCTGTCCCGGTCGTGCGCACCGCCCTCGTCGTCCTCCTCCCTCGCCGGCCCGACCTCGAAGGAGCGCAACCCGCTGATCAGCCCGGGCAGTTCACCGGAGAGGTCACCGGCGACCGACCACACCGCGTCGAACCCGGCCGCGAGCCGCCGCTCGGCGAACAGCGGACGCCCGGCCCCGGACGCCGCCAGCACCCGCAGCCGCCGCACCGGGTCCAGCTCGACCGTCGGCCACCCGTCCACCGCCCCACCCCTCCCACCGCGCGCTCCCCGCTCGGCGCGTCCCACCGCACGGTACCGCGCCCGGGAACCGCCGGAATCCGGAACGCCGGCGGGGCGGTGACCAACCGGTCACCGCCCCGCCGTACTGCTCGATCGCCCCGCCCCCTCGGGCAGGCCTACCGGTGGATCAGACCGCCGGGACCGGGAAGGTCGGGTACTCGACGCCCGAGATGTACTGGACGACCCGGATTACCTGGCACGAGTAGCCGAACTCGTTGTCGTACCACAGGTAGAGGATCGCGTTGTCGCCGTCGACCTTGGTCGCGCCGGCGTCCACGATGGAGGCGTGGCGCGAGCCGATGAAGTCGCTGGAGACGGCGTCGGGCGAGTCGATGAAGTCGATCTGGCGCTTCAGCGGCGAGGTCAGCGAGACGTTCCGCAGGTACTCCAGGACGTCCTCGCGGTTGGTCTCCCGCTTCAGCTGGAGGTTGAGGATCGCGATGGAGACGTCCGGCACCGGGACGCGGATCGAGCTGCCGGTGATCTTCGCCTCGAGGTCCGGCAGGGCCTTGGCGACGGCCGAGGCGGCACCGGTCTCGGTGATCACCATGTTCAGCGGCGCCGAGCGGCCGCGGCGGTCGGCCTTGTGGTAGTTGTCCAGCAGGTTCTGGTCGTTGGTGAACGAGTGGACGGTCTCCACGTGGCCGCGGATCACGCCGTACTCGTCCTCCATCGCCTTCAGCGGCGGGACGATGGCGTTGGTGGTGCAGGAGGCGCAGGACAGGATCTGCTCGTCCGGCTTGATCGTGTCGTGGTTCACGCCGTGCACGATGTTCGGGACGTCGCCCTTGCCCGGCGCGGTCAGCACGACCTTGGCGATGCCGGGGCGCAGGTGCTTCGACAGGCCCTCGCGGTCGCGCCAGCGGCCGGTGTTGTCGATCAGGATCGCGTCCTTGATCCCGTACTCCGTGTAGTCGACCTTGGTCGGGTCGTCGGAGTAGATCACCTTGATCTCGTTGCCGTTGGCGATGATCTTGTTGTTCGCCTCGTCGACGGTGATCGTGCCCTGGAACTGGCCGTGGATGGAGTCACGGCGCAGCAGCGAGGCGCGCTTGACCAGGTCGTCGCCGCCGCTGTTGCGCACGACGATGGCCTTCAGCCGCAGGCCGTTGGCCGAGGCCTTCTCGACCAGCAGCCGGGCGACCAGCCGGCCGATGCGGCCGAACCCGTACAGCACGACGTCCTGCCCGGACCGGCGCTCCAGCTTGTTCTCGCCGGTGGCGCCGACGACGGCCTGGGCGGTGAACTCCGCCACCGACAGGCCGCGGTCGTCCGCCTTGTACGTCGCGGCGAGCATGCCGAGGTCGATCTGCGAGGGGCCGAGGTCCAGGGCGGTCAGGGCCTCCAGGAACGGCATCGTCTCGGTGACCGAGAGCTCCTCGCCGGCTATCTGCCGGGCGAAGCGGTGCGTCTTGAGGATGCTGACCACCGACTTGTTCACCAGGGAACGGCTGTGGCACAGGACGGTGACGTCCCGCTCCCGGTGCAGCCGCCCGATGATCGGGATCATCGACTCCGCGATCTCCTCGCGGTTCTTCCAGTCCGTGAACACGTCGTCGTTGACAGTCACAAGTCCATCTTTCGAGCTGAGGGTGTTGCCCACATGGTAGCTTCGCCCGCTCGCGCCCCGACCGCCGGTCCCTCCCCAGCCGTCCCCGCCCGAGCCCCCTACCTGCCCTTTCACCCCGGGCCCCGCCCCCGAAGGTGATCACCGCCACCCCGGAAGGCCCGCCGGCGGACGGCCCGCCGGGAGTGATCACCGGGGCCAGTACAGTGAAACGCACTGCCCGGCCGCGCGGACGTGCAGGGGCGCGAGGGGGGCCGGGGTGGCGACGCTGGGCATGCACCGGGACTTCCTGATGGAGTTCGCGGCGCTGGAGAAGCCGGTGCAGCGGCGGGTCTTCGAGACCTTCGAGAAGTTCGCCGAGGCCACCCACACCGGCGTGCACCTGGAGAAGCTCACCAACCAGCGGGACCCCCGGATCCGGACCATCCGGATCACCGACTTCTGGCGCGGGGTCGTGCTCAAGGCCGACCGGGGCGACGGCTACCTGCTGCTGAAGGTCCTTCCGCACGACAAGGCCAACGACTGGGCCTGCAAGCACCGGGCCTCGGTCAACGCCGCGACCCAGGGCGTCGAGATCCGCAACGACGTCGCGCTGGAGCGGGCCTCCCGCTCGCTGCGGGTGCTGGCCGCCAACGAACCCCGGAGGCTCTTCGCCGACCGCTCCGACAAGGTGCTGCGCAGCCTGGGCGTCGACGAGGAGATCCTGCCGATCATCCGGTTGCTCCCCGACGAGGCGCACCTGGAAGCGCTCCACCGCGTGCTGCCGGAGCAGCAGTTCGACGTCCTGGTCGGCCTCGCGAGCGGGATGGAGCCGGCCGAGATCGACCGCGAGATCGTCCAGGCGTACGCCCGGTCGGCCGCCCCCACGAGCGTCGGGCAGCCCGTCGGCGGCCTGGTGTCGGCGATGGCCCACGCGCGCGGCCGGGTCGCCCTGGTGTCCGGGCCGGACGAACTGCTGGAGATCCTCGAACGCCCCTTCGACGCCTGGCGGATCTTCCTGCACCCGGCCCAGTACCGGGTCGCCTACCGGGAGTCGTACCGCGGGCCGGCCCGGGTGACCGGTGGTCCCGGGACCGGGAAGACGGTGGTGGCCCTGCACCGGGCCTACCACCTGGCGCGCCGGTTGCCCGTGGACACGCCCGACGGATCGATTCTGCTGACCACCTTCTCCGAGGACCTCGCCGCGGAGCTGGAGCGCTGCCTCGCGCTGCTCGTCACGGACGAGCGGATCCGGGCGAAGGTCCGGGTGGTCACCGTCGACGCGCTGGCCGAGGAGGTCCTCCGGCGCTCCCCCGGGGGCGGCGCCCCGCCGAAGGTCCTCTTCCGGCAGGACGCGGTCCTCGCCCGCTGGGGACGGGTCGCCCGCCGGCTCGGTGTCGAGTTCAGCGAGGTGTTCCTCGACCAGGAGTGGCGGCAGGTCGTCCTGGCCCAGGCGATCGAGAACCGCGAGCAGTACCTGCGGGCACCGCGGACCGGACGGGGCAGGGCCCTCGGATCCGCGGAGCGGGCCCGGCTGTGGCGCGTGGTCGCCGCCTTCGAGGAGGAGCTGCTCGAGGCCGGGGAACTGACGTTCCTCCAGGTCTGCGTACGGGCCGCGCGGGCGCTCGACGAACGGGGCGACCGCCCGTTCCGGCACGTGGTGGTCGACGAGTCGCAGGACCTGCACCCCGTCCAGTGGCGCTTCCTGCGCGCGCTCGTGGCCGCCGGGCCGGACGACCTGTTCCTGGCCGGCGACCCGCATCAGCGGATCTACGGGAACAAGGTCTCGCTGCGCTCGCTCGGGATCCAGGTGGTCGGCCGGTCCTCCCGTCTGCGGATCAACTACCGGACGACGCAGGAGATCCTCAGCTGGTCCGCGTCCCTGCTCACCGGGGAACGTCCGGACGACATGGACGGCGGGGAGGAGTCGCTGGCCGGCTACCACTCGACCCTGCACGGCGCGCACCCCGAGGTGCGCGGCCACCTCGACAGGGCCGAGGAGATCCGGGCCCTGGTCGCCCGCGTCGAGGAGTGGACCGCCTCCGGCGTGAGCCCGGCGGACATCGGGGTCGCCGTGCGGACCGCCCGGCTCGGCCGCGACGTCACCCAGGCCCTGGAAGACAGCGGGATGCCCGCCCACCTGCTCGGCGACGCGCCGTCCGGCGGCGTCCGGGTCGGAACCATGCACCGGATGAAGGGGCTGGAGTTCCGCTGCGTCGCCGTGGTCGGCGTCAGCGACGGCCTGCTGCCCATGCCCGGCGCCGTCACCCCGCAGGACACCGACCCGCTGCAGCACCGCGAGGACCTCAGCAGCGAGTTGAGCCTGCTCTTCGTGGCGTGCACCCGCGCCCGGGAGGCCCTCCTCGTCTCCTGGCACGGGACACCCAGCGTCTTCCTCGAACCGGTCGTCCCGGCGCGGCCGCTCGTGCGATGACCCCCGGCCCCGCCGGGCCGCGGCTGCGCGGGGAGGCTCCCGATGACGCGCTTCCGGCGGCCTCGCCGAGGAGTTGCCCGGGGCTCCGCGCGGTGGGGTAATGGGAGGCGGCCGGTGTTCGAGCGTGTGACGAGCAGCCCCGGGAGCTTGGGATGAGCGGTGGGCCGGAACCGATCAGTGCCGAGGGCCTGCGTGCGGTGCAGGAGGAGCTGGCGCAACTGCGGGCGGAGCGGGGGAAGGTGGCCGCGACGCTGCGCGGGGTGGAGCCGGTGGGGGACCGGGCGGACGCGGCGGACGAGTTGCAGCGGGCGTCGGAGGTGACCCGGCTGGACCGGCGGATCACCGAGCTGGAAGCCCGGCTGCGGGAGGCCGAGGTGGCCGGGGAGCCGTCCGCACGGGTGGTCGGGGTGGGATCGACGGTGACCGTGCGGTTCGGCGACGGCACGGAGGAGACGGTGGAGATCTCGGAGTTGGCGGAGGAGCGGGACCTCACCCTGGTGACCTTCGACAGCCCGCTCGGGAAGGCGCTGCTCGGGCGGCACGCCGGGGAGACGGTGAACTACGAGACACCGGCCGGCGCGGCCAGCGCGATGGTGCTGTCGGTGGGCGGGACGGAATAGCCGAAGCGGAATCGCCGGAACGGAATCGCCGGAACGGCACAACCCGAGCGGAACAAGCCGAGCGGAACAGCCGAATCAGTAAAGGCCGGAGCCGAATTCGCGATCGCGCTCTCCGGGACGAGCACCTCCGGGAACACCGGGCCGTCTGCGGAATTCCCCGGGACGGGAACGCCCCTCGGTTCGGCGCGACGGGGGGCCATAGGCGCCGCCTATCAGATCACAGGAATCACCTCTTTGACGCCCCACCGCGGCGGACCGACACTGGAACCGCGGAAATCCAGGAATGGCCGAAAAGCCGGAGAACGGGGCAGGAAAGCGCATGGGCAGCACTGACGGAATGCCCGTGGCCCGCACCGCCCGCTGGCTTCCGGCGGCGGCCGCCGTCGCCGTCGCCGCCTGGGGCGCCAACCAGTTCACCGCGCTGGCCACCGTGTACCGGGCCCGCACCGACTGGTCGGCGCTCTCGCTGGCGGCGATGTTCTCGGTCTACCTGGTCGGCCTGGTGCCCGGGCTGCTGCTGGGCGGCCCCGCCGCCGACCGGTACGGCCGGCGGCGGACGGTGCGCGGCGCGCTGGGCCTGTCCGCCGCCGCCAGCGTCCTGCTGGCGCTGCCGGACGAGCCGTCCGTGTACGCAGCCCGGCTGGCCACCGGCTTCGCGGCCGGACTGGTCTTCCTGGCCGGGACGACCTGGCTGCGCGAGCTCTCCGGGCCCGCCGTCCCGCCCGAGCAGGCGGCCCGCCGGGCGGTGTACGCCACCGGGACGGGCTTCGCGGCGGGCGCGCTGGCCTCCGGGGTGCTCGCCGAGTGGCTGCCCGGCCCGACGGTGCTGCCCGCGCTCGCCCACGCGCTGGGCTGCCTGCTGGTCCTGCGGGCCACCCGGCGACTCCCGGAGACCGCCCGGAGCCGCCGCCACGGCCCGCCGCCGCACCGCACGGCGGCCGTCCGCCATCCGCGGTTCCGCTACGTCGTCCTGCCCGCCAGTCCGGCGGTGCTCGGCGCCGCCACCGTGGCGTACGTGGTGCTGCCGCCGCTGGTCGCCGACCGGGTGCCCGGCTACGCGCCGCTGTTCAGCGGCCTGGTCGCGGCGCTGACCCTGGCCACCGGTGTGGTCGCCCAGCCCTTCGCCGCCCGGCTGGACGACGCGAACAGCGCCCGGGCCACGCTCACCGCGATGGCCACCGTGATCGCCGGGCTGCTGCTCGGCGCGCTCGCCGCGGCCCGCGACTCGGTGGGCCTGGTGGTGCTGGCCGCCCTCGTCCTCGGCACCGGGTACGGGCTGACGCTCGGCGCGGGGCTGCACGAGGTGGAGCGGCTGACCCCGCGGTCGTCCGGTCCCACCTCCGCCTCGCTCTACCAGAGCACCACCTCCAGCGGCTTCCTCACCCCGCTGCTGCTCGCCGGCACCGCCGGCCACGCCTCCTACCCGGCGCTGCTGGCCGGCATGGCGGCCGTCGGCCTGCTCTGCCTGGCGGTCACCGCCGCGCACAGCCGCCGCCACCTGCCCGCCGGAGGGCACGGGGAGCGGAGGGACCATGGAGCATGGGAAGCGCGCGGGGAGCACGGGAAGCCCCGGACGCGCGAGGATGCATCCGTAGAGTCCACACCGACGGAGTCCACACCGACGGAGTCCGCACCGGCGGAATCCACACCGGCGGAGTCCGCACCGACCGGACCGACACCACCGAGGAGCCGACGACCATGGGCCGAGTGACCGTACCGCGCAGGGTGCTGCGTCTGCGCCAGGGCGAGCCCTCGTACCGTCCCGACACCCTGGCCGCCGAGGAGCCGATGGAGATCCGGGTCGGCGGGCGCCCGCTGACGGTGACCATGCGCACCCCCGGCAGCGACTTCGACCTGGCGGCCGGCTTCCTGGTCAGCGAGGGCGTGGTGCACGCCGCCGGGCAGGTGGCCGGCATCCGCTACTGCGCCGGCGCCACCGCCGACGGCGGCAACACCTACAACGTGGTGGACGTGCTGCTCGCCCCCGGCGTGCCCGCCCCCGACGCCTCGCTGGAGCGCAACTTCTACACCACCTCCTCCTGCGGCCTGTGCGGCAAGGCCAGCCTGGACGCGGTGCGCACCTCCGCGCCGTGGAGCGTCGCCGAGGACGGGCTGCGCGTCACCCCGGCGCTGCTGTCCGCGCTGCCCGAGCGGCTGCGCGCCGCCCAGAAGGTCTTCGACAGCACCGGCGGCCTGCACGCCGCCGGGCTGTTCGACGCCGACGGGCGGCTGCTCTGCCTGCGCGAGGACGTGGGCCGGCACAACGCCGTGGACAAGGTGGTCGGCCACGCGCTGCGCGAGGGCCTGCTGCCGGCCCGCGGCACGGTGCTGATGGTCAGCGGCCGGGCCTCCTTCGAGCTGGTGCAGAAGGCCGTGATGGCGGGCATCCCGGTGCTCGCGGCGGTCTCCGCGCCGTCCTCGCTGGCCGTGGACCTCGCCGAGGAGAGCGGGCTGACCCTGGTCGGCTTCCTGCGCGGCGACTCGATGAACGTCTACACCCGTACCGACCGCGTCGACACCACCGGCACCACCGACACCGACACCACCGGCACCGGCACCGACACCGGCACGGCCACCACCGGTACCGACCGCGTCGGCACCGCCCGGGAAAACGGCTAGATGCTCTTCCGCCAGCTCGAGTACCTCGTCGCGCTCGCCCGCGAACGCCACTTCGCCCGCGCCGCCGAGGCCTGCCACGTCTCCCAGCCCGCCCTCTCCGAGGCCCTGCGCAAGCTGGAGGACGAGCTGAAGGTGTTGCTGGTGCGGCGCGGCCGCAGCTACCAGGGGCTGACCGCCGAGGGCGAGCGGATCGTGCTCCGGGCGCAGCGGATCCTGGCCGACCGGGACGCCCTGCGGGACGAGGTGGACGCGCTGCGCACCGGCCTGAGCGGACGGCTGCGGATCGGCTCCGTACCGACCGCCTCGGGCGCCGTCCCGCTGCTCACCGGGCCGTTCTGCGCCGCCCACCCGCTGGCCGCCGTGGAACTCTCCACCGACCTGCGCTCCGAGGAACTCCTGCGCCAGGTAAGGAACTTCGAGATCGACGCGGGCATCACCTACCTGTCCGGGCCGGGCACCGACGACCTGCGCACGCTTCCGCTCTACGAGGAGCGGTACGTCCTGCTGACCGGCCCGGCCGACGAGCTGGCCCGCCACCCCCGGGCGACCTGGGAGGAGGCCTCCCGGCTGCCGCTGTGCCTGCTGCACCCGGGCATGCAGGGCCGCCGGGTGCTGGACGAGGTGTTCGCGGGCTTCGGGCTGGAGCCGACGCCCCGGGTCGAGACGGACTCGGTGGCCTCGCTCTTCGCCCACGTCCGCACCGGCCACTGGGCGAGCATCGTGCCGTACGCCTGGCTGCACGTGTTCGGCGTGCCGCACGGGATGCGGGCCGTTCCGCTGGCGGAGCCGGCGCACAGCACGCCGATCGGGCTGGTGATCGCCGCCCGGGAGCCGGGCTCGGTGATGGCCCGCGCGCTGCTGGAGGTCGCCCGGCGCACCGAGGTGGCCGCCCTCCTCGGCAGCCTGCCGGAGGCGTGAGCACCCGGCACAGGAGCCCGGCCGCCCCGCGTCCGAACGCCCCGACCGCCCCGCGTCCGACAGCTCCGGCCGCCCGACGCGCGGCGCCCGACCACCCGGCGTAGCCTCGACCCCGACACGCCGGGTGTCCGACCTCCTGCGACGGAAGGCGACCACCGTGACCACCTCCGACGACGCCCTCACCACTCCCCCGCCGGAGCCGACGGAGGACGTCGGCCCCTCCCCCGCCGGCCGGCCCCACGCCGAGCCGTACCACCACCCGGCCGCCGGCTGGGGCGCCGCCAAGAGCGTCACCCGCTTCCTGGTCCGCGAGGGCGCGTACCTGGACGGGCCGCGGGCGGTGATGCGGATGAACCACGAGGACGGCGGCTTCGACTGCTCCGGCTGCGCCTGGCCCGACGACACCAAGGGCCTGCACCTGGACATCTGCGAGAACGGCATCAAGCACGTCACCTGGGAGATGACCCGCAAGCGGGTCGGCCGGGAGTTCTTCGCCGCCCACACGGTGACCGAGCTGTCCGGGTGGAGCGACTTCGCGCTGGAGGACCAGGGCCGCCTCACCGAGCCGATGGTCTACGACCCGGCCACCGACCACTACGTCCCGATCACCTGGAAGGACGCCTTCGAGCTGGTCGGCCACACCCTGCGCGGGCTGGACGATCCGAATCGGGCCGCGTTCTACACCTCCGGCCGGCTCGGCAACGAGGCGACCTTCCTCTACCAGCTGATGGCCCGCGAGCTGGGCACCAACAACCTGCCCGACTGCTCGAACATGTGCCACGAGGCCAGCGGCCGGGCCATGCAGGCCGCGCTCGGCACCGGGAAGGGGACGGTCGACCTCAAGGACTGGGAGGTGACCGACGCGCTGTTCATCCTGGGCGTCAACGCGGCCTCCAACGCGCCCCGGATGCTCACCTCGCTCGCCGAGGCGTACAAGCGCGGCGCGCAGATCGTCCACGTCAACCCGCTGGTCGAGGCGGCGGCGACCCGGACGATCATCCCGCACGACTTCACCGACATGGCGCTGAACCGGTCCACCCGCACCAGCACGCTGAACCTCCAGCCGCGGATCGGCGGCGACATGGCGCTGCTGCGCGGCATGGCGAAGGCGGTCCTGGAGCAGTCCGCGACCGACGAGGGGGCGCTGGACCGGCTGTTCATCGACCGCCACACCTCCGGCTTCGAGGCCTACCGCGACGTCTGCGCGGCCACGCCCTGGGAGGAGATCGAGCGCCAGAGCGGGCTGGACCGGGCCGACATCCTCAAGGCGGCCCGGGTCTACCGGGAGGCCGACCGCTCGATCTTCAGCTGGTGCCTGGGCGTCACCCAGCACGAGCACGGCGTGGACACCGTCCGCGAGATCGTCAACCTCCTGCTGCTGCGCGGCAACCTGGGCCGCGAGGGGGCCGGCCCCTCCCCGGTGCGCGGGCACAGCAACGTCCAGGGCAACCGCACCTGCGGCATCGACCACCGGCCCGGCACCGGCTTCCTGGACCGGCTCGCCGAGGTGTGCGGGATCGAGCCGCCGCGCGAGCACGGGCTGGACACCGTCGGCACGATCGAGGCGATGCTGCGCGGCGACGTCACGGTGTTCGTCGGCATGGGCGGCAACTTCGCGCTCGCCGCGCCCGACACCCCGTACACCCACCGGGCGCTGGAGTCCTGCGAGCTGACCGTCCAGGTGAGCACCAAGCTGAACCGCAGCCACCTGGTGCACGGGCGGCGGGCGCTGATCCTGCCGTGCCTGGGCCGGACCGAGAAGGACCACCAGCGGGCCGGGGTGCAGTCCACCTCGGTCGAGGACTCGATGAGCATGGTGCACCTGTCGGTCGGCATGAAGCGCCCGGCCTCGCCGCACCTGCTCTCCGAGCCCGCGATCATCGCCGGGATGGCCCGCGCGGCGCTGCCGGACAGCCCCACCCCGTGGGAGTGGTACGTCGAGGACTACGACCGCATCCGCGACACCATGGCCCGGGTGCTGGACGGCTTCGAGGACTTCAACCGCCGGGTGCGGCTGCCGCTGGGCTTCCGGATCAAGCAGCCGGCCCGCGAGCTGGTCTTCGGGACCCCCTCCGGCAAGGCCGAGTTCTCCACCGCCCCGCTGCCCGACGTCGTCCCCGAGCCGGGCACCCTGGCGCTGGGCACGATGCGCTCGCACGACCAGTGGAACACCACCATCTACTCGGACGACGACCGCTACCGGGGCGTCCGGAACCTGCGCACCCTGGTCTTCATGAACCGGGACGACATGCGCGAGCGCGGCCTGGCCGAGTTCGACCGGGTGGACGTCACCAGCACCGCCCGGGACGGCAGCACCCGCTCGGTGCGCGGCTTCCTGGCCGTCCCGTACGACATCCCGCGCGGCTGCGCGGCCGGGTACATGCCGGAGCTGAACGTGCTGTGCGCGATCGGCGACTACAGCACCCAGAGCGACCAGCCGATCATGAAGCACCTGAAGGTGACCGTCACGAAGGCCTAGGTCCGCGTCAGTCGGACGGCTCAGTCGGACGGCTCAGTCGGACGGCTGGGGCGTCCAGCGGTGCAGGCCCTTTCGGTCGTAGTAGCGGGTCATCCCGAAGCCGAACAGCAGGGCCAGCACCGCGCCGACGCCGATCATGATCCAGCCCCGGGTCAGCCCGGCGTCGGCCCGGGCGTCGAAGAAGAGGATCGCCCGGATGCCGTCGCTGAGCTGGCGCATCGGCTCGAAGACGCTCAGGAAGCGGTAGAAGCCGGGCACCGCCTGGAGCGGGATGGTGGCGCCGGAGGAGGGCAGCGCCAGCGCGATGAAGACGAACATCGACACCAGCTGCCCGATCCCGCCGAACGCGGCGTTGATCGCCTGCACCCCGAGGCCCACGGCGAGGCTCGCGCAGTAGGAGAAGATCCAGAGCAGCGCCTGGTGCGGGGCGTCCATGTCCAGGACGCCGACCGAGCAGAGCAGCACCAGCGAGCTGGTGAGCAGCATGATCCCGGCGGTCATGACCATCTTGAGCAGCAGGGTCTGGGTGCGGTTGATCGGGACGGTCGGGCGGCGGGTGTGCCAGGGGCCGATCTCGCTGTCGCTGTAGCCGAGCGCGCCGTCGACGCCGTTGTGGATGATGTTGCCGCCGATGAAGCCGGTCAGCACGGCCAGCAGGGTGTAGTAGAAGGCGCTCAGGCCGAGCCCGCTGTGGCCGCCGATCGGGTGGCCGACCTGGGTGGTGACGGCGATCGGGTCGGCGAGCAGCAGCCGGGCGGTGGCACCGGTGTCGGGGCCCGGGGCGCCGGAGGCGGGCACGGCCGCGAGCAGCTGCTTGCCGGCCGCCAGTGAGGCCTGGTGGGCGGCGTTCTGGGCGATCTGCGCGGCGATCGAGGCGCCGAGGCTGCCCATGCCGGGGTTGGTCAGCACCGTCACGGCCGGCCGTTCGGTGGCGCCGCCGGCGGCCAGCGCGGTGACGTCGGCGCTGAAGCCCTTCGGGACGACCAGCGCGCCGTAGACCTTGCCGGAGGCGAGCTGCTCGCGCAGTCCGGCCGCGTCCACCCGGCGCCAGTCGACGGTGCTGTCGGGGGTGCCGGCCACCACCGCGGCGGCCAGCCGGGCGCCGAGCGGCTCCGGCTGGCCGGGTGGCGGCGGGCCCTGGTCCTCGTTCACCAGGGCGATCGGCAGCCGGTGCAGATGGCCGCTCGGGTTGATGATGCCGCCCATGTAGAGCAGCGAGAGGACGACGGCCAGCAGGCCGCACAGGATGCTCGGGAAGAGCCACAGCTTCGGGTGCCGGGCGAGCGTCAGCGCCCGCGCCTGCCGGGGAGACCCCTGGGAGTCTGCGGTCGCCATGCCACCCCTCGGGTTCGGGCACAACCTGGTGCCGCTGCGGGTACGGCGGGAAGTCCTTCCGTGGCGGACGGACGGCCAAACCACCGTCACCCGGGTGGCGGCGTCCGGGCCGTCGCAGAGGTCCGGCGGCGGACGGCGGGACGGTTCGGCCGGCCGGCCCGGCCGGACGACAGGGCGGCGGGAGCGCGGCGGCAGGGGCGGCGGGAGCGGCGGGGAAGCCGCCGGAACGTTCCCGAGGACCGTTCCAGGGAGGTATGAAACCGCAGGTCAGAGGGGGTGAAACCGTTCCAGCGTCCCGACTCGGCCGGGAAGCCTGGCGGACCGGGGGACGGCCGAGCAGAGTTCTGCCCAGCGGTCGGCGCCGATGGCCCGCCGCCCGGTCCACTCCTTCATCCGCATCCGTTACGGGGGAACCTCCATGTCCGCTCGCCGTGCCGTGTCCGCTCGCCGTGCCCTGTTCGTCCCGGCCGCCCTCGCCCTCGGCGTCGCCCTCACCCTGACCGCCTGCCAGTCCGGCGGCGACGGCGGCGAGGCGAAGCCCGCCCAGTCCGCCGCGTCCGGCGCCCCGGCCGGCACCGCGCCCGACGGCACGGCCGGTGCCGGTGCCGCCACCGGTGCCGCACCCGCCGCCCAGCCGGCCGCCGGCGCTCCCGCCCCGGCCGCCGGGGCCCCCTCCGCCGCGGCGCCCGTCGCCGGCACCTCCGCCCGCCCCAAGAACCCCGCCGCCTCCGCTCCGGGCAGCGGGGGCGGGGCCGGTGGCGGTGAGGCCTACGCCTACTCCCACCCCTGCGAGGCCAGGAGCCTGACCGTCAAGGTGACGGCCCGGGCCGAGGCGCCCGCCCAGCGGGTGATCGAGGTGCGCAACCAGGGCACCACCGCCTGCGGCCTGAGCTACTACCCGCTCGTCAGCCTCGGCGACTCGAAGGCCGCCGACCACGGCAAGGACGTCACGCCGCTGGTGCCGAGCGGGCTGGGCGGCGCCCCGGCCTACGCGGTGGCGCCCGGTCAGACGGCGTACGCGGTGCTGGACCTCAACCCCGGCGGCGGCGGGGCGGCCGGCGTGGACCAGCTGAACGTCCTGCCCGACGGCGAGCACATGCCCACCGCCGAGACCCGGAACTTCCCGCTGGGCGTCGGTGCGAAGGCGGGCAGGCCGAAGCTCGGCCTGTACGGCGCCACCGTCGCCGAGGCGGCCGCCTCCGCCGCCACCGCCGACCGGCAGGCCTGACCTGCCCCGCTGTGCTCCCCCTGCGCCGGGCCCGCGCCCCGGGTACGGGTACCGTGATCTGCGGATCAACGGCATCCCGGGCCGGGCCGGGGTGGGGGAAGGGCGGCACATGAGTGTGGAGACCGAGGAGTTCGCGGCGATGCTGCGCGAGCTCAAGGAGCGTTCGGGCCGCAGCTACGGCGCCCTGGCCACCCGGCTGCACGTCAGCACCTCCACCCTGCACCGCTACTGCAACGGCGCCGCGGTGCCGACCGAGTACGCGCCGGTGGAGCGGCTGGCCCGGGTCTGCGGGGCGGGCGACGACGAACTGGTCGAGCTGCACCGCCGGTGGATCCTGGCCGACGCGGCCCGCCGCCGGGAGTCCTCCCCGGCGAGCGCTCCGGCCGCCGCCGCGGCGCGGCCCGCACCGACCGCCGAGCCCGCCCCCGTACCGCAGCCGGCCTCGGCCGCGGCTCCGGCCCCGGCAGCCCCGACCCCAGCGGCCCCGCCCGAGCCGGGCGCCGCCGCCGCACCGGAGGAGGAGGTGACGACCGTGCAGCCCGTGACCCCGACCGCCGAACCGCGCCTCCGCGCCCGCAGGCGGGTGCTGCTGAGCGCCACCGCCGTGGCCGCGCTGGCCACCGTGGTCTCGGTCCTCGTCCTGCGCAACACCGGTGGCACCTCGGACCGCT
The DNA here is from genome assembly GCF_042894165.1 of Kitasatospora sp. NPDC001547. Classification (NCBI taxonomy): domain Bacteria; kingdom Bacillati; phylum Actinomycetota; class Actinomycetes; order Kitasatosporales; family Streptomycetaceae; genus Kitasatospora; species Kitasatospora sp. NPDC001547. The sequence goes on along the minus strand of NZ_JBIAVL010000018.1, from coordinate 108,710 downwards.
CGGCGACGGGTGCGTCCGGGCCGGCCGTCGCCGCCACGGCCGCGCCCACCGGCACCCCGGCCGCGACCGTCCCCACGCCGACCGACCCGGCCCCGACCGCCACGGCCACCCCGGCCGCGACGGGGTCCGCCACGGCCGCCCCGCCCGCGGCCGCCTCGACGCCCCCCGAGGGACATGCGCCCGCCCCCTTCCGCGTCACCGTCCTCACCGACAACTGGGGCAGCCCCTGCGGCCAGTGGTTCCTGTCCTCCCGCACCCCCGCCCAGGTGGGCCCGCCCCCGGACAGCACCGCCGGGATCGAGCGCTGGGCGGCCGCCCAGCACGCCGTCCCGGCCGGCCACCTGCGCCTCCAGCTGACCGCCCAGGGTTCGAGCACCACGCCCGTCGTGCTGCTCGGGGCGAACGTGCGAGTGGTCAGCACCCAGCCCGCCCCCAAGTGGAACGCCTACACCCCGGGGGCCGGCTGCGGCGGCGAGCTCACCCCGGCCTCCTTCTCGGTGGACCTCGACGCGGCGCAGCCCCGCGCCCTCCCCGCTCCGGGCCGGGAGGGCACCCGGAAGACCCCGCCGACCGACTTCCCGTACCGGGTCTCGAACAGCGACCCGCAGGTGATCGAGGTGGACGCCACCACCCGCGCCTCGGACGTCAGCTGGTACCTCGACCTGGTGTGGAGCAGCGGCGGGCAGCAGGACACCCTGACGGTGGACGACCACGGCCGTCCGTTCCGCACGGCGGGCCTGCAGGGCGCGCCCGGCTACTTCCACGACGGCAGGGCCTGGGCCCCGACCCCGACCGACGGCTGAGCCCGTCGCCGCCGCCCTGGCCCATGTCAACGGTGTTGGCATAACCTCGCCGCATGACCGACCGCGTAGTCCCCGAACCGCAACGGCGTCGGCGCCGCCCCACCCGGCAGGGCGTGGTGCTGTCCACCGAGATGATCGTCGACACCGCGATCCGGCTGATCGGCGGGCACGGCGCCGAGGCCCTCACGGTGCGTCGGCTCGGCGCCGCGCTCGGCGCCGACCCGAGCGCGGTCTACCGCTACTTCCACAGCACCGACGACCTGCTGCTGGCCGTCGCGGACGAGCTGATCGGCCGTGCCCAGCAGGGCTGGCGGCCCACCGGCGACTGGCGCGCCGACCTGCGCGCCATCGGCCTGCGCATCCACGCCAGCTACCAGGCCCATCCGCAGGCGGCCATCCTCGCCGCCCACCGCACCACCGGCCGCACCCACGAGATCGCCGCCGTCGAGGCGATCCTCGGCGTGCTGCGCACGGCGGGCTTCCCGGACCCGGAGGCCGTCCGGATCTACCACGCCTTCGTCGACCAGAGCCTCGGCTTCGCCGCCCTGGACGCCGCCATGCTCGCCCTCCCGGCCGCCGCCCAGAACGCCGACCTCCAGGTCTGGCAGGCCTCCTACGCCCGGCTCGACGCCGCCGACCACCCCCACATCGCGGCCACCGCCCACCTGCTCACCGCCGACATGCGCCGCAGCGGGTACCCGTACGCCCTGGACCTGCTGCTGGAGGCCGCCGAGGCCCGGCTGCGGGCCGTCGGCGGCTGAGGAGGGCGGCGGGGCGAGGCGGCGGGGCGAGGCGCCGGGCGTCCCGCCCGGCCCACCGGCACGACATGGCACGGCCCGGCGGGCCCCGGAACGCGCGGGCCGCCGGTGGTAGGCCCCCGTGCGCCCACCACCGGCGGCCCGTCGCCGCCCGCGCCGACCGGTTCAGTCCGCCGCGTGCACCAGCTCCCCGCCGACGTAGGTGCGCAGCACCCGGGCGCTCGCGATCTCCTCCGGCGGCCCGGTGAGGATGTCCCGGTCGAGCACCACCAGGTCGGCGAGCCGCCCGGCCGCCAGCACCCCGGCGTCGTCGTGCCCGTTCACGTGGGCGCTGCCGGCCGTGTACGCGGCGATGGCCGAGGCCAGGTCGAGCCGCTGCTCGGGCAGGAAGACCCGGCCGTCGGTGGCGCCCGGCTCCATCCGGTTGACCGCCACGTGCAGCCCCTCCAGCGGGTCCGGGCTGCTGACCGGCCAGTCGCTGCCCGCCGCCAGGGTGGCGCCGGCCCGCTGGAGGGCGCCGAACGGGTACTGCCAGGCGGCCCGTTCCGGCCCGAGGAAGGGGATGGTCAGCTCGTCCATCTGCGGTTCGTGCGCGGCCCACAGCGGCTGGATGTTGGCGACGGCGCCGAGCCGGGCGAAGCGCGGGAGGTCGTCCGGGTGGACGACCTGGAGGTGGGCGAGGTGGTGCCGGGTGCCGCGCCGGCCGTTGGCGGTGCGGGCGGCCTCGACGGCGTCCAGCGCCTCGCGCACGGCCCGGTCGCCGAGCGCGTGGAAGTGCACCTGGAAGTCGAGCGCGTCGAGTTCGGTGACGTACCCGCGCAGCGCCGCCGGGTCGACGAAGCTGAGGCCGGAGTTGGCGGTGGCGCAGCCGCAGCCGTCCAGGTACGGGGTGGTCATCGCGGCGGTGAAGTTCTCCGCGATGCCGTCCTGCATGATCTTCACCGAGCCGGCCCGGAACCGCCCGTGGCTCAACTCCTCGCGGCGCCGGACGAGCTCGGGGATCTGCTCGGCGCCCCGGTCGCGGTCCCACCAGAGCGCGCCGGTCACCCGGGCGGTCAGCGCGCCGGAGCGGGCGGCGGCCAGGTAGGCGCCGGACGGGTCCGCCATGCCGTTGAACTCGCCGAGCAACGCGTCCTGCCAGCCGGTGATGCCGAGCGAGTGCAGCAGCCGCTGGGCGCGCAGCAGCCCGTCGAGGCGGTCGGCTTCGGTGGAGGGCGGCAGCAGCCGGGCGACCAGGGCGGTGGCCCCCTCCTGGAGCGTGCCGCTCGGGATGCCGTCGGCGTCCCGCTCGATCCGTCCGTCCGCCGGGTCGGGGGTGTCGGCGGTAAGGCCGGCGAGTTCCAGCGCCCGGGTGTTGGCCCAGGCGCCGTGGTGGTCCCGGTTGGTCAGGTAGACCGGCCGGTCGGGAACGACGGAGTCGAGCAGTTGCCGGGTCGGCAGGCCGCCCTCGAAGCTCTCCATCGACCAGCCGCTGCCGGTGATCCACTCCAGCTCGGGGTTGGCCTCGGCGTACGCCCGCACGCGCGCCAGGTAGTCGGCGACGCCGACCGTCCCGGTGAGGTCGCAGGACGCCAGCTCCGCGCCGCCGCCCACCGCGTGGATGTGCGCGTCCTGGAAGCCGGGCAGCAGCAGCTTGCCGGTGAGGTCGACGACCTCCGTCCCCGGCCCGATCAGCTCCCGGACCTCGTCGTGCCCGACGGCGGCGATCCGCTCGCCGACGACCGCCAGGCCGCTCGCCCGGGTGCGGGCCGCGTCGCCGGTGTGGACGGGGCCGTGGGTGAAGACCAGATCGGCCTGGGTCATGGGTGGTGCTCCGTTCTCGCGTGGTGGTGCGTGGTGTTGCGTCGTACGGGTGTCACTCGGCCGCCGCGCCCTCCCGCAGGAAGTACGGCGAGCGCCGCCGCCAGCGGGCCCAGGCCGCCGCCGGCAGCCCGCTGACGATCATCATGATCACCACGGACAGCTCGAACCAACCGTTGTCGGCGGCGAGTTCGAAGTGGTCCGTGGAGTCGTAGAAGGTCCAGGCGAGGTAGCCGCCGACGGCCAGCAGCGCCGCCGCGCCCAGCAGCGGCCCGACCACCGCGCGCAGCCCCTCCAGCAGACCGGTGCGCAGCAGGTGGCGGAACCGGACGGCGGCGGCGACGGCGGTCAGCGCGTAGTAGAGGGCGACGACGATGCCGATCGCGTTGACCGCGGCCGAGATCAGGTCGTTGACGGTCGGGATGGCGATCGAGGCCAGCGCCAGGGCGACCGCGACGCCGGTGATCAGCAGGGTGCCGACGGCGGGCGTGGCGTGCCGGGGGTGCAGCCGGGTCCAGACCGGGCCGAGCACCCGGTCGCGCCCCATCGCGTACATCCCGCGCGCGGTCGGGATCACCGAGGACTGCAGCGAGGCCACGGCGGAGAACATCAGCGCGATCAACGGCAGCGCCGCCAGCGGCTGTTCGGCGAGCCTGGCACCGAAGTAGGTCAGCCCGTGGGCACCGTTGTCGGCCAACTCGTCGATCGGCAGCACCCGTTGGAAGGCCGTGCCGGCGAGCAGGAACAGCGCCAGCATCACCACCAGGGCCAGCAGGCCGCCGCGGGAGGCGTCCCGCGGGTCGCGCACCTCCTCGCCGACGCTGAACACCGACTCGAAGCCCCAGTAGCAGAACACCGCCAGCACCATGCCCTGCGCGACCGCGTCGAAGGAGGGGATGTCGAAGGGGTTGTACCACTGGAGCGAGAACGGCTGGTCGCCGGCGAACAGCCCGTAGCCGCAGAAGCCGAGCAGCACGACGTACTCGAAGACCAGCAGCGCCTTCTGCAGCCGCGCCGCCAGGTCCAGCCCGCGCACCGCGACCACCGCGGCGCCCACCAGCACCACCAGGCCCAGCAGGGTGCACTGGACGGTCGAGTCGGCGTCCAGCCGCAGCCCGGCGACGCTGCGCACGTGGGCCTCGTCGAGCAGTTGGATGACCGAGGAGCCGGTGACGGTCGTGGTGTACGCCATGAAGACCACGGTCCCCACGGTGTTCACCCACCCGGTCAGGAAGCCCAGCCAGGGGCTGAGGGTGCGCCCGACCCACCGGTAGCTGCTGCCCGCGTCCGGCTCGACGGCGTTCAGCCGCCCGTACCCGCCGGCGATGGCGAGCACCGGCAGGAAGGCCAGCAGCATGATCGCCGGGAGGTGCAGGCCGACCACCCCGGCCATCAGGCCCAGGCCGATCCCGATGCTGCTGGTGGCGGCCGTGCTGGAGGCGGCGATCGCCGCTCCGTCCAGCAGGCCGAGCGACTTGCGCATCGCGACGTGGGAGCCTCGCGCATCGCTTCTCGGGCCGCCGCCCGTGTCCTTCACCGTCGATGCCAACGGATCACCGCCTTGGTCGTGGGGTGCGCGTGTGGGGGAACGCCCGCACCGGTCGCAGGGGGGTGACGCGGGCGGGAAGTGCAGCCATGAAACCGGCGGTGCCGCCACACGTCAATGCCGTTGTCATAAGGGCCGACCCCGCCCCGCTGAACATCGGTGCCCACCGGTACGGGCGAGGCCCGGGCCGCGGGGCCGACGGCCTCGACGGACCACTCGCGCAGGAGGTGCCCGGATGCCCCCGGCACCGACCACCTCGGGGGCGGGTTTCTCCCCCGCACCACGACGGAGCGGGCCCGGCGGTGGTTCCGCCGGGCCCGCTCCGTCGTGCCGTCGGCCCCCGGGCTCCCCGGTCCGCGGCACCGACCCTCAGAGTTCGTCGAGGGGTTCGTCGAGGACGCCCTGGCGGGCGATGATGTAGCCGAGGTGGCCGCGGCTGCGGCTGCCGAGGAGTTCGCTGGCCTTCTGGATGTGGCTGGAGACGGTGCGGGTGCTCATGCCGAGGCGGGAGGCGATGGCTTCGTCGGTGTAGCCGTTGACCATCAGCCGCAGCACGTTCTGACGGGTGCGGGCGGTCAGCAGCCGGGGCCGGTGGTGGCCCTGCTGGTAGGTGACCGGCTCGGCGCGGTCCCACATCAGCTCGAAGATCTTGAGCAGGTACTCGACCAGCGGCGGGAGCTGGATGAGGATCGCCGCGGCCTCCCGGTCGGCGCCGGCCGGGATGAAGGCGGTGGAGCGGTCGCAGATGATCACCCGGTCGAAGACCTCGTGCAGGGTGCGCACCTGGGCGCCCTTGGCGGTGACCTGCTCGATGTACGCCAGCGTCGGGCCGTGCGAGCGCACGGTGTGCTGGTAGAGGGTGCGCTGGCGCACGCCGCGGTCGGCCAGCGCGAGGTCGCGCGGGAGCGCGTCGGCCAGTCGCTCGGGGGCGCGGCCGCCGCCGGGCTGGGCGGTGAGCAGTTCCTCGGTGCAGCCGGCGACGGCCTTCTCCAGCGCGGGGTTGATCTCCTCCCCGGCCAGCAGCCGGATCGGCAACTGCGCCCGGCGCATGACGTCCCGGTAGGCGTGCTCGGCGGCGGTGAAGGAGGTGTGCAGTTCGGCGAGCCGCTCCTGCTGGGCCAGGACGGCGAGTTCGATCGGTCGCGTTAAGCCGGTGGCGGCGATGTCGGGCGGGACGGGGGCCAGCCGCTCGCCCGAGCCGGGCAGCGGACGCAGCAGACCCATCGCGAGCAGGCATTCGGGCGCCTCACCGGTCGCTTCCCCCTCCGCCAGCGCGATGCGGTAGAACTCGATGCCCCGGTCGCAGAGCTGGGGGGTTCCCGTTTCCGCGCAATTGTCCTGGGTTGGGCACATCTGGGCATCCTTCCGGCTTCGGCATTGCGATTTCACGAATGCCCGTACCGGCTACCGCCAGGCATCCGAACCGGCAAGATGGAATCGACTGCCGTTCGGAGGCCGCCCCCCGGGCTCCGACAGCCGTGAGTGTACGCCCAATGGGCGCGGAAATCATCGGCTGACGGTAGTCGGGCGTGCACGCAAGTGGGGGAGCCGACGGTGACGGTCGCGGACACGGCCTCACCCGGCGGCGGTGACCGGGGGATTGCCGGCGCATCGCACCTGGTGTCCCGTCCGGGGCGCCGGGAGCGGGTGACCGGTGCATGGAACGGCCTACAGACGGAAGGCACCCCCAGTTGCGAGCTGACTCCGACCCGGCGGCACTGCCCGCCGCCCTCGCCGGTCTGGTGGACCAGCGCCTGGTACGACAGTTGGCGGAGGCCGCCGCCGCACAGGTCGGCTCCGGCGCCGTCCGGCTGCTGGGCGACGGCGGGATCCTCCAGGCCTTCGCCAAGCAGCTGATCGAGGGCGCCCTGGAGCTCGAACTCCAGGAGCACCTGCGCGGCTCCGGCTCCGGTACGGGTTCCGGCACCGGCACCAACGGCCGCAACGGCGCCCGGGCCAGACGGCTGCTCACCGAGATCGGTCCGGTCGAGGTGCGGGTGCCCCGGGACCGCGAGGGCAGTTTCACCCCCAAGTCCGTGCTGCCCCGGGCCCGCCGGCTGCCCGGGCTCGACCGGCTGGTGATCTCGCTGACCGCGCGCGGCCTCAGCTCGGGCGAGCTGGTGGCGCACCTGGCCGAGGTGTACGGCGTGGAGCTCAGCCGGGAGACCGTCTCGGCCATCACCGACCAGGTGCTCGACGAGCTGGCCGAGCGGCGCGGGCGGCGGCTCGACCCGGTCTACCCGGTGGTCTTCGTCGACTCGGTGCGCAGCGGCCGCTCGGGCGGGCCGCTGGTGCACCTGGCGCTCGGGATCTCGGTCGAGGGCCGGCGCGAGGTGCTGGGCCTGTGGCCGGCCGCGGACGGGGAGGAGTGGCCGCAGGTGCTGGCCGGGCTCGCCGAGCGCGGGGTGCGGGAGGTCTGGGTGCTGGTGGGCGGCACCGGCGCGGTGCTGGCCGAGGCGGCGGCCGAGCAGTGGCCGCGCACGGTGGTGCACGGTTCGGTGGCCCATCTGCTGCACGCGGCGCTGCGGCACGCGCCCGGCGAGGACTGGGGCGCGCTGGCGCGGGCGCTGCGGGAGACCTGTACGGCGCCGACCGAGGCCGCCGCGCTGGAGCGGCTCGGCCAGGCCGAGCGGGAGTGGGGGCCGAGCCACCGCGAGGTGTTCCGGGTGTGGCGGTCGGCCTGGCCGCTGCTGGCGCCCGGCTTCCGCTTCGGCCCGGAGGCGCGGCGGCTGTTGACGGGCGGGGGCGCGCTGGAGCGGTTGCACGCCCGGCTGCGCCGGATCGAGCAGGCCGCGGGCCGGGTGCAGGACGAGCGGGCCGCGCTCAAGCGCGCCTACCTGGCGACGCTCGCCCTGGAGTCGCCGTCCGGGACGGGCCGGCCGTGGGTCGAGGACTGGCCCGCGGTCCGGGAGGAACTGCGCCGGGGTTCGCTGCGGCGGGCCGGAGTGCCCGCCCCCGCGCTCCGATGTCCCCGCCATCAGAGTTCCCACCACTGATCTGACAGGGCCCGGTGGGATTTGGATCATGTCTGTCTGCTTTTGACACGATCTGCCCGGGCTTCCGGTTCCCGCATTGCGTGTTCACGATCACAGTCAGAGCTTCCAAGCACGTTTGAGCCTTCGGCAGGATGCGTTTCAGAGCGAAGAGGGCAGACCGCCCTCCTCAGGAAGAGGAATTCGCGATGCCAAGCCTTGCCGTACGCGTCCACAAGATGCTCGGGATACTCGCTGTTCTGCTGGCCGCCGTGGTGGGCCTCCAACTCCACGCCGGGCAGTCCCTGTCCACGGTCTCCGTCACCGCCCACCACGGTCCCAGCGACGACTCCGGCTGGGGTGCGTGAGCCGCGGCTCCGTCCGACCAGCCCGCTCCTCCCCTTCTCGCAACGCTCCGATCCAGAGAGGAACCGACGATGGCTAACCCGTTCGAGGACGCCGAGGCCAGCTACCTCGTCCTGGTGAACGACGAGGGCCAGCACTCGCTGTGGCCGGCCTTCAGCCCGGTGCCCGCCGGCTGGCAGCAGGTGTTCGGCGCCGCCGGACGGCAGGACTGCCTGGACTACGTCGAGCAGAACTGGCAGGACCTGCGCCCGAAGAGCCTGATCGCCCACCTGTCTGAGCACTGACCCCGGTCACCGCGCACCGACCGACGGACCGCTGAACTCCACGCGGTCCCCGTACGGGCTCCACGCCGAGCGGCCGCTCACCCGGCCACCCCGCCTCGGCGCCTGGCCCGGCCCGCCGCTCCCCCGGCGCAGCACCACGCCGGAGCCGCCCCCCACCGGCCGCTCCCCCGGTCGTCGGCCCACCGATCCGCCGGAACCCGCCGACACCGCGTCACCACACCCCCGCGACACCCCGCCGCCGCGCGGCCGCACCGTCCCGCCGTCGGCACGTTCCCGTGTCCGACGTCTACGCGCGTGCATCGAACGGCACCGGCGCGTACCCACGCTCCGCACCGCCGCACCGCACCGGTGCGCCGCGCGGCCGTCACACGAAGCACACCGCAGCACCGCACAACGACCGCAACATCGCTCCGCCGACCGTCGGGCCGACCGCCCCGGGGTCACCCAGCTCGCCGCTCCCGTCACCGCGGGGGCCAGCCGCACGAGGGAGAGAGTCACATGTCCGGGGTCCAGCAGACGCACAGATCCGAGCAGCGGCCGGAAGCGGCCGAGGTGCTGTGCCGACTGTTCGCGGAGGTGCTCGGCCGGGAGTCGGTCGACCCCGCGGCGGGCTTCTTCGACCTGGGCGGCGACCAGCCCGCCGCCGAGCGGCTGCTGGCCCGGGTGCACGCCGAGTTCGGCGTCCGCCTGGCGCCGGCCGTCCTGTCGGACGCCGCCACCCCCGCCGCGCTGGCCGCCCGGCTGGCCGGCACCGACACCCGTCCCACCCTCACCGAGCTGGTCGACGCCCAGGTCGCCCGCACCCCGGACGCCCCCGCGCTGTACGCCGAGGGCACCACCCTCACCTACGCCGAACTCGACGCCCGCGCCAACCGGCTGGCCCGGGTGCTGGCCGCCCGCGGCCTGGGCACCGAGGACGTCGTCGCGCTGGCCCTGCCGAAGTCCCCCGAGGCGATCGCCGCGATCCTCGCCGTCGCCAAGACCGGCGCCGCCTGGCTGCCCGCCGACCCGGCCTACCCGGCCGAGCGGCTGCGCCACATGCTGACCGACTCCCGCGCCGCCCTGGTGCTCACCACCGCCGCGGCCGCCGGGCAGCTGCCCGCCACCGACGCCCCCCGGCTGCTGATCGACTCCGCCGAGCACCTGGCGGACCTCGCCGCCCGGGACGCCGCGCCCTTCACCGCCGCCGAGCGGATCCGGCCGGTCAGCGCGCCGAACACCGCGTACGTCATCTACACCTCCGGCTCCACCGGCGTGCCCAAGGGCGTGGCCGTCACCCACACCGGGCTGCCCAGCATGGTCGGCACCCAGGTCGCCGCCACCGGGGTCGGCCCCGGCAGCCGGGTGCTCCAGGCCTCCTCGCTCAGCTTCGACGTCTCCGTCTCCGACCTGTCCGTGGCGCTCACCACCGGCGCCGCCCTGGTGCTGCCGAGCGACCAGAGCCAGCTGGTCGGCGAGCCGCTGGCCGCCCTGATCGACCGGTTCGGCGTCACCCACGCCGACGTCGCCACCGCGATGATCTCCACCCTGCCCGACCTGCCGATGCCCTCGCTGCGCACCCTGATCGGCGGCGGCGAGGCGGTCTCCCGCGAGCTGGCCGCCCGCTGCGGCCGCGGCCGGCTGATGCTCAACAGCTACGGGCCCACCGAGGCCACCGTCATCGTCAGCATGAGCGAGCCGCTCACCGGCGAGGAGCTGCCCCCGATCGGCCGGCCCTGCCAGGACGTGCGCATCCACGTGCTCGACGAGCTGCTGCGCCCGGTCGAGCCGGGCACCGTGGGCGAGCTGTACCTCGCCGGCCCGCACCTGGCCCGCGGCTACCTGAACCGCCCCGGCCTGACCGCCGAGCGCTTCGTGGCCGACCCGTACGGCGGGCCCGGCGAGCGGATGTACCGCACCGGCGACCTCGGCAGCTACCGCCCGGACGGCCAGCTGGACTTCCTCGGCCGGGCCGACGACCAGGTGAAGATCCGCGGCTTCCGGGTGGAGCTCGGCGAGATCGAGCAGACCCTCTCCGCCCACCCCGAGGTGCGCCAGGCCGTCGTCCTGGTCCGCGAGGACCGCCCCGGCGAGCGCCGGCTGGTCGGCTACACCGTCGGCGCCGCCGACCCGGCCGAGCTGCGGGCGTACTGCGCCGAGCGGCTGCCCGACCACATGGTGCCCACCGTCGTGGTGCTCGACCGGCTGCCGCTCACCCCCAACGGCAAGGTGGACAAGCGCGCCCTGCCCGCGCCGGTGTTCGGCGCCGGCGAGGAGGACGGCCGGGCCCCCGCCGGGGAGCTGGAGCACACCCTCGTCCGGCTGTTCGGCGAGGTCCTGGGCCTGCCCCGGGTCGGCGTCACGGACTCCTTCTTCGAGCTGGGCGGCGACTCCATCGTGGCCATCCAGCTGGTCTCCCGGGCCCGGCACGCGGGCCTCCAGCTCACCCCGCGCGAGGTGTTCCTCGCCCCGACCGTCGAGGCGCTGGCGCAGATCGCCCGTCCGCTGGAGGGACCGGTCGTCGTCGAGCCCGCCGGGGCCGGCCTCGGCGAGGTGCCGCCGACGCCGATCGTGCACTGGCTGGCGGCGCAGCACGGCGCGGTCGAGAGCTTCTACCAGTCCACCCTGCTCACCCTGCCCGCAGGCACCACCCAGGAGCACCTGACCACCGCCGTCCAGGCGCTGCTCGACCACCACGACCTGTTCCGCGCCCGCACCTCCCCGCTCGCCGAGCGCCCGTGGACGCTGCACGTGCCCGAGCCCGGCACCGTCCCCGCCGACGGCGTGCTGCGCCGCGTCGAGGGCCCGGCCACCGCGGAGGCGCTGCGCGCCGAGACCGCCGCCGCCCGCGGGCGGCTGTCCCCCGAGGACGGCCGGATGGTCCAGGCCGTGCGCTTCGACGCCGGCCCGGAGCAGCCCTCGCAGCTGCTGCTGGTGATCCACCACCTGGTGGTGGACGGCGTCACCTGGCGCATCGTCGAGGAGGACCTGCTCGGCGCGCTCGCCGCGCTCCGCGAGGACCGCGCCGTCGAGCTCGCGCCGGTGCCCACCTCCTTCCGCCGCTGGGCGCAGCGGCTCACCGCCGAGGCGCAGACCGACCGCCGGGCCGCCGAACTCCCGTTCTGGCAGGCCGCGCTGGACACCCCGGACCCGTTGCTCGGCGACCGTCCGCTGGACCCGGCGCAGGACACCTACGCCACCGAGGGCCTGCTGCGGCTGGTGCTGCCCGCCGAGACCACCCAGGCGCTGCTCACCAAGGTCACCACCGCCTACCACGCCCAGGTCAACGACGTGCTGCTGACCGCTCTCGCGCTGGCCCTCGGCCACTGGCGCGGCCGGGAGACCACCGGGCCGGACGGCGCCGTGCTGGTCACCGTGGAGGGCCACGGCCGCGAGGAGATCGTCGACGGCGTCGACCTGCACCGCACCGCCGGCTGGTTCACCTCCGTCTACCCCGTCCGGCTCGCCCCCGGGGAGCTGGACTGGTCCGAGGTCACCGCGGCCGGCCCCGAGCTCGGCCGGGCCCTCGGCCGGGTGAAGGAGCAGCTGCGCGCCGTCCCGGACAACGGCATCGGCTTCGGCCTGCTGCGCCACCTCAACCCGGCCACCGCCGCCGTCCTCGAAGCCTGCGCCGACCCGCAGATCGAGTTCAACTACCTGGGCCGCTTCGCGCCCGAGGGCGTCACCGCCGAGGACGTGCTGGACGGCACCGAGGCGATGAGCGAGGGTGCCGCGACCGGCCTCGCGCTCGGCCGGGTGCTCGGCCTGGACGCCACCACCGTGGACACCCCGCAGGGCCCGTTGCTGGTCGCCCAGTGGTCCTACGCCACCGGACTGCTCTCCGAGGAGCGGGTGCGCGCCTTCGCCGAGGCCTGGTTCGCCGCGCTGGGCGCGCTCGCCGAGCACGCCGAACGGCCGGACGCGGGCGGGCACACCCCCTCCGACTTCCCGCTGGTCACCGTCACCCAGGACGAGCTGGACGGGCTCGCCGCCCACCACGCCCCCGCCCGCCTGGCGGACGTCTGGCCCACCTCGCCGCTCCAGCAGGGCATGGCCTTCCACTCGGCGTACGACGCCGACGGCGCGGACGTCTACACCTCGGTCGTGACCTTCGACCTCACCGGCCCGGTGGACGCCGAGCGGCTGCGCGCCGCCGCCGAGGCGCTGCTGGTCCGCCAGCCGAACCTCAGGGCCGCGTTCCACCAGCGGCACGACGGTCCGCCCGTGCAGGTCGTCCCGGACGGCGTCGAACTGCCCTTCACCGTCGTCGACCTGAGCGCCCACGCCGACCCGCGGGCCGAGGCCGCCCGGATCGCCGCCGCCGAGTACGGCCGGCGCTTCGACCTCGACCGCCCGCCGCTGCTGCGCTACACCCTGCTCAGGCTCGCCCCCGAGCGCCACCAGCTGATCGCCTCCGCGCACCACATCCTGCTGGACGGCTGGTCCACCCCGCTGTTCGCCGAGGAGCTGTGGGGCCTGTACTTCGAGCAGCCGCTGGCCCCGGCGGCCCCGTACCGCGAGTACCTGCGCTGGATCTCCCGGCGCGACGGCGCGGCCGCCCGCGCCGCCTGGGCCCAGGCCCTGGCCGGTGCCGACGAGCCCACCCTGCTCGCCCCCGGCCGCTCCGCCGGCGCCCCGCAGCTGCCGCTGCGCCTGCACACCGGGCTCAGCCCGGAGACCACCGAGGCGCTGTCCCGCACCGCCCGCCGCTACGGCGTCACCCTCAACACCCTGGTCCAGGCGGCCTGGGGCGTGCTGCTGGCCCGGCTCACCGGGCGCGAGGACGTGCTGTTCGGCACCACCGTCTCCGGCCGGCCGCACGACCTGCCGGGCGTGGAGCGGATGATGGGCCTGCTCATCAACACCGTCCCGGTGCGGGTGCGCCTGGACCAGGCGGAGAGCTGGGGCCAGCTGCTGCTGCGCCTCCAGCACGAGCAGTCCGCGCTGCTGGACCACCAGCACCTCAGCCTCACCGAGATCCAGCAACTCGCCGGCATGGGCAGCCTGTTCGACACCGTCACGGTGTACGGCAACTACCCGGACCCGTCCGCCCTGGACGACGCCGACCCGAGCGGCGCCACCCGCGTCACCCTGGTCGAGGACGTCGACAGCGCCCACTACCCGCTGGTGCTCGCCCTCACCCCCGGCGACGGCCTCCAGCTGCGCCTGGACCACCAGCCGGACGCCTTCGGCCCCGAGGAGGCCCGCGCCTTCCTGGACCGCTTCCTCGCGCTGCTCGACCGGATCGTCGCCGACCCGGCCGAACTCGTCGGCACCGTCGAGGTGTTGACCGAGGCCGAGCGCGCCGAGCTGGTCACCGGGTGGAGCGGCACCAGCAGCCCGCTGCCGGAGGGCTCGCTGCCCGAGCTGTTCGAGGCCCGGGTCGCCGCCGACCCGGACGCGATCGCGCTCACCGCCGACGACGCCGAGCTCACCTACGCCCAGCTCAACGCCCGGGCCAACGGCCTGGCGCGGCGGCTGGTCGAGGCCGGGGTCGTCCGGGAGACCCCGGTCGCCCTGATGATCGACCGCTCGGCCGCTCAGATCGTGGCGATCCTGGCCGTGCTCAAGGCCGGCGGCCTGTACGTGCCGCTGGACGACGCCCAGCCGACGGACCGGCTGCGGACCGTCCTCGCCGACGCCGGCGCCGAGCTGGTGCTGGCCGACGCCGCGCACCGCGACCACCCCGCGCTGGCCGGGCTGACGGTGCTCGACCCGCACGCCGAGGAGCACCCGGAGAACCTCGGACTGCCGCAGCGGGCCGACCAGTTGGTGTACGTGATGCACACCTCCGGCTCGACCGGCGTGCCCAAGGGCATCGCCATCACCCACCGCGCCGTGGTGGACCTCGCGCTCGGCGGGCAGTTCACCGGCGGCGGCCACGAGCGGCTCCCGGTGCACGCCCCCTCCGCCTTCGACGCCTCCACCTACGAGATCTGGACCCCGCTGCTCTCCGGCGGCCAGCTGGTGATCGCCCCGGCCGGCCGGCTGGGCATCGCCGAGCTGGTGGCGGTGATCGGCCACGAGCGGACCACCTCGGCCTGGATCAGCGTCGGCCTCTTCAACGTGCTGGCCGCCGAGGCCCCGGAGACCTTCGCCGGGCTGCACGAGGTGTGGACGGGCGGCGACATCGCCTCGCCGGTCGCCATGCGGCGGGTGCTGGACACCTGCCCCGGACTGCGGCTGATCAACGTCTACGGGCCGACCGAGACGACCACCTTCGCCACGCACTTCCCGATGACCTCGGCCGCCGAGGTGCCGAACATCGTCCCGATCGGCCGGCCGCTGCCCAACAACCGGCTGTACGTGCTGGACGCCGGGCTGCGCCCGGTGCCGGTCGGCGTGGCCGGCGAGCTGTACATCGGCGGCTCCGGCCTGGCCCGCGGCTACGTCCGCCGCCCCGGCCTGACCTCCGAGCGCTTCGTGGCCTGCCCCTTCGGCGAGCCCGGCGGGCGGATGTACCGCACCGGCGACGTGGTGCGCTGGACGCCCACGGGCGAACTGGAGTTCGTCGGTCGAGCGGACGACCAGGTGAAGCTGCGCGGGTTCCGGATCGAACTCGGCGAGGTGGAGGCGGCGTTCACCGCCCACCCGGCGGTCGGCCAGGTCTGCGTGGCGGTCCGCCAGGACCAGCCGGGCGACAAGCGCCTGGTCGCGTACGTCACCGGCGAGGTGCGGTCCGAGGAACTGCGCGACTTCGTCACCGAGCGGCTGCCCGGCTACATGCTGCCGGCCGCGATCGTGGTCCTCGACGAGCTGCCGGTGAACCCCAACGGCAAGGTGGACCGCAAGGCCCTGCCCGCGCCCGACTACAACGGCGCCGACGGCGGCCGCGAGCCGCGCAACGCCGCCGAGCAGGCCCTGTGCGGGCTGTTCGCCGAGGTCCTGGGGCTCACCCGGATCAGCATCGACGACAACTTCTTCGACCGCGGCGGCCACTCGCTGCTCGCCACCAAGCTGGTCAGCCGCATCCGGGCCGGCCTCGGCGCCGAGCTGCCGATCCGCACCCTCTTCGACAACCCGACGGTGGCCCTGCTGTCCGCCGCGCTGCCCGACTCCGCGGCGGCCCGTCCGGCCCTGCGGCCGGCCGAGCGGCCGGAGCGCGTGCCGCTCTCCTCGGCGCAGCAACGCCTCTGGTTCATCGAGCAGTTCGAGGGTCCGAGCGCGCTCTACAACACCCCGGTCGCGGTCCGGCTCACCGGCGCCGTCGACGTCCCCGCCCTGGAGGAGGCGGTCCGGGACGTGGTGCGCCGGCACGAGGTGCTGCGCACCGTCTTCCCGACCGTCGACGGCCGCCCGCACCAACTGGTGACCGACGCGGACGGGTTCTCCCTGCGCCAGGTGCGGGTGGCGGACGAGGCGGAGCTGCGGACCGCGCTGGTCACGGCCGGCGAGGAGGTCTTCGACCTCGCCCACGACCTGCCGGTGCGCGCCACCCTGCTGTCGCTGCCGCACGACGAGCACGTCCTGCTGGTGCTGATGCACCACATCGCCACCGACGGCTGGTCGACCGCCCCGCTCTTCCGCGACCTCGCCGAGGCCTACCAGGCCCGCCGCACCGGCAGCGCGCCGGACCGCGCGCCGCTGCCGGTGCAGTACGCCGACTACACCCTCTGGCAGCGCGAACTGCTCGGCACCGAGGAGCAGCCCAGCGCCCTGCTGACCGACCAACTCGCCTACTGGCAGCAGGCCCTGGCCGACGCCCCGGAGGAGCTGGCGCTCCCCTACGACCGTCCGCGCCCGACCGTGCCGGGGCACCGGGGCGGCCTGGTGGAGGTCGCCGTCGACGCCGACCTGCACAGTGCTCTCGGCGAGTTGGCGGCAGCGCAGAACGCCAGCCTGTTCATGGCGCTGCAGGCCGCGGTCGCCGTCCTCTACACCCGCCTCGGCGCCGGCACCGACCTGCCGCTCGGCACCCCGGTGGCCGGCCGCACCGACGAGGCCCTGGACGACCTGGTCGGCTTCTTCGTCAACACCCTGCTGCTGCGCACCGACACCAGCGGCGACCCGACCTTCCGGGAACTGCTCGACCGGATCCGCCGCACCGACCTGGACGCCTACGACCACCAGGACATCCCCTTCGAGCGCCTGGTCGAACACCTCAACCCGACCCGCACCCCGGCCCGCCACCCGCTCTTCCAGACCCTGGTGGCCCTGGAGAGCCGGGTCACGGTGCCGGACTCCTTCGGCGGCCTGGGCTGCGCGGAGCACCCCTTCGAGCTGGACGTGGCCAAGTTCGACCTGTCCTTCCGCTTCACCGAGCAGGGCCCGCAGGCGGGTCTGACGGTGGCGGTCGAGTACGCGGTCGACCTCTTCGACCACGCCACCGCCGTCTCCGTCGCCGAGCGGCTGCTGCGGGTGCTGCGCGCCGCCGTCGCCACCCCGGACGCGCCGATCGGCGGCATCGAGGTCCTCGCCCCGGCCGAGCGCGAGCAGCTGCTCACCGGCTGGAACGACACCGCCGCGCCCTTCCCGGACGCGACCCTGCCGGAGCTGTTCGAGGCGCGGGCCGCCGCCACCCCCGACGCGCCGGCCGTGGTCGCCGAGGACGGCACCCTCAGCTACGCCGAACTGGAGTCCCGGGCCGAGCACCTGGCGGCCCACCTGGCCGGCGCCGGGGTCGGCGCCGAGACGCCGGTGGTCCTGCTGATGGACCGCTCCGCCGACCTGCTGACGGCGATCCTCGCGGTGGCCAAGGCGGGCGGCACCTATGTCCCGCTGGACGACCGCCACCCGGCCGAGCGGCTGCGCCGGATCACCGCCGAGACGGCCGCCGCGCTCGTCCTGGTCGACCCGGCGCACCGCGACCACCCGCTGGCCGCCGACGCCCCCTGCCCCGTCCTGCCGCTCACCCCGGGCTGGTTCGACGGTCCGCGCGAGCGGCGCGCCCACCGGGCCGCGCCCCACCCGGAGCAGCTCGCGTACGTGATGTTCACCTCCGGCTCCACCGGCGAGCCCAAGGGCATCGCGATCAGCCACCGGGACGTGGTGCAGCTCGCCACCGACCCGTGCTGGCGGCACGACGAGGGCCTGCGGGTGCTGTTCCACGCGCCGCACGCCTTCGACGCCTCCACCTACGAGATCTGGGTGCCGCTGCTCTCCGGCGGCCAGGTGGTCGTCGCGCCGCAGGGCGACCTGGACGCGGCCGCCATCCGGCAGCTGGTCCGGGTCCACGCGCTCACCCACGTGCACGTCACCGCCGGCCTGTTCCGGGTCATCGCGGAGGAGGACCCGGGCATCTTCGCCGGTGTGCGCGAGGTGCTGACCGGCGGCGACGTGGTCTCCGCCCCGGCCGTGCGCCGGGTGCTGGAGGCCGTCCCGGGCATCGCGGTGCGGGCGCTCTACGGGCCCACCGAGACCACCCTGTGCGCCACCCAGTACCCGATGCCCGACGCCGCGGCGGTGCCGAGCACGGTGCCGATCGGGCGCCCGCTGGCCAACACCCGGCTGTACGTGCTGGACGCCGGCCTGCAGCCGGTGCCGGCCGGGGTGGCGGGCGAGCTGTACATCGCCGGAGCCGGCCTGGCCCGCGGCTACGTCGGCCGCCCGGCGCTCAGCGCCGAGCGCTTCGTCGCCTGCCCCTTCGACGGGCCGGGCAGCCGGATGTACCGCACCGGCGACCTCGCCCGCTGGACCGCCGACGGCGTGCTGGAGTTCCTCGGCCGGGCCGACGACCAGGTGAAGATCCGCGGCTTCCGGATCGAACTCGGCGAGGTGGAGGCGGCGTTCACCGCCCACGAGGGCGTCGGCCAGGCGCTCGCGGTGGTCCGCGAGGACCAGCCGGGCGACAAGCGCCTGGTGGTGTACGCCACCGGCAAGGCCACCGACGGCGAACTGCGCGCCTTCGTCGCGGACCGCCTGGCCGGCTACATGCTCCCGGCCGCCGTGGTCGTCCTGGACAGCCTGCCGGTCACCGCCAACGGCAAGGTCGACCGCCGCGCCCTGCCCGCCCCCGAGTACGCCGGGGCGGCCGAGGGCCGCGCCCCGCGCACCGAGCGCGAGCGGGAGCTGTGCGCCCTGTTCGCCGAGGTGCTGGGCGTGCCCACGGTCAGCATCGACGACCGGTTCTTCGACCTCGGCGGCCACTCGCTGCTCGCCACCCGGCTGGTCAGCCGCATCCGCGCCACCCTCGGCGCGGAGCTGCCGATCCGCACCCTGTTCGACGCGCCCACGGTCGCCGCCCTCGCCGCCGTCCTGCCCGGGGGCGAGGAGGCGCCCGCGCCGAAGAAGGCCCGCCCGGCCCTGCGACGGATGCGCCGCCCCGGCCAGGACTGACCGCAGGCGGGACGCGGGCCGCCCACCGGTGGCGGCCCGCCCCCGCCGTACGACCGCCCTGCCGCACGACCGCCCCGCCGCACCAGACACCACCGCCCCACCAGCCCCAGCAGCCGTACGTCGCCAGTCGGAGGCAGACCTTGATCCCGTTGTCGTTCGCCCAGCAGCGGCTCTGGTTCATCGAACAGTTCGAGGGCCCGAGCGCCCTCTACAACACTCCGTTCGCCCTCCGGCTGACCGGCGAGCTCGACGCCGCCGCCCTCGAGGACGCGCTCGGGGACGTGGTGGACCGGCACGAGGTGCTGCGCACCGTCTTCCCCACCACCGACGGCCAGCCCCACCAGCACATCCTCGCCGAGGGCCGCCCGCCGCTGCACCGGGTGCCGGCGGCCGACGAGGCCGAGCTGCACGAGCTGATGCGCGAGGCGGCCGGGCAGGTCTTCGACCTCGCCGCCGACCTGCCCCTCCGGGCCTGGCTGTACGCCCTGCCCACGCCGGACGAGCACGTCCTGCTGCTGCTCACCCACCACATCGCCAGCGACGGCTGGTCGGTCGCCCCGCTCTTCCGCGACCTCGCCGAGGCCTACCGGGCCCGGACCGCCGGCGCCGAGCCGCGGTGGGAGCCGCTGCCGGTGCAGTACGCCGACTACACCCTCTGGCAGCGCGAGCTGCTCGGCGAGGAGGACGACCCGGAGAGCGTCGTCTCGCTGCAACTCGCGCACTGGCAGAAGGAGCTCTCCGGCCTGCCGGAGGAGCTGGCGCTGCCCTACGACCGGCCGCGCCCGGCCCTGCCGAGCCGCCGCGGCGGCGCCGCCGAGTTCGAGCTCGACGCCGAACTGCACGCCGCGCTCACCGAGTTGGCCTCCAGCCGGCACGCCAGCCTGTTCATGGCGCTGCAGGCCGCGGTCGCCGTCCTCTACACCCGCCTCGGCGCCGGCACCGACCTGCCGCTCGGCACTCCGGTGGCCGGCCGCACCGACGAGGCCCTGGACGACCTGGTCGGCTTCTTCGTCAACACCCTGCTGCTGCGCACCGACACCAGCGGCGACCCGACCTTCCGGGAACTGCTCGACCGGGTCCGCCGCACCGACCTGGACGCCTACGACCACCAGGACATCCCCTTCGAGCGCCTGGTCGAACACCTCAACCCGACCCGCACCCCGGCCCGCCACCCGCTCTTCCAGACCGTCGTCACCCTGAACGCGGAGCGGGCCGAGGACCTCGTCTTCGGCGCCGCGGTGGGCACCCCGGTCGAGGTCGGCGAGGCCCAGGCCCAGTTCGACCTCAACTTCAACTTCGTCGAGCGGCTCGCGGCCGACGGCACCTGCCTGGGCGTGCGCGCCGCCGTGGACTACGCGGCCGACCTCTTCGACCACGCCACCGCCGACTCCGTCGCCGAGCGGCTGGTGCGCGTGCTGCGCGCCGCCGTCGCCACCCCGGACGCGCCGATCGGCGGCATCGAGATCCTCGCCCCGGCCGAGCGCGAGCAGCTGCTCACCGGCTGGAACGGGCCGGCCGCCCCGGTCGCCGAGCAGAGCCTGCCCCGGCTGTTCGAGGCCCAGGCCGCCGCCACCCCCGACGCCGTCGCCCTGGTCTCCGACACCGAACAGCTCGACTACGCCGAGCTGAACGACCGCGCCAACCGGCTCGCCGCCCTGCTGCTGGAGCGCGGCCTGACCACCGAACAGCCGGTCGCGGTGCTGATGGAGCGCTCCGCCGGACTGCTCACCGCCGTCCTCGCGATCGCCAAGGCGGGCGGCACCTACGTCCCGCTGGACGACCGCTACCCGCTGGACCGGCTCCAGCACATCCTCGCCGACACCCGTACCGGCCTGCTGCTCGTCGACCCGGCCCACCGGGGCCACCCGGTGCTCGCCACCGAGGGCTTCGCCACCCTGGAGGTCACCGACGCGCTGCTCGCCGGGGCCCCGGCGGCGGGCAACCCGGGCGTGCCGGTCCTGCCCGGCCAGCTGGTCTACGTGATGTACACCTCGGGCTCGACCGGGGTGCCCAAGGGCGTCGCCGTCACCCACCGCAACGTGGTGGACCTGCTGGGCAACCCGCAGTTCCGGGCCGGCCACCACGAGCGGGTGCTGCTGCACTCGCCCACCGCCTTCGACGCCTCCACCACCGAGATCTGGGCGCCGCTGGTCACCGGCGGGGCGATCGTGCTCGCCGAGCCCGGCGAACTGGACATCCGCCGCCTCGCCGAGACCGTCACCACCCACCGGGTGACCCTCGTCCAGGCCCCGTCCGGCCTGCTGCGGCTGATGGCCGACGAGGACCCGGCCGCCTTCCGGCACGTACGGCAGGTGTGGACCGGCGGCGACGTCGTCCCGCCGGAGTCCGTCCGCCGGATCCACCGGGCCTGCCCGGACACCTCCGTGGTCGCGGTGTACGCGCCCACCGAGACCACCGCCATCAAGACCACCTTCACCATGGAGCCGGGCGAGCCCGTCCCCGCCGTGGTGCCGATCGGCCGCCCGCTGGCCAACACCCGGCCGTACGTGCTGGACACCGCGCTGCGCCCGGTGCCGGCCGGCGTGGCCGGCGAGCTGTACATCGCCGGGGCCGGCCTGGCCCGCGGCTACGTCGGCCGCCCCGGCCTGACCTCCGAGCGCTTCGTGGCCTGCCCGTTCGGCGAGCCCGGCAGCCGGATGTACCGCACCGGCGACCTGGTCCGCTGGACCGCCGACGGCGTGCTGGAGTTCCTCGGCCGGGCCGACGACCAGGTGAAGATCCGCGGCTTCCGGATCGAACTCGGCGAGGTGGAGGGCGCGTTCACCGCCCTGCCGACCGTCGGCCAGGCCTTCGCCGTGGTCCGCGAGGACCAGCCGGGCGACAAGCGCCTGGTGGTCTACGCCACCGGCGAGGGCACTCCCGCCGAGCTGCGCGCCGCCGTCGCCGACAGCCTGCCCAGCTACATGCTGCCCGCCGCGGTGGTCGTCCTCGACGCCCTCCCGGTGACCGCCAACGGCAAGGTCGACCGCCGCGCCCTGCCCGCCCCCGACTACACCGGGGCGGCCGAGGGCCGCGCCCCGCGCACCGACACCGAGCGCGCGCTCTGCGAACTGTTCACCGACGTCCTCGGGTTGGACCGGATCGGGATCGACGACAGCTTCTTCGACCTGGGCGGCCACTCGCTGCTCGCCACCAAGCTGGTCAGCCGCATCCGCACCGCGCTCGGCACCGAACTGCCCGTCCGGGCACTGTTCGACGCCCCCAGCGTGGCCGCCCTGGCCGCCGCCCTGCCCGCCCCGGGCGCCGCCCGTCCGGCGCTGCGGCCGGTCCAGCGGCCAGAGCGCGTCCCGCTCTCGCCCGCGCAGCAACGCCTCTGGTTCATCGACCAGTTCGAGGGCCCGAGCGCGCTCTACAACACCCCGTGCGCGGTCCGGCTGACCGGCCGGATCGACACCGCCGCCCTCCAGGCGGCCCTGACCGACCTGCTCGACCGCCACGAGGTGCTGCGCACCGTCTACCCGACCACCGACGGGCAGCCGCACCAGCTGCTCCTGGAGAACCCCGGACTCCCGCTGCACACCGTGCCGGTGGCCACCGAGGAGGAGCTCGCGGCGGCGCTCGCCGAAGCCGGCTCGCAGGTCTTCGACCTCGCCCGCGACCTGCCGGTGCGCGCCACCCTGCTCTCGCTGCCGGGCGACGAGCACGTCCTGCTGGTGCTGATGCACCACATCGCCACCGACGGCTGGTCCGTGGTCCCGCTGCTGCGCGACCTCGCCGAGGCGTACCGGGCCCGGACCGCCGGCACCGCCCCCGACTGGCGGCCGCTGCCGGTGCAGTACGCCGACTACACCCTCTGGCAGCACGAGCTGCTCGGCACCGACGAGCGGCCCAGCGCCCTGCTGACCGACCAGCTCGCCTACTGGCAGCGGGCCCTGGCCGACCTCCCGGAGGAGCTGACGCTCCCCTTCGACCGCCACCGCCCGGCCGCCCCGAGCCGCCGCGGCGCCGCCGTCGAGCTCCGGATGGACGCCGGACTCCACGCCTCCCTGGTCGAGTTGGCGCAGCGGAGCCGGGCCAGCGTGTTCATGGTGATGCAGGCCGCGCTGGCCACCACGCTGGGCCGGATCGGCGCGGGCACCGACCTGCCGATCGGCACCGTGGTGGCCGGGCGCACCGACGAGGCGCTGGAGGACCTGGTCGGCTTCTTCGTCAACACCCTGGTGCTGCGCACCGACACCTCCGGCGACCCGACCTTCCGGGAGCTGGTGGAGCGCGTCCGGGTCACCACCCTGGACGCCTTCGAGCACCAGGACGTGCCCTTCGAGCGGCTGGTCGAGCTGCTCAACCCGGTGCGCTCCACCGCCCGCCACCCGCTCTGCCAGGTGATGCTGACCTCCGGCGGCGACGCCGAGGGGATCAGCCTCGGCGGCCTGCCCGGCCGGGTCGAGCAACTGGACTCGGACCTCGCCAAGTTCGACCTGACCTTCGCCTTCAGCGAGAGCTTCGACGCGGCCGGCGCGCCCGCCGGGCTGGGCCTGACCGTCGAGTACGCCGTCGACCTGTTCGACCGGGCCACCGCCGAGGCCACCGCCGCCCGCTTCGAGCGCGCCCTGCGCGCGGTGCTGGCCGACCCGGACCAGCGGGTGGGCCGGGTCGAGGTGCTGGCGCCGCAGGAGCGCGAGCAGCTGCTCACCGGCTGGAACGACACCCTGGAGGGCCTCCCGCTCGGCACCTTCCCGGCGCTGTTCGAGGCGCAGGCCGCCGCCCGCCCGGACGCCGTGGCGCTCTCCTTCGGCACCGAGCGGGTCACCTACCGCGAGCTGAACGAGCGCGCCAACCGCTTCGCCCGGCTGCTGATCGAGCACGGCGCGGCCCCCGAGCGGTTCGTCGCGATCGCCCTGGAGCGCTCGATCGAGCTGATCGTCGCCCAGCTCGCCGTGCTCAAGGCCGGCGCGGTCTTCCAGCCGCTGGACCCGCGCTACCCGGCCGACCGGATCGCCTACATGCTGGACGACGCCCGGCCCGCGCTGGTCCTCACCAGCAAGGCGCTGGTCGACGACCTGCTCGCGGACAGCACCGTCCCGCGGCTGCTGATCGAGGACCTGGACGCCTCCGGCCACCCGGCGCACGACCTCACCGGCGTCGCGATCACCCCGCACTCGGCCGCGTACGTCATCTACACCTCGGGCTCCACCGGCCGCCCCAAGGGCGTGGTGGTCACCCACACCGGCCTCGCCGCCATGGTGGAGAGCCAGCGCCGGGGCCTGGCCGTCACCCCGGACAGCCGGGTGCTGCTGTTCGCGTCGCCGTCCTTCGACGCGGCCGTCTGGGAGCTGGGCATGGCGCTGCTCACCGGCGCCCGGGCCGTCCTCGGCCACGCCGACGACCTGCTGCCCGGTCCCTCGCTGACCGCGCTGATCGCCGAGCAGGGCGTCACCCACCTGACCCTGCCGCCGACCGCGCTGGCCGTCCTGGCCCCGGACGCGCTGCCGGAGGGCGGCACCCTGGTGGTCGCCGGCGAGGCCTGCCCGCCCGACCTGGTCGAGCACTGGTCGGCCCGGCTGCGGATGGTCAACGCCTACGGCCCGACCGAGTCCACCGTCTGCGCCAGCATGAGCAGCCCGCTCAGCGGCCGGATCGCCCCGCCGATGGGCCGGCCCGTGCTGGACACCCGGCTCTACGTGCTGGACGCCGCGCTCCAGCCGGTCCCGGCCGGGGTCGAGGGCGAGCTGTACATCGCGGGCGCCGGCCTGGCCCGCGGCTACCTCAACCGGCCCGGCCAGAGCGCCGAGCGCTTCGTCGCCGACCCGTACGGCGCGCCCGGCAGCCGGATGTACCGCTCCGGCGACCTGGTCCGCCGCCAGGCCGACGGCACCCTGGAGTACCTGGGCCGCACCGACCACCAGGTCAAGATCCGCGGCTTCCGGATCGAGCCCGGCGAGATCGAGGCGGTGCTCGCCCGGCACCCCTCCCTGGCCCAGGCGTTCGTGCTGGTCCGGGAGGACCGCCCGGGCGACCGCCGGCTGGTCGGCTACGCCGTCGCCCACCCCGGGCGGACGGTCGACCAGGCCGAGCTGCGGGCCCACGTCGGCGCGTCCCTGCCGGACTACATGGTGCCCTCGGCGATCGTCGCCCTGGACGCCCTGCCGCTGACCGCCAACGGCAAGGTGGACCGCAAGGCCCTGCCGGCCCCCGACACCACCTGGCTCGGCTCCGGGCGGGCGCCCTCGACGCCCCAGGAGGAGCTGCTCTGCGGCCTGTTCGCCGACCTGCTCGGGCTGGAGAAGGTCGGCGTGGACGACAACTTCTTCGAGCTCGGCGGCCACTCGCTGCTGGCCAGCCGGCTGGTCGCGGGCCTGCGCGAACTGGTCGGCGAGGACTCCGCGGTCGGCGTCCGCACGCTGTTCGAGGCGCCGACCGTCGCCCGGCTGGCCGAGCGGCTCGCCCAGGGCCCGGCCGCGGAGACCTTCCCCGTCCTGCTGCCGATCCGCACCCGCGGCTCGCGCCCGCCGCTGTTCTGCGTCCACCCGGCCGCCGGCATCAGCTGGGTCTACACCGGCCTGCTCCGGCACACCGACGCCGAGCAGCCGGTCTACGGCCTCCAGGCTCCCGGCCTGGCCGACCCGACCGCCCACCCGGCCTCGGTCGAGGAGCTGGCCCGGACCTACCTCGCGCAGATCCGCGCCGTCCGCCCCGAGGGCCCGTACGCCCTGCTCGGCTGGTCCTTCGGCGGGGCCGTCGCCCACGCGATCGCCGCGCTGCTGCGCCGGCAGGGCGAGGAGGTCCGGCTGCTGGCCCTGCTGGACGCCTACCCGGGCACCGGCGAGCCGGGGCCCGAGCGGTGGCGGGACGACCCGGCGCAGCTCGCGGTGATCCTCGACTCGCTCGGCCACCCGGCCGGGGAGGTCACCGCCTGGCCGGCCGACGAGGACGGCTACGCCGCGCTCGTCCAGGGCGACGAGGGTCCGCTCGCCGGCCTCAGCGGCGCCGGGGTGGCCCGGGTGGTCGCGGTCTTCCAGGCCAACGCCGAGCTGTCCCACGAGCTCCCGCTGCCCGGCTACGACGGCGACGCGGTGTTCTTCACCGCCGCCAAGGACCGGCCGGCCGACGCCCCCGACCCGGAGGGCTGGCTCCCGTACCTGGGCGGCCGGCTCGACGTCCACGAGGTGCCGAGCACCCACGGCGCGATGACGAGCTCCGAGGCGCTCGCCGTCATCGGCCCGGTGCTCGCCGCCCACCTGACTCCCTGACCCACCGGCACCACCGACCCACCGACTCAGCACCCCTACCGACCGCAGGCGACCGACCTGCGCACACCACGCGGACCGCACCCGGCCCGCCCACGGAGAAACGGACCCACCATGACGACTGCGGCCATCCCCGACACCTGGCGTGGCATCACCCCGTCGCCGCTCACCTCGACCGACGCCTACAACGGCTTCATCGCCGCCAACGTGATCTTCGCGCTGGACCGGATCGGCCTGCTGGAGCAGATCGGGCGCGGCGAGCCGCTCTCGGCCGCCGAGGCCACCGCCCAGGCCGGCGACACCGCCCGGACCGAGGCCGTGCTGCGCGCCGCCTCCGACTACGGCTACCTCAAGGCCGACGGCGACGCCTACCTGCCGACCGAGGCGGGCCTGGAGATCGCCGCCGCGCGCGGCTACTTCACCTGGGCCGTCGGCGGCTACCACGACGTGTTCGGCCGCGCCGGCCACCTGAGCGCCGGCACCCACCAGTACGACAAGGACGTCTTCCGCGACGAGGCGATGGTCGCCCTCGGCTCCGCCCAGTGCGACCAGTCGCTGTTCGCCGCCCAGCTGACCGACGTGCTCAACGGCATCGACTTCCGCACCATCGCCGACCTGGGCTCCGGCACCTCCGCCCGGGTGCGCCGGGTGGTCTCGCAGCGCGAGGGCACCCGCGGCCTGGGCATCGACATCAGCCGCCCGGCCACCGACATCGCCCGCCGCGACATCGTCGAGGCCGGCATGCAGGACCGGGTCACCGCCGTCCGCGCGGACGTGCTGGGCCTGCTCGGCACCCAGATCGACAACGACGCCGAGGCCGCCGAGGTGGCCGAGGTCGACACCGTGATGAGCTTCTTCCTGCTGCACGACCTGCTGGCCGACCCGGCCACCCGCTCCTCGATCTTCACCCGGATGCGGGAGGCCTTCCCGAAGGCCCGCACCTTCGTCCTCGGCGACACCATGCTGCGCGACCCGGGCACCTCCGACGGCGCCCAGCCGGTCTTCTCGGTGGGCTTCGAGCTGGCGCACGCGATGATGGGCGTCCCGCTGCACACCAAGGCCACCTACGAGGAGCTCTTCACCGACGCCGGCCTGCGGATCGACCGCGTCGAGGCGCTGGCCACCCCGCACTCCTGGCTCTACGTCCTCCAGGCCGACTGATGGCCGCCCCGTCGAGCGCCAGATACCTGCTGGCGCAGAACGAGCACCCGTACCCGCCGCTGCCGTCGGTGCTGGCCGCGCTGGCCGAGGCCGCTGCCGACCTGCACCGCTACCCCGACTTCCGTCCGGAGCGGATCGCCGGGATCATCGCCGACTGGCAGGGCGTCCCGGCGGGGCAGGTCGTGGTCGGCCACGGCTCGGCGGGCGTGGCGCTGGACCTCTTCCACACGGTGGTCGAGCCCGGCGACAACGTGGTGCACTCGGCGCCCTGCTTCGACGCGTACCCGCTGTTCTGCGAGATCGCCCGGGCCGAGGCCCGGCCGGTCCCGCTCGGCCCCGACGCCCGGCACGACCTGGCGGCGATGGCCGGGCGGATGGACGAGCGCACCCGGATCGTCGTGCTGTGCAACCCGCACAACCCGACCGGCACGGTCTACTCCTGGGCCGAGCTGACGGAGTTCTTCCGCCGGGTGCCGTCCACCGCGCTGATCCTGCTCGACGAGGCGTACGTCGACTTCGCCCGGGACTGGCAGGCCCCGGACGTGCCGGCCCGGATCGCCGAGTGGCCGAACCTGGTGGTGCTGCGCACCCTCTCCAAGTCGCACGGCATCGCCGCGCTGCGGATCGGCTACGCGCTGGCGGAGGAGTCCCTGGCGCAGCGGGTGCGGGACCACCAGGTGCCGTACGCGGTGAACAGGCTCCAGGAGGCGGGCCTGCTCGCCGCCGTCGCCGCCGAGGACGAGATGACGCGGCGGATCGAGGAGATCGCGGCGGAGCGGGCCCGCACCGAGGCCGAACTGCTGCGGCTCGGCTGGACGGTGGCGCCCAGCGTCACCAACTTCCTGTGGGTCGACGCCCCCGGCGACCAGCTCCCGCTGCGCGCGGAGCTGGAGCGCCTGGGCGTGGCCGTCCGCTACTACCCCGGCCAGGGCATCCGGGTCGCCATCGGCGAGAAGGACGCCAACGACGCGGTGATCGAGGGTTTCGCCGCCGTCGCTCCGCTGGCCCCGGCCCACCCCGTCGCCTGACCGCCCGGCGCCCTGAGCACCCCGCGTGCGTCAGGGCGCACCCCGGGCACCCGGGGCGCCCACGGGCGCCCCGGCCCCCGCACCACCGCACGAACCCGCACCACCGTGCGTCCCTGCACCGCCGCACGCTCCGCACCACCGCACGAACCGCATGCACCCGCACACCCGAAGCGCCGTCGGCGCAGCGAAGGAACCGCCATGCACCCGCTGTTGGCCCGCCCGGAGTTCCGGCGCTACCTCGCCGGGCAGACCCTGTCCGTCCTCGGTGACAGCGCCCTCTCCATCGCCCTCGGCATCTGGGCCAAGGTGCTGACCGGCAGCAACTCCGCCGCCGGTCTGGTGCTGTTCTGCTTCTCCGCGCCGCTGCTGCTGCTGCCGCTGGGCGGCCTGCTCGCCGACCGGGTCCGCCGCAAGCCGCTGCTGGTCGGGGTCAACCTGGCGGTGGCGGCCTCGCTGCTGCCGCTGCTGCTGGTCGACGGCCGGGACACCGTCTGGATCATCTACTGCACCGCCACGGTCTGCGGTCTGGCCGGAGCCGTCCTGGCGCCGGCCCAGAGCGCGCTGCTGCGCAGCATCCTGACGGAGCGTCAGGACTTCGGCGCGGCGGCCGGGTTGACCCAGAGCGCCCGGGCCGGCACCACCCTGGTGGCGCCGCTGCTCGGCTCGGGCCTCTACGGCTGGTTCGGCGGGCACGTGGTGGCCGTGGCCGACCTCGCCGTGCTGCTGCTGGCGGCGCTGAGCTTCCTCACCCTGCGGGTGGCGGAGGTCAAGCCGGAGCCCTCGGGCCTGCGGTGGCGCACCGAGGTGCTGGCGGGCTTCGTCCACCTGCGCTCCTCGGTCGGGCTGCGGCCGCTGGTGGTGGCCACCGCCGCCGCCGGCTTCGTCCTGAGCCTGCTCCAGCCGGTGCTGTTCGCGCTGACCCAGCACGGGCTGCACCGCTCGCCGCAGTTCCTCGGCGTGCTGGAGACCACCGAGGCCGTCGGCGCGCTGGCCGGCTCGGTGGTCGGCGGCCTGCTGATCGGCCGGCTCGGGCCGCGCCGGACGGTCATGGCCGGTTCGGCGGTGTTCGGCCTCGGGACCGTCCTGCTGCTCGCGCCGTCGCTGTACGTGGTGTCGGCCGGCCTGGTGATCGCGGGCGCGGGCATCCCGGCCGCCCTGGTCGGACTCGCCACCGCCGCCCAGGCGTCCACCCCGCCGCAGCTGATGGGGCGCGCCCAGGCGGCCGTCAACCTCTCGCTCACCGCGCCGCAGGCGCTGGCCGTCGGCGTCGGCTCCGGCCTGGTGGCCGCCCTGGACTTCCGGGTGGTGCTGGGCGTGATGGTGGTCGGCGCACTGCTGGCGGCCGCCCACCTGATCGGCAAGCCGGAGGCCCCGACGGAGCCCCCGGAGACCGGGCCGCAGGCCCAGGGCGAGGGCGACGGCCCGGCCGAGCCGCAGGACGCCAAGGACCTCCAGCCCACCTGACCGACGCCGGCCCGCACCACGCCGCACACCCGCACCACCCCGCACGCCCGATGTCCGACCGCCCTTCGGCACCTCCCGTTCCTCCTCACGAGAGAGCTCCTCAGATGACCGACCGTTCCTCTCCCACCGTCACCCCGATCCCCGTCGAGCTGGACCACGTCGAGTTCTACACGGCCGACCTGGGCGCCGAGACCACCCGGCTGACCGAGGAGTACGGCTTCGAGCTGCTCGTCCCGCCCACCGAGCGCGGCGAGGCCGCCGAGCGCTGCCTGTCCGCCCTGTTCGGCCAGTCCTCGATCCGGCTGCTGGTCACCCAGCCGCTGGCCGCCGGCCACCCGGCCACCGACTACCTGGAGCGGCACGGCGACGGCGTGGCCGCCCTCGGCCTGCGGGTGCCGGACGCCGCCGACGCGTTCCGGACCCTGACCGACCGCGGCGCCGCCGCGCTGCGCCCGCCGCTGGCCGCCGACGGCTGCGTCACCGCGGTGGTCGACGCCTTCGGCGACGTGGTGCACACCCTGGTCGAGCGCGGCCCCGGAACCCCGGCCGGCCGCATCCCCGGCCTGCCGGACCCGCTCCCGCTGACCGGCGAGGGCGAGGTCGGCCTGCGCTCCGTCGACCACTTCGCGGTCCTGGTCCCGTTCGGCGAGCTGCGCACGACCGAGCACCGCTACCGCGAGGTCTTCGGGTTCCGGACGATCTTCGAGGAGCGGGTCGAGTTCGGCACCCTCGGCATGGACTCGGCCGTCGTGCAGAGCGCCGACCACAGCGTCACCCTCACCCTGATCGAGCCGCTCGCCGCGGACGCGGGCGGCCAGATCGCCTCCTTCCTGGCCGGCCACGGCGGCGCCGGGGTGCAGCACGTCGCCTTCGCCTCCGAGGACGCGGTGCACTCCGTCTCCACCATGGCCGAGCGCGGCGTGCCGTTCCTGCGCACCCCGCAGACCTACTACGACGCCCTGCCCGGCCGCCTGACCCCGCTGCGCCACTCCACCGACCAGCTGCGGGAGCTGAACCTGCTGGTCGACCAGGACCACGACGGCCAGCTGTTCCAGATCTTCACCCGCTCCCAGCACCCCCGGAACACCTTCTTCTTCGAGGTGATCGAGCGCATCCGGGCCCGCAACTTCGGCAGCAACAACATCCGCGCCCTCTACGAGGCCGTGGAGCTCCAGCGCAACGCCAGCGAAGTGGCCGGATGAGCGCGTCCGTCCGCGACGAACCACCGACCGACCCGGCCGACGGGCGCCCGGCGCTGTCCGTCGCGGAGTACGCCGACCGGGCCCGGGCCGTGCTCGCGCCCGAGGTCTGGGAGTGGCTGGAGGGCGGCGCCGAGCGCGAGCTGACCCTCGCCGCCAACCGGACCGCCTTCGACCGGGTGGGCCTGGTGTCCCGGGTGCTGACCGACGTCAGCACCCGGGACACCGCCGCCACCCTGGTGCGCAGCCGGGCGACCCTGCCGGTGGCGGCGGCACCCGTCGCCTACCACCGGCTGTTCCACCCCGAGGGCGAACTGGCCTCGGCCCGCGCCTGCGCCGCCGCGGGCGTGCCGTTCACCGTCGGCACCCTCAGCAGCGTCGGCTTCGAGGAACTGGCCGGGACCGGTGCCACGCTCTGGTTCCAGCTGTACTGGCTGCGCGACCGCGGCCGGCTGCTCGACCTGGTCAAGGCCGCCGAGCAGGCCGGCAGCGAGGCCCTGGTGGTCACCGCCGACGTGCCGTACATGGGCCGCCGGCTGCGCGACGCCAGGAACGCCTTCGCACTGCCCGGGGACGTCCGCGCGGCGCTGCTGGAGGACGGCGCCGCCGGGCGGGCGCACGAGTCCACCGCGGCCGTCTCGGCGGTCGCCGCGCACACCGCCGAACTGCTCTCCCCCGGCGTCACCTGGGCCGACCTCGAGTGGCTGCGCGGGCAGACCGCGCTGCCGCTGGTGGTCAAGGGCGTGCTCGACCCGGGCGACGCGCGCCGGGCCGCCGGGCTCGGCGCCGCGGCCGTGGTGGTCTCCAACCACGGCGGCCGCCAGCTCGACCGGGCCGTGCCCGCGCTGACGGTCCTGCCGGCCGTCGCCGAGGCGCTGGCCGGCGAGGACTGCCAGGTGCTGATGGACAGCGGGGTGCGCGGCGGCTCGGACGTGCTCACCGCGCTGGCCCTCGGCGCCTCCGGGGTGCTGCTCGGGCGCCCGCTGATCTGGGGCCTGGCGGCCGGCGGCGAGGCGGGCTGCACCGAGGTCCTCGACCTGCTCGCCGCCGAGCTGCGGCACGCGCTCGGCCTCGCGGGCTGCGCCGACCTGCGGGCCGCCGCCGACCTGCGCACCACCACCCTGCCCTGCCCCACCTGGAGCACCCCGTGACCACCATCGCCGCACCGCACGACCTGCTGCTGGCGGGTCTGCACACGTCCCTCGCCGACCCGGCGATGACCTCGATGAACCTGCTCAACGAGATCTCCATCCGGTACCCGGAGGCGGTCTCCTTCGCGGCCGGCCGCCCGGCCGAGCAGTTCTTCGAGCTGGACGCCGTCCACCGCCACCTGGACCGCTACCTCGACCACCTGCGCACCGAGCGCGGGCTGACCGAGGAGGCGGCCCGCCGCCAGGTGCTCCAGTACGGGCGGACCAAGGGGATCATCCACGACCTGATCGCCACCCACCTCGCCACCGACGAGGGCATCGAGGTGCCCGCCGAGTCGATCGTGGTGACGGTGGGCTGCCAGGAGGCGATGTTCCTGGTGCTGCGGGCGCTGCGCCGCGGCCCCGAGGACGTGGTGCTGGCCGTCTCCCCCACCTACGTGGGGCTGACCGGCGCGGCGCTGCTGGCCGACCTGCCGGTACGGGCGGTCGCCGACGGCCCGGACGGCGTGGACCTCGCCGACCTGCGCCGCCGACTGGCCGCCGCCCGGGCCGAGGGGCTGCGCCCGCGGGCGCTCTACCTGGTGCCGGACGTGGCCAACCCGAGCGGGGCCAGCCTGCCGCTGGAGCTGCGCCGGGAGCTGCTGGCGCTGGCGGGCGAGGAGGACTTCCTGCTGCTGGAGGACAACCCGTACTGCGTGTTCGCCGGCGAGGAACGGCTGCCCTCGCTCAAGGCGCTGGACACCGACCGGCGGGTGGTCCACCTCGGCTCCTTCGCCAAGACGGCCCTGCCCGGCGCCCGGGTCGGGTACGTGGTGGCGGACCAGCTGGTGGACGACGGTCAGGGCTCCACCGTGCTGTTCGCCGACCTGCTCGGCATGATCAAGAGCATGACCACGGTGAACACCTCGCCGATCGCCCAGGCCGTGATCGGCGGCGCGCTGCTGGAGCACGGCCACAGCCTGCGGGCCGCCAACGCCGAGGTCGCCGCGCTCTACCGGCGCAACCTCTCGCTGGTGCTGGAGGGCCTGGCCCGGCGCTTCCCGCCCGGCGGCGGGGTGACCTGGAACGAGCCGCGCGGCGGGTTCTTCCTGGTGCTCACGGTGCCGTGCGTGGTGGACGACGCGCTGCTCGAACGCTCGGCCTCGGAGTACGGGGTGATCTGGACGCCGATGTCGCACTTCTACCCGGGCGCGGGCGGGGAGCACCAACTGCGGCTCTCCGTCAGCCAGGTCGACCCGGCCACCCTCGACCGGGGGCTGGACGGACTGGCCGCGCTGCTCGCCGCACAGTCCTGACCCGCCCGGAAGGGGCGTCCCGCCGGGGGCGCCCCTTCCGGCTCGTTCCGGCGTCCGTTCCGGCCGGTTCGGGCCCGTTCCGGGCCCCACGAGGGTAGGTTCCCAGGCATGCTTGACTACCTCTCACGCACCATCGCCGCCTACGAGCACGGCGTCGAAAAGTACGAATCCGCCACCAAGGGCATGGTTCCGGACGAGGAGCTCGACCGCTTCACCCGGATGCTCCCCGATCCGGCCGGGCCGGTCCTGGACGCCGGGTGCGCCTTCGGCCGCGACACGGCCCTGCTGGCGGCCAGGGGCGTGGCGGTGACCGGGGTCGACCTGAGCGAGCCCTTCCTCGCCCGGGCCCGGGAGCTCCACCCCGCGCTGGACTTCCGGCGCATGGACGTGTGCGCGCTGGACTTCCCCGACGCCTCCTTCGCCGGCGTCTGGTCCCAGGCGACGCTGCTGCACCTCAAGGACGAGCAGGTGGCGGCCGCGCTGTCCGAGTTCCGCCGGGTGCTGCGGGCCGGCGGTGCGCTCTTCGTCAGCTTCAAGGAGGGCGAGGGCGAGGAGGAGTTCGTCGAGTCCTTCAGCGCCGACGCCGCCCGCTTCTTCCGCTACCAGACCGCGGACCGGGTCCGCGGCCTGCTGGAGGCGGCCGGCTTCCCCGGGCCCGACGTGCGCGTCGTCAACGAGCGGCAGCGCTACGGCGCCGGGCACCGCGACCTCGACTGGCTGACCGCGTACGCCCGCGCCGCCCGCTGATCCGTCCGACAACGGAACCGCCCGGCGGTGGACCGGCCGACAACGGAACCGCCCGGCGGTGGACCGGCCTACCCGCCGGGCGCCAGCGCTCCGGCCGTGCGGGCCGCCAGCCGGGCCACCCGGTCGGCGGCCCGCACCGCCTCGTCCGCGTCGACGCCGGAGAACGCGAGCCGCACCGATCCGGGCGGCGCGTCGAAGGCGGAGCCGGGCCCGACCGCGAGCTCCAGCTCGGCGAACTCGGCCAGCACCCGTTCCTCCGCGGCACCGCGCCAGGACAGCAGCAGGGACATGCCACCCCCGGTGAACTCCCAGCCCAGCAGGTCCCCGAGCCGGTCGGTGAACAGCCGGCGCGCCTCCAGCGTGGGTTCGACGCACGCCCGGACCAGCGAGTCGAGCGCGGACGGCTCCAGGAACCCGGCCCAGGCCCGCTGCCAGGTGGTGGCGGGCCCGGCGGCGCGCAGCGTCGGGAGCGGGGCGGCACCGACGGGCGGGGTCGCCCAGCCGAGCCGGCTGCCGCCGCCGCACAGCTTCGCCAGGGACGTCACGCCCCAGCAGCCGTCCGGCGGGTCCTCCGGCGGGGCGAACCACCGGTAGACCTGGTTGACCACCACGTGGTGGCCCTGTGCCGCGAGTTCCGCCAGGACCGCGCGTTCGGCGGGGCCGAGCGACCGGCCGTCGGGGTTGCGGTGCGGGCTGGTCACCCAGACCGTCGCCGGCTCCGGGCAGCCGCGCGCCGCGCCGGGGAGCTCCTCCCAGGTCAGGGCGCGGACCCCGGCGGCCCCGGCGAGCACCGTCCCGATGTCGGCGAAGCCCGGCCGTTCCACCACCGCCGTCCGGGTGCGCCCCGCCCAGCTTCCGGCGAACTGGCGCACCCCGCCGGTGACCAGCGTCCGTTCCGGCGGGGCGCCGAACGACTCGGCCAGCCGTTCCAGCAGTTCGGGGTCGCCCTGCGCGGGCGGGGTGCTCCAGCGGTCCGCCCGGTCCAGGGCCCGGTCGTGCGCCGCTCCGAAGCGGCGCACCAGGTCCGTCGGCCAGGGGCGGGGCGGACCGCCGAGGTCGATCATCAGGCCGGGCCCGCGGCGGCCGCGCGGGCGCCGGCGATCAGCTCGCCCGGCAGGCGGTAGTCCACGGTGGCGAGGAAGGTCTCGTCCTCGATCCGCACGTACTGCCCGTACGGGGTGTCGAGCCGCTGGATGCCCCGGTCCGCCGAGAGCGCCTTGGGCCGGGCGGGGACCGCCGGGTCCGGCACGGCCGGCTCGCCCTCGAGCAGGGCCTCGGCGATGTCCACCGGCACCAGCCGGACGCAGGTCCACGGGTTCAGCGCGAACGGCCGGGCGGTCTTCCCGCCGGTCGGCCGGACCACGCTCAGCGACAGCCGACCGCGGTAGTAGCCGTACGCGTCGGCCGCCAGCTTCGCCGCGCCGACCAGCCCGCCGCGTCGGCGCCCCTCCTCGAAGGCGTGCACGGTGGTGCCCAGGCAGCGCCGCTCCCAGTGCGGCGCCCGCGGGTCCGGCGCCGGCTCCAGGGTGCGCACCGCGGGCAGGGTGCGCAGCCGCTCCTCCTGCGCCGCCGTCAGGGCGGTGCCGGCCCGCAGCTCGGCCACGATGAAGCCGAGGAAGCCCTCCAGGCCGGACTGACGCAGCCGGGCGGTGAAGCGCGGGACGTCGAACTCCGGCAGCGAGAGCGCCATCAGCAGGTCGTTGGTGTCCTTGGCCGTCACGAAGTAGTCGCCCGCGGCGTTGTTGACGACGCAGGCGAGGTTCTCCTCGGGCGCGAGGACCCGGACCCCGGGCTCCCCGGCGGGCAGCTGCGGGGTCAGCCCGAGCCGGCTGCTGTGCCGCACCGAGTAGTCGCCGAAGTGGATGTCCACGTTCAGCAGGTCGTCCGCGCCGTCCGGCGCGACCAGCGGGAACTGCCCGTACACGAGGTTCTCGGTCGGGTCGTACTTGATCCAGGGCAGCTCGGCCTTCAGGTACTGGTAGCCGTGCTCCAGGCGCAGCGCCCGTACCAGGACGCTGGCCTCGGCCCGGGTCCGGACGAAGATGTCCAGGTCGCTGAAGTCGCGCACGCCGGGGTCGGTGTACGTCGCGCGGGCGCCGAGCCCCTTGATCGCGAAGAACTGGAGGCCCGCGTCGCGGGCGATCCGCTCCAGCATCTCCAGGTTGGCGTCCAGGACCTTGTGCATCCGCTTGAGGCTGTCCGCCTTGGGGCGCATCGCGGCCATGCAGCCGCGCACGCCCGGCCGGTCCTCGTACGGGGCGAGCCGGGACATCACCAGCGTGCGCATCCGCAGGGTCTCCAGGAAGCGGGCCGCCTCCTGCGCGCCGATCGTGGCGATGGCGGCCAGCGAGCGCTCCGTGCTGTACAGCGGCTGGAGGCTGGAGAGGCTCCGCAGGGCGGCCAGGTCGTCGGGGTGGGGGAAGTCAGTTCCCATGGTGGTCGGTCCTCGTGCTCTCTTCGTGCGTGGGAATGCCGCGGGTCGACAGCGACCGGTTGAGGTAGCCGACCACGCCCGTGATGTCCTCGCCCACCCAGCCGGGGGGCGTGTACTGCCGTGCCTCCTCGACGGAGGGGAACTCGACCTCGGCGGTGCACAGTCCGTGCAGCGCGCCGTGGTAGACGTCGACGACGACGGTGTGCGGGCCGTCCGCCAGCCGGTAGCGGTCCTTCTCGATCCTGGCGGCCGCGGTCGTGGGCCACAGGGCGTCGAACTCCTCGCTGCCGATCTCCCGTTCGACCTCCACCCGGACCGGACCGGTGCCGCTCTTGACGGTCAGGGTGTGCCGGCCCGAGGCGCGCCGGATCCGGACCTCGGTGCCCTCCTCGGTGATCGCGACGTAGCCCTGCCGGACCTGCTGCGCGGTCGCGTCCGCCGGCGGGACGAAGTCGTGGACGAGGAACTTCCGCTCGATCTCTTGGGTCATGGGTGCGCTCCGGGAGTCGGGGTGGCCGGGGTCAGTGGAGGACGCCCTGGCGCACCAGCAGGTCGCGGATCCCGGAGACCTTCTCCGCGCCCAGGCGCCGCTTGGCGATCTCCGCCTCGTCCTCGACCGCGTGCCCGTACTGCCACCAGGCCTCGCCGGTGTCGCTGTTCATGACCACGAAGCGGTCCTTGGCGGCCGGGCCGCGGACGATCAGCGAGGTGGTGTCAGGCACCGCGGCGACCGAGTGGACCAGCGTGTGGCGGATCACGTAGCCGGTTCCCGGCGTCTCGTCCCGGACCATGAAGGGCTCGCCGATCTTGGTGTCGGTGGTCAGCTCGTCGTAGTCGCCGTACAGGTAGTGGCGGTAGCTGCCGGCCAGCACCCGGTTGCCGAAGGTCCAGCGGTGGTTGTGCGGGCGGTCGAACTCGCGGTCGCGGAACACGTGCAGCCGCACCCGCACCCCGCTGGCGGCGTCGTTGACGAGGACCACCCGGTCCAGTTCCTGCAGCCGCTCGCTCTGCACCAGCAGCTCGGGCGTGGCCAGGACGTGGTCGAAGGCCGCGTTGAGCCACTCCTCCGTGCTCAGTTCCTCCAGCAGCTCGGCGAGCTGGTCGTGGAGGACCGGCAGGTCCTCCCAGGCGAGCCCGGCCAGCCGGGCGGAGTCGATGAGCTGGTCACCGATGGCGGTCACGGCGGTCACTGTTCCTTTCCCACGTACGCGTGTTGGTCCTGCTGAGCGGCGAGCCAGCGGCGCGCCCGGTCCTGGATCTTGGGAAGCATCTGCGGCGCCGTCAGCATCAGCGGCAGCAGCTCCGGCTCCGTGGTGATCGCGCGCAGCATCAGGTTGACGGTGACCCCGTGGCCGGGGCGCTCGACCACCTCGACCGGATCGCCCGGTGAGACCTCGCCCTCGGTCAGGACCCGCAGGTAGGCACCGGGCGCCCCGTTCGCGATGAAGCGCTTGACCAGGTCCGGGACGTCCCAGAAGCCCGCGAAGACCCGGCAGGGCTTGCGCGGGCGGATCACCTCGAAGACCGCGCCGCCGATCCGCCAGCGCTCGCCGATCTCGGCGTGGGTGACGTCGACGCCGACGGTGGAGAGGTTCTCGCCGAAGTTCCCCGGTGCCACCGTGCGGCCGAGCTCCCGCTCCCAGAAGCCGGCGTCCTCGCGCGCGAACGCGTACACCGCCTTGTCGACGCCGCCGTGCGCCCTGGTGTTGACGATCAGGTCGCCGTCGAGCCCGCCGGCCCGGGCCATGACCGGGCCGGGCACCGGTCGCTTGTCGATGCCGCTGCGCCCGTTGGAGGTCCACGGCCCGGTGCGTTCCACGCCGAGGTTGACGGTGAGCAGCCGGCCCGCCGCGCTCACCGCGGCCCGCCCCAGTCCGCGGTGACGTTCGGCACGCTCGTCTCCACCCCCGGGAGGTTCATCTCCGTCAGCAGGTGGGTGATCACGGTCAGCAGGTCCCAGCGGTTGGGGTGCTCGTACGGGATGCCGCGGGTGACGGCCAGGACCTCGCCCAGCCCGACCGGGCCGCCGGCGGCCCGGCGGGCGGCCAGCTCGCCCGGCGGGCCCGGGACCCGCAGCAGGCGCTCCCAGCTGAGCTCGTAGTCGAAGTCGTGGGCCGGGTGGCGGCCCTCCAGGGCGTCGAAGACGGCCAGCACCTCGGGGAGGGCGTCGTGGTCGGCGAGGATCCGTTCGCGCATCGTGGCGCGGCGGTCGTCGTCGCACAGCACGGCGATCTCCCGGAACACGTCGATCGGCTCGTCCGAGCAGTGCATGAAGTTGAACAGGCCGTTGACGACGCCCAGTTGGTGGCGGAGGTGGTCGGGGCGCCGCTGGGTCGGGTCGGCCGGGCCCTTGAGGGAGTTCAGGCGGATCGCGGCCGGCAGCCCGCCGGGCGCCCACCTGGTGTCCTTGAGCACCAGGCAGACCGTGTCGATGCTGGGCAGGATCAGGTCCATCGCCTCGACCCGGTCCCGGGTGGCGATGTTGAAGTGGTGGCGCCAGACCTCGCGGATGGTCTGCCGGTCGTGCCTGAAGACCACCACGTCGACCGGCACGAAGCCGGCGTCGGCCAGGGCCCGGACGGCGCGGCGCAGCCGACGGCCCGCCGTGGCCTCGGCCTTGAGCATGCACAGCGTGACGCCGAGCATCTCCGGCAGGTCCCCGCCGAAGGTCCAGCAGCTCTCCCGGAGGTACTGCTCGACGGAGTACATCCGGGCCTTCTCCGCGGACCAGGTGAGCTGGTCGAGGACGTCCTGGTCGACTTCGCTGAGCCGCTCGTGGTCTGGCAATGCTTCGGACAGCACGTGTGCTTCCCTCTCTTCAGGAAACCGGTGCCGCGCTGGACGGCCCTGCGTGGACACCGGGACGGTCGCCGAGGACCCCGGCGACGAACTCGACCTCCGCCCGGCGCTGGTAGCCGTTGGGCTCGGCGTGGCCGGCGAACGGCCACACCCCGATCCGCTTCGGTCCGGCGTAGTGGTGGTACGTGGTGGCGACGGAGGCCGGGGAGCAGACCTGGTCCCGCATCGCGAGGGAGAACAGCGCCGGGCAGTCGGCGCGTTCGGCCAGCGCGACGCCGTCGAAGTAGGACAGCGTGTCCATCGCGCGGGCGACGTGCTGCGGATGGAACTGGCAGAACCGCAGCAGTTCGCGGTAGGGCTGGCGGTCCGGCAACAGCGCCGGGTCGGTGACCTCGCACAGGAACGGGGACTCGACCAGCGCCGCCGCCACCCGGTCGTGCAGCGCCGCGGCGGCGAGCGCCAGCAGGCCGCCCTGGCTGCATCCGGAGACGACGATCCGCCCCGGATCCACCGCCGGGTGGGCGATCGCGGTGTCCACCGCGCGCACCGCGTCGACGTAGGCGTCCCGGTAGTAGTACTCGGCCGGATCCAGCAGGCCCCGGGTGACGAACCCCGGGACCTGCGGGTGCGTCGTGCCCACCGGATCGGGGGTGCTCCCCGGGCGCAGGTTCGCGCCCCCCTGGCCCCGGGTGTCGACCACCAGCACGGCCCGGCCGACCGCCGGCCACAACAGCCAGTCCAGCGGAGCCCCGCGGCCCTCACCGTAGCCCAGGAACTGCACCACGCACCCGACGGCCGCCGAAGCGTGCCGGGGCACGATCAGCCAGGCCGCGATGCGGTGGCCCCGCGAGCCCGCGAAGGACACGTCGTACACCGTGGCGGCGGTCAGCTCGGCGGCGACCTCGGTGAACACCGGGTCCAGCGGGTGCGCCGCCGC
The DNA here is from genome assembly GCF_042894165.1 of Kitasatospora sp. NPDC001547. Lineage (NCBI taxonomy): Bacteria > Bacillati > Actinomycetota > Actinomycetes > Kitasatosporales > Streptomycetaceae > Kitasatospora > Kitasatospora sp. NPDC001547. Next base: position 68,504 of record NZ_JBIAVL010000018.1, on the reverse strand, counting down.
GTCCAGGGTGTCCTTCCAGAAGGCGTCGAAGTCCGCGGGGGGCCGCCGGGCGGAGCGCAGCCCGGCGAGCGCCTCGGGGAGGCCGTTCACGCCCGGACCCCGTCGGTGTGCTGCCAGGACTCGAGCAGGACGTTGGGGAAGATCCGGCCGATGCCCGGTTCGTTGAAACGCAGGGTGTGCGTCAGCACGCTGAGCAGGTCCCAGTGCTGGGCCGGGCCGTCCGCGCCGGCGCGCAGGGCCGCGGCGATCCGCCCGACCGGGACCTCGCGGCCGGCCGCGTGGTCGCGGGCCAGGTCTCCGATCGGCCCGTCGGCCGCGGCCAGCCGGCGCCGGCTGTTGTCCAGGTCCAGGTCGTGCGCGGGGGTCTCGGCCTCCAGCTCCGCGAAGGCGGCGAGGGCCTCGGGCACCGCGTCGTACCCGCTGCGCACCCGCGCGTGCAGCAGCCGGCGGCGCTCCTCGTCGCACACGATGGCGATCTCGCGCATCACGTCGATCGGCTCGTCCGAGGTGTGGGTGAAGTTGAACAGGCCGTTGACCGCGCCGAGCCGGCTGCGCAGGTGCTCGGGGCGGCGCTGCGCCGGGTCGGACGGTCCCTTGAGGGCGGTCAGCCGGACGGCGGCCGGGACGTCGCCGGGGGTCCAGCGCTCGTCCCGGAGGACCAGCATCACCGAGTCGGACGTGCCGAGGACCAGGTCCATCGCGTCGATCCGCTCCCGGCTGGCGAAGTTCAGCTGGAAGCGCCAGGTCTCCCGGACGGTGAGCCGGTGGTGGCGGAAGCGGACCGCGTCGACCGGGCGGAAGCCGTTCTCGCGCAGGGCGTCGAGAGCCGGGCGGTAGCGCCGGCCGGCGGCCGCCTCGGGCTTGAGCACGCACAGGGTGGTGCGCAGCACGTCGTCGAGGTCGTCGCCGAAGAGCCAGCTGCTCTCCCGGAAGTAGTTGTCCACCCCGTACAGCCGCGCCTTGGCCGGCGACCGGGTCACCGTCCGCACCAGCTCGGCGGGGATGTCGTGGAGGATCACCCCGGGGGCCGCCGCCGTCTCGAGGTCTTCTGTCTTCACCGCGGTGCCGTCCTTCTGGTTCGTTCGTCGGCTCACAGGGAGAGCCCGTCGGTCAGTCCGGCGGCGTGGAAGGCGTCCAGGGTCCCCGGGTCGTCCAGCGCGCCGATCTCGACGAAGTAGCGGGTGGTCGTCCGGCCGGCCTCGGCGATGGAGGCCCGCACCTCGGCGGCCGGGTACGACTCGGCCATGACGGTCTCCGCCTCGCCGGTGGTGAGGCCGGCGGCGAGCAGGGAGCGCGCGACGGCCGGGTAGTCCGGTTCGAGGAAGACCGTGATCAGCTCGGGCAGCCATGGCCCGAGCAGTCGGCGCTGCCGGGCGCTCAGCGAGTGCCAGAAGTACTTGAGCACGCTGTGGAAGTAGGCGTGGTGCTTGCCCTCGTCCTCGGCGTGGTCGCGGACCAGGTCGCGGACCGCGGTGGGCAGCCGGCGGTCGCGCGGGAGGTCGGACAGGATCGCCGAGATCAGCGTCTCGCTGACGATGCAGAAGGCGAGCGACTGGGTGCCGCGCAGCTCGGGCTGCATGAGCGCGCGGATCTCCTCCAGCCGGCGGATGAAGGCGGGTTCGGCCAGCTCCAGGGCGATGCCCGCCTCCGCTGCCACCTGGGTCAAGAGGTCGCGGGAGAACTGGGCGTGCCAGGCCTCGTCCGTCGAGATCTTGAACGCGTCCTCCCGCATGGCCGCGACCAGGTCGAGGTCGTCCCGGCCGCGGCTGAGGGCCACGGTCACCGGGAGCACGGCGACGGACTCCAGTTCCGTGGTGAAGTGCAGGTAGTGGCAGAGCCGCTCCACGAGTATGCGGCGAACCGTCCCGGGTGCGGCATCGCGCACGATCGGGTGGGATACCACGGGAACCAGTTCCGGCGGGAAATACACCTGGCCGTCCGAAGGCTGCGCGAGTACGCGGATCGGTTTTATACGAACGCTCGCTCGCTGATCCCAATTACCGAATTTGCTTTGATACTCGTCCGCTACCGACGACTCCGGGCAGGCAATGACTGACCGTTTTGCGGGCATGGGCCGACCATAGATCAGGCCCGCCCGACAAGTAAAGGAGAAAACTTCCCGGGGCGGCCGGCCCGAGTATCCAGCAGTTTTCGCCCGCAAAGGGGACACACCCCCCGTCACACCCCCCGGGAGAGGAATTCGGGCAAACCGGCCGGATCGTCCGCCAGGGGAGCCGACGGAGCCTCAGAAGTCGCCGTACTCACAGGCCGATCAGGGTTGACCGCGGCTCCTCAATCGCGATAGGAAGTTAACGCAGCGGTTACGGAGATGACTCCGAACCGCCCGGTACGGGGGTACCAGCGCCGCACTTCTCGCTCATTCCGAGCGCTGCGGGTGTGCTGATGAGAGTTTCGGTGGGATCGATGGTGGCGCGTTCACCGTTGTGACACATCGCGTTGCGTCAACGCACCCACGCGGAACTGAATCCTCCAAATCCATGCCAAGGAGGAGGTGAAAGTCATGAAGAAGTACATCAAGCCGTCTGCCAAGAAGGTCGGCACGGGCACCATCCTGTCGAACGGCGTCTGATGACGCGTTGTGCGCCACGCCCGGAAACGGGCGTGGCGCACCTTTCGGGGCCTCCGGTCGATTTCGAGTGGCTCGCTTTCCTGTTTTTCAGCGGACGGAGTGTGGAGAATGTGTGGCATCGCCGGGGTGGCCCGGATCGACGGGACTGCCCTGCCCGAGGAGGCCGGTGGACTCCTGGAGGCGTTCGCCCGCACACTCGCCCACCGCGGACCCGACGACCGGCGACTGCTCTGTGACGGCCCCGTGGGCATGGCCTTCAACCGGCTCTCCCTGGTCAACCCGGAGGACGGCGCCCAACCACTCGTCAGCTCGGACGGCAACCTCGTCCTGATCGCCAACGGCGAGGTCTACAACCACCGGGAACTCGCCGCCGGCCTGCCCTCCGGCACCCGGCTGAGCACCGGCTCCGACTGCGAGGTGCTCCTCTACCTCTACCAGCGCGACGGTCTGCGCTTCCTCGACCGGGTGAACGGCATGTTCGCCTTCGTCCTGTGGGACCGCGCCCGCGGCGTCCTGCTGATGGGGCGCGACCGCTTCGGCATCAAGCCGCTCTACTACCACCGCAACGACGAACGCGTCGTCTTCGCCTCGGAGATGAAAGCCCTGTTCGCGGACGGCGCCACCCCGCGCCGGGTCGACTGGAGCCGCGCGCTCAGCGAGTACGACATGAACGCCACGCCCGGGTTCGTGCACGGCCGCATCACCACCTGGTTCGAGGACATCCGGATCGTGGCACCCGGAACGATCCTGCAGATCCGCCTCCAGGACGGCGCCACCAGCGAGCACCGCTACTGGGAACTGCCCGGCCCCGACGCCCACTCCGACATGACGGACGAGGACTACGTCGCCGAGTTCCGCGACCTGCTCGCCGCTTCCGTCGCCGACTGCGCCACCGCCGACACCGAGCTCGGCCTCTTCCTCAGCGGGGGCATCGACTCCGCCGCCGTCGCGGCGCTCGCCCCGGGCGGCGGCCTCCAGACCTTCACCGCGCTGACACCCGGCACCGCCCTCAACGGCGACGCCCGTGGCGGCCACCGGACCGCCGAGCTGCTGGGTCTGACGAACCACCAGGTGCTCATCGGCTCCGACCGCGTCCCCGGCCCGCAGGAGTGGCGCGACCTCGTCTGGCTGGCGGAGACCCCGATGGTGGGCCCCGAGGTCTTCTACAAGTTCGAGATGCACCGCTTCGCCCGGCAGAACTTCCCCGAGATCAAGGGCATGCTGCTCGGCGCCGCCGCCGACGAGATCAACGGCGGCTACATCCCGAACTTCGCCGGCGAGGGCGGCGACTGGGACTCCTTCGAGGCCAACCTGCGCGACCTGCACCGGCGGCAGGCGCTGGAGCGCAACCCGAAGCTCGGCCACTGGTGGGAGCACGAGGGCGTCCCACTGCTCAACGACGCGGTCATCGACCCCTCCTCGCCGTACGCGGACGACCACTACGCCGGCTACTTCGCCTGGCAGTACCGCACGTTGGAGCAGTACAACGTCTGGCACGAGGACCGCACCGCCGCCGGCAACGGGGTCGAGGCCCGCGTCCCGTTCCTCGACCACCGCCTCGTCGAACTCGTCGCCCGGATCCCCGCCGCCCGCCGCTCCGCGCTGCTGTGGGACAAGCGCATCGTGCGCGAGGCGATGAAGGGCATCCTGCCCGAGGAGATCCGTACCCGCCCCAAGGGCTACTTCTTCTACGGCGAGGGCGCCCGGCACACCAATCGCGTCCTGACCCGGATCCTCGCCCAGGACGGCGCCGCCCTCCTCGAGGAGGCCCTGTCCAGCGACAACGCGCGCCGCCACCTCAACGCCGACGGGCTGCGCACCACCCTCGACCGGCTGGTGCGCAGCCCCAGCACCGGCAGCATCGAGCTGCTGCTGCGGATCGTCAACCTCGGCCTGCTGGAGGCGATGACCGCGCAGCTGCCAGCCGCGCCGTCGCTGGCCGCCGCCCGTCCCACCCCGGTGGAGCTGAAGGTCGACGACTGGGAGCGCGAGGCCCCGGAGATCCTCGCCCGGGTCGTCAGCGAACCGGAGATCGACCGCCAGGCGGTCTACGCGCTGGCCGACAACGCCCTGCTCGCCACCGTGCCCGCGCAGCCGGACTCGTGGTTCGTGGTGGTCGACGGAAGCTTCGAGTACGAGATCTCGGCCTCCGAGGACGCCGCGTGGCTGGCCCTGCTGCAGTCCCTCGACGGCACCCTCACCCTGGCCGAGACGCTGGCCAAGACCGGTGGCGAACTCGCCGAGGTGGCCGAGCTGTTCCAGGAGGCCCTGGCCGTCGGTCTGATCACCGTGGAGTCCGGGGCCGGGGAGCCGGTCCTGCGATGAGTACGCCGCCCTCGGCGCCCGCGGCCGCCGGCACCGGCTTCCTGGCCCGCGCATTCGACCGCGCGGCCTGGCCGCCGCAGCTCGTGCGCCTGCTGTCGGCGGCCGTGATGGTCGCCTTCGCGGTGGCGCTCTGGTCCCAGGGCGGGACCTGGCGCGCCGCCGCCGCGCTCGTCGCCCTGGACGCCCTGGCCGGACTGCTGCCGTGGCGGATGCCGCGGACCCTGCGCACCGGCGCCGCCTACTGGAGCGAGAACGCGATCGCCGTCGCCGTCCCGATCTCCTTCATCGCGGTCGCCGCCGCCACCGACATGCCCTGGCTCACCCGGGGCACGGCCTGGTGGTGGTACGCCGTGGCGCTCGCAGTGGCCGCGGTCCTGCTGCTGGCCGGCGGGATGAACTTCCGGCTGCTGCTCTCCGGCGACCTGGCCTTCCTCGTCGGCCCGTCCACCCCGCTCCAGGCGCGGACCAGGGTGGCGACGGGCATCCTGGCGCCCTTCGGTGAGGAGGCGCTGTACCGGTCGTTCGCCGTCACGGCGGCCGGGCCGGCCGGCCTCGTGGTCCCGCTCCTGGGCGCGGCCGCGTTCATCGCCCGCCACCACGTCGGCGACAGCCACTGGCGCAAGGCGCCGCGGGTACTGGCCGTGGAACTCCTGGCCGCCCTCTGCCTGCTGGCCCTGGTCGCGCTGTCCGGCTCGATCCTCCCCGCGCTGCTGGCCCACCTGGTCAACAACGCGCCGTCCGTCCTGCTCGAGCACCAACGTTCAGAGAAAGAGAGCCATGGCTGACAACTCGTCCTCCTGCCTACCGGAGTTGCGCGCCCAGGGCCTCCTCCCGGACGCCCCGCTCTGCATCTTCCAGGCGGGCTCCATCGTGCGCGGCTGGGGCAACCCGAGCAGCGACATCGACCTGTTCGTCATCACCGAGGAGCCGTGGAGCGGCAGCCTCGGCGGCGCCCCGATCCCGTTCGGCGCGGACGAGTTCCGCTCGATCGAGACCTACGCGGACGGCACCCGCTGCGACCTGCGGTACCTGACCGACAAGCAGATCGACACCGTCCTGTCGAAGGTCTCGCACCAGGCCTTCGAGAGCGCCGTGGGCGAGGGCGTCCAGCTCGACCGCCAGGAGACGGTCACGCTGGAGTGGCTGCGGCACGGCCAGGCGCTCGAGAACGTGGACTGGCTGACCCGGCGCGCGCAGGAGCTCAAGGACTCCGCCTTCGGCTCCGTGCTGGTGCAGCGCGGCCTGAACTACGCCGACACCCGCGTCGAGGACGCCGTGGGGCAGATGGCGATCGGCGACCTGGAGAGCGCGGTGCTCTCGGCCCGCGTCGCCCTGGAGTACGCCGTGGACGCGCTGCTCGCCTCGCACGCCGAGTACGGCCAGAACGCCAAGTGGCGGGCCAGGCGCTTCCGGGCCGTGGAGCAGTCGGTGCTCTCGTTCGACGAGTACTGGGCGCTGGAGACGATGCAGTCGTTCGACCCGGCCGACCCCGCGGCGTGGGTCAACGAAGTGCTGCCCGTGTGCCGCCGGATCTCGATGAGCGTGGTCCTCTGATGGCAGACCAGCCCGACCTCTCCGTCGACCAGGTTCCGTCGTACCGGCCCGACGTCCGGGTCCGCAACCTGCGCGGCAAGTTCCTCGTGGCCGTGGGCAAGGACGCCTTCGAGCTGTCCGAGACGGCCAGCTTCATCTGGAAGCAGATCGACGGACGGAACTCGATCGCCGACATCGGCCGGCTGCTGGCCGCCGAGTACGGCATCGATGCGGAGACCGCCACCGCAGACACCAAGGAAATTCTGGAATACCTCGCGACGACCGGCTCCGTCGTCTTCTGACGCCTGCACCAGGTCGGACGTGGCGGTGGACCGCGAGATGGACTCGATAGGAAAGAGATGAAGACCACCATGCTCACAGCGAACACCTCGCTGTCTCCCGAGCGCACCCGACCCCTCTCCGTGACCTGGAGCGACGGCCGGCTGTCCGTGTCCGACGCGCCGAACGCCGACGCCGGCTCCGACGGCTACTTCGTACCGAGCCTGCCGGTCGAGGTCCACTGCCACGGCCTGGGCAACGTCGACTTCTCCGACTTCAGCCGGATGGACCTGAAGGAGCTCGACGAGGCCGCCCGGGCCGAGGGGATCGTCTGCATCCCCACGCTCTACCTCCGCCAGGAGCGCCTCGACGGCTTCGTCGGGTTCATGGGCGAGTTCTCCCGGATGCGCGCCGACGGCGAGCTCCCCCACATCGGGGCGATCGCCCTGGAAGGCCCGTTGGTCGCCAGCTTCGGCGGCACCCCGGCCAGCTCGGTCTGGGCGCCGTCCCGCGCGGAGTGGGAGAAGCTCGCGTCCTGCGGTCCGCTCGGCCTGGTCTACCTCATGGTCTCGCCCGACGCGCTGACGCCCGGCTCGTACCTCGCGCCGGCGCTGCCGGCGGGCTACCCGGACCTCGAGTGGATCGTCACCACCCTGGTGGAGCGCGGCGTCCGACCGGCGCTGGGCCACTTCACCCGGGAGGACCCCCAGCTGGGTGCCGACTGCGTGGAGACCGCGATCAGCGCGGCCGAGGCCGCGGACTTCCCCGGCCGGGGCGTCCGGGTCATCACGGACCACCTCTTCAACGAGATGCCGCTGCTGGTCAAGCACGCGTTCCGCACGTCCCGGGCGAAGGCCGAGCGCGACGCGGTCATCGCCTCGTACGACCTGCCCTCCTGGTCGCTCGCGGACCTGCACGAGCAGGTCGGCCCGGTGCCCGCCGCGATCATCCGCGCCGCGCACGCCGGCCGGATCACCGCCTGCCTCAACTTCGACGGCGAGCACGTCGACTTCGCGATCGCCAAGCGGGCGGTCGAGCTGGCCGGTCCTTCGAACATGATGCTGATGACGGACCGCAGCGACACCCCGGACCTGGGCGGCCAGCACCTCCACCGCGACGCCGAGAACTCCCTCTGGTACCAGCACGAGGGCGTCGTCGCGGCCGGCACCCAGCCGATCGACCAGCAGATCGCCAACGTCCGCGGCCTGGGCGTCTCGGAGTCCGACATCTGGCACCTGGTGTCCTTCACCGCCCACCGCACCTTCTTCCCGGACGTCGATCTGCTCGCCCGCGAGCCGGAGCGCGGCTGCTTCGTCATCGACGGCAAGCGGATCGCGGTCGGCTGATCCGACGGCTCGCAGGGGGGCTCGACCATGACCGTGTACGACCCCGACCCCGACTGCATCGTGTGCGTGTGCCGAGCGGTCTCCGAGGCGGAGATCGTCGCCGCGATCCGGGCGGGAGCGCACTCGCCGGCCGACATCGGCGCCCGCTGCCTGGCGGGCACGGGCTGCGGCGGCTGCGGTGAGGCACTCCAGGAACTGATCGAGGACTTCGGTCACTGACCACACCGAGGAACGGGGAAGGGCATTCATGGACACACCCGTCAACGAGGCGGTCCTGCAGGCATTCATGGGCACGCTGCCGCCGACCCCGCACATCCGGGTGGCCGAGTTCACCCCGGGCCGCCGGGAACTCGACACCGGCCGGCTGGAGGGCATGGAGACCATCTATGCCAAGGTCACCGGTCGGCGGCCGTCCATCGCCCTGGACCAGACGCAACCCGACCCCGCGGCATTCGGGGACGGGGAGCTGAACGGCATCTGGTGCGGCCGCAAGGAACCGTTCTCCGCGCCCGAGGAAGCCCTGGCGGTGCTGAACGGCTACTGCCGGGCGCTGGTCCCGCACGGCGCCCTGCACCTGGACATGGACCGTCCCCGCTGGGAGGACGGCGACACCGCCGACGAGTTCCTCGGCCTCCTCGCCACGACGGGGTTCCACCCCGAGCGGGTCGAGTGCGAGCCGGCCCGCATCCGCGTCCTCGCGATCAGGAAGTGGCGCTGCTGCGCTGACGGCCCCCGCCGACTGTACGACACCCACGCCGTCTAGTAGGAGCCCACCATGACGTCCCCGACGCAGCCCGCACCGCCCGACCGCTCGGTGTTCTGGCGGATCTGGACCGCGCACAGCACCAGTGCCTTCGGCACGGCCGTCACCACCGTCGCGATGCCGCTGGTGGCCGTCCTCGAACTGGACGCCAGCACCTTCGAGACGAGTGTGGTGGCGGCTGCGGGCATGTGCGCCTGGCTGCTGTTCGGGCTGCCGGCCGGGGTGATCGTGGACCGCCTCCCGCTGCGCCCCGTCCTCGTCGGCGCCGACCTGCTCAGGGCCGCGGCGCTGGTGTCGGTGCCGACCGCCGTCTACCTCGACGTGCTCACCCTCGCCCAACTCGTGATCGTCGCCTTCGTGATCAGCGTGGCGAGCGTGATCTTCGAGGTGGGCTACTCGACGTACCTGCCGGCGGTGGTCGCCAAGGAACGGCTGATCGCCAGCAACAGCATGATCCAGGGCAGCGAGTCGGTCTCCCAGATCGCGGGCCCGGCCCTCGGCGGCAGCCTGGTCCAGGCGCTCGGCGCCGCGTACAGCCTGATCGCGGACGTGGTCAGCTACGTCGTCTCGGCGACGCTGCTGATGACCGTCCCCTCGCCCCGCGGCGGCGGGGCGCGGAAGGCCGAGCGCAACATGGCGGCCGAGATCCGCGAGGGCATCGAGTACGTCCGGCGGCACCCGGTGATCAGCCGGCTGGTCTTCGTCGGCACCGGGTTCAACTTCGCCACCGCGGCGATCGACGCGCTCACCGCCGTCTTCCTCGTCCGCACGGTGGAGGCCGACTCCTACGTCGTGGGCTTCCTGATCGCCGGCCTGGGCCTGGGCGGGGTCCTCGGCGCGGCCGTCACCACCTCCCTGGTCAAGTGGCTGGGCGCCACCCGGGCGGCGGTCCTCACGCTGTTCGTCGCCCCGCTCTCCGCGCTGCTCATGCCGTTCACCTCCTCGGGCTGGGGCCTGTCCCTGTTCCTGCTGGGCAACGTGGGCTGGGGCGCCTGCACCGTCACCTTCGCCATCATCGGCCGCACCTACCGCCAGACGGCCGTCGCACCGGAGCTGCTGCCGCGCGTGGTGGCCACCGTCCGGTTCGTCTCCTGGGGCGTCTTCCCCATCGGCGCCCTGCTCGCGGGCGTGCTCGGCGAGGCCGTCGGCAACCGCACGGCCCTGTTGGCCTGCTGCCTGTGCACCCTGCTGATCCCCGTGCCGGTTCTCGCCTCCCCGCTTCGCAAGCGGCGCGACTTCCTCGACCCCGAGCCCGCCGCACCGGTCGAGCCCGTACGGTGAGCGGGCCCGCGCGGCGGGAGCCGTACGGTGCGTGACCCCTCCAGGAGCCGGAGCCCGGTTCCCGGAGGCCGTGCCGCCCACCGCGATTTGAGACAGCGTCAATTTCCGGCCCGATAGGGTCGATCGCGGCCATCCCAACGTCAGGCCCCTGCCACACCACCTCGGATTTCGGTTGGCCGCCGGTCAATCTTGGCCGGAAATCGGCGTGGTGACCGCATCGTTATTGAAAGCCCCCTCGACACGTTGTTATGGTCACGAACTGTCGTGATCAAGTCACACAGCTGGGGGCGATCTTGAACGAGACGACGCGGCGCCTGGACGACACGCGGCCTCCCGAGGAAGCCGCCCCGGGAGCCGGCCGCACCCCGGGAGCCGACGCGGACGGCGGCACCGGCTGGTCGCTCGCCCCGGTCGCGATGCTCCGCCACGCGGGCTACCCGCTCTCCCTGCTGGACCGCGTCGTCGCCCCCTCGACCACCCGCGCCGCCGACACCGCGCTCACCCTGCGGGACGAAGCCGCCGAGCTGGGACGCCGGTTGAAGGCGGCGCTGCGCGCGGAGCGGGCCGGCACCCGGGGCGACCTCGCCTCCGGCGTCGGCATGCTCCGCCCCTTCCCGCCCGCCGACCTCGCCCGGCTCGAAGCCGAACTCGGCCCGGCCGCCCTGGACCTCGCCAAGCGCTACCAGGACGCGGCGCAGGCCCTGGACGCCCACTGGACGACCTTCGAGCAGGAGCACGCCGCCGACCTCGCCCACGCCCGCCGCACCGTGGTGGACCTGTTCCGCGAACCCTCCCTCCAGCAGGTCCTGCTGCTGTCCAACGACGCCCGTTTCGAGGAGTTCACCGCCTGGATCGCCTCCGGCGGCGAGGGGTCGGACGGGCACGTCCGGCGGATGACCGACCTGCTCGCCATGTACCTCCAGCGGGTCACCACCAAGAACGAGACCCACTCGCACTTCGGCCCGCTCGCGGTCGCCCGGACGGCGCCGGAGGGCACCGCCGCCGGCGTCAGCTGGTCCACCGGCCCGCTGCGCCGGATCGCCCTGCTCAGCCACTGGGCGGGCGAGGCGCTGGCCGAGGTGTTCAGCGCCCGGCCGGAGACCTTCGAGACGGTGCGCCCCCGCCGGCGGCCGCTCGCCTTCGCCGAGGGCCCCGTGGTCCGGCTGTACGCCTTCGAGACCACCACCGGCATGCCGGACGGCTGGCGCTTCGTCGCGGTGAAGTCCGACACCTTCGACGCCGATCGCTCCTGGCTCTGGGAGCACTGCGACGGAGAGCGCACGGTGGCGCAGCTGCGCGCCGGCTGGGCCCGGCGCCCGGACCGCCCCGCCGACCGGAGCTTCGACCGGGTGCTGGCCGAACTCGTCGACCAGGACTGGCTGATCGGGCGCTGGGAGATCCCGATCGGGTCCACCGACGTGCTGCGCTCACTGGCCGGCCACCTCGCCGACGACTCCCCCGACCGCGCCGTGGTGCGCCGCTTCGAGGACGGGCTGCGCCGCTTCGCCGAGGGCCCGACGGCCGAGCGCGCGGCCCTGCTCGGCGAGCTCAAGGCGACCTTCGAGGAGGTCACCGGCGCCGCCGCCAACCGCTCCGAGGGCCGCCACTACGCGGACCGCGCCATCCTCTACGAGGAGGCGTACAGCCCGGTCCGGGACGTCGTCCTGGGCCCGGACGTCGCCGGGCTGATCGGCCGCGAGCTGTCCGCGGTCTACGACCTGACGCTGCTCGTCCCCCGGCTGCGCGTGCGCCGCGAACTGGCGATCCTGCACCGCTGGACGGCGCGGCGCTTCGGCCTCGGCACACCCGTACCGCTGCCAGACTTCTACGCCGCCTTCTTCGCCGACAAGCCGCGGCTGGCCGGGGAGTGCGAGGAGGTGGACCGGGAGATCGCGGCGCTCGACCGGGAGGTCGTCGACCTGCTGCTGGACGGCGCCGAGGACGGCCGGCACGAGAGCGTCGTCGACCGGGCCCGACTGGAGGAGCTGCTCGCCCGCCACCCGGACACCCCGCCCGCGCTGTGCAACCCGGACGTCATGCTCGCCGCGCCGGACGCCGCCGCGATCGCCCGCGGGGACTTCCTCGCCGTCGTCGGCGACTGCCACGCGGTGCGCGAGGCGCTCACCCACTCCAGCTTCGCCCCGATGCTCCAGGCCGAGGCGCCGGAGCTGCTCGACGAGATCCACGCCCGCTACCGGGGACTGCTCGACGAGGACGAGGTGCTGGTCGACCTCTCCCGCTCGCACCCCGACAAGACCGGCGCCCAACTCACGTACCCCTGCCCGGACCTGGAGGTGTACGGGCTCTCCCCGAAGGCCCGCGGCGACGTCCTCCAGCCCGGCGGCCTGTACCTGGTGGCCACCCCCGAGCGGGTGGAACTGCGCGCCCACGGCGTCGAGGGCCGGCTGAAGCTGCTCGCCCCGCTGGCCGGCGGCCCCAGCATCCGCCAGGACCCGCTCTCCCCGTTCGCCTTCCCCCGGCACTTCGGCGGCGTCGGCGTCCGTGACCGGGACCGCGACCACGTGCCCCGGATCCGCTGCGGCCGGATCGTGCTGCACCGGGAGCGCTGGCGCGTCCCCGCCGAGGCCCTGCGCGGCTGGAGCCCCGGCGTCCACCGGTCCAAGGGCGACGCCGCCGAGTTCGCCGCCGCCCGCCGGCTGTGCCGCGAACTCGGCCTGCCGCGCCGCGGCTTCCTGAAGATCCCCGGCGAGCCGAAACCGGTCTACGTCGACTGGGACTCGCCCCTCATCGTCCGGCAGGTCTTCCGGCTCGCCCGGAGGACGGCCGCTCCCCTGGAGTTCAGCGAAATGCTCCCCGCCCCGGAGCACCTCTGGCTCGACATCGACGGAGAACGTCACACCAGCGAGCTGCGCTGTGCGGTCTTCTCGCGCCGTCCCCACTGAGTGCTCCACGTCGAGGACCCCACGCCCTCACCGACCGAAGGCACGGCCATGACCAAGAGCTGCATCGTCCAGTTGCCCTTCCCCTCCAGCCACGACCCCGACCCCAACCTGTCGCGCTACTACGACGACTACGACCGGCGCTTCCGGGCCTTGCTGCCCGAGTACTTCATCCCGACCGACGGCCTGTGGGAGATGCCGCTGTGGGTCGCCCACCTGACCGCCCTGCTGAACACCGCGGGCCTGGACTCCGTCTTCCGCGACCTGTCCCGGACCCCGGCCGAGCCGGAGGACTGCGCCGAGCCGCTGCTCGACGCGACCGCCCCCGGTGACCTGGTCCTGATGTCCCCGCTCGCCCAGAACCTCCGCCTCGCGCTGGAGGTGGCCAAGCGGCTGGAGCACGCCGGGCGGCGCGTCGTCCTCGGCGGGAACATGGCCCCGCTCGCCCCGGACGGCGCCGTGCACGCCGTGCACCGCGGCCAGCTCGACGCGACCTTCGTGCGCCGGCTGGTCGAACTCGCCTCCGGGTCCGGCGGCAGCCTGGAGAAGCCCCTGCTGCCCGGCCTGGTGTCCGACCGGATCACCTGGGCGCCGGACTACCGCCACCTCGGCGGCTACCAGGGCCGGGTGCCGCTGCTGCGGCTCAACGCCAGCCACGGCTGCCTGTACCAGTGCTCGTTCTGCGGCGACGCCTGGAGCAAGCAGCTCACCCTGGTCGCCAAGGACGCGCTCGCCCAGGAGGTGGACGAGCTGACCAGCCGGTTCCCGGACACCCGGCTCTTCTACATCGGGGACAAGACCTTCGGCCAGTCCCGCGAGGCCGTCGCCAACCTGCTGGACGTCTTCCGGGACCGCCCCGGCTACCGCTTCATCGTGCAGACCCACGTGATGCAGGTGAAGGAGTGGATCGTCGAGGCCATGCTCGAACTCGGCGTCGTCGCCGTGGAGCTCGGCTTCGAGTCCGCCGACTCGCAGATGCTGAAGCGGCTCAACAAGCTCTCCCGCGGCCTGGACGACTACACTTCGAAGATCCGTCAACTCAGCGACGCCGGGCTGAAGATCGTCCTCAACATGATGGGCGGCCTGGACGAGGAGACGGAGGCCGCGCACGGCCAGACCGTCAGCTGGATGCGGGAGAACGAATCGGCGCTGTGGCTCTTCAACCTCTACAACTTCGTCCCGTACCCGCTCACCCCGGACTTCCCCCGGCTGCGCGAGCGCATCTTCAACTGGGACTTCGCCGACTGGCGGGAGGACGCCCCGGTCGTCTACCGGCCCCGGCACCTGTCCCCGGAGGACAGCTGGGAGCTGTTCCAGGAGAAGATCGCCGCCGCGCACGCCATCATCCGCGACCCGCTGCCCGCCGCCGCACCCGTCGCACCCGCCGTGCAGGAGAGCTGACATGACCGAGCTGCCCGACTTCGAAGCGCTCCAGAACAGCGTCAAGCCCGAGGACTTCGAGCAGGACCCGCTGCCGGGCTGGGCCGGCGTCGGCACCCTCTTCGGCGCCCCCACCACCACCGCCGACCAGGTCGACGTCGGCGAGCGGGGCTGGGTGGTGTCCGGCGTGCCCTTCGACGCCACCGCCAGCTCCCGCCCCGGCGCCGCGGAGGGGCCGCGGGCGATCCGCCAGGCCAGCCTGGTCTTCTCCAGCTACCTCACCAGCCTCGGCCAGTGGCGGATGCTGGACACCCGCACCGGGCAGACCTTCCGCTACCACGCGCCCCGCGTCGCGGACGCCGGCGACCTGCACATCTACCCGACGGACACGGTGAAGACCTTCCAGGCCGTCGCCGCCGAGAGCCGCCGGCTCAGCCGCAACGCCCCGAACCTGGTCTTCCTCAACGGCGACCACTCGTGCACCTTCCCCACCTTCGCCGGCTTCCGCGCCGGACGGCTCGACCGCGGCGCCGGCCGGGTGGGGTTCGTCAACATCGACCACCACTTCGACTTCGGCAACTGGAGCACCCTGCACGGGCCGCTCTACCACGGCTCCAACTCCCGCCGGATCAGCGAGATCCCGCAGATGCGCCCGGAGGACATCGCCTTCGTCGGCGTGGGGGACGTGACCAAGTACGACCAGTTCCGCGGCCTGATCGACAGCGGCTTCCACGTCGTGCCCGGCTCCCAGATCACCCGGGACGGCGCCGCCGCGGCCCTGCGCCCGGTGATCGAGGAGCTCGGCTCGCGCTGCGACACCGTCTACGTCTCCCTCGACATCGACGTGCTCGACAGCGCCGCGGCGACCGGCACCGGGCATGTCACCATGGGCGGCATCGGCATCGGCGACCTCCTCGACGTCTACGAGGAGCTGCGGGCGCTGCCCGTCGGCGCCGTCGACATCGCCGAGATCGCGCCCCGCTACGACCCGTCGGGCGGCACCGCGCAGATCGCCGCCCGGCTGCTCTTCGAGTTCCTGTTCCGCACCGAGGGAGCCCCGGCCGAACTCGCGCCCTGGGCCCCCGGCCCCACCTCCGCACCCCTGGAGCACCGGTGAGATTCACGCCCCACGAAGCGCAGTTCGACTGTTCCCGGCTGGTCTCCGGGGCCCCCGCCGAGCGCGAGCAGGCGCTGGACGCCCTCGCCGCCGAGGCCGTCGAGGTCATCCACCGGGTCGGCTACGCGGTCTTCCGGATCGGCCGGCTCCGGCTCGGGATCGAGGACAGCCGCCGGCTGTCCACCGGCATCGTCGAGCGCGTGCGCACCGCGCTGATCGCCCGCGGCGCCCCCGCGCGGATGCGGCTGGAGGTCGACCGGGCGCAGCGGACCTACGTGCCCGAGGGCTACACCACCCGGACCCTGCTGCCCCACCACGACGGCCAGCACTGCTCGTACCTGACGCCCAGCCTCCAGGACGCCCCCGACTGGGACCCGGCCCGGCGCACCTACGGCGACTCCGGGTACACCACCACCCCCGCGCACAAGATGTACCAGGGCATCTTCCTGCCCGAGGTCGGCGAGGGGCTGAGCGTCACCACGTACTACGACTGGCTCGGCGTGATCGACGACGTGCTGGAGCGGCGCGGCATCGACCGCGGGGACGACCCGGCGGCCACCGCAGCCCGCTGGCTCGGCGACAACCTGAGCCGCGGCCTGGCGCGCCAGTCGGAGCACGGCTGCGCCTACCCCTCGGTGGGCGCCATGCTCGGGCTGGAGGAGCCGTTCTGGCACGGCCTGTCCTTCCACCACAGCGAGGCGGTGCTGACCAAGGAGGAGCGGCGGCGCTACCCCGCCGCGGTGCTGCTGGCCCAGGGCTGCGCCTGCGGCGAGTGCCGGGGCGAGGCGGCCCGGCTCTTCTGCCACCAGCTGCTGACGGCCACCGGCCTGACCTGGGCGGCGTTCCGCCGGCGCTGGGAGGTGCTCGCCCCGGGCGAGCACTGCGACCTGCTGCTCGGCCACAACCTGACCATGCTGCACGGCGGCCTGGCCGGCGGCGCGGGGCGGATCATCGAGCCGCTCTGCCTGGTCGTCGACGACCCGTCCGGTCCCGAGTACGAGCGCTGGCTGGCCGCCTCCTGGCGGCGCACCCTGCCCGGAGCCGGCTGATGCGGGGGGCGCCCGCCACCCTGGCCACCCCGGTCGACCTGCACCTGCACACCCGGCACTCGGACGGGGACGAGGCCCCGGCCGAGCTGGCCCGGCGGTGCGTGGAGGCCGGGCTGCGGGTCGCCGCCGTGACGGACCACAACACCGTCGCGGGCGTCGCCGCCTTCGAGCGGGCCGCCGGCGGGCGCCTCACCGTGGTACCGGCCTGCGAGATCACCACCAGCTGGCGCGGCGAGGAGACCCACTGCCTCGCCTACTTCGTCGACCCCGGCGACGAACCGTTCCGGCAGCGGATCGGGCGCGTCCACGACGCCGAACTGGCCTGGTGGCGCACCTGGACCGACCGGGCGCAGTCCCTCGGCGTGCCGCTCGACCGGGCGGACGTCGAACGCCGCATCGGCGGCGACCGGGTGGCCTACGTCAACGACTACCTGGCCCTGCTGCTGGAGGCGGCGCGGGACGACCCCCGGTTCGCCCCGTACGCCGACGGCGACGACCGGTTCGCCCGGTTCATCGCCGACTGGTGCCGGCCCGGTCGGCCGCTGCACGTCGAACACCCGGTCAACCCCGACCTGGTGGACGTGCTGTCCTGGATCGGGCAGGCGGGCGGGGTCGCCGTCCTCGCCCACCCCGGCCCGCACACCGCCGGGCTGGCCGCCCCGGAGTGCGCGGCGCTGCTGGAGCCGCTGCGCGCGGCCGGGCTGGCCGGGCTGGAGGTGTGGACCAGCTGGCACACCCCGGCGGACAGCGCCCGGCTCGCCGAGGCGGCCGAGCGGCTCGGCCTGGTCGCCACCGCCGGGTCCGACTACCACGGGGTGCGGGTCAAGCCGTGGGCGCCGCGCCCCGGCCTGCTGCCCGCGCTGCCCGCCGAGCCGCTGGCCGTCCTGGACGCCCTGCACGACCGGCGCCCGGTCGGCGGCACCGCTGTCCGGGCCGGCACCGCCACTGTTCCCGGCACCGCCTCCGTTCCCCGCGCCGCCACGACCGACGCCCCCCGTCCGCACGAGTCCCCGTCCGCACGAGTCCCCAGGTGAGGCTGTGACCACCGTCAACGACCCCCAGACCAGCACCGAGCCCGGTGCGCGCGTCGCCTGGCAGCTCGCGCCGGTCGTCGTGCTCCGCCAGGCCGGCTTCCCGATGGAACTGCTCGCGCCGCTGGCCGACCCGGCCGCCGCCGAGGAGGCCCGCGACCTGGTCGACCAGGGCCTGCGGCTGAAGGCCCTGGCCGACGAGTTCAAGGCCGCCCTGCGCCGGCACCCGGTGCCCGGCGCGGCCAGGCTGTCCTCCCCCGCCGGCTTCCTGCTGCCCGTCCCCGAGGCCGAACTCGCCGCCGCGGCCGCCGCGGTACCCGACGCGGCGGCCGCCACGCTGCACGCCTACCAGGACGCCGCCCGGCGGTTCGCCGAGGAGCAGACCGCGTTCGCCGCCCGGCACCAGGACCGCCTCGACCGGGCCGGGGCCGCCGTGGTCGAGGCCTTCGGCGACGAGCGCCTGCGGCAGGTCCTGCTGCTCTCCAACGACTCCGCCTACCCCACCTTCGCCGCCTGGCTCGACGCCCACGACGGCAAGGCCGGCCGGCGCACCCGCAAGATGACCGACCTGCTCACCATGTACCTCCAGCGGGTCACCACCAAGAACGAGACCCACTCGCACTTCGGCCCCTACACCCCCGGCCGGGTCGGCACCGCCCCCGGCATCACCTGGTCCGGCGAACGGGAGCTGGAACGGCGGGCGCTGTTCAGCCACTGGGCCGCCGAGAAGCTCGCCCAGAGCGCCGCCGCCGTCCCCGGCCTGCTCGACCACGCCCGGCCCCGGCGCCGCCCGCTGTCCTTCCTGCGCGACGGCCGGATCGACCTGTACGCCTTCACCACCCGCGACGGCCTGGACACCGACTGGGACTTCCAGCACCTCGGCGGCCGCCCGGTGGAACCGTACGAGGCCTGGCTGTGGGAGCACTGCGACGGCGAACGCACCCTGCGCGAGCTACGGCGGGCCTGGCAGGACGAACTGCGCTGCCCCGTCCCCTTCGACAAGGTGCTCGGCGAACTCGCCGACCTCGACTGGCTGGTCGTCGAGTTCGAGATCCCGATCGGCGACCACCGGCCGCTGGCCGCCCTGCGCGAGCAACTGCTCGACGCCCCGGCCGACTCGGCCGCCCCGCTGCTCACCGCGATCGACGGCTTCGAGGCCGACCTGGCCCGCTTCGCCCGGCTGCCGCTGCCCGAGCGCGCGGCCGCGCTCGCCGAGTCCAAGGCCCGCTTCGAGGAGCTGACCGGGGGCCCCGCCAACCGCAACAGCGGCCTGCACTACGCCGACCGCAGCATCCTCTTCGAGGAGGCCCGGGGCCGGCCGGCCGACCTGACCGTCGGCCCGGACCTCGCCCGCTTCATCACGGACGAGCTGTCCATCGTCTACGAGACCGTGCTGGCCGGCCCCCGCCTGCGGATGCGGCGCGAACTGGTCATCCTCACCCGGTGGGTGGCCGAGCGGTTCGGCCCCGGGGTGGAGATCCCGCTGGACGTCCTCTACGCCGAGTTCTTCCGCGACCGGGACGCCATCGCCCGGGAGTGCCTCGCCGTGGAGGCCGAACTCGCCGAACTGGACCGGGCGATCGGCGCCGCCCTGCTCGGCGAGGCCGCGACGGACCCGGACCGCTCCGAGGTCGTGGTGGACCGGGAGCGGATGGCGGCCGTCCTCGCCGCCCAGCCGAGCAGCCCGCCCGCGGTCTGCGACCCGGACATCCTGTTCGCCGCCCGCAGCCGGGAGGACCTGGCCGAGGGCCGGTTCACCGCCGTCATCGGCGACTGCCACGCGGTGCGGGAGGTCATCACCCACACCAGCTTCGGCCCGCTGATCCAGGAGCACACCCCCGAACTGCTCTCCGAGGTGTACCGCGGCTACCGGTCGCTGCTCGCCGACGACGAGGTGCTCGCCAACCTGTCCCGCGGCCACCCCGACAAGTCCTCCACCCAGCTCGTCTACCCCTGCCACGACCTGGAGGTCTACGGCCGCTCCGCGCAGTCCCGCGACCGGGTGCTGCAGCCCTCCCAGCTGTACCTGGTGCTGCGCGACGGCCGACTGGAGCTGCGCGCCCACGGCGTCGAGGGCCGGCTGCGCCTGATGGCGCCCCCGGCCGGCGGCCCGAGCATCCGGCAGGACCCGCTCTCCCCGTTCGCCTTCCCCCGCCACTTCGGCGGCGCCGGGCTGGACGCCCCCGACCTGGCGCACATCCCCCGCATCCGCTGCGGCCGCGTCGTGCTGCAGCGCGAGACCTGGCGCATCCCCGCCGCCCGGCTGCGCGACACCACGGCCCTCGGCCGGCAGAAGGGCCGCGACGACGCCGCCCAGTTCGTCGCCGCCTGCCGGCTGCGCGCCGAGCACCGGCTGCCCCGGCACGTCTTCGTGAAGGTCCCCGGCGAGCCGAAGCCGGTCTACGTCGACTGGGAGTCCCCCCTGCTGGTGCGCCAGCTGGGCCGGCTGGCCGCCAAGGCCGAGGGCACCCTGGAGATCTCCGAGATGCTGCCCGCCCCCGACCAGCGCTGGCTGGAGGTGGACGGCCACCGGTACACCAGCGAGCTGCGCTGCGCCGTCTTCTCGGCGGGGCGGCCCGACCCGGCGGAGCGGCCCGACCCGGCGGAGCCGCGCGGGTGAGCACCGACACCACCGTCCGCCCCGGCTCCGGCTACCACCGGGTCATCGGCGCCGCGGCCTCCTCCGCGGTCGGCGACGGCATGCGCTTCGCCGCACTGCCGCTGCTGTCCACCGCGGTGCTGCACGACGCCTTCCAGGTCTCCGCGGTCACCGCCGCGACCACGGTGCCCTGGCTGCTGTTCGGCCTGCCCGCCGGGGCGTACGCCGACCGCTTCGAGCGGCGCCTGCTGATGGTCCTCGCCGACCTGCTGCGCGCCGCGGTGCTGATCCTCGCCGTCGTGCTGCTCGCCGCCGGCTGGCTGACCTTCTGGCCGCTGCTCACCGCCGCGTTCCTGCTGGGCGTCGGCGAGGTGCTGTTCGACTGCGCGTCCTTCGCCCTGCTGCCCGGCGTCGTCCCCAAGGAGCGGCTGGAGTCGGCGAACGGCCGGCTCTTCGCGGTCCAGACGGTCGGCCGCGACCTGCTCGGGCAGGTGGTCGGCGGCGTGCTGTTCACGGTCGGCCGGGCGGTCCCGCTGCTGATCGACGCGGTCTCCTTCCTGCTCTCCGCGGCGCTGCTGCGCGGGGTGCGCGGCTCCCGGCCCGAGCCCCGGCCCACGGCCGACCGGCCCCGCCTGCTCGCCGACATCCGCGAGGGCGTCGTGCTCGTCCTGCGCGACCCCCTGCTGCGCGCCCTGACCGTCTCCGCCGGCGTGATCAACGCCGTCTACCTGGGCCAGATCGCCGTCTTCGTCATCCTGGTGCGCGACGTGCTGGAGCTCCCGGACGCCGCGTACGGGGCCCTGCTGGCCGCCGGGGCGGTCGGCGGCGTGGTCGGCAGCACGGTCGCGAGCCGGCTGACCACGGCGGTCGGCCGGGTCCCCGCGCTGGTCGGCAACCTGGCCCTGATGGGCGTCGCCGGGCTGGCGGTGGCCGCCACCGACCGGGTCGCCGTGGTCACCGTCGCCTACTGCGTCACCGGCTTCGCCCTGATGGTGTGGAACGTCGTCGCCGTCTCGCTGCGCCAGACGATCATCCCGGACCGGATGCTCGGCCGGGCCACCGGCGTCTACCGGCTGTTCGCCTGGGGCACGATGCCCCTCGGCGCGCTGGTCTTCGGCCGGGTGAGCGCCTCGGCCGGGCCGCGCGCCGCGTTCGCCCTCGGCGGCGTGGTCACCCTGCTGACCTGCCTGCCGATCGCGTACACCCTGCTGCGGGACGGCAGGATGACCGACAGCAGCGTGACCGACCGTCGCAAGACCCCCGAGGATGCAGCATGAGTGAGCGTTTCGCCGTACTGGACCGGCTGGCCGAGCAGTGGGGCCTGAGCGGTCTGGAACTCGTCGGCAAGGGCCTGGAGTTCACCGTCTTCCGGGCGCAGGGGCGGGACGGCGGACCGGTCGCCCTCCGGCTCGCGCACCGGCGCTTCGACTCCAACGCCAACGACCCGCACGTGGACACCCGCGCCCTGCTCGTCCAGGAGTACGCCGTCGCCCGGCACCTGGCCGAGCACGGCCTGCCGGTCGCCCGGGCCCGGGAGCTGGTCCTCGCCGACGATCCGAACTCCCCCGACGTGCTGCTCTCCGACTACGTCCCGGACGACGGCTCCCCGCTCGACTCCCACGCCCTCGGCCGGCTCCTCGCCCGGCTGCACCGGGTACCCCCGCCGCGGCTGCACCCCGTCGCCGCCGAGGGCGGCACCACCGCCGACGCCCTCATCGGCCGGATAGGCCGCCGCTGGGCCGAACTCGCCCGCCTCGTCGACGACTGGCCGGAGCCCCCGGCCGCCGGCCTGCTCGCCCGGCACCTCTCCTCCCTCACCGAGGACAGCCTGCTCCACCTGGACGTCCGCAGCTCCAACATCCGCCGCCACCAGGGCCGCACCACCGCCCTCCTGGACTGGTCCAACGCCCTCCTCGGCACCCCCGCCCTGGAGTTCGGCCGGCTGGCCGAGTACGCCCGCTACCCGGAGAACGACCTCGACCCGGCCGCCCTCCGCGCCGGCTACGCCACCGTCGCCCCCGCCCCCGCCGAGGACGACCCCTGCCTCCTCGCCTGCCGCCTGGACGCCGCCCTGATGCTCGCCCTGGTCTTCCTCTCCGAGGCCCCCGACCCCACCCGCGGCCCCGCTGCCGCCACCCACGCCCGCACCCTCGCCCAGCGCCTCACCGCCCGGTAACCGCCACCCGCCCACGCGGAACGCCCGGCCGGGAAACCCCGGCCGGGCGTTCTGCGTTCAGGGATCTCCATGACGCCATCCGCAACCTCGACGGCGGCCGGGGGCGGAAGTTCGCGGACCTCATCGTCGCCCTCACCGACCCGGGCGACATCACCCAGGTGTCGAATGCGGGCAAAAGGGTCACCGCGACGCGGTTCTGTCATGTGCAGGGGCCTGCAAGCGGCTTACAACGGGTGCGTTATCTTCAGCCGTGAGCATTTTCCCCCGGCAACGACCAGGTTCCCCGGGCCGCCGCAAGGCCGGCCGGAGCGGCCGCCTCGCCGTCCTGGACGGCCTGCGCATCCTGGCCGCACTGATGGTGGTCTTCCACCACTACATCGGCTACGGCGGCGGCACCAAACCCGAGATCAGCGCCTGGGGCAAGCCGGTCGAGCAGGTGTTCCACCGCGCCTCCGCGCCCGCCGCGTACCTGTGGACCGGCATCTGCCTGTTCTTCGTGATCAGCGGATTCGTGATCTGCATGAGCAGCTGGGGCCGTCCGGTGGGCGACTTCGTCCGCTCCCGGGTCATCCGGCTCTACCCCGCATACTGGTTCGCCGTCCTGCTCACCACCGCCGTCGTGACGATGTGGCCGCTGGTGCGCCAGCCGCTGCCCTCCGAGCAGGTCCTCGCCAACCTGACGATGTTCCACGTGGGCCTGGGGATCCCGAACGTCGACGCCGTCTACTGGACGCTCTGGGCCGAGCTGCGCTTCTACCTGCTCTTCGCCATCGTCGTGTGGCAGGGCGTGACCTACCGGCGGATCGTCGCCTTCTGCTCGATCTGGACGGTCGCCGGCATCGTCTCGGCCAGCACCAAGTGGCCGGTCCTGGAGTTCTTCGCGATGTCGGACGTCTCCTCGTTCTTCGTCGCCGGCCTCGCCCTCTACCTGGTCCACCGGTACGGTCCCAACCTGATGCTCTTCGGCATCGTCGGGATCAGCTGGATCCTCTCGGTGCTCTACACGATCCAGCACCAGCACGACGTGAACACCGTCCTGGGCCGGCCCGAGCTGCCGACCTGGCCCGCCGTGCTGCTGACCACCCTCTCCTACCTGGTGATCACCGGCGTGGCGCTGGGCTGGGGATCCCGGATCCAGTGGCGCTGGCTCACCTTCGCCGGCGCCCTCACCTACCCGCTGTACCTGCTCCACGAGACCATGGGCTGGACCGCGCTGCGCGCCCTCTACGACCACGGCACCAAGCCCTGGACGGCGGTCGCCCTCGTCACGTTCGCCATGCTGGTCGCGTCCTGGCTCGTCCACCGGATCATCGAGAAGCCCCTGACCCCCCGCCTCAAGACCGGCATGACCAGGAGCATCGACCAACTCCGCGCCGCCGAACCGCTCCCCCCACAGCCCGCCCCGGCCGCGACCCCCGCCCCCGGCATCCTGGAAGCCGTCACCACCCCCTGGACCACGGCCTTCACCCCGAAGGACGCCCACCCCCCGTACACCGCCGACCGCCACTGACCCACCCCGCCCCGACAGGGACCGGCGCCACTCGGCACCGGTCCCTGTTCCGTACCCGCCCCCGGTCGCCGCTCAGGACGACCGCCGGGGACGCCGGACGATTACTTGACACCCTCAACCATTCAGCCTTACCGTCGACATTACTTGAGCACATGAACCATCCAGTGACTCAATACTTGTCGCAGGGAGCAGTACCATGAAGGCCATCACCTACCGCGGCTACGGCGGACCCGACGTCCTGGAGTACGGCGAGGTGCCCGAGCCCAAGCTCGGCCCGGACTCCGTTCTGGTCCGGGTGGCCGCGGCCTCGGTCAACCCGGTGGACTGGAAGATCCAGGCCGGTTACCTCGACGGCGCGCTGGACGTCTTCTTCCCCGTGATCCCCGGCTGGGACGTCGCCGGTGTGGTGGAGCAGGTCGGCCCCGGGGTCACCGAGTTCGCCCCGGGCGACGAGGTGATCGGCTACGTCCGCGAGGACGTAGTGCGCCGCGGCACGTTCGCCGAGTACGTCGCCGCCCCCGTGCGCACCCTGGCCCGCAAGCCGGCGAACCTCGACTTCGCCCAGGCCGCCGGCCTGCCGCTGGCCGGCCTCACCGCCTACCAGGCACTGACCCGCGCACTGGAGCTCAAGCCGGGCGAGACCGTGCTGGTCCACGCGGCCGCCGGCGGTGTCGGCTCGCTCGCCGTCCAGATCGCCGTCGCCCTGGGCGCCCGGGTGATCGGCACGGCCGGCGAGCGCAACCACGACTACCTGCGCACCCTCGGCGCCGAGCCGGTGGCCTACGGCGACGGCCTGGCCGACCGCGTCCGCGCGCTCGCCCCGAACGGCGTCGACGCCGTGCTCGACCTGGTCGGCGGTGAAGCCCTCCGGATCTCGCCGGCCCTGCTCGCCGACGGCGGCCGCCTCGCCTCCGTCGCCGACGGCGCCGTCCTCGCCCTCGGCGGCCAGTACGTCTTCGTCCGCCCCGACGTCGCCGACCTCACCGCCCTGACCGACCTCGCCGAGAGCGGCCGGCTCACCGTCGAGGTCGCGGCGACGTTCCCCCTGGAGCGGGCGGCCGACGCCCAGCGCCTCAACGCCGGCGGACACACCCGCGGCAAGATCGTCGTCACCGTCCCCTGATCCCCCTCGCCCCCCGGCGGCCCGGCCACCAGGGCCGGGCCGCCCCACACCACCCGGAAGGACCCGCCGTGTCCCTCGTCGTGATCAGCGACTGGCTCGCCGACACCGGCGCCGAGCAACGCGTCGCCGACCTGCTCCCCGCCGTCACGCAGGCCGCGCTGGCCGAGCCCGGCGTACTCTCCTTCCGGGTGGTCCGCTCCCTGCGCGACCGGTCCGCCTTCGTCGTCTTCGCCGAGTACGAGGACGAGCAGGCGCTGGCCGCCCACCGCGAGAGCGCCGCGTACCAGCAGCTGGTCCTCAGCCGCATCACCCCCCACCTCATCGACCGCCAGGCCGAGGCCTACGCCGTCGTGTGACGGAAGCGCGCACCGGCGGGAGGGGCGTGCGCACCGGGAGCGGCCGGGCGCGCGATGCCTCCGGCTCGCCGAGGAGGCCCCTTCCGGCGCACGACGGCCTTCCGCCGCCCGGCGGCAACCGGCGGGCAACCGGCGGGCAACCGGGGCAAGGGCCGACACCCCTGCGCCGGCGGGACATGCCGCCGGCGGATCGGGAGCGCCCTCGGCGCGGCCGTGTCCGGTGCGGGGGCCCACCCGCTGCCCGGCGCTCTCCACCGCGAGGAGCCCCAGCCGACGTGCGGCTGGGGCTCCTCGCGCCGGCCGTCAGGTGACGCGGGGCTCACCGGGCGGGCTGCCCGGCGTTCTCCCCTCAGCGGTCGCCCGGCGCAGCGCGGTCGCCGGCGCCCCCGGTGGCCGGCTCAGCCCCAGGGCTGGGCGACCAGCCAGCTGGTGTCGGCGGCCCAACTGGCCCCGCTGTCCCAGCTGTTGGCGCCTCCGTTGCCGGCTATGTAGGCCGTGTACTCGTAGTGGCGCAGGTACTTCGCCGGGAAGTTGGCGGACCGGAAGGACGTGCCGACCCCGCTGTTGCCCCTGGTGGGGCAGAAGGTGGCGTCCTGCGCGAAGGTGCCCGCGCCGTTGTCGAAGTCCAGGTAGAGCTCGTAGTCGTAGTGGTGCAGGAACCGCCCGGGCCTGTCGGCGGACTCGAAGGAGAGGCAGGAGCTGTCGGCCAGGCCGGCGCGGACGATCCAGGTGGCGCCGGCCTTGTCGGCGGCCGGGCTGGAGGAGGTGGTGCCGGAGATGACGACCTTGGAGTCGGTGTCGTTGTGGCGGAGGTAGTGGGAGGTGCAGCAGGGCGCGGTGGTGGCCCGCAGCGAGATCCGGGAGCCGGGGGTCAGCGTGCCGGTGCCGGTCGAGCCGCTGTCGTAGCCGGCGGCGGTGATGTTGGCCTGGACGGCGTTCTCGGTGGCGTCCGAGGGGTAGCCCTGGGTCATGACCCCCTCGTAGAAGGTTCCTTGGGCCCACTTGCTGTTGTCACCGCCGATGCCCAGGATGATCGCGCCCTCCTTGTGCATCGGGTCGTAGCCGGTGGCGCTGGGGCGCACCCCGCTGTAGAAGGTGGACAGGCCGCCCGACCGGGCGTCGCCGCCGCGCAGCGCCCAACGGTTCGGGGCGCCCTTGAGCATGGCGGTGAGGAACCGGTTGTCGACACTGGGGTCGTTGGCGTTGAATCCGCGGTTGACCCCGGAGAACAGGCCGTTCTCCAGGTCGGCCATGACCCAGGGGCCGTTGCCGCTGCCCGAGCCCCAGCTCTTGTTGTCGCCGAAGTAGAGGGCTTCCATGTGGCCGTTGCCGGTGTCCAGGTTGTTGGTCTCGGCGTTGCCGTAGTCGAAGCAGCAGCCGCCGTTGAAGTGCGTGCCGTCGAAGATCGCGTACATGCCCTCGGGCTGGTCGCCGGTGGCGATGCCGTTGGTCCTGTTGTTCCGGTAGCCGGTCCCGGGGGCGACGTAGACGCCGTACGCCCGGTGGCCGGCGACGGTGACCGGCGCCTCGAAGGCGTTGGCGAGGTTGTCCGGCCCGCCGGCCGCGCCGCCGCCGGGCGCCTGGGTGAGGTGGTTGCCCTTGCCGGACTGGTCGTAGATGACGGTGATGACGCAGCCGGTGCCGGCGCAGAAGGAGTCCTGCGCGGCGGCGTCGGCGTAGCCGCCGGCGCTCAGCAGGCCGATGTCCCTGGTCGCGCCGTCGGAGGCGCGCCTGACCTGGTACAGCGGGCCGCCGTACGCCCCGTAGAGGGCCCGGGTGGTGCTGTGCGCGGCGACGCACGGGGTGCTGCCCGCGGCGTAGATGTCGCACGGCCCCTGGGTGGCGGCCTGCGAGGTGGTGGCCGTGCCGGCGAGCAGACCGGCGGCGAGCACCGCGGTCGTCCCGACCGCCGTCAGTGCCCGCCGGGCGCGGCTCCGCCACGATCGCGTGGTCATGAACGAACTCCTTCGTGGGGTGGGGGAAGGAAGAAGGCGTCCAATTGTTAGCGCTAACAATCTATGGCCGGTGAAAGTGCGCGCAGGATGGCGAGGACACCCCCGCCGTGCAGCGCCGATCCTCACTATGGCCAGCCGCTGAGGCACCGTCAAGGCGTCTGACTGTTAACGCTCACTGGAAGTTCTCACAGCGGACCCGTCCCCCGGCCCGCCCTGGGCGGGTGCGGACCGCCCGGTCCACCGCGGCGGTCCGACGCGGTAACTCCGGCAGGTACGAGCACACTTGCGCACGCGCGGGGCGGGGGCGTCGGGGCGGGGGCGTCGGGGCTACCGTCGGCGCCCCGGCAGCTCGACACCGGGGCCGGGCGGCCCCGCCGGCGGCGCCGCCCCGCCGGAGGCGCGCTCGGTCAGCCGGAAGCCGGTGACGAGTTCGGGCTGGATGCGCACGGTGTAGTCCATCGGGGCGTCCATCCACGGCCGCAGGACCTGCTGGTAGTGGCGCAGCCGGTCGGGCTCGGTGACGAGCCGGGCGTAGCCGGTGACGACGACGCTCCAGCCGAGGCGGGTGTCGGGGTCGATGGCGTCGGCTTCGTAGGCCACCACGACGCCCGGCGCGTCGGTGCCCGCGGTGACGGTGGTCAGGGCCGCGCCCTCGTGGGTGCGGATGATGATCGCGCCGTCCGCGACGATGTGGTTGACCGGGCGGATGGCCGGCAGCGCGCTCTCGGTGAAGACGACCCTGCCGAGCGGGACGCCGGCCAGCAGATCGAGGCACTCGCCCCGCTCCAGCGGGACCATCTGCCGGGCGGCGGGCGCCGGCTGGGTCCACCGGGCGGCGGTCGGCGGCTGGTTCTGCCGGCGGGCGGTGCCGCCCCGGCCGGCGGCTTCGTCGCTCATGAGGCGCCTTCGACGGTCGTGCGGCCCGGCCCGGCCGCCTCCAGCACCTCGACGAGCGCGTCCGGCCCCCGGACCGCGGCCGCGATCCGGGTCCGAGCATCGGCCGGCCTCCTGTACGGGACCCGCCCGTCCGCCTGAGCCGTGATCCCCTCGCCCACTTCCAAGGTCCTCCTACCGGCGCCGACCGGCCCCGCAGTCCACGTGCACCGATCACCCTCCTGCCGCCGGGATCGTGCCGCAAGGGCCGAACGGCCCCATCGGCGGGCGGGGTTGCGGGGCGGCGGTGTCAACGGTGCGGTGGCCGGTCCGGCCAGCCGGCCGGATCGATCCGGGGCACCGGGTTGGCCGGTCCCCGCCCGCCCCCGTCTGCCCCCGCCTCCCCCGGCCTGACCCCCGCCCGCCCCCGGCCGCTACTGTGAACCCGAGGGCCCTGCTGAGACGGGTCAGGCACGTCGAGGAGGTCACCCGTGGGCGCGGACGAAGCCGCATCGCCACTGCCGCAGCTGCGCCTGGACGAGCTGCTGGACGAGCTCCAGGCCCGCATCGACGCCGTGCGCGGCACCCGCGACCGGGTCCACAGCCTCCTCGAGGCGGTGCTCTCGGTCGGCCGCGAACTCGACCTCACCCAGGTGCTGCGGCGGATCGTCGAGGCGGCGGCGGTCCTGGCCGACGCCCGGTACGCGGCGCTCGGCGTGATCGGGGCGGACGGGGAGACGCTGTCCCAGTTCCACACGGTCGGGCTGTCGCAGGAGGAGATCGCGGCGATCGGCCCGTACCCGACGGGCAAGGGCATCCTCGGCGAGCTGATCCACCGTCCGGAGCCGCTGCGGCTGGTCGACCTCTCCGCGCACGCCGCCTCGCACGGCTTCCCGGCGAACCACCCCGTGATGCGCACCTTCCTCGGCGTGCCCGTGCGGGTGCGCGAGCAGGTGTTCGGCAACCTCTACCTCACCGAGAAGCGCGGCGGCGCCCAGTTCGACACCGACGACGAGACGGTGATCTCCACCCTGGCGGTGGCCGCGGGCGTGGCCATCGACAACGCCCGGCTGTACGAGGAGTCCCAGCGCCGACAGCGCTGGCTGCACGCCAGCGCCGAGATCACCCGGGGCCTGCTGTCCGGCAGCCCGCGCGGGGAGGTGCTGGAGCTGATCGCCCAGCGCGCCCGGGAGATCACCGGCGCCGAGCTCGCCGACGTGTCCGTACCGCTGCCCGGGTCGGACCGGCTGACGGTCGAACTCGCCCTCGGCGCGGACGCCGCCGGAAGGCGCGGGCTGACCGTCCCGGCCGAGGGCACCCTGTCCGGCGCGGCGTACGCCGGCGGGGCGCCGGCCACCAGTGCCGACCTCGACGCGGACCTCCGGTTCGCCGCCGGGCCGCGACGCTTCGAGGGCTTGGGCCCGGCGGTCGCGGTCCCGCTCGGCGTCGCCACCGGTGAGGTCCAGGGGGTGCTGCTGCTGGCCCGGCCGTCCGGGCAGCCCGAGTTCTCCACGGAGGAGATCGGGCCGCTGCTCGGTTTCGCCGACCAGGCGGCGCTGGCCCTGGAGCTGGCCGCGCGCCGCGACGACGCCGAGCAGCTGGCCCTGCTGGAGGACCGCGACCGCATCGCGCGCGATCTGCACGACCTCGCGATCCAGCGGCTGTTCGCCACCGGGATGACCCTGCAGAGCGCCGCCCGCTTCATCGAGCACCCGGGAGCGGCGGACCGGGTGGTGCGCGCGGTGGGCGACCTGGACGAGACCATCAAGATCATCAGGTCGACGATCTTCGGCCTGCGGGCCCGTGACCGGGACGCCGGCCACAGCCTGCGCGCCCAGGCCGCCCTGGTCGTCGGCGAAGCGCAGGAGGCGCTCGGCTTCGCACCCCAGCTCAGCATGGAGGGGCTGCTCGACACCGACGTGTCCGCCGAGTTGGCCGAGCAGGTGATGGCCGTGCTCCGGGAGGCGCTGAGCAACGCCGCGCGGCATTCCCGCGCCGACCGGGTGGAGGTCGCCCTGCGCGCCACCGGGACGGACGTCGTCCTCACGGTGGCCGACAACGGCGTCGGCATCCCCGCCGACGGCCGCCGCAGCGGGCTGAACAACCTCGCCGAACGGGCGGCCAAGGTCGGCGGCACGTTCGAACTGCGGACGCCGGACGGCCACGGCACCCGGCTGGTGTGGAAGGCACCGCTGGCGCAGCCGTAGGACGCCGGCGGCCGGTCGCCGCCGGGACGGTCAGCCCTCGGCCGGCCGCCGCCGGATCGTCACTCCTCGGACGGCCGCCGGTCCGTCACTCCTCGGCCCGGGCTGCCGGTGCCAGCCGTCGGCCCGTCACCAGCTCCGCCCGCAGGCGCACGGTGCCGGCTCCCGGCGTCGCGCTGGCGTGTCCGAGCACGGTGACGCTCCAGCCGCCGCCGTCCGTCTCGCTGACGTCGCCCGCCTCGAAGGCCACCACGGCCCGGTCCAGGGCCCGTCCGAGCCCGACCGTGACCGGCACCCGCAACAGCAGGGACCCGTCGTCCTGGAGACGGAAGCGGACCGGGAGCACGGCGGGCAGCGCGCCGACCGTGTACACCAGACGCCCCACCTGCCGTCCTGCCAGCAGCGCCAGCCACTGCCGCTCGCCGACCGCCTCACGTTCGAGTTCCATGCCCCCGATCCTCACCCCGCGGCCGCGGCCGGGCGAGGGCCGGACGTCCCTCGCCGCCGTCCGGCAGGCCCTCCTCGCACCCGTCCGGCAGGCCCTCCTCGCGCCCCTCCGTCCGGCAGGGCCGGTGCAGGGTCAGTGCAGGGCGAGCGCCGAGCGGAGCCGCTGTTCGACGTCTCGGAGCCGTGGTGCGTCCCGGGCGATCGCCAGGTAGGACCACGCCCCGCTGACGTCGGGGTCGTTCATCAGGACGACGCGGTGTCCGGTGGCCGGGTCGTGGGCGAGGCCGGTGCGGGTGAGCCGGTCGACGCCCTCGGCGAGGCCGTGCGGGCTCCGCGGGGTGGGGCGGCCGGTGTCGTAGAGCCAGGCGAAGCCGTCGGAGGGGCCCGGCTCCCGGGCGGTGAGGCGTTGGACGAGGGCGTGGGGGGTGGTGGTGCCGGTGCGGCGGACGTTGCTCTCCGTACCGTAGATCCGCCCGTCGGGGGTGAGTCGGGCGTCCAGGGAGAACGGGCCGCGGTATCCGCTGTCCCGCAGGTGCCGGCCCAACCGGCGTGCCATGCCGGCGAGTTCGCTCCGGACGGCGGTGGGGGCCTGGAGGCCGCACTGGTAGCCGTGCGAGGCGTAGCCGCCGGGCGTCATCCGCATCTGCCCGTCGAACAGGACGGCGGTGCCGTCGGCGTGCACCTCGGCCTGCACGCTGACGTCCCGGGCCGGGGCGATGCTCTCCTCGACGATCCAGCTGCCGGGGGGCAGGTCCGGTCGGGCCAGGTGCTGTTCCAGCGCCTCCCGCACCTCGCCCCACGCGCCCCGGCGCAGCCGGGTGATGCCGTACCCGTTGCCGGAACGGGCCGGTTTGACGAACACGTCACCGCGTTCCGACAGGGCGCGGACCGCGGCGTGGAGCTCCTGCCGGTCCGCGCAGACCGTGCCCTCGGGCACCGGGATGCCCAGTCCGGGGGCGGTCTCGCGGAAGCCGATCTTGGTGTTCAGCCGGTAGACCTCGGCCACGGTCCGCTCGTCCACGGGGCCGGGGCCGTAGAGGTGGAGCGGCAGGCCGAGCGCGGAGGCGAACCGTACGGTGGGGTGGTCGAGCGCGTACGGGAGCATCCGCAGTCCGGGGCGCCGGGCGGCGAGGGCCTTCAGCCCGGCGGTCAGGCCGCCGCGTTCGACGGCCTCCGCCAGCGGCACGGACTGCGCGTCGGGGACCGCGAGCGTGACGGTGTCCGACGGTGCCAGGCCCAGCACGTCGCACGCGTACGCCATGAGGGCGGGGGAGATCGGCGTCGGGGTGACCAGGATGTCGCCGCGCCGCAGGAGCCACACCTTGCGCACCGCCTGGCGGACGGCCTCCCGGGCGAGTCCGGGCGGGAGGCCGTCGGCGAGCGTGTCGGTGAAGCGGTTGGCGAAGACCAGCCACGGCGCGTCGCGGACGGTCACCGGGGCACCGCGCTCTGGGCCGGCCGGGGGCGTTCCATGAAGCGGGCGAGACGCTCGACCACGTCGGGGCTGTGCACGCGCAGGGCCTGGTGCAGCGCGTATTCGGCCATGTAGTCCTGGAAGGCGTGCGGGGGCTCCTCGGCCAGGTGGAGCAGGTGCCGGTTGGCGGGGACGGCGTGGTCGTCCAGGCGGGCCAGGGCGCGCTCGGCGGCCGCGTCGAGCCGGTCGGGTTCCACCACCTCGTCGAAGAACGTCCTGGCGGTGTCCTCGCCCGCGCGGATGCGGCGACCCCCGAGCAGGAGCTGCCGGGCCAGCCTGCTGTCGCCCCGGCCGCCCAGGCGCAGGTTCGCCCCGCCCGGGACGATGCCCTCCTGGGCGGCCGGAAGGCTGACGTAGCTGTCGGCGCCGGCCAGCACGTAGTCGAAGAGGAACAGCAGCTGGGCGCCGCCGCCGATGGCGAAGGAGTCGACGACCGCCAGCCAGGGCTTGGTCACCACCTCGCCCGGCCACGCCGCCTCGTTCGCCACCACCAGGCCGCGCATCAGCTTGTGCACGAATCCGAGCTCCCGGCGCAGGAAGAAGGAGAGGTAGGAGATCCGCCCGTGGTAGAGGTCCTTGAGGTTGATGCCGGAGCTGAACACCCGGCGCCCCGCGTACCTCGGATGGACCATCCGCCCACCGCGCAGGACGCCCACCCGCACGCCCTCGTCCAGCAGCACCTGGTCCACGGCGGTCTCCATCGCCGCGACGAAGCCGTTGTTGTCCGCGTTCAGCGACTGCGGCTGGTGCACCGTCAGGTATCCGGCGCCGTCGCGCCGCTCGACCGACACCGCACCGAGGTCGGCCCTGCCCTCGCACCGGAAGCCGGACAGCAGGTCCCGCGCCCTCGGCGTCGGCCGCAGCAACCGCTCCATCAGGCGGCTGCCGCCGGGGCGCGATCGCAGCAGCGCCTGGAAGAACACGCCCAGGGCGACGTCCAGGCCCTCCTTGTCCGCCAGTGCCAGGCGCTGTTCGGCGTCGAGCCGGTCACGGTCGGGCAGCAGACCGGGAAACGCCCCGCCGGCCGCGTCGGCCAGGCCCTCCAGCCCCGGCCGGTGCCCTCGCCCGCCGGCCGGGCCGGCCCCGTCGGCGAGCTCGGAGTGCACCCGCTCGGCGTGCAGCGCCAGGAACCGGGCACGCAGCCCGTCGCACGCCCGGCGGACCTGCCTGGCGTGCGCGCGGTGCTCGGGCGTCCGCCGTTCCGGTGACGGCAGCGAGTCGAGGTGCTCCTCGACGGCAGTGGCGTACCGCTCCACCGCGCGACGGTCTCGGTGGACGTCCTCCGTCAGGGCCGGGATCCGCTCACACCACTGCTCGGCGTCCATGACCATCCCATCGGTACGACTGCGGACAGCCCCTCCAGCAGACAACCAGACGAGCGGGACCCGCGCACCTGCCCGCCGGCAGCGCCGACGACCCCGGCGACCCCGACGACCTCGGCGACTGCGGTTGCGACCCGTTCCGCCCGCGGTATCGAATGGGCGCTCAGAGGCGAGCCGGGGCCCGCGCGCCTCCCCGGGCACCGGGGCCGGCACCTCCTCCCCTCGATCGGCCGGGTCGGAACCACCGTTCTCGCCGCCTCGGCCGCCCGGGCACCGACCGCCGCTCCGGGCCCCCGCACGACGGGCCCTCGTCCCACCCACCCGTGCCGGGCCGTACTCGCAGGAGCTCCCATGACCACCGCGAAGACCGCCGACCCGATCGCCGTACCCGCCGTCGACCGCAGCTGCCCCTTCAGCCCGCCGACCGCGTACCAGCAGGCGCTCCGGCACGCCGCGATCACCCGGGTCCGCCTGTGGGACGGCTCCGAGAGCTGGATGGCCACCCGCCACGAGGACGTCTGCGCCATCCTGGCCGACCCCCGCTTCAGCTCCGACACCCGCCGCCCCGGATTCCCCTTCCTCAACCCCGCCCGGAGGGCCGTCGCCGACGGGAACCGGAGCTTCATCAACCTGGACGGCCCCGAACACACCCGACTGCGCCACCTGGTCCTCCCCGACTTCAAACGGAGGAACGTCGACGCGCTGCGCCCCGAGATCCGCCGCACCGCGGAGGAGCTGGTGGACACCATGACCCGGGAGGGCACCGCGGCGGACCTCATGGCGCGGTTCGCTCTGCCGTTGCCCTCACGCGTCATCTGCCTCCTGCTCGGCATCCCCTACCAGGACCGGGACTACTTCCAGCGGCGCAGCCGCGTCCTGATGCACAACGACGCCGACCCGGCGCAGGCCCGGCAGGCCAGCGACGACCTCGACCGGTACCTCACCGGACTCGTCCGCGACGGCCGGGCGGCCCCCGACGGCATCGTCAGCCGGCTGTCGGCCCAGGACGGCGTCACACCCGGGCAGATCGCCGCCACCGGCCGGCTGCTGCTCATCAACGGCCACGAGTCCACCTCGCACATGATCGCGCTGTCGGTCCTCGTCCTGCTCCGCAACCCCGGGCAGCTCGTCCGGCTGCGCGCCGAGCCGGCCCTGGCCGCCACCGCCGTCGACGAGCTGCTGCGCTACCTGACGATCCTCCACCAGGGTCTCGGCCGCGTCGCCACCGAGGACGCGACGGTCGACCGGCACGTCATCCGCGCCGGGGAAGGGGTCATCTGCATGCTGAGCACCGCCAACCGGGACGAAGCGGCGTTCCCCGCCGCCGCGGACGTCGACCTCACCCGGGACGCCCGCCACCACGTCGCCTTCGGCTTCGGCGCCCACCGCTGCCTCGGTCAGCTCCTCGCCGAGGCGGAACTGGCCGCCGCCCTGGAGACCCTGCTGCGGCGCCTGCCCCGCCTCAGACTCGCCGTCCCCGAGAGCGACGTGCCGTTCCGCTACGACACCCAGACCTACGGCGTCCACGCCCTGCCCGTCCGCTGGGACTGACCGGAGCCGGCCGGCGGCCCTCTTCGCGTCCCGTCCCGACCTCGTCGCCTGCAGGCGCACCCAGGTCGTCCGGCCACACCTGAGGGCCCTGCCGACCGGGACCGCCGGGCCATCCGCCGAACGCCCGCCGACGGGCGGCCGGCGCCTGGTTCTGCGTCCGCGCCGGGGCCGTCCGGGATCGCCGTTCGGCGGGTGTCATGAGCGCAACGAGCTGCTACAGTGCCGAATGTTTCGTGATTTCCGGACCGGCCGCCCGAGACACCGCGCTGTGGAGACGTCACCGCCAGCCCGCCCTGATGCCGGAAGCGCCGGCGGACGCCCGGCGGCCCCGACCTGCCCGACCCGCCCTCGCGGGCCCCGCGAAGACCTCCTCGACCCTGGTCGACATCCACCCGGCCACCGCCCAGGGGCCGGGTGTCGGCCGTTTTCGGAGCCGATCCGGGTACCACCGCACCATTCTGACGTGTCGTCAGAACGGCTACGGGCAAGGGGCGATCGTCGGGAAGCCACGGAACGCCCCCCGGAAGAACGGCCCCCGCGCCGCCCGACCACCCTGACCGGCCGGGCACCCGCCGCCGGTCACACCACCGCTCGCCGGCCCCACCCACCGTCACCCCAGGAACGGAAACCGATCACGAGATGTCAACCGCGCAGGCGATCCCCCTCCGCCGCATCGAGGGGTTCCGCAACTTCTGGCTGTCCCGCGCCGTTTCGGGCCTCGGGTCCGCCATCACCACCGTGGCGCTCCCCGTCCTGGTCTTCCAGGAGAGCGGGTCGCCGCTGCTGGTCTCCCTGGTCGCGGCCGCCGGGACACTGCCCTACCTCGCCTTCGGCCTGATCGCGGGCGCCGTCGCGGACCGCGTGGACCGGCGCGCGCTGATGATCGCCACCGACTGGCTCAACGCCCTCTGCCTCGCCACCGTGCCGCTGGCCTGGGCGCTGGGAGCGCTGACGGCGTGGCACGTCATGCTGGTGGCGTTCCTGTCCGCGAGCCTCGCCCTGTTCTTCGACGCGGGCGTCTACGGCTTCGTCCCCGACATCGTGGGGAAGGACGGCCTGACCCAGGCCAACAGTGCCATCTACGGGGCGGAGACCGTCGTCCGCATCGTCGGCAACGCCGTGGCGGGCGGCCTCATCGCGCTCTTCCGCCCGGCCGGCACGCTCGCCCTCGACGCCCTGAGCTTCGCCGTGTCGGCGCTGTTCATCAGGGCGGTCACCAACGTCGCGCCGCGGGCCGCCGCCCCGCACGCCGAGCGGCCGGGCTTCAAGGAGTCGATAGGGCAGGGGCTGCGGTTCCTGGCGGGCCACCCCACCCTGCGGGTCATGACCGTGGTCGGCACCCTCCAGTCGTTCTCCGGCGGCGCCATCGTCGGCCAGCTGGTCGTCTTCGCCGACCGCTCGCTGGGCATCCACGGCTCCGACGGGCGGATCGGCCTGCTCTTCATGGCCTGGAGCGCCGGGGGCATCGGCGGTTCCCTGCTGCTGCCCCGGCTGCGGCGGCGCTTCGAGGCCTTCCCGCTGCTCCTCGGCGTGCTGCCGGTCGGGGCGCTGCTCGGCCTGGTCGTCGTCCTCACCTCCGACTGGCTGGTCGCGCTGGTGGCGCTGGCCGCGTGGGGAACGGCGTACCTCGTCGTCCTGGTGAACACGATGACGTACTCCCAGGAGGTGACGCCGCCCGAGCTCCAGGGCCGGGTCAACACCACCCGCCGGATGCTGTCCTCGGGCCTGGGCGTCCCGCTCGGCGCGCTGGTGGCCAGCAGCATCACCGTCTCCGTCGGCATCCAGGCCGGAATGGCCACGGCCGTGGTCTCGATCGCGCTCGCGGCCGTGATCGTCTGGGCGGTGCGGCTGCGCCAGGCGCTCCGCCCGGCCGACCGGGACTGAGCGCGGCCCGGACGACGGGCCGCGGCCCGTGCCGCACCCGCCGGATCGAGCGGGTGCGGCACGGGCCCGGCCGCCGGACGGCCGCAGGTTCAACAGGTCGTCGACTCAGCCGGCCACCGGCTCAGCGGGCCGCCGGCTTCCCCTCGAAGCGGCGGGCTATCCACCCGAAGAAGGCGTCGGCGACCTTGCCGAGCTCCGGCTCGGGCATCACGGTGAAGCCGCCGTGTGCGGTGCTCCACTCGTTCAGCACCGGCCCGGAGTCCGTCATCAGCCAGTCCACGCAGATCCACTCGGCCCGCAGCTCCCGGGCGAGGCGGACGCACTGGTCCGCGACCAGGTCGTGGTCCCGGTTCACGTCGACGGACCCGCCCTGGCTGACGCTCGCCAGGTAGCCGCCGGGGCGGGGGCGGCGGGTCATCGACGAGACGACCTCGCCGTCGGCCAGGTAGACGCGCATGTCGCCGTGGTGCGGGATCAGCGGCTGCACCAGGTACCCGCCGACGGCCTGGGCGACGAGGTCGACCACGGCGCCGAGCTGCTGCTCCGAGTCGACCCGCAGCACTCCGTAACCGCCGGTCAGTTCACGGGGCTTGACGATGTACGGGCCGTCGCCGAGGCCGCGCCGCACCTCGTCGAGCACCCGCCGGGCGTACCTGCCGGGCGGCACGGCGACGGTGTCCGCCGTCCGGATGCCCAGGCCGGCGGCGTACTGGAGCTGCGCGAGCTTGTCGCGCTCCAGGTAGTCCGGGCCGGTGAACGAGCGGTTGAGCAGGACGGAGTCGCTCGCCTCGATGGTGCGGTAGACCGCCCGCAGTGCCTGGAGGCCCTGCGGGTCGGTGGCCATGTCCTCGACGACGAAGCACTGCCGCTGCTCCAGCAGGTCCTCGTCGCCGTGGCGCAGGACCGGCCGGCCGCCCACGCAGGACGGCACCAGTTCGGTGGCGCTGATCACCCGGAAGTCGAGGCCGCGGGGCCGCGAGAGCGCCGAGTAGCGCCGGGTGATGCCCTGTTCGAACGCCTCGACCGCGGCCGGGTCGAGGTCCTCGGACTGGTAGATCCACGTGATCACGGGGTTCACGCGCGGCCGCCCCTCCGCCCCGCGGCCCCCGTCACGGGGACACCTGGTCGCCGCGCCGCAGCGCGGAGCCCTCGGGCGCCTCGGCGGGGTCCGCGCCGACGCTCACCGGCCGGTTCTGCCCGTCGACGAAGACCACCCGGGGCTTGAGGTCCCGGGCCTCGTCGTCGGTGACCGTCCCGTAGGCGATGATGATCACCAGGTCCCCGGGGCTGATCAGCCGGGCGGCGGCGCCGTTGATGCCGATGACCCCGGAGTCGCGGGGGCCTTCGATGACGTAGGTGGTGAGCCGGGCGCCGTTGTCGATGTCCACGATGTCGACCTGCTCGCCGGGGAGCAGGTCGGCAGCCTCCATCAGATCGGCGCTCACGGTGACCGACCCGACGTAGTGGAGGTCGGCCTGGGTCACGGTCGCCCGGTGGATCTTGGACTTCATCATGGAACGCAGCATGGTGGCGCTCTCCTCGCGCTGTGGTCGGCTGGTGGGGGTCAGGGTGGAACCGGTGCTCGGAGCGGGGGCTCTCAGGACGTCCGGGGCCCGGGCAGCCGGGACCAGAGGAAGTAGTAGTCCTCGTGGCCCTCGCCGCAGTCGAAGGCTCCGACCACCTCCAGGCCGGACTTCTCGACCATCCCGGTGAAGTCCTCCGGGGTGGAGAAGCGGTGGTTCTCCTGGACGACGACCGAGCCCCCGGGCCGCAGCCGCTCGGCCGCCGCGGCGTAGAAGGAACGGTGGATGCCCCAGTCGGTGTCCTTCCAGATCAGCGGCGAGTGCGAGCGCTGGTAGTCCGAGGCGGCCGCGGTCTGGTTGACGTGCGGCGGGTTGCCGACCATCAGGTCCCAGCGGAGGTCGGCGGGCACGTCGTCGAAGCCGTCGGACAGGTGGAAGCGGGCCCGGCCGCGCAGACCGTTCTCGACGATCGTCCGCTCGACCGCCTCCCCGGCGGCGGGGTTCACGTCGCCCAGGTCGACCGAGTCGCACAGTCCGGCCGCCAGCAGGGAGAAGCCGATGAACCCGGGGCCGGCGCACCACTCGAAGACCGAGCCGACCCGGCCGAACCGGGACCGGACGAACGGCGCGTACGCCCGGCCGAAGGTGTTGCCGCCGCCGTCGAGTTCGGCCGTGTAGGCCACGGACACCGGGCCGTAGTCGGCCCGCGCGTAGGTCGTCATGTCGTCCTCCTGGGAGAGTCGCGGGGGTCAGCGGAGCGCGAACGCCACGTTCGACAGGGCGCCGTGGCCGTGGATGCTGACCACGCCGTCCCGCTCGGGCGGGAGGTAGCGCACCATGCAGCCGGCGGGCCGACCGTCGAACAGGAAGGGGCTGAAGACCGGGACCACCTCGGCCTCGTGGCTGCCGGAGCCGCCCGGGCCGTCGAACTCCATCCGGTACGGCGCGGGTTCCACCCACTCCTGGGCGATGTGGTCCTGCGCGGCGACCGCCGCGGCCACCGCCGCCCGCCAGGCCTGCGGCGCGCAGGAGCGGCCCACCAGCACCTGCCGGCCGCTCATCCCGATCGCGGGCTTCAGCACGAAGTCCTCCTGGTGCTCCAGGAGGAGGTCCGGGAGCGGCACGGTCCGGCCGTGCCGCTCGACGGGCCGGTCCCCGACCACGCGCGTCCACGGCAGGTAGCGCTCGACGGTCCGCCGGTCCCGGTCGGTCATCCACGGCCGTCCCTCGGACACCCAGCCGAGCACCTTCTTGTTGGCGACCAGGTACGCGGTCTGGCTGGCGATCAACCGCACGCCGGCGTCCAGGGCCGTCCGCACCGGGCCGAGGTCGATGCCGTGGCCGAGCCATTCGAGGATCGTGAAGTGGCGCAGCCCGAGCCGGTAGCGGGGCTCCCCCGGCAGGCCGAGCCCGTCGAGGAGGTCCTCCGGCTCGAAGGTCTCGACGGCCAGGCCGCGGCGGCGCAGCGACTCCTCCTGGATCCGGAAGTAGCGGCTGGGGGCGCCGCCGAAGTCGCGGAGCGTGCCGACGATCGCGACCGCGGGCTTGACGCCGAGGTCCCGGACGGCGCGCACGAAGAGCTCGTCGCGCACCGCGAGCGGATCGACCGCGTCGAACGGCGTCCGCCCGGACCCGCCGAAGGCCGCCACCCACGCGGCGGTGTGCAGGGCCGTGTCCACCACCCCGCCGATGCCGGAGCCGATGTTGAACTCCAGGAACCGGGGGCCGTCGGCACCCACCATGACGTCGGGACGGGCGATGCAGGTGGCGTAGTCCTCCTCGACCGGGCCGTCCATGACCAGCGGGTACATCGCCTCGTCGGCGCCGAGCGCGGCGATCCGGCCGGCCGCCGTCGGGGCGCTCTCCAGCAGCGTCCGGCGCAGCAGCGCCAACAGGTCGGCGGTGGCGGTGAACAGCTCGTCGTAGGAGGTGCGCGGCAGCATGACGGGCCGCAGGGACGACGCGACCGGCACCACCCGGGCGTACTCGCCGTCCTCCACCCGGGCCAGTTCCCGCCGAACGGCGGGCAGTTCGAGCCGGCCGTCGAGCGGCGGCGGTGCGGTGCCGTACCACGGGGCGGTCACGGGCGGGCCGCCCTTCCGGCGGGCCCGCGCACCGCTCCGGCGAGGAACTCGTCGAGGTCCACCTCGCGCACGGCCGCCACCCCGGGGGACTTGGCGGAGTAGTCGAGCCGGGGGGCGCGCCGCGCGTCGCGGAAGTAGACCGCTTCCAGGGTCCCGTCCGTCCGCTCGGCCAGGACGGGATTGGCGACCAGGTAGTCCCGCACCTCCGGGGTGTCACCGCGGACCTGCAGCCACAGCCGCTTGGAGCCGAAGTGGTTGGGCGGCGGCAGCACCCGGGTGCCGAACCGCCGCTTCCACTGGTAGGTGCCCTTGCTGACGAAGGGTTCGGTGCCCTGGAAGTCGAGCCGGCGCACGCCGTGGCGGGCGCACCAGTCGATGAGGAAGTGGTAGATCGCCTTGAAGGCGCCGCTGTCGTAGTGCTCGCGCGCGCCGTCGACCACGCCGAGCAGGCGCAGGGTCATCGTGCGCGACGCCCGGTCCCAGTGGCAGAGCGCTCCGCCGATCGGTTCGCCGTCCTGCCGCAGGACGAACATCCGGCCGCCGCGGAAGAGGCACTCGTAGGAGACCTCCTTGGTCTCGGTGCGCTCGCGGTCCCCGTGCCGCTGGAACATGGTGGGGCGGTAGAGCCGGTCGTAGAAGTGGTCGAACCAGGCCGGGTCCCGGCTGAGCCCCCAGGTCCAGTCGTGGTCCTTCAGGTCGTGCTTGAACTGCTGGCGCTCCCGCTTGGAGATGCGCTGCCGCACCGTGTCCGGGTCCGCGTCGAAGTCGATCACGAAGTGCACCCGCATCGGCACGATGAGGGAGGCCCGGCGCGGCAGGGCCCGGGCCCGGGCGGCGCTCGTGCCGACGATGACGATGTCGGCGTCGGGCAGCCGCGCGGGGTCCCGCAGGGCTGCCCCGGTCAGCCGGCCGCTCCGGCGGCGCACGCCCTGGGCGTCGGCGTCGCGCCGGAGCTCGGTGAACTCCAGGGTGTACGCGAGGCCTTCGGCGAGGCCCGCGTAGCTCACCGACAGCCCCCCGGCCTCCGAGTGGACGGCCGGGAAGGTGGCGCCGTCCCGGGTGTCCCAGGCGGTCCGTGCGGTGGTCAGGACCGGGTTGCCGCTGTTGCGCCAGTGGTAACCGGTGTGCATGCGCAGCCGCTGCTGCGGCGTGGCGCGCGGGGGCGGGACGGCAGGGGCCACGGGGCTGTCACCTCGGCGGGTTCGTCGGTGGCTGGCGGGCGGGTCGGCGGGGAGGGGGCCCGGCACGGGCGGTCAGGCGGACGGCGTGGCGTCCAGCACCACACGCCGCAGGTCCTCGGCGGTGGCCACCGGGTGCAGGTCCCGGACGGTGAGGTGGCCGTAGTCCGTCGCCGAGTAGCTGCCGGAGCCGTGCACCAGGATGTCGGTCTCCGGCACCAACCCCCGGTCGACGGCGTTGAGCAGGCCCGTCATCGCCATCACGAGGGACCACTCGCGCAGCGCGGTGGGGTTCGCGGGCAGCCGCACGCCGGCCTCCCCGAGCAGCGCGCGCACCTGCCCGTAGCGGCCGAGGCACTCGGCGAGCGAGACGACGATGCCGCCGCCGCCCTGGGTGCGGATGAGCTCGTTCATCCGGGGCGAGGTGGGCGGGTTGCGGGTGTAGAAGGTCGGGTCGAGGGTCTCCCGCGGGTCGAAGGTCCGCGCGGGGTACCGCGGGTCGGCGCTCTGGGTGAACAGCCCCGTCTCCGCGTCGTAGCCGTACTCCGGGAGGTTCCCGGTGTCGGTGGAGCCCTCGTTGTA
Organism: Kitasatospora sp. NPDC001547; assembly: GCF_042894165.1. Classification (NCBI taxonomy): domain Bacteria; kingdom Bacillati; phylum Actinomycetota; class Actinomycetes; order Kitasatosporales; family Streptomycetaceae; genus Kitasatospora; species Kitasatospora sp. NPDC001547. The sequence continues at coordinate 26,069 of NZ_JBIAVL010000018.1, read as the reverse complement.
CAGGCTGAGCACCATGTCGGGGGCACCCAGGTGCTGCACCAGGAAGTAGTGCGGCGGCAGGGTCCGGGAGCGGACGTCGGCGGGGAGCCGGCTGCGGCCGTAGGCGTGGCCGAGCAGCCCGTAGGCGCTGGAGACCGAGTGCAGGTGCAACCGGGCCTCGCCGGGCGCCGACGGGAACAGCTCGGCCTCGGCCAGCGCCCTGACCACGTCCGCGGCCAGGTAGTTCTCCAGTTGGAGGGTGTACCAGAGGTTGGTCTCGCACTCCTTCTCGACCGCGTTCCGGTGTTCGCCGACGAACCCGAGGGCGATGGCCTTCACCGTGCCGGGCTCCGCGCCCCCGTACACCGCGATCGGGTTGCGCGCCCGCAGCGCGGGATCGGTGAACAGCTCGGAGCTGCGCAGCTTGCCCACCGCCCCCTCGGGGACCACCGTGACGACGTTGAGCCGGTCCGCGTCCACCAGGCCGGTCCGGATGGCCCGGAGCACCGCGTCGCGCATGGCGATGGCCTTGTTGGCGGAGGACGGCGTGACGATGGTGACGCGCTGTCCGGTGTCCTGGATGAAGCGCACGGCCCTGGCCACGATGACCAGGGACGCGAAGGTCTTGGTCGTCATGGTGGCCGGATTGCGCGTCAGGTCCAGCAGCGCGAGGCTCCGCCCCCGGTACGACGGCATGGCGGCGTGGGCGAGGCCGGAGACCGAGAGGTACTCCTGCATGGCCGCGGTGAGTTCGGGCAGTTCGACACCCGGCGTGAAACCTTCAAAGCCGGCCTTTTCCGGGTCGCCCAGGAGGTCCCGCAGGGCTGCGCGGATCTCTTCGTAGTACCGGACGAGAGCGTTGTCGACAATCAATGTTCCAACCTCTTCCTACCGGAGTGGGAATCCTTCCCGGCCCGCGCGGTCACGCCCACGCAAGCCGGTGACGGCCGCCAGGGAAACCGAGAAAGCGGGCCGAGGCCCTGGTCATTACGACATCCGAACCCAATACGCACAAAACCGCCACACCATTCCGGCGCGAGCCCCCCTGCACCGCGCGGAGCTCGCGAAATTCCCGAAACGAATGCGGACCACGCCCCACCACCGCACGCCGGGGGCCCCACAGGCCACCCCGCCCCGCTCCCCAGCGGGCCCGGCGCCACTCCCGGACCTCCGCACCCGGTAAACCTCTAAAGCCCGGAGGATTCCGTGAAAATCTGTCGGACGAGTGTGACAGCAGCTGCTCAGCGGGATTATTGATCGTTTGACCGTTCTCCGTCAACGGACTCCGGTGTGACGCGGATTACACCGTGTCCATTTCGTTGTGACATTGCCCCACGTTCACCACTGTTGCCGGACAAATCCATCTGTGGAACGTCCCCTCGCACCCGGACCGACCTCCGGCGCGGCATTTCCCGCGGACCACCCGGGCGGAATTCCCCGACGGACACGAACTGCCACCCGCCGCGAGCCGTCCCCGACCACCGCCCTCCCCACGGAAGGGCTCCGACCCACCGACGCGGAAGGCCGCCGGCCCGGGATCCCACCCGGCCAACGGCCTTCCGACACTCTGCCGGGACGACTAGGCCCCCATGCCGACCTGGCGCTGCGGCGGGAGCTGGGTGTCCCGGCTCATGGCGCGGACGCTCTGGTCCAGTTCCTGCGCGAAGTCCGTCCAGGTCTCCGCGTACTGGCGCGCGAGGTCGACGACCAGGTTGCGGCAGTGCGCCGGCACGGCGGCGGCCAGCTTGGCCCACATCTGGTTGCCGAGCGCGTTCTGCTGGAGCAGGCGCAGCAGGTGCCGCCCCTCCTCCTTGTGCCGCAGGGAGGGGTCCCGGAGCAGCTTCTCCATCAGTTCGAGCGGGTCCGGCTGCACCAGGCGCACCTTTCGGACGCTCCGCTGAGCGGGCACCCGGTCGGCGGCGACCGACAGGCCGCCGGCGTCCGGAACGGAGACGGGCCTGCGTTCGGTGACCGCGAGCTCGCCGGCGGTCAGCCGCTTGCGGACATCGCTCACCGTGGCTGGCGAGATACCGGCGCGCCGCGCGATCTCGCGCAGTGAGGCTTCCGGGTTCTCCGCGATCAGCTCGGCGGCCCGGCGCCGGCCCTCCGCGCTGCTCAGCGGCCGGACCTTGCCGTCCCGCCCGATCCTGGCGGTCGGCTGAGCCCCCTTCAGGTCCATGTTCCGCCTGATGGCGGCCACCGACTTCGTCCCGAGGCCGGAGGCCTTGGCGATGGCCCGGTCCGACATCTCCGGGTGGGCCTCCACGATCCGTGCGGCCGCGGCTCGCCGGTCCTGCTGGGAGAGCGGGAGGCCGTGCGTCGTGTTCGCCTCGACGGCACGGAGGAACGCTTCCTCCCGGGTGCCGTCGAAGAGTTCCGCCTCGATGGTGTCCTGGCCCCGCAGGCATGCGGCGAGCAGGCGGTGCATGCCGTCGATCACCCGCATGGTGCGGCGGTCCACGAGGATGGGGGGCAGCGGCTCGTCGAGCTCCGCCAGCCGGGCCACGTGTTCCGTGTCCTGGCCGTCGAGACGGGGCGACTCCCCCGGCATGAGAGACGCCAACGGCAGTCGCACGACGTCCCGTTGACGAAGCACCACCGTCTTCGCAATCCGGTCGCCGGTCTTCTCGAGCTCGAATCCTGCGAAACCCTCGCCGTCCACGCCGACATGGCCCATCGTCGTACTCCCCCGTCCCGTTGAACAGATCAGCCCGGCTGCCGCTGGAACTCACCCGGCCGGGGCCGAAAGGGCGGGCCCGAAGCCCCGGAAGGAATACCCGTGCGCCGCCCCGGGGGGGCCGCCCCCTGAACAGCCCAGCACTCGGCCACCGCTAGCGGCAACCGATAGCGGTTCGGATAAACCCACCCTCCCCTTACCCCGTGAGTCACACCAGCAACTTCCGAACATCCGGCCCCATACTCACCCGTCGCACCTGCGACTGTCGAGTGATCGTCAGTTATCCGCCGGTTACTGCAAGAGAGGCCGGCACAACCCCGCCGGAACCGGATATGCCGATGCCGCCGACCGTCGGGTGACGGTCGGCGGCATCGGCATATCGCCCGGAACCGGTCCGGACTACTTCTGCGCCGCCATGGCCTCGATCAGGCTCTTGGGCCGCATGTCGGTCCACGACTTCTCGATGTGGTCGAGGCACTCCTGACGCCCCGCCTTCCCGAACACCGAGGTCCAGCCCTCGGGAACGTCGACGAAGACGGGCCACAGCGAGTGCTGGCCCTCGTCGTTGACCAGGACCAGGTACTCGGCATCGGGATCGTCGAACGGATTCGTCACCACGCCGTCCTTTCTTGGATACATGAGGTGGGTCGCATCGATGGCGCGCGTTCACCCGGGTGGTTCACCCGGACTCGCTCCACCGTCGGTGGCCGTCCGGCGCGGCGCCGGGCCCCGTGCGAGCCCACTATGTCCCCAAGCCTCGCCGACGCGTCAACCGGTGCCGTCCGCCCTCGCCGCCCGGCTGTTCAACTGCCACCCCGCTGCGGTTGAACGGCTCGTTCCGGATGCGAATCGCGCTGGTTCGGACCGATCTTGATTGCGCGTCGGCCCGGTGACATCGTGGAACGCTGCCACCGATGGCGACGGGCGGACGCCCGTCCAGGCCGGGCCGCCCCAGGATCCATCAGTGCCGGGGCCCTGCCGTCCCCGGTCGCGGACGCGGTCCGCCCAGAGCCATCCACCCGCTCGACCCCCAGGAGGCCGTCATGCCCGCACCCGTCGCCGGCGAGGGAGCAGCGCCATGCCGTTCGTGAGCGTCAACGGGGTCCGGCTCTCCTACCAGCGGTCCGGCAAGGGGGAACCGGTACTGCTCATCATGGGTTCGGGGGCCGGCGGCCGGGTCTGGACCATGCACCAGACCCCGGCGCTGAACAGGGCCGGCTACGAGACGATCGTCTTCGACAACCGGGGCATCGCGCCCTCCGACGCCCCGCCCGGCGAGTACTCACTGGCCGACCTGACCGCCGACACCCTCGGCCTGATCGAGCGTCTGGACCTGGGGCCGTGCCGGCTCGTCGGCACGTCGATGGGCGCCATGATCGCCCAGGAGGTCGCGCTCGCCCGCCCGGACCTGGTGCGCTGCGCCGTCCTCCTGGCCACCCGGGCCCGTTCGGACGCCACCCGCCGGATGATGGTGGCCGCGGAGCGCGCGCTGACCGCCTCGGGCATCACCCTGCCGCCCAAGTACGAGGCGGTGCGCACCGTCCTGGAGATGCTCTCCCCCACGACGCTCAACGACGACGTCACCGCTACCGGCTGGCTGGACATCTTCGAGCTGACCGCGGGTCAGAGCGCGCCCGGCCAACAGGGGGCGGATGTCGCCGGCGACCGCCGCGACGCCCTGCGCGCCATCGGCGTGCCCTGTCGCGCGATCGCCTTCTCCGACGACCTCATCTGCCCGCCCCACCTGGTCGCCGAGGTCGCGAACACCATTCCCGGCTGCGACTACGTGGAGATTCCCAAGTGCGGCCACCTCGGAAACCTGGAGGACCCGGACGCCGTCAACACGGCGATCATCGAGTTCCTCGACAAGCACTGACGGTCCCCGACGAACACGGAGCTGATTCCAGCATGGCAAGGAACCGGGATGCGGGGCCAGGTCGGGCCACGGCAGGGAGCGGCGACCAGCCGACAGCCGGCCGGATCAGGAGGGGGACGGTCCGGCGGGTCGTCCCGTACGCGCTGGCGCACCGGTGGACGGTGGTGCTGCTGTTGGCCGGCACCGTGGTCGACGCGGTGGCCACCGCCGCCAGCCCACTGCTGCTGAAGAAGATCGTCGACGACGGCATCCTGCCCGGACGCACCGACGTCGTGATCTGGCTGTGCCTGGTCGTCGCCGGCCTCGCGCTGGTCGAGGCGGGTTCGGTCTACCTGGTGGCGTGGTGCTCCGGGCGGATCGGCGAGGGCGTCGTGTACGACCTGCGCACCACCGTGTTCGCCCACGTCCAGGCGCAGTCGCTGTCCTTCTTCACCCGCACCCAGACCGGTGCGCTGATCAGCCGGCTGAACACCGACGTGGTCGGGGCGCGGCAGGCGGTGACCAGCCTGCTGTCCGACTCGCTGTCCACCGTGTTGTCGCTGGTCCTGGTCCTGGGCTCGATGTTCTACCTGTCCTGGCAGATCACCCTCACGGCGCTGGTGGTCGTCCCGCTCTTCTTCCTGCCGGCCCGGCTGATCGCCAGGCGGCTGCAGCGGCTCTCCCGACGGCGGATGGAGCTGGACGCGGAGCTCAGCGCGCTGATGAGCGAGCGGTTCAACGTCGCGGGCGCGACGCTCGCCAAGCTGTACGGCCGCGCGGAGCAGGAGTCGGGCCTGTTCGCCGGCAAGGCCGCCGGGGTGCGGGACGTCGCCATCGCGCTGATCCTGCAGAGCCGGGTCCTCGGCGTCCTCACCATCGTGCTCACCGCGCTCACCAGCGCGCTGGTCTACGGGGTGGGCGGTGTGCTCACCATCGACGGCTCCCTGGAGCTCGGCACGCTCGTGGCCATGGTCGCGCTGCTGCTGCGGCTCTACGGGCCGGTCAACCAGCTGTCCGGCCTGCAGGCGAGCGCCATGATGGCACTGGTGAGCTTCGACCGGGTGTTCGAGATCCTGGACCTCAAGCCGCACATCAGCCAGGCCTCCGGCGCCCGGGACCTCGTGCGCTCCGACGCCGCGCCCGGGATCACCTTCGAGAAGGTCTCCTTCCGCTACCCGGCCTCCGACGAGGACTCCCTGGCCTCGCTCGGACACCCGGCCGCACCGGGCACCGGGTCGGCCGAGGAGTCCTGGACCCTGCAGGACCTGAGCTTCGACGCCCCGGCCGGCAAGCTCACCGCCCTGGTCGGGCCCTCCGGCGCGGGCAAGACCACCATCACCCAGCTGGTGCCCCGGCTGTACGACGCCACCGAGGGCACCGTCCGGGTGGCCGGCGACGACGTCCGGGAGCTGACGCTGCAGTCGCTGCGCGACACCGTCGGCGTGGTCACCCAGGACGCCCACCTCTTCCACGACACCCTGCGGGCCAACCTGGAGTACGCCCGGCCGGGGGCGAGCGAGCAGGAACTGGTCGACGCCTGCCGGGCGGCGCTGATCTGGGACACCGTCGAGGCGCTCCCGGACGGCCTGGACACCGTGGTCGGCGACCGCGGCCACCGGCTCTCCGGCGGCGAGAAGCAGCGGATCGCCATCGCCCGGCTGCTGCTCAAGGCCCCGCCGGTGGTGATCCTGGACGAGGCGACCGCGCACCTGGACTCGGACTCCGAGGCGGCGATCCAGCGCGCCCTCAAGGCGGCGCTCGCCGGACGGACCTCGCTGGTGATCGCACACCGGCTCTCCACCGTCCGCGAGGCCGACCAGATCCTGGTCGTGGCCGCCGGGCGGGTCGCCGAGCGCGGCACCCACGAGGAACTGCTGGCCGCCGGCGGCCTGTACGCCGACCTCTACCGCACCCAGTTCGCGCAGCACGAGCCGCTGGAGGAGGCGATGGCCGTCGCCGAACCGCACTGACGCGCAACCGCGGCAGGACGACGGTGCCGGTCCCCGGTGCACCACCGGTGGGGGCCGGCACCGTCGTCCTGCCCGGGAACGGCGGCGGCGCCTCAGCCGGTCGGGTCCACGGACCCGGCCAACTGAGGCGCCGCGCTGGTTGAACGAAGCGGCGTCAGCGGCGGGCGGCGGCGAAGTCGTGGACCACGACCGCTGCCGCGCCGACCGCGGGGTGGCGCTGCAGGACCGCCTCGATCTCGCCGAGCTCCATCCGGACCCCGGCGAGCTTGACCTGGCGGTCCACCCGGCCCAGGTACTGCAGCGCCCCCTGCGGGAGGACCCGCACCGCGTCGCCGGTCCGGTAGAGCCGGCCGGTGGGCGTGGCGCGAAACGGGTCGCGGAAGAACGCGTCCCGGGTCCGGTCGTGATCGTGGACGTACCCGCGCCCCACGCCCACCCCGCCGACGAACAGTTCCCCGGTCTCTCCGGGCTCGCACGTCCGCCAGCCGTCCTCCGCGCGGCGCAGCACGTAGAGCTGGGTGTTGACCACGGGCGTACCGATCGGCAGGCGCATCAGACCGAGGTCGGCGGGCAGCACGGTGTGGTGGGTCACGTCGTCGGAGCACTCGGTGGGACCGTAGGCGTTCACCAGCCCGGCCTGGGGCATCTCCCGGAGCCAGCGGCGGGCCACCTCGGTGGGCAGCTCCTCGCCGGTGGCGAGCATCCAGCGCAGGCCCGCGAGCCGCCCGGCCTGCGGGGCGGCCGCCAGGTCGTCCAGCAGCAGACGGACCATGGTGGGAACCAACTCCACGACGGTGACCCGGTGTTCGTCGACGAGTCGGGCGAAGGCCACCGCGTCGTGGGCGGTCGCGTCGGCGACCACGCTGACCTCGCCGCCGACGACCAGCGGGCAGAGCATCTGCCAGATGGAGATGTCGAAACCGAGCGGGGCGGTCTGGGCCACCACGTCCTGCCCGGTCAGACCGAGGTCCACGACCTTGGCGACGAGGTGGTTGAGCATGCCCTGGTGCTCGACCACCGCGCCCTTGGGCCGGCCCGTGGAGCCGGAGGTGAACAGCACGTACCGGGGCTGGTCGGGGCGCTCCAGCCGGGCGGGGCCCTGCCAGGGGTCGCGGTCGGCCGCCCCGGCGGCCCGGACCACCGGGACGCCGACCTCCGCGGCGCCCTCGGAGAGCGAGACCGGCACGACCTCCGGGTCGGTGCTGAGCAGCAGACCGGCACCCGCCTGACCGAGGACGTCCGCGACCCGGCGCGCGGGCCAGTTGCCGTCGACGGGCAGGTAGAGCGCGCCGAGCAGCTCGGTGGCCAGGAAGGCGGCGACGACGGTGGCGCCGCGTTCGCCGCCGACCGCGACGACCGAGCCGGGGCCGACCCCCTCACGCTCCATCAGGGTGGCCAGTCGGCGCGCCCGCAGGGCCAGTTCGGCGTAGCCGACCCGGCCGTGGGCGTCGCGGACAGCCGGCCGGTCACGCTCGCGGGCGAAGCGCTCCACCCGGGTGACCACCGCGTCCGAGAGGTCGGCCGGGTGGTCGCGGGTGAGTGCCAGCTCGCGGGCCCGCCGCAGCTCCCCGGGGGCGATGGCCAGTTCCGGGAGCCCGGCGGGGCCGAGCAGGCCGTCCTCGATCGTCACGAATCCGCTCCTTTTTGATCGGCGGCATTATCCGCTTTCGACTGTCCAGGGAATACCCGGATCTTGCCGGGCTACTTCCCGTGAAGTACGGTAATCGATGCCGGGGGCGATCGGATACCGAATTCGCCCGCCGCCGGGGCGAAGAGAATGTGATGCTCGGGCCGGGAGAGCTGAGCGCCGGGTACGTCAACTCGCTTTCTTGACGCAGGCTTTCGATCGTATCGACCATTCCCCGCATCCCTTACCGTCCTGCCGAGGTGTCCGGCGCCATGCCCATTATCAGCTCCCCGCACGAATTCAATGTCGAGGATCTCTACCTGGATCTGCGCCGGGTGAACGGCACACCGTTGTACCTGAAATGCGAAGGGTTCAACTTCGCCGGATCCATCAAGCTGAAGGCTGCCGTCGCGATGGTCGACGCCGCGGAGCGGGACGGCCGGATCGGGCCCGACTCGGTCCTGGTGGAGTCCTCCTCCGGCAACCTCGGCATCGCGCTGGCCATCATCGCGGCCGACCGGGGCTACCGCTTCGTCTGCGTGACCGACCCCCGGTGCAACCCGACCGCCCGGCAGCTGATGCGCTCGTTGGGCACGGACGTCCGGGTGGTCACCCACCAGGACGCCAACCTGGGATACCTGCACAGCCGCATCCAGTACGTCCGCGACCTCTGCGCCACCAGCGACCGCTACCTCTGGCTCAACCAGTACGCCAATCCGAACAACTGGCGGGCGCACTACGAGAACACGGCGCCGGCCATCGCGGCCGACTTCCCGGCCCTGGAGGTCCTGTTCGTCGGCGCGGGCACCACCGGCACCCTCACGGGGTGCGCGCGCTACTTCAAGCAGCACCGCCCGGACGTCACCGTGGTGGCCGTCGACGCCGTCGGTTCGGTCACCTTCGGAGGAGTCCCGGGGCGCCGGGTGGTCCCGGGCCTCGGCACCAGCACCCGCCCGGAGCTGGTCGACGAATCCGTCGTCGACGACGTCGTGTACGTCTCCGAGCCCGACACCATCCGGGTCTGCCGCGAACTGGCGGCCCGCGGCTTCGTGCTCGGCGGGTCGACCGGGACGGTGGTGGGCGGCGCCTCCCGCTGGCTGGCCGAGAAGTACCCCGGCGAGGACCCGGTCGCCGTCGCGATCTCCCCCGACCTCGGCGAGCGCTACCTGACCTCCATCTACGACGACCACTGGCTGGACGAACACTTCGGCCAGGACGACCCGTTCACCCACTCGCACTGGAGCCCGCACCCATGACCACCACCCCCTCCTTCTCCGTCATCCCGGGAGCGCAGGTCGTCGACGTCCTGCGCGGCCGCGAGAAAGAGGTCATCGCGACGGTCGAGAACACCTACCGCCTGCACGGCCGGGGCCTCACCGTGAACCCCGACTCGTACTTCCTGCGCTTCCCCGAGCAGCCGGCCGACCGGATCATCGCGCTGCCCGCCTCGGTCGGCGGCGACGTCGACGTGCACGGCATCAAGTGGATCTCGTCGTTCCCGGGGAACGTCGCCGCCGGCATCCCGCGCGCCTCCGCCGTGGTCGTCCTCAACGACACCGCGACCGGCTATCCGCTGGCCTGCCTGGAGAGTTCCGTCATCAGCGCCTCGCGCACCGCCGCCTCGGCGGCCCTGGCGGCGGTGGCGATCGCCGAGCGGCGGGGCGTCGCGCCGCGCCGGGTCGGCTTCATCGGGGTCGGGCTGATCGCGCGGTACGTGCACACGTACCTGGTGGCGGCCGGTCTCGACTTCGACGAGGTCGGGGTCCACGACCTGTCCCGGGAGCACGCCGAGGGCTTCGAGGGGTACCTGGAGCGCGCCGGGTCCGGCCCGGTGACGGTCCACGACACCGCCGAGTCGCTGATCGCCGCGTCGGACCTCATCGTGCTGGCCACGGTCGCGGGCGAGCCGCACATCCTCGACCCGGCCCTGTTCGCCCACAACCCGGTGGTGCTGCACGTCTCGCTGCGCGACCTCTCCCCCGAGATCGTCCTCGCCTCCTACAACCTGGTCGACGACGTCGACCACTGCCTCAAGGCGAACACCTCGCCGCACCTGGCCGAACAGCTCACCGGCAACCGGGACTTCGTCGACGGCACGCTCTTCGACCTGCTGGAGGGCCGGACCACTCCCCCGGCCGACCGGCCCGTGGTCTTCTCCCCGTTCGGACTCGGAGTGCTGGACCTGGCCGTGGCGAAGTTCGTCCACGACGAGGTCGCCGCGGCCGGCAGCCTGCAGACCGTCCCCGGCTTCTTCCACGAGATGAAGCGCTACGGCTGAGGACGGCGCCGGAACGCGTACGGGGAAGGGCCCGCCGGAAACGGCGGGCCCTTCCCCGTACCGGGGCGCACGGTCACCGCTCAGGGCCGCTCCCCGGCCGCCCAGCGGACGAAGTCGGCCAGCCGCCCGACGCCCTCGGCGATCTGCGGCCGCGTCAGGTAGCTGACCGAGAGCCGCAGGCTGCGCTCGCCTCCGCCCTGCGGGAAGAAGTACGACATCGGCGTCCAGATCACCCCGAAGTTCTCGGCGCAGAGCTCCAGGGCCGCGTTGTCCGCCGTGAAGGGCACGTCGACGGCCAGGAAGAAGCCCCCGGTCGGCTCGTTCCAGCGCAGTCCCAGCGCCGCTCGCTCCGCCTCGGGGAAGCACCGGTCGAGCTCGCTCAGGGTGGCCCGCATGGCGTCCCCGTAGTAGGCGGCCGTCCCGGCGTTGGACTCCGAGGTCCGACCGCCGGCGGCGAGGAGCATCCCGGCCACCACCGCCTGGCTGACCGGCGAGGTGTTCACCGTCACCATGCTCTTGATCCTGGTGAGCTCCTCCGCCAGGAGGCCGGTGGAGCCGTCCGCGCCGACGACCACCTGGTCGGCGACCGCGTAGCCCACCCGGGCGCCCGGGAAGAGCGTCTTGGAGAGCGAGCCCAGGTGCACGACGCGGCGCCGCCGGTCGAGCGCCTTGAGGGTCGGCAGCTGCCGGCCCGGGCTGACCATCCGGTACGGGCTGTCCTCCAGGACCAGCAGGTCGTGCCGGTCCGCGAGGTCGAGCAGCTCCCGGCGTTGTTCGAGCGGCATCGTCGTCCCCGACGGGTTGGAGTGGTCCGGCACCACGTAGAACGCCCGGGGGCGGCGCCCGCGCGCCCGCTCGGCGAGGATCGCCGCCTCCAGGTCGGCGCAGCGGAAACCGTCCGGCCCCTCCGGGACGGCCGTCGGCTCGATGTCGAACAGTCGCGCCGCGCCCGTGATGCCCACGTAGCAGGGGCTGGAGACCAGGAGCACGTCCTCGGGGCCGGCGATCAGTGCCCGCACGGCGATGAGCATCGCCTCCTGGGCGCCGACCGTCACCACGATCGACTCGGCGGGCACGTCGACGCCCTCGTCGGCCCGCAGCGCGTCGGCGATCAGCTCGCGGATCTGGCCGGCCGCCGGACCGTACTGGAACAGCGCGGAACGGACGTCCTCGGGCGAGGCGCCGCCCTCGGCCAGGTGGTCGAGGTAGCGGCGCAGGTGGGTGAAGACCTGCTCGGTCTCGAAGAATCCCGCGTACGGGCGGCCCGGGGCGAAGGAGATCGCTTCGGGGTAGCGCTGGGTGACCTCGTTGAGGAAGTTCATGGTGTCGAGCACCGGGTCGCTGACGCTGCCGTGCAGGTCCTCCCGGCGCAGGTCGCCGGGCCGAGCGGGGACGGCGCGGGGACGCGGGGGTGCCGCGGGCCGGTCCGCCGGTTCGGCGCCGACCACCAGCTCCGGGCCCGCCTCGGCCACCGACCCGGTGCCGGTGAGGGCCATCGCCTCGGTCAACTCCTCGGCGACCAGGCCGAGGAGGTGCTCCACGCCGCGCGCTCCGTCCACGGCCAGGCCGTGCAGCACGGGCCGCCCGAGGAGCACGGCGTCGGCGCCGAGGGCCAGCGCCGCGAGCACGTCCGCGCCGCGCCGCACCCCGCCGTCGACGAGCAGCGGGCAGGCGCCCGCGACCGCCCGCGCGATCTGCGGCAGCACGTCCAGCGTCGCCGGGGCGCCGTCCAGCTGACGGCCGCCGTGGTTGGACACCACGATCCCGTCCACCCCGGCGGCCAGCGCGAGCCGGGCGTCCTCGGCGGTCAGCACCCCCTTGACCAGCACCGGCAGCGAACTGACCGACCGCAGCCACTCCACCACCGACCAGTCGAGCGCGGGGTCGAACTCGGTCCGTGCGTGCCCGCCGGGCGAGGAGAAGCCGCCGCCGCTCAGGTTGGCCGGGACGACGCCGTCCGGCAGCCGGAAGTCGTTGCGCAGGTCGCGCAGCCGGCGGCCGAGGTGCGGGGCGTCCACGGTGAGCAGCAGCGCCTCGAAGCCGGCCGCCTCGGCCTGCCGGACCAGCTCGCGCGTGGTGGCGCGGTCGCGGAAGCAGTACACCTGGAGCCAGAGCGGGGCGCTGGTGGCCCCCGCGATGTCCTCGAAGGTGCGGCTCGCGAAGGTGCTCACCACCAGCGGGACGCCGAGCCGGCCGGCGGCACGGGCGGTGGCGACCTCGCCGTCCGGGTGGGCGAGGGTGTGGTAGGCCATCGGCGCGATGCCGAACGGCAGGGACCAGGTCCGGCCGAGGATCCGCGTGTCGGTGACGGGCGCGCCCTGGCCGGTCAGCACCCGCGGCCTCAGCCGGACCTGCTCGAACACCGCCAGGTTGGCGGCGAGGGTACGCTCCTCCCCGGCGCCGCCGGCGAGGAAGTCCCAGACCGCGGGCTCCAGCCGACCGCGGGCCAGGACCTCGTACTCGGCCGGGGTCAGCGGGCGTCCCGTCCCGGGGTCGGCGGCCATCAGGAGTTCAACCGGTCGCGCTCGACGGCCTCGTACAGGGACCGGATGTTGGCGCTGCCGAAGCCTCGGGAGCCATGGCGCTGGATCAGCTCGAAGAAGAGGGTGTTGCGGTCGTAGGGCGAGCGGGTGAACAGCTGCAGCAGGTGGCCCCACTCGTCCCGGTCCGCCAGCACCTTCGCCTTGCGCAGCTCGGCGATCCGCTCGGCCATCCCGTCGAAGCGCTCGGCGAGCAGGTCGTAGTACGCGTCGGGGGTGTCGAGGAACTCGACGCCGCGGTCACGGGCCTCGCCGACCGCCGCGACGATGTCGTCGACCAGGAAGGCCAGGTGCTGCACGCCGGGGCCGCCGTTGCGCTCCAGGAAGGCGTCCAACTGGCCGCGCTCCTGGGCCGGGTCCGGCGCGACCAGGGTGAAGGTGACGCGGCCGGAGGCGCTGCGCACCACGATGGAGTCCATCGCCTGACCGCCGACGGCGACGTACTCGGACGAGTAGCGGGAGAGGCCGAAGGCGTCCCGGTAGAAGTCCGCGGTCCGGTCCAGGGTGCCGCCGGCGAGACAGACCGCGACGTGGTCGAGCGTCCGGACCCGGGAGGGCGCGGCAGCCGGGTCGGCCGGGCACGGCGTCCACCGGCGGCCGTCGGCGAACGGTGCGCCGGGGTGGGCCGCGGCCGGGAGCAGGGTGTGGGAGACACCGCCGAAACCGGAGACCGCGGTGTTGCCGCGGACCGGGTCCAGCCGGGCGGCGCCGGCCGCCACCGCCCGCTCGCCGTCCGCCACCGGGTCGTCACAGCCGAAGGCCAGGTCGGCGATGCCGTCGCCGTACTGGTCGAGGAAGCGCCAGATGCCGCGGCCGGAGGTGACGACCAGGTTCACGTCCCCCTGCCGCAGCAGCACGGAGCTGCGGTCGGTCTCCACCGAGTCCGCGACCGGGCTGAAGCCGAGGGCCGAGACGAAGTAGTCGACGGCTGAGACCTTGCTCGAGGTGAACAGTTCGGCGTAGACGATGTCCTGCACGGCCATGCTGCTACCTACCTCCTGAACGGCCGACGGCCGGTGACGTTTCATGGATGACGCGGCCCCGCGGTCCGGGCCGACGGCAGGGGGCGGGACCACCGGGTCCTCGCGGACGACGAATCCCGGTGCCCGCCCCCAGACCTACCGACGCCGGGGGACTACCAGCGCCATTCCTGCTGCTTGAAGAGGTGGCCGGCCTTGATGTCGCGCTCCTTGCACCAGCCCATGAACTCCTCGATCTGCTTGATCTGGAAGGTGTCCGGGGTGTAGGTGGTGGCCATCACGTGACCGAGCCAGTCCTCCTCACCCATGGCGTAGACGTACGCCTCGCGGGCGCCGAGCTCGGTCATGATGGCGGCGGCCTGCTCGGCGTTGGAGCCGGAGAGCTTGCGCGAGTTGCTCATCTTCTTGGTGACCGGGACGGTCAGCAGCGCCTGGTAGAGCCAGGTCAGCGGCGCGCCGTCGCACTCCATGCCGAGGAAGGCGATGTCGGCGGTGCCCAAGTGGTTCTTGATGTAGCGGTAGAGCGAGGGCTCGATGCCGGAGGAGTCCGCACCGATGAAGATCTTCTTGCCGGCCAGCTCGGCCCAGTAGGTGGACTTGGCGCGGATGTCCAGGTCGCAGTGCTCGCCGAGGAACGGCGTCGCGGTGATCTTGCCGCCGGGGAACTCGACCTCGTCGAAGTCGTCCACCTCGATGACGTTGAAGCCCTGGTGGCGGAGCATGTGCGCCATCGACGGGTCGGCCAGGTTGCCGCGCGAGGACCGGGGGACGACGATCGCGCCGAGGCGGCCGCGCAGCTGGAGCAGGGTCTCCAGGACGATGTGGTCCTGGTGGCCGTGGGTGATCACCACCAGGTCGATGTAGTCCGGCAGGTCGTCCAGCGTGTAACGGTCGCCGGCGGTGTTGTCGGCGCTGATGAACGGGTCGGTGACGATCGCGGCCTCGGGCGTCTGCAGGACCAGACAGGCGTGCCCGAAGTAGCGGATCCGGCCGCCGCTCTCGATGTGCCGGTCCTCGGAGAGGCTCGGACGGTCCGTCAGCAGCTTGGACAGCTGGACGGTCTGGGCGTCGTCCAGGCCCAGCGCCTCGCGCAGGTGCGCGAGGGTGGTGCCGTGCACGCGGGCCTTGAACAGCTCGGTGAGGCCCTCGTGGCGGAACGGGATGTTCAGCTCCAGGACGTCCGGCGAGGGCAGGCGCGGGGTGCTCAGGATGAACGGGCGCTCGATCCCGGTCTCCAGCGACAGCTGGACCGACTGGCGCGACTCGTCGTAGACCTTGCTCTTGTAGGCCACCGGCTCCATGAAGCGCATCTGCGCCTGGTTGTCGGTGTCGTAGGCGAGTTCGATGAGCCCGCCGAGCTCCTCCGGCATCTTCGGGTAGAGCGGGGTGAGGTCGAAACCGGTGGCGTTGGCGCGCAGGATCTCCTGACCGGCCGCGATGGCCTCGGCGAAGCGCAGCATGTCGGCCCGGTCGCTCTTGATCGAGGCGACCAGGTCACGGACCTCGTCGGCGCGCGACTCCGGAATGTTGATGAAGTAGCCGCCGCGCAGCTCGGGGTTGTTGCTGGCCGCGACGTGCACCTGCGGGGACTGGAGGTAGGACTCCAGCAGCGGCAGCTGCAGGAACGCGAGGTTCATCGCCGCCTGCACGGGCGCGATCGTGTACGGCCAGGCGTAGAACCTGTCCACCAGTGGCTCGATGATGGCCTTCGACCGCAGGAACAGCTTCTCGTCGGGCATCTGCACCCCTCACTCCAGAAGAACTTAGAAGGAATTGACCAAATCGGCCGGGGGTGGATCCCGGAATTTTCGGATACCCGACCGAACCGTGCTGGAATGACGACCAGAGAGAATCAGCCCGGGCCAATGCCCGGAGGGCCGAAGGAACCACATCCGCCTCGCCATACGGGGATCGCCGCACGCGGCGCGCTCGCCCGAATCAGAATGGCCCGGGGCAGCGCGGTGGATCAATAGCCGACGGCCGCGCACGGTCCTTGAACAGGCCGGTCGGGCGGCCCGGAGCCCCGGGCCGCCCGCCGTGCAACTGCGTCGGCGCGCCGGTTGAACAGCGCGACCCGCCTCCGGTCGCCGCCCGCCGGTCAGACCGCGATCGCGGCGACGGCGGGCCGGGCCAGCTCCAGGTAGTCGGCGGTGGACAGGGCGACCGACAGGTCCAGCCGCCCGGCGTTGAAGTAGATCTCGTCGTGGCGCAGCAGGCCCTCGTCGACGAGCAGTTCCAGCTCGGCCGAGAAGGCGAACGGGACGATGGACCCGCTGACGCTGCCGGCCAGGCGTTCGGCGACGACCCGGGTGGCGAACGACGCCTCCCGGCCGCCGAAGCGCCGGGCCAGGGCCGCGAGGTCGACCCGGCGGTCACCGGGGACGACCGCGAGCACGTAGCGGCGCGAGCGCTTGCCGGTGGCCACCCGGACCACGATGGACTTGGCGGCCTGCGCCGGCGGGTGCCGGCGCAACAGGCTGGCGGCCTCGGTCCGGCCCTCCGGTGCGTGCGCGATGGTCCGGTAGGACGCCTCACCGGTGGCGAGCAGGGCCGTCAGGCGGCGGAAGGCGTCGAGGTCAGCGGACATCTGCGGCCTCCCCGGGCCGCGTGGTGTGCCGGACGGGTCCGGACGGGACCGCCGGACGGCGGTCGAGGACGGTGCGGGAGCAGCGTCGTGGACGGCGGGACACCTGGTCTCCAGGGGCAGTTGGGCGCCGTCGGGAAGGGCCGACGGTCGTGGGACACGCCCAGCGGGATCCTGCCGCCGGTGGAGAGCTCCGCGCGCACGGCTCGTGGGGGTGCGCGGGGATGTCGACGAGCCGTCATCATAGGAACGTCCCGGCGTTCACGGCACCCGAGCCCCTGAACGGCCGCCGGTCGGCGGGGCGGCGCGGGGGGTGGCGCGACTCAGGCGCCGGGGGTCTCCGGGGCCAGCTCGTACACCGGGACCACGTTCAGGAAGGCGATGTCGCCGACCTGCCGCGCGCTCAGGCCCGTCACCGTCAGCACCTGGTCGTCGTCGCGCAGCACCGAGGCCCCCTCGCTGGTCAGCAGCCCGGTCAGCACCTCGGCGTCGGGCGTGCGCACCCGCACCCGTCGGCGCCCGCCGCGGCCGAGAAGCAGCGCCGCCCGCTGCCTCTCGACCCGGCGGCCGTCCGCGAGGACCACCAGCTCGACCGCCGGGTCGGCGAGTTCGACCGGTGGCTGACCGGTGACGAGCACCGTGCGCCCCTCGCCGGCCAGTCGGCGGAACAGACCGTGCGCCCAGGCCAGCCCGCGGTGGTCCAGGCCGTTGAGCGGCTCGTCGAGCACCAGCACCGGCGGGTCGGCCAGCAGGGCGAATGCCACGCCGAGGCGCTGGCGCATCCCCAGCGAGAAGGTCCCGACCCGGCGCTGCGCCGCGTCCGTCAGTCCGACGTCCTCCAGCATCTCGTCCACCCGGCCGCGCGGCAGCCCGTACTGCCAGGCCAGGCCGGTCAGGCACTCCCGGGCGGTGTTGCCCACGTGGCGGCAGTACACGCCGTGGGTCTCCAGCAGCACGCCGACCTCGCGCGGACCCGGCGGGCGGTCCCCGAACTCCCGGCCGCCGATCGTCGCACTGCCGGCGGTCGGAGTGCCCAGGCCCAGCAGCAGCCGCAGCGTCGTGCTCTTGCCCGAGCCCTCCGGTCCGACCAACCCGGTGACGCGCCCGGCCTCGGCCGTGAAGCTCAAACCGTCGACGGCCGTGATCTGGCCGTAACGCTTCGTCAGTTCTCTGATCTCGATCACGAATCACCATGGTGGAGTGGGCCGGGCCGCGCTGCATCGGTCTTCCGGTGGCAAGAACCGGCGATTCCTGTCAACCCCGGGCTGACACCTACGGTCCGATGCCGTCGGGGAGCGGATCTGGTACCCGCCCGGGCCCGGCCGGCCCACCACGGCACGCGCGCGCGGGGGCAGGGGGCGGGGACGGCCGAGTCTTCCGGACGAAGAACCTCGCCTGCAAGGATAAAGGCCACTTCTGCACATTCCGCAGACAGCCCTTTTGAGGAGGCCCCGATGGGCATGACATCGGCGTGCGAGCAATTCCCCTCCCCGCCGCACCGGAATGGAATCGGCGGGCCCGACGGAAAGTCGGTGCAGCATGCCTGAAACCGCGCCCGGAAAGCACCCCGCGCTCTTCGCGGAAACTCCGCTCGACCGCGACGGCGTCGAACGCGCCGCACGCGAACTCACCGACCGGGTCTGGCGCACCCCGGTGGTGCGCTGCGCCCCGCTCGACGCGATCGCCGGCGCCCGGCTGTGGCTGAAGGCCGAGAACCTCCAGCACGGCGGGTCGTTCAAGGTGCGGGGGGCCCTGCTGGCCGTCGACGAACTCGCCCGGGCCGGCAGCCGTGGCGTGATCGCCCAGAGCACCGGCAACCACGCCATCGCGGTCGCGCTCGCCGCGCGCGAGCACCGGCTCCCCGCCACCCTCGTGCTGCCCTCCGACGCGCCGCCCGCCAAGGTCCGACGGATCCGGGACGCCGGCGCCGAGGTGGTCACCGCCGGCACCCTGCTGGCCGAACGCGTCGCCGTCGTCGAGCAGTTGCGCGAACGCCACGGCTACGACGCGGTCGACCCCTACCAGAACCCGCGGGTGGTGCTCGGCCAGGCCAGCGCCACCGCCGAACTGCTCGGCCAGGTCGCCGCCGAGGGCGTCCGGCTGGACGCCGTCATCGTCCCGGTCGGCGGCGGCAGCGCCGTCGCGGGCGCCTGCCTCGCCGCCGAAGGGACCGGGACGGCGGTGGTCGGTGCCGAGCCGGCGGCCGTACCGGCACTCACCGCCGCCCTGGCGGCCGGGCTGCCGGTGACCGTCCCGGCCCGGTACACCGTCGCCGACGGGCTGCGCCCCGACCGGATCGGCGCGCTGCCCTTCGAGCTCGCCGAACGCGCGGTCACGGCGGTGGTCACCGTGCCGGAGCCGGCCATCGGCGAAGCCCTGATGGCCGCGTTCCTGCACGCCCGGCTGGTCGTCGAACCGGCCGCGGCCACCGCGCTCGCCGCCGCACTGGCCCACGCCGCCGAGTACGGCGGCGACGTGGGCGTCCTGCTCAGCGGCGGCAACGTCGAACCGGGCCTGATCGCCTCGCTGCTCGCCGGGCGGAGCGGCCTCGACTGAGGCCGCTCCGCCCGGACGCGCCTCGTGGCGTCAGTCCTCCCAGCCGAGCCAGGCGGACACCTCGGCCCAGACGAGGCCGAGGTTCTCCGGCTTCGCGAGGTCGTAGTGGGTGCACGGCACCCCGGCCTCCGAAACCGTGCCGGTCACGAACTCCGCCCAGGATCCGGCGGTCCGCTCGTCCTCCTCCACGCGGCTCTCCTCGGCGACGACCAGCAGGGCGTCGCCGTCGAACCGGCCGTGCGCGTGGTGGGGCCGGATCCTGCGGCCGTTGTACAGCACCTTCGCGAAGGTCCGGTACTCCTCGTCGGTGATCGCACCGAGCACGCCGCCCGCCTCCCGCCGCACCATGTCGACGAGTCGGCCGATCAGCTCCTCCTCCTCGTGCTCCGCCACCTCGGCCGCCAGGGCCTCGTCCTCCTCGCGGTCCCACGGGTACTGGTCGAGCATCACCAGTGCCCCGACCTCCTCACCGGCCGCCTGCAGCTGGACGGCGATCTCGTGCGCGATCACGCCGCCGTACGACCAGCCCAGCAGGTGGTACGGGCCGCTCGGCTGCACCGACCGCATCTGCTCGATGTAGTCCGTCGCCATCTCCGCGATGGACCCGGCGACTTCGTCGACCCCGTCCAGACCACGGGCCTGCAGCGCGTACAGCGGGATGTCGGCCGGCACGTGCCGCGCGAGCGGCATGTAGCACCAACCCACGCCACCTGCCGGGTGGAGGAAGAAGAACGGCGGCCGCTCGCCCTGCTGCCTGATCGGCAGCAGCACCGCCAGCGCGTCCCGCATCGAGGACAGGCTCGTCCGCTTCAGCAGCTCGGCCACGGTGGGCGCCGCGAACACGTCGCGCACCGCGATCGTCACCCCGCGCTCCCGCAGGTTCTCCACCAGCCGGACGGCGAGCAGGGAGTGGCCGCCGAGGGCGAAGAAGTCGTCGTCCACGCCGACGCTGTCCAGCCCGAGGACCTCCGCGAAGGCGGCACCGACGTTCGCCTCGAAGGAGGTGACCGAGTGGTGGGCGTCCTCACGGACCTCGGTCTCCGGCGACGGCAGGGCCTTGCGGTCCAGCTTGCCGTTCGGCATCAGCGGCAGCTTCTCGATCACCACCACCGCGGACGGGACCATGTACCCCGGCAGCCGGTCCTGCGCGACCGCGCGCACCGCCTGGCCGAGCTGGTCCAGCTCCTCCTGCGGGACACCCCGGTTCGGCACCACGTAGGCCACCAGCCGCTGGTCACCCGGGACGTCCTCGCGCACCAGCGCCACGGCCTGGCCCACCGAGTGGTGCCCGGCGAGCACCGACTCGATCTCGCCCAGCTCCACGCGGAAGCCGCGCACCTTCACCTGGTCGTCCGAGCGCCCGACGTACTGCAGCTCGCCGTCGGCGGTCCACCGCACCACGTCACCCGTCCGGTACATCCGCTCCCCGGTTCCGGCGAACGGGTCCGCGACGAACCGGCCCGCCGTCAGCGCCGGCCGGCCCAGGTAACCGCGCGCCACGCTGCGGCCCGCGATGTACAGCTCGCCGGCCACGCCGACGGGCACCGGCGACAGCCGCTCGTCCAGCACGTAGACCCGGGTGTTGCCGATCGGCGAGCCGATCGACGACGCGTCCGCCCCGTCGCCCGCCAGCTCCTTGCCGGTCGACCAGACCGTGGTCTCGGTCGGACCGTACAGGTTGGTCAGGGTGGGCGTGCGGCTCAGCAGGGTCCTCGCCAGGTCCGCGGGCAGCGCCTCGGCACCGATCATCGCCCGTACCCGGCTCCAGTCCACCGGGTCCTCCGCGTCGGCCACCAGGCCGCGCCAGAGGCTCGGCGTGGCGTGCACGATCGTGGCACCGGTGTCGCGGATCAGCGCGCGCAGCGCCCACGGGTCGAGCACCTGCTCCTGTGCGGCCAGGACGATCCGGGCGCCGTTCAGGAGCGGCAGGTAGAACTCGAACCCGGCCATGTCACAGCCGTGCGTGCTCACCGCCAGCAACCGCTCGTCGGCGTCCAGCGCGAAGCGGTCCTGCATCGCCGACAGGAAGTTGACGATCGCCCGGTGCTCCACCAGCACGCCCTTGGGGCGTCCGGTCGAGCCCGAGGTGTAGATCACCCACATCGGGTGCTCCGGCCGCAGGGGCGCCGTGCGCTCGCCGTCCGTCAGCGGACCGTCCGCCAGGGTCGCCAGCTCGGCCCGCACCTCGGCGGAGTCGATCAGCACGACGGGCACGCCGTCGAGCCCATCGCCCTCGGCTGGCTCCCGCCCTTCGGGCTCGGCCGGCCGCTCGCCCAGGCTCTCGCTGGTGAGGCGGCAGACCGCGCCCGAGTCGGCGATCACGTAGGCGATCCGGTCCGCCGGGTAGGCCGGATCGATCGGCAGGTAGGTGGCACCCGCCTTGATCACCCCGAGGAGTGCCACCACCAGGTCGACGGTGCGCTCGAAGACCGCCGCGACCACGTCCTCCGGGCCGATCCCGCGGCCCGCCAGCAGTCGCGCCACCCGGTTCGCGCGGGCATCCAGCTCGGCGTAGCTGAGCTCGACCCCGCCCTGCACCAGGGCGACGGCGTCGGGCGTCCGGGCGACCTGCGCCTCGAACAGCTCCACGACCGTCCCGTCCGGCACCGGCGCCTCGGTGGCGTTCCACTCGGTGAGCACCCGGTGGCGCTCCTCCGGGCCGAGCAGGTCGACCTCGCTGAGCCGCAGGTCCGGGTCGGCGGCCAGGGTCGCCAGCAGCCGGACCCACCACTTCGCGAGGCGCGCGCCGGTCTCGGCGTCGAAGAGGTCGGCCGAGGCGGTCAGTCCGCCGTGCAGCCCGGCCGGCGTGCCGTCCTCCTCGTGCACCTCGACCAGGTCGAAGTCCAGGTCGAACTTGACCGAAGCGGAGCGGGTGGCCAGGACGCCGCCGCCGGCAGCCTCGAAGGAGCCGCCGTCGGTCCAGTAGCCGGGACCGTCGGACTTCTTGCCGATCGCGCTCTCCAGCAGGAACATCACCTGGAAGAGCGGGTGGCGGGCCATCGAACGGGCCGGTGCCAGCTCCTCGACCAGCTTCTCGAACGGCACGTCCGTGTGGGAGAGCGACCCCAGCGCCGCCTCCCGGACCCGCCCGAGCACCTCGCGGAAGGTCGGGTCGCCCGACACGTCGGTCCGCACCACGAAGGTGTTGACGAAATACCCGATCAGGTCGTTCAGGGCCTCGTCCGTGCGGCCCGCGGCCGCCGACCCGATCGGGAAGTCGGTGCCCGCGCCGAGCCGGTTCAGCAGCACGGCCAGCGCCCCGTGCATGACCATGAACGTGGTCACGCCCTCAACCCGCGCCATCTCCGCGAGCCGCGCATGCACCTCCGGCGAGACCTCCAGCGCCGTCCGGTGGCCCCGGTGGCTCGCCGTCGCCGGACGCGGCCGGTCGGCGGGCAGCTCCAGCTCCTCCGGGATCCCGGCCAGCGCCTCACGCCAGTGGGCGATCTGACGAGCACCCAGGCTCTCGGGATCGGCGAAGTCGCCGAGCAGCTCGCGCTGCCAGAGCGCGTAGTCCGCGTACTGGACCGGCAGCGGCTCCCAGTCGGGCGCCCGGCCCTCGAGGTGCGCCGCGTAGGCGGTCTTCAGGTCGGAGATCGCCGGTCCCCACGACCAGCCGTCGCTGGTGATGTGGTGCACCACGATCACCAGCACGCACTCCTCCGGGCTGACCCGGAGCAGCGTCGCCCGGATCGGGATCTCGGCGGACAGGTCGAACTCGTACCGCTCGGCCCGCTCGACCGCGGCCCCCAGCATCTCCCGCTCCACGTCCTCGACGTGCAGCGCCCAGTCCAGGTCGCCGAGTTCGAGGATCCGCTGGTGGGGCTCGCCGTCGACGGCCGGGAACACGGTGCGAAGCGACTCGTGCCGCCCGATCACGTCACGGAACGCGGCGTTCAGCAGCTCGGCGTCCACATCGCCGGGTATCGGCGAGGTGACGGGGATGTTGTACGTGCTGCTCGGCCCGTCCATCTGGTTGATGATCCACAGCCGGCGCTGGCCGTAGGAGAGCGGGAGGTGGTCGGGGCGGGGCATCCGCGTGAGCGGAGTGCGGGCCGTGTCGGCGTCCGCGAGGCGGGCGGCGAGGGCCGCGACGGTCGGCGCCTCGAACAGCGTCCTGATGTCGGTCTCGACGCCCAGGACGGTACGGATCCGGCTGACCAGCCGCACCGCGAGGAGGGAGTGGCCGCCGAGGTCGAAGAAGTCGTCATCGACGCCCACGTTCTCCAGGCCCAGCACGTCGGCGAAGGCCAGGCACAGCAGTTCCTCGCGCAAGCCCGCAGCCCGACGGCCACCACCGGCGGCCGAGCCGCCGTAGGTCGGCGCGGGCAGGGCCTTGCGGTCGAGCTTGCCGTTGCCGGTCAACGGGATCGCGTCCAGGACCACGACCGCGGCCGGCACCATGTGCTCGGGCAGACGACGCGCCGCGAACTCCCGCACCACGGCCGGCAGACCCGACGCGTCCTCGTCCGGATCGTCCGCCACGACATACGCCACCAGACGCACATCACCCGGCACGTCCTCCCGGGCCACCACCGCGGCCTGCCCGACCAGCGGATGCGCGGTGATCCCGGCCTGGACCTCGCCCAGCTCCACCCGGAACCCACGGACCTTCACCTGCTCGTCCGCACGCCCCAGGAACACCACCCGGCCATCAGCCGTCCACCGCGCCCGGTCACCCGTGCGATACATCCGCTCCCCGGCGACGACACCGTACGGGTTCGCGACGAAACGCTCCGCCGTCAACCCCGGCCGCTGCACATAGCCACGCGCCACCTGCACGCCCGCCACATACAACTCACCCGCCACACCCACCGGCACCGGCCGCAGGAACCCGTCCAGCACATAGAACCGGGTGTTCGCCACCGGCGCACCCACCGGCACCAGACCACCGGCGGCATCATCACTGCTCAACCGCGTGGTCGCGACACCGATCGTCGTCTCGGTCGGGCCGTAGTGGTTGAACACCCCCCGCTCACCCGCCCGCTCGACCAGCTCGCGCACCAGCTCCGGCGTGGCAGCCTCGCCACCCAGCACCAGCGAACGCCCCGGCAGCACACCCCCCACACCCGCCACCGACGCCAGAGCGGCCAGGTGCGAGGGCACCGCCTTCAGGAAGTCGATCCCCTGCTCGGCCAGATACGCCGCCACCCGCGCCGGATCGGTGACCGCCTCCTCCTCCAGGACGTGCAGCTCACCACCCGTCGCCAAGCTCGCGAACACCACCGTGTTCCCCAGGTCCGTGGCCTGCGCCTGAAGAAGCGCATACCGCCCGCCCGGCACACCGAACCCGACCCGACCCGGCACCGACGACACATAGTTCGCCACACCGCCGTGCGTGACCGCCACACCCTTCGGACGACCCGTCGAACCCGACGTGTAGATCACATACGCCAGACCCTCAGCCCGAACCACCACCCCGGGAGCCGTCACCGGCAGAGCGGCCAACTGCATCGCCGTGAACGTCGCATCGATCGCCACCAGCCGGACCCCGACCGACGGCAACTCACCGAGGATCTCATCCGTCGTGACGACCAGCGCCACCCGGCTGTCCTTCAGCGTGAACGCCACCCGGTCCGCCGGCTGCGCGTGGTCGACCGGCAGATAACCCGCACCCGCCTTCCACACCGCCAGGATCCCCGCGATCATCTCCACACCACGCGGCAGGGCAAGACCCACCACCGACTCCGCACCCACACCCTGAGCCACCAGGAAGTGCGCCAACCGGTTCGCCCGCGCGTCCAACTCCGCGAACGACACCCGCTCACCACCGGCCACCACCGCCACCGCATCCGGCGACGACGCCACCCACGCCTCGAACAACTCCACCACCGAGGAAGCCGAAACCTCCTCCTCCGTGGCATTCCACTCCACCATCACACGACGGTGCTCGGCGTCGTCGAGGACGTCCACCAGCGCCACCGGCACACCCGGATCACGCGTCACCGCATCCAGCACCCGGACCCAGGCCGAAGCGATCCGCCCCGCCCACACCGGCTCGAACAGATCCGCCGACACCGTCACCGTGCCCCGCACACCCGCCGCACGACCCTCACCGTCGAAGACCTCACCCACGAGGACGTCGAGGTCGAACTTCGCCGCGGAGTCGGACGCCACCGGCTCGTGCCCGTCGGGCTCCGCCACCGGCGACTCGGAGTCGACCGGTGCCGTACCCGTCTGCATACCGGGCAGTTCGAGCACCGCGTCCACGGTGTTCTGCTTGGTGAGGACCACCTGGAAGAGCGGGTGGCGGGCCATCGAACGGGCCGGCGCCAGCTCCTCCACCAGCCGCTCGAAGGGCACGTCCTGGTGCGCCAGAGCCGACAGCGTCCGCTCCCGCACCCGCCCCAACAACTCCCGGAAGGTCGGCTGACCCGACAGGTCCGCCCGCACCACCAGCGTGTTGATGAAGAACCCGACCAGATCGTCCAGCGCCTCGTCCGTACGGCCCGCGTTCGCCGAACCGATCGGGATGTCCGTCCCCGCACCCAGCTTCGACAACAGCAGCGCCAGCGAAGCCTGCAACACCATGAACGGCGTCACACCCTCAGCCCGCGCCACCTCCGTCAGACGCGCGTGCACCGCCGCCGGAACCTCCACCGACACCTGGTGCCCACGGTGCGAACCCACCACCGGACGCGCACGGTCGAACGGCAGCGCCAACTCCTCCGGCACACCCGCCAGAGCCTCACGCCAGTAGCCGAGCTGAGCGTGCATCAGGCTGGCCGGGTCGTTCTCGTCGCCCAGCAGCTCACGCTGCCACAGCGTGTAGTCCGCGTACTGCACCGGCAACGGCGCCCACTCCGGCGCCCGGCCCGCGGACCGGGCCGCGTACGCCGTCGACAGGTCACGCGCCAGCGGACCCCTCGACCAGCCGTCGCTCGCCACATGGTGCATCACCACCACCAGCGCCCGCATACCCGGACCACCCTCGAACAGCCACGCCCGGAACGGCACCTCACAGGACAGGTCGAAAGCATGCTCCAGCGCCCGGTCCACCGCCGCCGGCAGCTCCCCCGGCGC
>NZ_JBIAVL010000017.1:0-151342 GCF_042894165.1 Kitasatospora sp. NPDC001547 | reverse complement strand
TCGAGCCGCCTTCCAGCAGGCCCTCCGGGCTTCGTTCTTTCGTGTTTCCAGCTTATCAGACGTTTTCCGCCCCGTTTTCCGGAGTTTCATTCATCCGATTTCCCGAACTGGCCGGGGCCACTTTCGCGACGTCCACCACTTTAGCTCATTCCGAGTGTCACTCGAAATTCACACTCACCCTGGTTGACGGGAACGCCAATGAGCCCATTTTCATGGGGACCGGGGTGAGGGTGGGTCGAGCTGAGTGGATGGCCGCTCCAGCGACTCGTTCAACACTAGGCCATCGGGACGACACCGTCAAACCCCGAGGGCCGGATCTGTCCAGATCCGGCCCTCGGGGCTCAAAGCCGCAGCTCAGAGCGGGTGCGTTCTCAGCCAAGCGCGCCAAGCGTCAGCCGGCGGCGACCAGCTCCGCCGCCGCCAGGTTCCGCTTGCCGCGCCGCAGCACGAGCCAGCGGCCGTGCAGCAGGTCGGCCTCGGACGGCACTGCCTCCTCGTCCGTCACCTTGACGTTGTTGAGGTAGGCGCCGCCTTCCTTGATCGTCCGACGGGCGGCCGAGCGGCTCGGCGACAGGCCGACGGCGACCAGCAGGTCGACCACCGTCTGGAGCTCGGTCACCTCGGCCTTCGGGACCTCGGCCAGGGCGGCGGCCAGGGTCGGGGCCTCCAGGTCGGCGAGGTCGCCCTGACCGAACAGCGCCTTGGACGCGGCGACCGCGCGCTCGTACTGCTCCGCGCCGTGCACCAGCGTGGTGAGCTCCTCGGCGAGGGCCCGCTGGGCGAGGCGGGCGGCGGGGCGCTCGGTGGTCTCGCGCTCCAGCTCCTCGATCTCCTCCTTCGAGCGGAAGCTGAAGATCCGCAGGAAGTTGGAGACGTCCCGGTCGTCCGCGTTCAGCCAGAACTGGTAGAAGGCGTACGGGGTGGTCAGCTCGGGGTCGAGCCAGACCGTGCCGGACTCGGTCTTGCCGAACTTGGTGCCGTCGGCCTTGACGATCAGCGGCGTGGCCAGCGCGTGGACGGACTTGCCGTCGGCCTTGCGGATCAGGTCCGTGCCGGCGGTGAGGTTGCCCCACTGGTCGCTGCCGCCGGTCTGCAGCGTGCAGCCGTAGCGGCGGTTCAGCTCCAGGTAGTCCATGCCCTGGAGGATCTGGTAGCTGAACTCGGTGTAGCTGATGCCCGCGTCGGAGTTGAGCCGTCGGGCGACGGCCTCCTTGGCGATCATGTTGTTGACCCGGAAGTACTTGCCCACGTCACGCAGCAGGCTGATCGCCGACATCCCGGACGTCCAGTCCAGGTTGTTGACCATGCGCGCCGCGTACGGGCCGTCGAAGTCCAGGAAGCGCGAGATCTGGCCGCGCAGCCGCTCGACCCAGCCGGCCACCGTCTCGGGGTCGTTGAGCACGCGCTCGGCGGTGGGCTTCGGGTCGCCGATCAGGCCCGTGGCGCCCCCGACCAGGCCGAGCGGGAGGTTCCCCGCCTGCTGGATGCGGCGCATGGTGAGGATCTGCACCAGGTTGCCGAGGTGCAGGCTGGGGGCCGTCGGGTCGAAGCCGCAATAGAACGTGACCGGGCCGTCCGCGAACGCCTTGCGCAGTGCGTCCTCGTCGGTGGACAGGGCGATCAGCCCACGCCACCGCAGCTCGTCGACGATGTCCGTCACGGTCACGCTTCTCCTTCGATCGGGCGTCCGCCCAGTGCCGGCCCGGTTCGGTCGGGCCCCGGGTCGGTACGACTCCAGCCTGATAGAGCCTACGCGGTCCCGGCCAGCGAGTTTCCCCCGAGGCGCCACACCGGTCGGGCGGCGTCCGTCCCCCGGCCCCTCCCCGATACCGGAAATTCCGTTGTTCGACGGCTGCGGGCCCATTCAGAGTGGTTCCACCGCCGTGCGGCGGCAGTGACGTGTGTGGAGACGGTCGTGCCGCCGTGGCACGCCCGCGGGAAGGGTGTGCCGAGTGCGCAACACGCTGGTTCTGAACGCGAGCTACGAGCCCCTGACGACGGTGTCGCTCCAGCGCGCCGTCGTCCTGGTGCTCCAGGACAAGGCGGTGGTGGAGCAGGCGCATCCGCTGCGCTCGATCCGGGGGACGGGCGTGGCCGTCCCGGTGCCGCGGGTGATCAGACTGCAACGGTACGTACGGGTGCCGTTCCGACAACGGGCTCCGTGGTCGCGGCGGGGTGTCCTGGCCCGGGACCAGCACCTCTGCGCGTACTGCGGGCGGCGGGCCACCACGGTGGACCACCTCCAGCCCAGGTCGCGCGGTGGTGCCGACAGCTGGATCAACACCGTCGCCGCGTGCGCGGAGGACAACCAGCGCAAGGCGGACCGCACGCCGGAGCAGGCCGGGATGAAGCTGCTGCGCCGCCCGTTCGAGCCGACGCCGCAGGCCAGCCTGATGCTGGCGCTCGGTCTGCGCAGCTCGGAGGTCCGCGACCTCGCCGACTGGCTGCCGGTCGTACCGGGCCGGCCCGTCTCGGCGGCCTGAGCACACATCCGACGACACCCGGCGACTGAAAGCGACTGGAGGCGACGGACGGCGGCCGGCAACGGCGGTGACGGCGGTGACGGCGGCGGGCGTGGAGCAGGCAGGGCGGAAGGCGTCAGTCCTTCGCCTGGTACCCCGCCGCCGTGCCGTAGTTGGTCGAGTGCTCGGGCACCACGACCACCTGCCCGCCGCCGATCAGCACCCGTCCGGAGATCAGCAGCGATCCGGTGCCGGAGGGGAAGTTGCCGCCGGTGGCCTCCTGGCCGCCCGCCAGCGGGAACCGGCTGAGGCGGGCGGGCTGGTCGCGGCGTTCGTCGGCGGCGAGCACCAGCGACCCGCCGTCGATGCCGACGGCCCGGACGGCGCCCTTGGCGGCGGTCGGCACCTTCCAGCGCTGCTTGCCGGTGTCCAGGTCGTAGCCGACCGCGGCCACCTGCCCGCCGCCGTTCGGCGGAGTCAGGGTGGTGACCATCGTGCGGCCCTCGAAGTACACGCCGGGAGTGGCCGAAAACGTACCGTGGGCGACGTCCAGCCGGCCGCCGTCGACGGCCACCGGGATCTCGGCGGCCGGGTCGCCGGCGGTGCCCCAGGCGAACACCCGGTCGTTCTCCGGCTTCTCGCCGGTGGTGAGGACGACGGCCGGCTCGGCGGACAGCACGGTCACCGTCTTCGGCTGGTTGTTCAGGCCCCGCCACCAACTGACCTTGCCGTCGGCGGTGTTCAGCGCGACGGCCTGGTCCGCGGGGGTCGAGTCGGCGCAGGAGGAGGCGACCAGCACCGTCTTGCCGCTGACCCCGCCGGACAGCGTGCAGAACTTGCCCTGGCCGGTGTACTGCCAGACGTCCTTCCCGTCGGCCGACTCCCAGGCCAGCACCCGGTCGTCGCCGACCGCGATCACCTTGTCCTCGGTGACGCCGACCCGGGCCGAGTAGGCGCCCTTGGCGTCCGAGAGGGCCTTGGTCCAGGCGGTCCTGCCGGTCTTGGTGTCCACGGCG
Organism: Kitasatospora sp. NPDC001547; assembly: GCF_042894165.1. Taxonomy (NCBI): domain Bacteria; kingdom Bacillati; phylum Actinomycetota; class Actinomycetes; order Kitasatosporales; family Streptomycetaceae; genus Kitasatospora; species Kitasatospora sp. NPDC001547. The sequence goes on along the minus strand of NZ_JBIAVL010000017.1, from coordinate 147,864 downwards.
ACCACCAGCGTGCAGGGGCTCTTCGGATCGGCCTGCGGACGGAACAGCGCCGCGCCCAGGCCCGCCTGGTTCACCCCCGCCGACAGCCCGCACGGGACGGCCCCGGCGGCCGGCGGCTCCACCGACCAGGCGAGCTTGCCGCCCGCCCGGTCGTACGCGTGCACCCCGGAGCCGTCGGCCCGGACCACCGCGTCGGCCAGCGGCCAGCTGCCGACCAGCGTGTCGTCGCCCCCGGCAGGACCGGCCGCGGCGGGCTGCGCGGCCCACGCCCGGGTGTGCGCCACCGCGAAGCCCGGCTCACCGCCGCTGCTCGCCGCCGCGCTGCCGCCGCCCTCGGTGCCGACCATCAGCCCGGCCACCGCCAGCACGCCCAGCGCGGCCACCCCGGCGCCGGTCCGCACCAGCAGGGCCTTGCGACTGGGCACGTGATCGCCGGTCAGCACCGCGCCGGCGGCCTTCCGGGCCCTGGCGGAGAGTGCGGAGCCGGAGCCCGCGGCGGTGCCGGAACCGCCGCCGGCGCCCCGGCGGGCGGCGGCCCGCGACGGCGCGACGGGCTCGGCCGTCACGCCGGGGGCCTGCGGAGAGGTCTCGGCGGGCTCCTCGGGGACGGGCGCGGGCGCCGGCTCGGCCTCCTCGATGTGCACGTAGCCGTCCGCCGAGTACTCCGCCCCCGCCGGGACGTACAGCCCGTCACCGGCGGGCTGCTGCGCGGCGGCGTACGGCGCGTACGGCTGGTGCTGCAGCGGGTGGTCCTGGTACGGCGGATACGGCTGGTACTGCCCCTGCTCGCCGTACTGGCCCTGGACGTAGCCGCCCTCGGCCTGGCCGGTCCGGCCGTGCCCGCCCTGGTCGTAACCGGCGTGCCCGTAGCCGCTCTGGTCGTAACCGGAGTGCCCGTAGCCGCCCTGCCCGTACCCGCCCTGCCCGTACCCGCCGTGGTCGTAACCGGAGTGCCCGTAGCCGACCTGGTCGCCCTGGCCGGCCTGCGGCTGCTGCTGCCCGTACTCCGCCGGGCCGTGACCCGCCTGCGGCTGCCACGGCGACGGCTGCTCCGGCGCCTGCTGCTGCTCGGCGTACCCCCCGTACCCGCCGTTCGGCCAGTCCGCGTCACTCCGGGGCGGCCAGGGCTGTCGGGGGTGGGCGTCTCCGAAGGGCTCCTGCGCCATCCGTTCCGTCCCTCCCGAGCCGCCTGCCTGCCGATGCGGCAGTCAGCATCTCACGCCCGCCCGGGGGCGCGGCCCGGGCCCTCGGTCGTCCGGGTCCCCCGCTTCCGGCCGTACGGTCGGTCAGCCGGCCGACTCGGCGCGCAGGGCCTCGTCGATCCGGGCGGCGAGGGTGAGGTCCAGACCGGTGAGGCCGCCGGCGCTGTGGGTGGACAGCACGAAGCGCAGGGTGCGCCAGCGGATGTCGATGTCGGGGTGGTGGTCGAGCGCCTCGGCCTGCTCGGCGACGGCGCCGACCACCCGGATCGCGGCCGGGAAGTCCGGGGCGGCGGCGGTCCGGACGATGCTGCCGCCCTCCCGCTCCCACTGCGGCAGCGCCGCCAGGGCCGCCGTGATCTCGTCCTCGCTCAGCCGTGCCCTGCTGCTCATCGCCGCGCTCCTGGTGGGTCGTCGGTCCGGGGTACCGGGCCCCGGGAGGTCCGGGGTCCGGTGTCAGGCGGCCTTCCGGCGCGGACGGACCACCAGCTCGCCGCCGCAGTTGGGGCAGGCGCCGGCCATGGCCTCGGTGCAGTCCGGGCAGAAGGTGCACTCGTAGGAACATATCGAGGCGCCGCCGTCCGCGGTCAGCGACACCTCGCAGCGCTCGCAGCGCTCACGCATCTCCAGGGCCATGGCGTACTCCTCCGATGTGCGGACGGTCAGACGGTCTGACGTCCGTTCAGCTCAGCAACAGCTTGGTGACGGCCACCAGGCCGACCACCACGATGACGGCGCGCAGCGCGGTCGGCGGGAGCCGGCGGCCGACCTTGGCGCCGAGCAGACCGCCGACCAGCGAGCCCGCCGCGATCAGCCCGGCGGCGGCCCAGTTCACGGTCGAGGTGAAGAGGAAGAAGAGCGCTGCGACCGCGTTGACGATCATCGCCAGGGCGTTCTTCACCGCGTTGATCCGCTGGAGCTCCTCCTGGAGCAGCATGCCCATCAGCGCCATCAGCAGCACGCCCTGCGCGGCGCCGAAGTAGCCGCCGTAGATGCCGGTCAGGAACACGCCGACCAGCAGCACCGGGCCGCCGTCCGGATCGCCGTCGGGGCGGCGGCGGGCCGCGACGGCCTTGGCCACCCGGGGCTGGACCACCACCAGGACGAGCGCGAGCAGGATCAGCGCCGGGACGATCGCGTCGAAGGCCCCGCTCGGCAGCCTGACCAGCAGCAGCGCGCCGAGCAGCCCGCCGAGCAGCGAGGCGGTGCCCATCCGCAGCACGCGGCGGCCCTGGTCGGCCAGTTCACGGCGGTACCCGATCACGCCGCTGAGCGAGCCGGGGACCAGGCCGAAGGCGTTGGAGACGTTGGCGGTGACCGGGGGGATGCCGACGGCGAGCAGGACCGGGAAGGTGATCAGGGTGCCGGAACCGACGATCACGTTGATCATCCCGGCACCGACGCCCGCCACCAGGACGGCGATCGACTCCCAGAGCGTCATGGGTCGGCTCTCCTCTCGGTCCTGTCCGAGGGGATCATGCCGGACGGCCGTACGGCCCGACCAGACCCTCCCACGATTCGGGACGCACGCCACAGCGCCCGGTCCGCCCGGGCCGGCGCCGCGACAGGCCGAGGGCCCGCCGCCTCCCGGCGACGGGCCCTGATCCGAGGCGAACCGTCAGACACGCGCCGGCACGGTCCGAGCCGTCACTCCGGGTCGATCTTCGGGTACTCCCGCGCCGGGTCCACCCGGGGGCGGGCGGCGCCCTTCTCGGTGTCCACCGGCCGCGGGCCGGACGCCGGGTCCAGCGGCACCTGGGTGGCCGCCGGGGCCGTCTGCGGGACGCTGGGCGCCGCGACCGCGCCGCCGTTCACGCCGCCGTTGCCGGTCAGGCCGGTGAAGGCGCCGCCGAGGCCCTTGAGCGCGTCGCCGACCTCGCTGGGGATGATCCACAGCTTGTTGGAGTCGCCCTTGGCCAGCTCGGGCAGGGTCTGGAGGTACTGGTAGGCGAGCAGCTTCTGGTCGGCGTCGCCGTCGTGGATGGCCTCGAAGACCGTCCGGATCGCGGCCGCCTCACCGTCCGCGCGCAGCACCGCGGCCTGCGCCTCACCCTCGGCCTTGAGCACCTCGGCCTGCTTCTCACCCTCGGCCTTGAGGATCTGGGCCTGGCGCTGGCCTTCGGCGGTGAGGATCGCGGCGCGCTTGTCGCGGTCGGCGCGCATCTGCTTCTCCATCGAGTCCTGGATGGAGGTCGGCGGCTCGATCGCCTTCAGCTCGACCCGGTTGACCCGGATGCCCCACTTGCCGGTGGCCTCGTCCAGGACGCCGCGCAGGCCGGCGTTGATGACCTCGCGCGAGGTCAGGGTGGACTCCAGGTCCATCGAGCCGATGATGTTGCGCAGGGTGGTGACGGTGAGCTGCTCGATCGCCTGGATGTAGCTGGCGACCTCGTAGGTCGCGGCGCGGGGGTCGGTCACCTGGTAGTAGATGACGGTGTCGATGTTGACGACCAGGTTGTCCTGGGTGATCACCGGCTGGGGCGGGAACGGCACGACCTGCTCGCGCAGGTCGATCCGGTTGCGGACCCGGTCGATGAACGGGACGACGATGTTCAGCCCCGCGTTGAGCGTCCGGGTGTAGCGGCCGAAGCGCTCCACGATCGCGGCGCTGGCCTGCGGGATGACCTGGATCGTCTTGATCAGCGCGATGAAGGCCACCACGACCAGGACGACCAAAACGATAAGGACGGGTTCCACGGACTCTCCCCTAGACGACCAGGGCGGTCGCGCCCTGGATTTCGACGACGTCGACCTGCTGCCCGGGCTGGTACACCTGGCCCGGGTGGAGCGCACGGGCCGACCAGATCTCGCCGTTCAGCTTGATCCGCCCGCCCTCCCCGTCGACGGTTTCCGCGACGACCGCGGTGGCGCCCTGGAGCGCCTCGATGCCCATCTTGACCTGCGGGCCCCGCTGGAGCTGCCGGTAGGCGATCGGGCGGACGAACGCCACCAGGGCGACCGAGACGAGGACGAAGGTCACGGTCTCCAGGACCACTCCCCCGCCCAGTGCGGCCACGCCGGAGGCGGCCAGCGCCCCGACCGCGAACATGGCGAACTCCGGCATCGCGGTCAGCACCAGCGGTATGCCGAGCCCTGCGGCGGCCAGGAGCCACCAGATCCAGCTGTCCACACGTCCATCCTAGGGAGCGAAGGCCTTCGAGGCGGACAGTTCCCGCAGGTCGAGGGGCGGAAACCGGTCGCGCGTACGACCGGTTCCCGACGGCCTTCCGGAGGGCGGACGGACGGGGTGTCAGCCCAGCGGCAGACCCTGGGCCGACCAGCGGTCTCCGTGCCGCTCCAGGGTCAGCGGCAGGCCGAAGCACTTGGAGAGGTTGCGGGCGGTCAGCTCGGTGTCGATCGGGCCGGCGGTGAGCACCTTCCCCTGACGGATCATCAGGACGTGGGTGAAGCCGGGCGCGATCTCCTCGACGTGGTGGGTGACCATCGCCATCGCCGGGGCGAACTCGTCCTGGGCGAGCGCGCCGAGCCGGCGGACCAGGTCCTCGCGGCCGCCGAGGTCCAGGCCGGCGGCCGGCTCGTCGAGCAGCAGCAGCTCGGGGTCGGTCATCAGGGCGCGGGCGATCAGGGTGCGCTTGCGCTCGCCCTCGGAGAGGGTGCCGAACTTGCGGTCGGTGAGGCCGGCCATGCCGAGGCGGTCGAGCAGGGCGAGGGCCCGGCCCTCGTCCGACTGCTCGTAGGTCTCCTGCCAGCTGACCGTCATGCCGTACGCGGCGGTGAGGACGGTCTGGAGCACGGTCTGCTCGGCCGGCAGCTTGTCGAACATCGCGGCACCGGCCAGGCCGATCCGGGAGCGCAGCTCGAAGACGTCGATCTCGCCGAGCTTCTCGCCCAGCACCGTGACCTTGCCCGAGGTCGGGAACAGGTACGAGGAGGCGATCTGCAACAGCGTGGTCTTGCCGGCGCCGTTCGGGCCCAGAATGACCCAGCGCTCGCCCTCGGAGATGGACCACGAGACCTGGTCGACCAGCGCGCGCCCCTCCCGGACCACGGATACGTCCACCAGCTCCAGCACGTCGCTCATGCCTATGCCTTCCCCAAAAAACAAGATTCTCGGCCGTCGGTGCGGGCGGCGAGCCTACTCCGGCGGCCGGTGGGCACGGGGTAAGTGCGCCGCACACGCATGGGCAAACCTACGCCACGCGGATGACCGCCGATTCCGTAGGCTGGCCGGATGCTCGTGACTCCTGCCGACAATCCGTACGAAGAGCCCCGTTCGGGGCGGCTCACCGCATGGGGCAACGCCCTGCTGGCGGGCCTGGTGCCGCCGGACGACGCCGCCGCGGCCGTCCTGGGCTCGGACGAGGTCCACCGGGTGACCGGGCTGCCCGGTGACGAGCCCGGCGAGCGGCACGGGCTGACCTGGGCGCTGGGGCGGCTGCGGGTGCTCGGCGTGCGGGGCCTGCGGCTCGCGCTGCCCTCGGCCGGGCACCCGATCGGGCTGACCGGTCCGAAGGCGTTCAACGAGCGGGCCATGGACGCGGGCGAGGCCGTCCTGGCCGTGGGCGCGCCGCTCGGGCTGGTGCCGGAGGTGGAGGTGTACGGCCCGGCCGGCGACCGCTCGGCCACCGTGCTGTGGCGCTGTTCCGAGGTCGACGACGCCCCTCCGGCGGACGTTCCCTCGCTGCACGAGGCCGAGCGGGAGCTGGCGGACGGGCTGCGGGAGGCGACCGTGCTGCTCACCCGCCTCGACGTGGCCGGTGCCGGGCCCGAGGCCCTGCGCGCGCTGGACGCCTACCGCCGCCGCGGCCACGGCGAGCTGCTCGCCCCCGGCTACCCGCCCCGGGCCGTCCGGGTCCTGGAGTCGGCCCGTCAGGTGTCCGCGCTGCTGGCCATCGCCTCCGGCGGGCACGGCGCCGCCGTCAGCGCCTCGGAGATGGCGGCCCGCCAGTCCGTCCTGGCCCCGCTGCGGCGCACCGCCCGGCGCGCCCAGGTGGCCGCCTACAACGCCCTCGTCGACGAGCGGGACGACCGCTGAGGCGCGCCGGGTCCGGGGCCGCCGTCGCGCGCGCTACCCCTCCCGGGTCGCGCCGTGGCGGACGGCCCAGAGTGCCGCCTGGGTGCGGTCGGCCAGGTCCAGCTTCATGAGGATGTTGGACACGTGGGTCTTCACCGTCTTCTCCGAGAGGTGCAGGCTGCGGGCGATCTCCCGGTTGGAGCGGCCGTCGGCGATGTGGCCGAGCACCTCGCGCTCGCGCTCGGTGAGCGTGCCGCCGCGGCCCTGCGGCGCGCGCGGGCCGTCGTCGGAGAGCAGCGCCTCGGCCAGTTCGGGCTGGAGCAGGACGTGGCCGGCGTGCACCGAGCGGATCGCCCCGGCCAGCGCCTCCGGGTCCACGTCCTTGTAGACGTACCCGGCCGCTCCGGCCCGCAGCGCGGGGACCATCGTGCGGTGCTCGGTGAAGCTGGTGACGATCAGGATCCGGGCCCGGCTGCCCTCCCCCTTGAGCGTGCGCAGCGCCTCGATGCCGTCGACGCCGGGCATCTTGAGGTCCATCAGGACGACGTCGGGGTCGAGTTCACGGGCCCGCTCGATGCCCTCCGCCCCGTCGGCGGCCTCGCCGACCACCTCGATGTCGTCCTGGACCTCCAGGAAGGTGCGCAGTCCGCGCCGGACCACCTGGTGGTCGTCGACCAGCAGGACGCGGATCGACGGTGTGCTCTCAGGCACCGGGGACCTCCATCTCGACGAGCGTCCCCCGGCCGGGGGCCGACTCCAGGGTGAGCGTGCCGCCGACGGCGGCCGCGCGGTCGCGCATCGAGGCCAGGCCGAGGTGGCGGCCGGCCCGGCGGACGGACTCCGGGTCGAAGCCGCGCCCGTCGTCGTGCACCCGCAGCAGCGCGCCGCGGGCCGGTGTCCCGGCCAGCGTGACGGTGACCCGGCGGGCGCCGGAGTGGCGCAGCGCGTTGTGCAGCGCCTCCTGGGCGACTCTCAGCAGCGCGGCCTCCTGGGCGGGCGGCAGTGCCCGGACGCCGTCGGCGGCGAAGGCGACGTCGGCGGTGTGCGCCCGGTCGAGGACCTGCACCTGGGAGGCGAGGGTGGCGCTGAGCCCGTCCTCCTCCAGGGCGGCGGGCCGCAGTTCCACGACGACGGCGCGCAGTTCGTCGGCCGCCTCGGCGGCCAGCCGGGCGACCTCGGCGAGCTCGGCGCGGGCCCGGACCGGGTCGCGGTCGACGAGCTTGGCGGCCGCCTTGGCCGTGAGCCGGAGCGAGAAGAGCTTCTGTGAGACGGCGTCATGGAGGTCGTGGGCGATCCGGGCCCGCTCGCCGGCCAGGGTGAGTTCGCGGCTGCGCTCGTACAGCCGGGCGTTGGACAGGGCGAGGGCGGCGTGCGCGGCGAGGATCCGCAGCAGTTCCTCGTCGTGGTCGGTGAAGAGGCCGCCGCCGCGCTTGTTGGCGAGGAAGATGACGCCCATCACCTGCGGCTCGTCCTCGGCCGCGTCGGTGTCCAGGATCGGCATGCCCAGGAAGGCGTCCATGTCGGGGTGGGCCGCGGGCCACCCCTCGAAGGCGGGTGCCTTGCGGACGTCGACGAGCCGGGTGGGGCCGGTCTCGTGCAGCATCGCGCCGAGCACGCCGTGCTGCCGGGGCAGCGGGCCGATGGCCCGCCACTGCTCGTCGGTGACGCCGTCGACGACGAACTGGGCGAAGCCCCCGTGGTCGTCGGGCACGCCGAGGGCCGCGTACTCGGCGCCGAGCAGTCCGCGGGCGGAGGCGGTGATGCGGCGCAGCACCTCACGGACCTCGAGGTGCCGGCTCATGGCGAGCAGGGCCTGGCTGACGGCCTCGATGCCGGACAAGCACGGTTCGCAGGCGGGCAGCGGGCCGTGGTGGGCCCGGTGGTCTCCGGTGGTGCTGGGCATACCGCCAAACTACCGCCGCCGTGACGGGCGCCGCGTCCGTCCCCGGCCGCTCCGGGCCCAGGTCCAGGGACCTAGGCCGCAGGGCCCGCCCCGGGGCCGCCGAGCGCCGTCCGGGGCGGGCGGGACCGCTCTCGACCGCCCGGGCCGCGACGCGACCGCCGGGAACGCCGGGAACGCCCGAGGGGCGGCCCCCCGGTGGGAGGCCGCCCCTCGGGCGGAGTCGGAGAAGGGGTCAGCCCTTCTGCATGACCTCGGGCTCGTGCCGGCGCTGGAGCCGGGTCACGATGACGCCGATGACGACGGAGATGACGATCAGCACGCCGGCGTCGATCGCCCACTGGGCGACGCTGTGCTCCCACAGCGGGTCGTAGTTGGGGTTCTGGAAGTCCTTGTTCCAGGGGCCCATGAGCACGGAGAGGTCGAGCGTGGTGGACACGATGCCGGTGCCCCAGCGGGCCGGCATCAGCCAGGCGACCTGCTCCAGTCCGGGCTTGCTGAAGATCTGGAAGAGGCAGCCGGTGAAGACGACCTGGACGATGGCGAACATGACCAGCAGCGGCATGGTCTTCTCGGCGGTCTTCACCAGCGCGGAGATCATCAGGCCGAACATCATCGCGGCGAAGCTCAGCAGGATCATGCCGAGGGTCATCTCGATGACCGGCAGGTTCTTGACGATCAGGCCGGTCTCGGGGAGCTTGCGCGGCAGGAAGCCGACGGCGGAGATGATGGCGCCCTGGATCACGCTGAAGAAGCCCAGCACGATGATCTTGGACATCATGTACGCCGAGCGGGAGAGCCCGGTGGCTCGTTCTCGCTCGTAGATCGCCCGTTCCTTGATCAACTCGCGGACCGAGTTGGCCGCTCCGGAGAAGCAGGCGCCGATCGCCAGGATCAGCATGATCGTCGCGGCGCCGCTGTTGAGGTGGAGCTGCGTCTTGGGGTTGGGCGCGAGCCCCGGTTCGTTGGGGATCAGCACGCTGACCGCGCCGATGACCGCCGGCAGCAGCACCGACAGGGCCAGGAAGCCGCGGTCCGAGGCGAGCACCGACATGTAGCGGCGCATCAGCGTCCACAGCTGCGAGCCCCAGCTCTGCGGCTTGGGCGGGCGGATCGCCTCCTGGGCGACCTGGACGTGCTTCGCCTCGCCCGACTCCACGTCGGGGGCGGAGTACTGCTGGTAGTGCACCGAGCCGCGGTAGCGGCCGGCCCAGTCGTGGTCGGGGTAGTTCTCGAAGGCCTGGAAGACGTCCGCCCAGGTCTCGTACCCGAAGAAGTGCAGCGCCTCGTCCGGCGGGCCGAAGTAGGCCACCGAGCCGCCCGGAGCCATCACCAGCAGCCGGTCGCAGAGCGCGAGTTCGGCCACCGAGTGGGTGACGACCAGGATGGTGCGGCCGTCGTCGGCGAGGCCGCGCAGCATCTGCATGACCTCGCGGTCCATGCCCGGGTCGAGGCCCGAGGTGGGCTCGTCCAGGAAGATCAGCGACGGCTTGGTGAGCAGCTCCAGGGCGACCGAGACACGCTTCTGCTGACCGCCGGAGAGCGCGGTGATCTTGTTGTCGGCGCGCTTGTCCAGGCGCAGCTCGTACAGCACCTCGTCGATCCGGGCCTCGCGCTCGCGCGCCTCGGTGTCGCCGGGGAAGCGCAGCCGGGCCGCGTACTTGAGGCCGGTGCGGACGGTGAGCTCCTTGTGCAGGATCTCCGACTGGGGCACCAGGCCGATGCGCGAGCGCAGTTCGGCGAACTGCTTGTAGAGGTTGCGGCCGTCGTACAGGACGTCGCCGCGGTCGGCCGGGCGGTAGCCGGTGAGGGCGCGCAGCAGGGTCGACTTGCCGGAGCCGGACGGGCCGATGACCGCGACCAGGGACTTCTCCGGGACGCCGAAGCTGACGTCGTTGAGCAGGATCTTCTTGGCGCCCTTGTGCTCGACCTCGACGGTCAGGTGGCGGGCGGAGAAGGAGACGGCGCCGGTCTCGACGAACTCCTGCAGCTGGTCGCCGACCAGGACGAAGCCGGAGTGACCGACGGTCAGGCGGTCCTGCGGCCCCATCAGCTGGCGCTGGACGCGCTGGCCGTTGAGGAAGATGCCGTTGTGGCTGCCGAGGTCGACGATCTCGTAGCGGCCGTCCGGGAGCTGGCGCAGCTCGGCGTGGTGGCGGGAGACCTGGAGGTCGGACACCACGATGTCGTTGTCGAGCGCACGGCCGATCCGGACGGTGCGCATCGCCGACGTCAGGTTGCGGATGACGGTCGGCTGGGGACCGCCGCCGTGCTGCGGCGGGGCCGGGAAGCCCTGCTGCTCCGGGAAGCCGCCGTGCTGGGGCTGCTGCGGGGCCGGCTGGGCCTGCGGCGGCGCGTACTGCTGCTGCGGGAACGGCGGCTGCGCCTGCGGCTGGCCCGGCCAGGCCTGCTGCGGCTGCTGGTACGGGTCGTGCTGCGGCCAGCCCTGCTGCGGGGCGGGCTGGTGGGGTGCGGGCACCGGGCCGCGGCTGGTGGCGGCCTCGTGCATCGGGGCGGCCTGCGGAGCCGCGGCGTGCGCGGGTGCGGAGAAGCCGAGCCGGGGGCCGTTCTCCGGGTTGCCCAGGTTGACCACGGCACCGGGGAACAGCTGGGCCTGCATGGTGCGGGCGCCGGCCACGTACGTCCCGTTGGTGCTGCCGTGGTCGTCCAGCTGCCATCCGCTGCCGTTGAAGCTCATGGTCCCGTGGTGCCAGGACACCCGTGCGTCGTCGAACGGGAAGTCCGACTGCGGGTTGCGCCCGATGGTGTAGGACCGCCCGGGCTCCAGAGTCCGCTGCTGTCCGTTGATCTCAATGACGAGTTGCGGCACTGCGCGCCTGCCCCGCTCTCTCGGTTCCCCCGAATTGTGGCCCCCGGCCGGGGTGCGATGTTCCTGTGACTGACGGGGGGAATCATTCCAGCCCGTCGACCGCCGATGAAAGTCGGCCCGGGTGACTGTGACCAGGCTGCGACCGAGCCCCGGCCGGTGCCGTCCCGCGAGGTGGGACGGGTGCCCCCGGGCCGTCGGGCGCCCGGTAGCGTGGGAGCCACCATGAACGCATCGCCCCTGGCCGCTGAGCCCCTCCCCGCCGCCCAGCACCGGACCGCGGACGAGCGCACCCTGCTCGTCAAGGTGTTCGGCAAGGACCGCCCCGGCATCACCGCCGGCCTCTTCGCGACGCTGGCCGGCTTCGGCGTCGACGTCATCGACATCGAGCAGGTCGTCACCCGTGGCCGCATCACGCTGTGCGCCCTGATCACCCCGCCCCCCTCGCCCGGCGCCGAGGGCGGGCTGCGGGCCACCGTCCACCGCTGGGCCGACGAGCAGAAGCTCCAGGCCGAGATCCTCTCCGGCATCGGTGACAACCGGCCGCGCCGCGAGGGCCGTTCGCACGTCACGGTGCTCGGCAACCCGCTGACCGCCGCCGCCGTCTCCGCGCTCACCTCCCGGATCACCGCCTCGGGCGGCAACATCGACCGGGTCTTCCGGCTCGCCAAGTACCCGGTGACGGCGGTCGAGCTGGCCGTCTCCGGTGTGGCCACGGACGAGCTGCGGGCCGCGCTGGCCCAGGAGGCGGCCACCCAGCGGGTGGACGTCGCGGTGGTCGCCGCCGGGCTGGAGCGCCGGGCCAAGCGCCTGGTGGTCATGGACGTCGACTCCACGCTCATCCAGGACGAGGTGATCGAGCTGTTCGCCGCCCACGCGGGCTGCGAGGAGGAGGTCGCCGAGGTGACGGCGGCGGCGATGCGCGGCGAGCTGGACTTCGCCGAGTCGCTGCGGGCCCGGGTGGCACTGCTGGCCGGGCTGGACGCCTCGGTGACCGAGAAGGTCCGCGCCGAGGTCCGCTTCACGCCGGGCGCGCGCACCCTGATCCGTACGCTCCAGCGCCTCGGCTACCAGGTCGCGGTGGTGTCCGGCGGTTTCACCCAGGTCACCGACCACCTGGTGGAGCAGCTGGGCCTGGACTTCGCGGCGGCGAACACCCTGGAGGTGGTGGACGGCCGGTTCACCGGCCGGGTGGTCGGCGAGATCGTGGACCGGGCGGGCAAGGCCCGCTGGCTGGCCCGCTTCGCCGAGCAGGCGAAGGTGCCGCTGGAGCAGACGGTGGCGATCGGCGACGGCGCCAACGACCTGGACATGCTGAACGCGGCCGGGCTCGGGGTGGCGTTCAACGCCAAGCCGGTGGTGCGGGAGGCCGCCGACACGGCGGTGAACGTGCCCTTCCTGGACACCGTGCTGTACCTGCTGGGCATCACCCGCGAGGAGGTCGAGGCGGCCGACGCGCTGCACGGCACCCCGACCGAGTAGACGGCCCGGCCCCGGCCGGTGGCGTGGGCCCCGCCCCGCACGGCCGCGGACGCGCCCGAGGGGCGCGCGGATCAGCTCCGCGCGCCCTTCGGGTCAGTTCCGGGGATCACTCCTGCGGCGTGTGGTACGAGACCAGCTCGGCCGCGCCCGGCTCGACGCCCTTCCAGGAGCCGCGGAAGCTGAGCACCGCGATCGCCGCCGTCGGGAAGCCGCCGAGCCGCAGCCGCTCCAGCGCGTCCGGGTCGCCCGCGTCCCCGGCCAGCACCTGGGTCAGCCCCAGCACCCCCGGATTGTGGCCCACCAGCACCACGTCCGAGTACTCCTCGGGCGTCTCCTGGAGCACGGCGATGATCTCGCCGGGGCTGGCCTCGTAGACCCGCTCCTCGTAGACGGTCTTCTGCGGCCGGTGCGGCAGCTCGTGCACCGCCAGCTTCCAGGTCTCGCGGGTGCGCAGCGCGGTGGAGCAGACCACGTAGTCGGGGTTGATGCCGGAGTCGACCAGCCAGCGGCCGGCGTCCGGGGCCTGGTGGCGGCCCCGGTCGGCCAGCGGCCGGTCGTGGTCGTCCACGCCGTCCGGCCAGTCGGCCTTGGCATGGCGGAGAACGATGATCCTGCGGGGCGTGTCGGCGCTCATACCCAGCAAGCTTGGCAGAAAAGCGGCCCGGTGGCGCGACGCTCCCGGATGCCGCCACTCCGAGGGACGAGGAGTGTCGCCACCGCCCCGTTCACCTGGGCGCCGGGCGGCGTACGGGCGTCCGTCAGTCCAGGTTGGGGGCGATGGTGGCGATGATCGCCACCAGCACCACGATGGCGGCGATGGCGAGGGCGATGCGGCCGAGCTGCTTGCGGCCGTCGGTGGGGTTGGGGTCGAGAACGGGCATGTCCGGAATTCTCCCATCCCGAACACACCCGCCGGCCGCCGGGGCGTCACGCCGCGGCGCGCTCCGCCGGGTGCACCGCCTCGTCCTCGATGTGCCGGGCGCGCGCCGCCCGCAGGCCGAACAGCATCTGCGGCACCAGCAGCAGCGCCAGGAAGCCCAGCGGCAGGTACCACTCGCCGGTGACGTCGTAGAGCCGACCGATCAGGATCGGGCCGGGGATGGAGATCAGGTAGCCGACGCCCTGGGCGAAGGCGGACAGCTGCGCGACGCCGCCGGCCGTCCGGGCACGCAGGCCGATCATCGTCAGCACCAGCGGGAACGCGCAGTTGGACAGGCCCACCAGGGCCGCCCAGACCCAGGACGCGCCGGCCGGGGCGAGCGCCAGCCCGGTGTACCCGGCGATCCCGCAGGCCGCCAGCACGACCACGAACAGCCGCTGGTCGCCGCGCCGGGCGGCCAGGTTGGGCAGCACGAAGGAAACCGGCACGCCGATCACCATGGTGACCGCCAGCAGCACCCCGGAGGTGCCCTTGTCGATGCCGGCGTCCTGGAAGATCTTCGGCAGCCAGCCCATCACCACGTACGCGCCGGTGGCCTGAAAGCCGAAGAAGCAGGCCAGTGCCCAGGCGGTACGGCTGCGGGTGATCGGCAGCCTGACCGGTACGGCGGCGCCGCCCGACCGCTCGCCGCGCTCGCGCCTGGCGATCAGCACCGGCAGCCAGAGCACCAGGGCGAGCGCGCCGAGGGCGGCCCAGACGCCGAGGCCGTAGCGCCAGTCGCCGCCGAGCGCGCTGGTCAGCGGCACGGTGACGGCGGCCGCCAGCGCGGTGCCGGCGGACAGCGCCATGGAGTACAGGCCGATCATCGGACCGACCTTCTCCGGGAAGTAGCGCTTGATCACGACCGGCAGCAGCACGTTGGAGACCGCGACACCGGCCAGCGCGAGCGCGGTGAGCAGCAGGAACACGGCCGTGCCGCCGGCGAAGGAGCGGGCCAGCACGCCCGCGGTGATCGCGCCCATCCCGGCCGTGACGACCGCGATCGGGCCGATCCGGCGGGCGGCGGCCGGTGCGGCGAAGCCGAACAGCGCGAAGCACAGCGACGGGACGGCGGTGAGCAGCCCGGCGAGCGTCGGGTTCATCCCGAGGTCGTCGCGGACCTGGTCGAGCAGCGGCCCGAGGCTGGTGACCACGGGGCGCAGGTTGACGGCGGCGGCGGCGATCGCGACGGCGAACAGCCAGCCCAGGTACTTGGCGGAGCCGGAGGCGGCGGGCTGCTCCGCGCGCGGCGGCCGGCCCTCCGTCCGGGCGGAAGCGGTGGTCTCTGCTACGGACATGGAGAGCATCATAGAATGATGGGATGAATTGATGCACCTTGGAATTGGCATGATGTGCCGACCGTTCATCCTCCGGCCACCTCCCACCCAGGCCCCACCCGAGCCGTAGTCGCAAGGAGTCCCCCGTGGCGCTGTCCTCGCCGAGGCGCACCCCGCTGTCAGACCAGGTGATCGCCCAGCTGCGCGCCCAGATCACCTCCGGGGAGTGGCCGGTCGGTTCGCGCATCCCCACCGAGGCCGCCCTGGTCGAGCAGCTCGGCGTCGCCCGCAACACCGTCCGCGAGGCCGTCCGCGCCCTCGCCCACAACGGCCTGCTCGACATCAGACAGGGCTCCGGCACCTACGTGCTGGCCACCAGCGAGCTCGCCGGGGTGATGCACCGCCGCTTCGCCGACGCCGACCAGGGCCAGGTCGCCGAGCTGCGGGCGGCGCTGGAGACCTCGGCGGCGGGCCTCGCCGCCCACCGCCGCACCCCCCGCGACCTGGAGCTGCTGGACGGCGCGCTGGCCCGCCGGGAGGCCGCCTGGCACTCCGGCGACGCCGAGGACTTCGTCCAGGCCGACGCCGCCTTCCACCAGGCCGTGGTGGCCGCCTCCCACAACGACGTCCTGCTCGCCGTCTACGCCGACCTCGGCGAGGTCACCCGCCAGCACCTGCGGCACGACGTCGGCCCCGAGCTGATCGCCGAGCGCTACATCGGCCACCACACCATCCTGGAGGCCATCCGGGCCGGCGACGCCCAGCGCGCCTCGGTCGAGGCCGGCCGCGCCATCGGCGCCTGCGCCACCGCCGAGGCCTGACCGCCCGCCCGCGCGAGCCGCAAACGCCGCTGCCCGGCACCCCCGAGGAGGGGTGCCGGGCAGCGGCGTACGGGCGGAGCGTCAGGCGCCGATGGCGTGCAGACCGCCGTCGACGTGGATGATCTCGCCGGTGGTCTTCGGGAACCAGTCCGACAGCAGCGCGACGATGCCGCGGCCGGCCGGCTCCGGGTCGCTCAGGTCCCACTTCAGCGGGGAGCGGTGGTTCCAGGTGTCGGCCAGGTCGCCGAAGCCCGGGATGGACTTGGCGGCCATCGAGCCGATCGGCCCGGCCGAGATCAGGTTGCAGCGGATGTCCCGCTCGCCCAGGTAGCGCGCCAGGTAGCGGTTGGTCGACTCCAGGGCGGCCTTGGCCGGGCCCATCCAGTCGTACTGCGGCCAGGCGAACTGCGCGTCGAAGGTCAGGCCGACCACCGAACCGCCGTCCTGCATCAGCGGCAGCAGGGCCGTGGTCAGCGACTTCAGGGAGTACGCCGAGACGTGCATGGCGGTGGCCACGGATTCCCACGGGGTGTCCAGGAAGCTGCCGCCCAGCGCGTCCTGCGGGGCGAAGCCGATCGAGTGGACGATGCCGTCCAGGGTCGGCAGGTGCTCACGGACCTGGTCGGCGATGCCGGCCAGCTGCTCCGGGTTCGAGACGTCCAGCTCCAGCACCTTGACCGGGTGCGGCAGCTTCTTGGCGATCCGCTCGGTCAGGCTCGGGCGCGGGAAGGCGGTGAGGATGATCTCCGCACCCTGCTCCTGCGCGAGCCTGGCGGTGTGGAAGGCGATGGAGGACTCCATCAGCACACCGGTGATCAGGATCCGCTTGCCTTCGAGGATTCCGCTCATGATCAGTGACCCATGCCCAATCCGCCGTCGACGGGAATGACGGCTCCAGTGATGTACGCGGCCTCGTCCGACCCGAGGAACCGCACGGTGGAGGCGACCTCGGCGGGCGCCGCGTAGCGGCCCAGCGGCACGCCCGAGACGATCTCCGCGCGGCGCTCGTCACTGAGCACGGCGGTCATGTCGGTGTCGACGAAGCCGGGGGCGACCACGTTGACGGTGATGTTGCGCGGGCCGAGCTCGCGCGCCAGCGACCGGGCGAAGCCGACCAGGCCGGCCTTGGAGGCGGCGTAGTTGGCCTGACCCGGGGAGCCGGACAGGCCCACCACGGACGAGATCAGCACGACGCGGCCCTTCCGGGCGCGCATCATCAGCTTCGAGGCGCGCTTGACCACCCGGAAGGTGCCGGTCAGGTTGGTGTCCACGACGGAGGTGAAGTCCTCCTCCGTCATGCGCAGCAGCAGGGTGTCGTTGGTGATGCCCGCGTTGGCGACCAGCACCTCGACCGCACCGTGCTTCTGCTCGATCTCGGTGAAGGCGGCGTCGACCTGCGCGGCGTCCGTGATGTCGCAGCGGACCGCGAGGACGTCGTACTTGGCCAGCGCCTCGGGCACCTCGCCCGAGCGGCTGGTGACGGCCACCTTGTCGCCCGCTTCGGCGAAGGCCTGGGCGATCGCGAGGCCGATGCCCCGGTTTCCTCCGGTGACGAGAACCGAGCGGCTCAACGATCCACCTCTCTCCGTGTGTGAGCGCGTACGTCGGAATGCGTACGCAGTGTGACGCTATCGGGCGGTCGGCGGCGGCGGCGCATCGGGCTCCCACAGCGCCTTACCGGCGGATCTGTCGCAATCCGACAATCCGCGGCCACCCCGGCCGCCCCGGCCGCGGACACCGCCCAGGCCCGGGCGCTGCCCGGATCGGGGCGACTGTACGGGAACCACACGGACGGGCGCACCCGTTGCCCCCGTGGTGCGGGCCGGCCCGGGACCTGCCGTACCGATCCCCTACCGTCCCGGCGAGCGACGAAGGCAGAACGGATGACCAAGGCACGGCCCGGGAGCACCCCCCGGCGCGGACGACTGCTGGCCCTCACCGCCCTGGCGGCCGGCCTGGGCGCGGCCGCGTGGTCGCTGCGCGACCTGCCCGCGGCGTTCGGGCGGCGGCCGGACGGCGAGCGCGAGGAGCGGGTGCGCAACTCCCCGCAGTACCGCGACGGCGTCTTCCACAACGCGCCCTCCACGCTCGCCCGCACCGCCGGGGCGCCCGGCTTCGACGGCGCCACCGCCCGCCGGATGCTGTTCGAGCGGGCCGGGCGCGTCCCCGCCCACCCGGTGCCGACCGTCCGCCCCGCCTCCCCGCCCGGGCCGGCCGCCGAGGGCGTCGAGGTCACCTGGTACGGGCACGCCTCGGTGCTGGTGGAGGTCGAGGGCTTCCGGGTGCTGCTCGACCCGATCTGGAGCGACCGCTGCTCCCCCGCCGCGCACGTCGGCCCCAAGCGGCTGCACCCGGTGCCGGTGGAGCTGGAGGAGCTGCCGCAGGTCGACGCGGTGCTGATCTCGCACGACCACTACGACCACCTGGACATGGCGACGGTCAAGCGCCTGGTGCGCAGCCAGTCCGCGCCGTTCGCGGTGCCGCTCGGCATCGGCGCCCACCTGCGCCGCTGGGGCGTCCCCGAGCACCGGATCATCGAACTGGACTGGGACGAGACCTGCACCCTGGGCGGCCTGGTGCTCACCCTCACCGCGGCGCACCACTTCTCCGGCCGGGGGCTGACCCGCAACACCACCCTGTGGGGCTCCTGGGTGGTCGCCGGCCCGAACCGCCGGGTCTTCTACACCGGCGACTCCGGCTACTTCGAGGGCTACGCCCGGATCGGCGAGCAGCACGGCCCGTTCGACGCCGCGCTGGTCCAGATCGGCGCCTACGACGCGGCCTGGGCGGACATCCACATGACCCCCGAGGACGCCGTCCTCGCCCACCGGGACCTGACCGCCGGCCTGCTGGTGCCCGTCCACTGGTGCACCTTCAACCTGGGCCTGCACCCCTGGGCCGAGCCGATCGAGCGGCTGGTCAAGGCCGCCAAGGACCAGGCCGTCCCGCTGGCGGTGCCGCGCCCCGGCGAGCGGGTCGACGTCGACAACCCGCCGGAGCTCGACGGCTGGTGGGAGGCCGTCGGCTGACGGCCCGCACCGGCCCCCGGCGGGGCGGGACCCGGCGGGGGCCGTCCTGGCCAGAACCGCGGCGCACCGGTCGAAATGCGCTGGCCGGAAACCCGGTGGACGGGAAATGATGCGGTGCGGGCGCCCCTGTGGCGCCGCACCACCACCCTCCGTGACCTGGGAGCCCGCTTGCCTCCGATCCCTCCGGCCGATCGCTCCGGCGCGCCGAACGGGCGCGCCGTCGACCCGCTGTTCCTCGCCCTGCCGCTGCGCCCCCTCGCCGACGCGGCTCTCACCCGGGCCCGCGAACTGGGCGTGAGCCACGCCGACTTCCGCCTGGAGCGGATCCGCAGCGCCTCCTGGCGGCTGCGCGACGCGCGGCCGGCCGGCACCTCCGACAGCGTGCGGCTCGGTTTCGCCGTCCGGGTGGTGCTGGACGGCGCCTGGGGCTTCGCCGCCGGCGTGGACCTCACCCCCGAGGCGGCCGCCCGGGTCGCCGAGCAGGCCGTCGCGGTGGCCCGCCTCTCCGGCGGGATCGGCCGGGCGGCCGGCTCCACCGAGCGGGTCGAGCTGGCCGACGAGCCGGTGTACCGGGACGTCACCTGGGTCTCCTCGTACGAGGTCAACCCCTTCGAGGTGCCGGACGCCGAGAAGACCGCGCTGCTCGCCGAGCGCAGCTCCCGGCTGCTGGCCGCCGAGGGCGTCTCGCACGTCCAGGCGGCGCTGCGGACCGTCCAGGAGAACAAGTTCTACGCGGACACCGCCGGCACGGTGACCACCCAGCAGCGGATCCGGGTGCACTCCGACCTGGAGGCCACCTCGGTCGACGAGCGCACCGGCGCCTTCGACTCGATGCAGACCCTGGCCCCGCCGGTCGGCCGCGGCTACGAGTACGTCACCGGCACCGGCTGGGACTGGGACGCCGAGCTCGCCGAACTGCCCGTCCTGCTGGCCGAGAAGATGCGGGCGCCGAGCGTCGAGGCGGGCCGCTACGACCTGGTCCTCGACCCGACCAACCTCTGGCTGACCATCCACGAGTCGGTCGGCCACGCCACCGAGCTGGACCGCGCGCTCGGCTACGAGGCCGCCTACGCCGGCACCTCCTTCGCCACCTTCGACCAGCTGGGCTCGCTCAGGTACGGCTCCGAGCTGATGCACGTCACCGGCGACCGCACCGCCGAGCACGGCCTGTCCACCATCGGCTACGACGACGAGGGCGTGGCCACCCAGTCCTGGGACCTGGTCCGCGACGGCGTCCTGGTCGGTTACCAACTCGACCGCAGGATCGCCGCGTTGAAGGGCTTCGAGCGCTCCAACGGCTGCGCCTTCGCCGACTCCCCCGCGCACGTCCCGGTGCAGCGGATGGCCAACGTCTCGCTCCAGCCGGCCGCCGACGGCCCGGACACCGCGGGCCTGCTCGCCCAGGTCGAGAACGGCCTCTACATCGTCGGCGACCGTTCGTGGTCGATCGACCAGCAGAGGTACAACTTCCAGTTCACCGGGCAGCGCGCCTACGCCATCAAGGACGGCGAACTCGCCGGCCAGGTCCGGGACTTCGCCTACCAGGCGACCACCACCGACTTCTGGGGCTCGATGGCGGCGGT
This sequence comes from Kitasatospora sp. NPDC001547, assembly GCF_042894165.1. Classification (NCBI taxonomy): domain Bacteria; kingdom Bacillati; phylum Actinomycetota; class Actinomycetes; order Kitasatosporales; family Streptomycetaceae; genus Kitasatospora; species Kitasatospora sp. NPDC001547. Next base: position 127,852 of record NZ_JBIAVL010000017.1, on the reverse strand, counting down.
CGGCGGCCCGCAGACCTACCTCCTCGGCGGCGCCTTCAACTGCGGCAAGGCCCAGCCCGGCCAGATCGCGGCGGTCAGCCACGGCTGCCCGTCGGCGCTGTTCCGCAACGTCAACGTGCTCAACACCCAGCAGGAGGCGGGTCACTGATGACCGCGAAGCAGCCCCACGAACTCGTCGAGCTGGCACTCGGCCTCTCCCGCGCCGACGGCTGCGTGGTGATCGCCGACGAGGAGTCCACCGCCAACCTGCGCTGGGCCGGCAACGCGCTGACCACCAACGGCGTCACCCGCGGCCGCCGCCTCACCGTGATCGCCACCGTGGCCGGCGCCGAGGGCACCGCCTCCGGCGTGGTCTCCCGCGAGGCCGTCACCGCGGAGGAGGTGGAAGACCTCGTGCGGGCCGCCGAGGAGGCCGCCCGCGCGGCCGGACCGGCCGAGGACGCCCAGCCGCTGATCGCCGGCCGGCCCGCCTCGCCGGACTTCACCGAACCGCCCGCGGTGACCTCCATCGAGGTCTTCGACGCCTTCGGCCCGGCCCTCGGCGAGGCCTTCGCCCGCGCCGCCGCCCAGGGCGAACTGCTGTACGGCTTCGCCCGGCACGAGATGACCTCCAGCTACCTCGGCAGCTCCACCGGCCTGCGGCTGCGCCACGACCAGCCCACCGGCATGGTCGAGATCAACGCCAAGTCCGCCGACCCGTCCGGCTCGGCCTGGGTGGGCGCCGCCACCCGGGACTTCGCCGACGTCGACGTCACCGCCCTGCACGCCGAGCTGACCAGGCGGCTCGGCTGGGGCGCCCGCAAGGTGGAGCTGCCGGCCGGGCGCTACGAGGCGCTGCTGCCGCCCTCGGCCGTCGCCGACCTGTTGATCGTCCTCAACTGGTCCTCCGGCGGCCGGGACGCCCAGGAGGGCCGGACGGTCTTCGCCAAGCCCGGCGGCGGCACCCGGATCGGCGAGAAGCTCAGCCCCCTGCCGCTGACGCTGCGCTCCGACCCGCACGAGCCCGGCCTGGAGGCCGCGCCGTTCGTGCTCACCCACTCCACCGGCGGGGACTTCTCGGTCTTCGACAACGGCCAGCCGATCGCCGCCACCGAGTGGATCCGCGACGGCGTGCTGAACGACCTGATCACCAGCCGCCACGCGGCCGCCCTCACCGGCCTGCCGCTGCGCCCGGCGATCGACAACCTCGTGCTGGAGACGGCCGACCAGGAGTCCGCGCCGACCCTGGACGAGATGATCGCCCGCACCGAGCGCGGCCTGCTGCTCACCTGCCTCTGGTACATCCGCGAGGTGGACCCGGCGACGCTGCTGCTCACCGGCCTCACCCGGGACGGCGTCTACCTGGTGGAGAACGGCGAGGTCGTCGGCGAGGTCAACAACTTCCGGTTCAACGAGTCCCCGGTGGACCTGCTGAACCGGATCACCGAGGTGGGCCGCACCGAGCGCTGCCTGCCCCGCGAGTGGAGTGACGACGTCACCCGCACCGCGATGCCGCCCGTGCGAGTCACGGACTTCAACATGAGTTCGGTCAGCCAGGCCTCCTAGCCACTGACCGACGGGGGACGAGGGACATGATGGACGAGAAGCGCCTGGTCAGGTCGAGCAAGATGCTGTCGCGCATCCTGCGGCACGAGCCCGGGCTGGTGGGGGTCTCCCTGGACGCGGCCGGCTGGGTCCGGGTCGACGAGCTGCTCGCCGCGCTCGCCGCCCGGGGCCGGCCGCTCACCCGGGCGGAGCTGGACCACGTCGTGGCGAGCAACAACAAGCGCCGCTTCGGCTACTCGCCGGACGGTCTCTCGATCCGCGCCAACCAGGGCCACACGGTGGCGGTCGACCTCGGCCTGGCCGCCGCCGTGCCGCCGCCCGTGCTCTACCACGGCACCGCCGACCGGCACCTGGCGGCGATCTTCGACGAGGGCCTGCGCCCGATGGCCCGCCAGGACGTCCACCTCTCGGCGGACACCGAGACGGCGACCAGGGTCGGCGCCCGGCACGGCCGTCCGGTGGTGCTGACCGTGAACGCGGCGGCGATGACGGCGGCCGGCCACGAGTTCCGGCTCAGCGAGAACGGCGTCTGGCTGACCGACGCCGTACCCCCGCAGTACCTCTCCCGGCGCTCGTAACCGCGACCCGAAGGGCCCGTCCGCTCCGCCGGACAGGGCCCTTCGCGTACCCGACCGGGTGGGTCCGGCCCACCCGGTCTCGTCGCCGCCCGTGTCCGGGCGTACCGTGAGGAGGCCGCGCGGCCAGGCGCGGGGGTGCGTGACGAGGGCGGTAGGACACATGGGCAAGAGTGCCGACGGCGGGCAGGTCTTCCGGATCACCGGTGCGCGCAGCAGCCTCACCGAGGACGTCCGGGGGCGCCAGCGCCGCTACGTCATCTCGATGCTGGCCCGTACGGCGTGCGTGCTTCTCGCCGTGGTGCTGTGGGACGTCCAGCGGGTGCTGGCGTTCGCCGCGCTGGCGGGCGCCGTGCTGCTGCCGTACTTCGCGGTGCTGATAGCCAACGCGGGCCGGGAGCGGGCCCCGGGGCTGCCGAGCACCTTCGACATCCCGCTCGACACCCCGCTGATGCTCGGCCCCGGTGGGACGGGTGGGGCGGGCGCGAAGGCCGGTGCGCAAGAGGCGGAGGCGGTTCCCACCGATCCTTCACAGGACGTGGACTGACCGTCCGTTTCGTGTCGCTTCACCCCCGTTCGGCTCGGCGAAAGCTCAGAAGAACCTCAGATTAATCATGCAAGACCTCCCCATCCGAGGGTCTTGGCGTGACATACTGCGTACGCGCTCCGCATCCCCCGTCGGAGCGACGGACCGACGCCGGGCGGCTCCCCCCGTGGCTGCCCGGCGTCGCCATGCCCGGATCCGGCTGGCCCGCGCGGGCGTGACAGACTGGCGGTGCAGACGTACCCGCCAATCGTTGAGGACGGCCCGATGGACACCCCGCAGACGCCGATCTGCTCCGCCAAGGGCTGCCGGGCGGACGCCGGCTGGGTGCTGGTGTGGAACAACCCCAAGCTGCACACCCCGGACCGCCGCAAGACCTGGCTCGCCTGCGACGGGCACCGCGAGCACCTGTCCCAGTTCCTCGGGGTGCGCGGCTTCCTCAAGGAGGTCGTCGCCTTCGCCGACTGGACCCCGGAGGACGCCGAGGGCACCGGGGACTCCGAGAAGCCGGCCTGACCGCCGGGACGGCCGGCAGAGCCGCCGGGGCGCCGACCTGACCGCCGGACGTCGGCCTGACCGCCGAGCCGCCGGACGGCCGCCCGGGGCGCCGGCCTAGCCGCCGATCGCGGACATCGGCCGGTCGGGCTGGAGGAACTCCGGGTCGTCGATCCCGGCCCCGGCCTTCTTGCCCCACATCGCCGCCCGCCACAGCGCGGCCAGCTCGACGTCGTCCGCGCCCGAGCGCAGCGCGGTGCGCAGGTCGGTCTCCCCGGTCGCGAACAGGCAGTTGCGCACCTGCCCGTCGGCGGTCAGCCGGGTGCGGTCGCAGGCCCGGCAGAACGGGCGGGTGACCGAGGCGATCACGCCCACCCGGCCCGGCCCGCCGTCCACCAGCCAGCGTTCGGCGGGTGCCGCGCCCCGGCGCGCGGACGGCTCGGGGGTGAGCTCGAAGCGGGCCCGCAGCAGCTCCAGGATCTCCGTCGCGGTGACCATCGACGAGCGGTCCCAGCCGTGCTGGGCGTCCAGCGGCATCTGCTCGATGAAGCGCAGCTCGTAGCCCCGCTCCAGGCACCACGACAGCAGGTCGGCCGCCTCGTGGTCGTTGACCCCGCGCATCAGCACCGCGTTCAGCTTCACCGGCGCCAGCCCGGCGGCCTCGGCGGCGGCCAGCCCGTCCAGCACGTCCTGGTGGCGGTGGCGGCGGGTGAGGGTGTGGAACACCTCGGGGTCGAGGGTGTCCAGCGAGACGTTGACCCGGTCGAGCCCGGCGTCGCGCAGCGCGGTCGCGGTACGGGCCAACCCGATGCCGTTGGTGGTCAGCGAGAGCTCGGGGCGCGGCTCCAGCTCCGCGCAGGCGGCGACGACGGCGACCAGTCCGGGGCGCAGCAGCGGCTCGCCGCCGGTGAAGCGGACCTCGCGCACGCCCAGGTCGCGCACCGCGACGGTGACCAGCCGGACGATCTCCTCGTCGGTCAGCAGGTCAGGCTTGGCCAGCCACTGCAGGCCCTCCTCCGGCATGCAGTAGGTGCACCGCAGGTTGCACCGGTCCGTGAGGGAGACCCGCAGGTCAACGGCCTGTCGTCCGAAGGTGTCGAGCAGCACGTGCGTCCTTCCCCGAGATGCGACCGGCCCGGCCACCGTGACGGCGGGCCGGGCCAGCATAGTCATCGCGGGACGATCAGTGGGCGCCCAGTCCGGTCAGCGAGCGGACCTCCAGTTCAGCGTACTTCGCCGGGTCGGGTCGTTCCCCGGACAGCAGGGTGCCGATCCAGCCCGCCAGGAAGCCGATCGGAATGGAGACCAGCCCGGGGTTCTCCAGCGGGAACCAGTGGAAGTCGGAGTGCGGGAAGAGCGACTTGTCGCTTCCGGAGAGCACCGGGGAGAACACCACCAGCACCACCGAGGAGACCAGGCCGGCGTAGACCGAGCTGACCGCGCCGGTGGTGGTGAAGCGCTTCCAGAACAGCGAGTAGAGCAAGGTCGGCAGGTTCGCCGAGGCGGCCACCGCGAAGGCCAGCGCGACCAGGGCGGCGGTGCTGAGCTTGCCCGCGTAGAGGCTGAGCACGATGGAGACCGCGCCGATCGCGACCGCGGCCCACTTCGCCGAGAGCACCTCCTCCCGCTCGCTCGCCCTGCCGCGCCGGATCACGTTGGCGTACAGGTCGTGGGCGAAAGAGGCCGAGGAGGCCAGGGTGAGACCGGCGACCACGGCGAGGATGGTGGCGAAGGCGACCGCCGAGATCACCGCGAGCATGACCGCCCCGCCGGTGGTGCCGGCCCCGCCGCCGAGCTGCTCGGCGAGCAGCGGCGCCGCGGTGTTCCCGGACGGCGTCTTGCCCTCGACGGCCACCATGCCGCTGCGGCCGACCAGTGCCGCGGCGCCGAAGCCGAGGGCCAGGGTCATCAGGTAGAAGACGCCGATGATGCCGATCGCCCAGAGCACCGACTTCCGGGCCGCCTTGGCGGTGGGCACGGTGTAGAAGCGGACCAGGATGTGCGGCAGTCCGGCGGTGCCGAGCACCAGGGCGATCCCCAGGCTGATGAAGTCGAGCTTGGAGGTGTCGCTGGCGCCGTACTTCAGCCCGGGTTCGAGGAAGGCCGCGCCCTTGCCGCTGGCGGAGGCGGCCGCGCCGAGCAGCTCCGAGGGGTTGAAGTGGTACTTGGCGAGCACCAGGACGGTCATCAGCGCGGCGCCGACGATCAGCAGCACCGCCTTGACGATCTGCACCCAGGTGGTGCCCTTCATGCCCCCTATCACCACGTAGATGATCATCAGGGCGCCCACCGCGAGGATGGTCCAGCGCTTGGCGCCGTCCCCGGTGACCCCCAGCAGCAGGGCCACCAGCGCCCCGGCGCCGACCATCTGGGCGAGCAGGTAGAAGATCGACACCACGATGGTGGACACCCCGGCCGCGGTGCGCACCGGGCGCTGGCGCATCCGGAAGGCGAGCACGTCCGCCATGGTGAACCGGCCGGAGTTGCGCAGCGGTTCGGCGATCAGCAGCAGCGCGACCAGCCAGGCGACCAGGAAGCCGATCGAGTAGAGGAAGCCGTCGTAGCCGTTGAGCGCGATCAACCCGGCGATGCCGAGGAAGGAGGCGGCGGACATGTAGTCGCCCGAGATGGCCAGGCCGTTCTGGAAGCCGGTGAAGCCGCGGCCGCCGGCGTAGAAGTCGGAGGCGCTCCGGTTCTGTCGCCCGGCCCGGACGGTGATGACCAGGGTGGCCAGGACGAAGACCCCGAACAGGGTCATCGTCAGGCCGCGGTGCTCGGTGGCGGAGCTGGCGAGCAGGCTCATTCGGCGGACTCCCGGGGAGCGTGGACGACGGCGCCGTGCGCCTCGCGGATCGCCGCGGCGGACGGGTCGATCCGCCGGTCCGCGTAGCGGGCGTACCAGGCGGCGATGGCGAAGGTGGTCGCGAACTGCAGCAGCCCGAGCACCAGGGCCAGGTTGACGTGCCCGAGGACCTTGGTGCGCATCAGCCCCGGGGCGTAGCAGGAGAGCAGCACGTAGAGCAGGTACCAGAGCACGAAACCGATGGTGACCGGGAAGGCGAAGCTCCGGAACGAGCGCCGCAGCTTCCTGAACTCATCGCTGTCGTCGATGAGTTGGGCTTCCGTGGCGGCGGTGGTGAGCGGCGGCGAATCCACGCTGTCTCCTCACTCCTTCGGCGTATTAGTCACACGGGGGGAACGATCGAACGTGAGGGGCGTCACACGTCTGGTGCGCGCCGCGCAATGCTAGGAGCGTCCTGCCCGCCCCGGAAGGGGTTGATCGCGATCAGTCGACCGTTCGCCCCCTCGCACCATCCGATTGGCCGAAAAACATCCCATCTTGGCACCACGCCGCACACGGTCCCGGGTCCCACCGCCACCGGGAGACCCCTCGGGAAACGACATCGGGAAACGGCACCGGGAAACGCGACCGGCCCGTGCCGCGCCCCCGGGCGGGGGTGGCGGCACGGGCCGGCGGCCGGGAGGCCGGGGCGTCAGAAGGCGATCCGCACCTTCAGGGCCGAGCGGTCGTCCATCGCGCGGTAGCCGTCCGGGACGCCGTCCAGGTCGACGGTGCGGTCGAAGACCAGACCGGGCTCGATGGCGCCCGAGAGCACGTCCGGCAGCAGTTCGGGGATGTACGCGCGGGCCGGGGCGACGCCGCCGTTCAGCGAAACGTTTCGGCCGAACATCTGGCCGATGTCGACGCCCGCGCTGCCGCCGTGCGGCACCCCGACGTACCCCACCGCGCCGCCGTCCCGGGCGATCGAGATGGCCGTCCGCATCGACTCCTCGGTGCCGACCGCCTCCAGCACCGCGTGCGCGCCCTGACCGCCGGTCAGCTCCTTCACCGCCTCGACCGCTGCCTCGCCGCGCTCCGCCACCACGTCCGTGGCCCCGAAGCGCACGGCCAGCTCGGTACGGGCGGTGTGCCGGCCCAGCGCGATGATCCGGCCCGCGCCCAGCCGGTGCGCCGCCAGCACGCCGCACAGACCCACCGCGCCGTCGCCGACCACCGCGACCGTCGAGCCGGGCCGCACCCGCGCCGAGACCGCCGCGTGGTGCCCGGTCGACATCACGTCGGACAGCGCCAGCAGCCCGGGCAGCAGCTTCTCGTCGCCCGCCGCCTCCTTCGGCAGCTTCACCAGCGTCCCGTCCGCGAACGGCACCCGGACCGCCTCGCCCTGGCCGCCGTCCGAACCGACCTGCCCCCAGAACCCGCCGTGCGGGCAGGAGGTCTGGAGGCCCTCGAGACAGAAGTCACACGTCCCGTCGGACCAGACGAACGGCGCGACCACCAGGTCGCCCCTGGCGAAGCCGCGCACCTCGGCGCCGACCTCCTCGACCACGCCCAGGAACTCGTGCCCGATCCGCTGCCCGGCCACCCGCTGCGCCACCCCGCGGTAGGCCCACAGGTCGCTGCCGCAGATGCAGGCGTTCACCACCCGGAGCACCACGTCCGTCGGCTGCTGGATCACCGGGTCCGGGACTTCTTCGATCCGGATGTCGTTGGGGCCGTGAATCACGGTGGCACGCATGCGCTGTTCCTTAACTGAACGATATCGACCAGGTGTACGACACCCCCGCCGACCACTCTATTCCGGGCGGTCGGTCGGAACATTCCGGCCGGAGCCACCCGTCCGGCCCCTTATCCTGTTGGACCATGCAACCGATCCAGCCCGAGACGTACGGAGCGCCGCGGACCGCACCGGTCCCCGCGCAGCGCTCCGCCGCACCCACCGGGGGCTTCGCGGTCGTCGACGTCGAGACCACCGGTCTCGGCCGCTCGGACCGCGTCATCTCGGCGGGCGTCTACCAGCTGGACCCGGACGGCGACGTCGTCGACCACTGGTACACCCTGGTCAACCCCGAGCGGGACCCGGGGCCGGTCTGGATCCACGGCCTCACCGCCGAACTGCTCGCCACCGCCCCGACCTTCCCGCAGATCGCCGACGAGTTCGCCACCCGCCTGGAGAACCGCGTCCTGGTCGCGCACAACGCGCTCTTCGACTGGAACATGATCTCCCGCGAGTTCTCCCGGGCCGGCCTGCGCGCCCCGGTCGAGCACCGGCTGTGCACCATGGTCCTCTCCCGCGACCTGCGCCTGCCGCTGCCCAACGGCAAGCTGTCCTCGCTCGCCGCCCACTTCGGCGTCCGGCAGCGCCACGCCCACAACGCCCTGGACGACGCCCGGGTGCTCGCCGAGGCCTTCCGCCCCAGCCTCCACCTCGCCCGCGACGGCGGCGTGCCGCTGCCGCTGCAGAAGTGCGTCGCGGTCACCGACCTCGGCGAGGAGGAACCCGCCGCGCCCGGCCGCAGCACCTGGACCGGCAACTCGTACCGCCAGGCCAGGAAGCGGCCGCCCTGCCCGTACCCCAACCCGGGACGCTGGGAGGACGGCAAGCCGCTGGTCCAGGGCATGCGGGTGGCCATCACCGGCGACACCGCCACCGACCGCGAGGTCCTGGAGGACCGCGCGGTCGAGGCCGGCCTGCACATCGCGACCTCGGTGAGCCGCCTCACCAGCCTGCTGGTCACCAACGAACCGGACAGCTGGAGCGGCAAGGCCCGCAAGGCCCGTGACGTCGGCACGCCCATCGTCCGCGAGGACGCCTTCCTCCAGCTGCTGCGCGAGGTCGCCCCGCACCCCGGTGCGTGAGCCGGTTGTGAGGTCGGCGTACCGTTCCCATGTGTACCGTTTTCTGCTGACCCGCCAGTGGCTGATCACCATGCTGGTCGCGCTGCTGCTGATCCCCGCGACGATCAAGCTGGGGTTCTGGCAGCTGCACCGCCACGAGGCCCGGGTGGCCCGGAACGAGCTGATCGGCCAGGCCCTCACGGCCGCGCCCGTCCCCTTCGACACCCTGTCGCCGACCCCCGGCTTCGCGGTCCCCAAGGACCTCACCTGGCGCGCGGCGACCGCCACCGGACAGTACGACCCGGCACACGAGTTCGTGGTCCGCAAGCGGACCGACTCCAACGGGACGATCGGCTACTTCGTCGTGACCCCCTTCCGGCTCGCCGACGGCAAGGGCACCGTCCTGGTCAACCGCGGCTGGGTCGCCTCCGGCAGCGGGGCCACCGAGTACCCGCCCGTCCCGGCCGCCCCGGCCGGCGAGGTCTCCCTCACCGGCCGGATGCGCGCCGAGGAGACGTACGGCGGCAGCGGCATCAAGGACCGCACCGGCCTGCCGGACCGCCAGTTCAACCTGATCAACACCGACGAGCAGGCCAGGCTGACCGGCGCCGCCCTCCTCGGCGGCTACCTCGAACTCACCGGCACCACCCCGGCCCCGGCCGACCAGCCCCAGCTGATCCCCGAGCCCAACCACTCCGACATCGGCCCGCACATGGCCTACGCCGTCCAGTGGTGGCTGTTCACCGCGATGATCCCGGTCGGCGTCTGGGTGCTCGCCCGCCGCGAGGCCAGGGACCGCGCCAAGCAGGCCGCCGAGGCCGAGGTGCCGCTCGACGCCGTGCCGGCGTAGCGCCGACGGGCCCTACAGCACGTCGTCCAGCTCCCGCAGCAAGCGGGCCTTCGCCCGCGCGCCCACCACCGACCGCACCGGCTGCCCGTCCCGGAAGACCATCAGCGTCGGCATCGACAGCACCCCGTACGCCGCCTGCGTCCGCGGGTTGTGGTCCACGTCCAGGCTCACCACCCGCAGCCGGTGCGCCTCCTCCCGCGCGATGTCCGCCAGCACCGGCGCCATCATCCGGCACGGCGGGCACCAGTCGGCCGTGAAGTCCACCAGCACCGGCCCCTCGGCCGCCAGCACCTCCGCGGCGAACGTGTCGTCCGTCACCGCCGGCACCCCTGCGATCCGCACCATCGTCTACTCCTTCGTCAGTTCACACCGTGGTGATCCTTCGGAGGCAGCGAGGTCGTCCCGCGCCCGGACCGCCCGCTCGAACTGCCCGGCCACCCGCGCCCGCGCCTCCCGCAGCCGCGCGATGCAGTCGTCCAGTTCGGCGAGCTTGCGCTCGTACACCTCCAGCGACGCCGGACACGAGTCCCCTTCCGGGTGCCCCGCCCGCAGGCACTCCACGAACGGCCTGGTCTCCTCCAGGCCGAACCCGAAGTCCTGCAGCGTCCGGATCTCCCGCAGCAGCCGCAGGTCCCCCTCGTCGTACGCCCGGTACCCGTTGCCCGCCCGCCGGGCCGGCAGCAGTCCCAACTGCTCGTAGTACCGCAACGCCCGCGTGGTCGTCCCCGCCCGCTCCGCCAGCTCCCCGATCCGCATGCTGAACCCGCTCCTCCCGGCGCGCCTGCGCGCGCCGCCGGAACGACGGTAGACCTTGACACCCACGTCAATGCCAGCGGCCGGGGGAACACCGGCAGCCGTCCCCGGGTCCGCACGCCCGTCGGCCTCCGTCCGACGACCCCCTCCGCTACCCCGGCCCGCCGGCACCCTGCAGGATGTCCCCATGGATCTCGGACTGAAGGACAAGGCATACGTCGTCACCGGCGCCACCCGCGGCCTCGGCTTCGCCGCCGCCCGGGAGCTGGCCGCCGACGGCGCCCGGGTGCTGGTGAGCGGCCGGAGCAAGGAGGCCGTGGACGCGGCCGTCGCCGAACTGGACGCCCTGGCCGGCCCCGGCACCGCGCACGGCCTGGTGGCGGACAACTCCGACCCCGGCACCGCCGATCGGCTGGTCAGGGAGGCGACCGAGCGGTTCGGCCGGCTCGACGGCGTCCTGATCAGCGTCGGCGGCCCCCAGGCCGGCCCGGTCGAAACCACCCCGGAGGACGCCTGGCGCGACGCCTTCGAGTCGGTGTTCCTCGGCGCCCTGCGCATCGCCCGGGCCGCCGCCGCGGCCCTCGGCGACGGCGGGGTGATCGGCTTCGTGCTCTCCAGCTCGGTCCGCCAGCCGATCCCCGGCCTGGGTATCTCCAACGGCCTGCGCCCGGGTCTCGCGATGGCCGCCAAGGGCCTCGCCGACGAGCTCGGCCCGCGCGGCATCCGGGTGGTCGGCCTGCTCCCGGCCCGGATCGACACCGACCGGGTCCGCGAGCTCGACGGCCTCGCGCCGGACCCGGACGCCGCCCGCGCCCAGGCCAGCGCCGGCATCCCGCTCGGCCGCTACGGCACCCCCGAGGAGTTCGGCAAGGTCGCCGCCTTCCTGCTCTCCCCCGCCGCCTCCTACCTGACCGGCCTCATGGTCCCGGTCGACGGCGGCGCCCTGCGCACCCTCTGACGCCCGCCGCCGCCCGGCCCGCCCCGCTACTCCACCCTGGGCCGCCTCCGCCCCCGTCGGCCCCGCCCGTGCCGCGGCTCGGCGGAGGCCGCCTGCAGGACCCGGATCCGCAGCTCGGCCGGCAGCTCCGCCAGCCGCAGGCTCTCGCACGCGTCCGCCCGGGGCCCGTCCTCGAAGTGCTCCACCAGCGCGGCCGGGTCCCCGCCCGGCCACAACCGCACCGCCCCGCGCAACCGCGGGTGGCCGGACGCCCGCACCAGCCGCACCCCGGCCCGCTCGACCTCCGGCAGCTCCACCGTCCGGTCCTCCATCGCCTCCTCCAGCGCCCGCGCGCCGACCCGCAGTCGGAGCCCGCCCACCCCCGGCGTCGGCACCGCGATGCTGGACAGCCCGGTGCGCCTCAGCTGCGCCACCAGCCACCACGCCGTCCCGGCCACCAGCACGGCCAGCCCGCCGATCACCGTCGGCCACCACCAGGCCGACGCCACCCAGCGCCCCCGCGAACGCCCGCTCACCACCGGCTGGTCGGGCGAGGTGAGCGGCCACCAGTGCGGCGGGTGCACGCCGAGCCGCCGGTACAGGTCGAGCCCGCCCGCCAGCACCAGCACCCCGGCCGCCAGCAGCACCGCCCCCACCACCCCCAGCAGCACCCGGTTGACGACCGTGCGCGTCACCCCGCCGCCCCCTCACCGCCGGCCGTCCCGGCACCCGTCGCAGCGCCCGGACCGGCCCCCGGGTCCGGCTCCTCCGCCACCGCGGCCGCGGCCCCCCGCGCCATCCGTACGTCCAGCCGCAGCGGCCGCCCCAACCCCACCCGCTCCAGCTCGTCCCGCAGCTGCCGCTGCACCAGCGCCGGATCCGCCACTCCCATCAGCGAGATCCGGACCCGCCGCCGCCCGACCCTGATCCGCAGGTGGTCGATCCCGTCCAGGCCCGCCGCCCGGTCCGCCAGCAGGTGCCCGACCCCGGCCCGGTCGACGGCCGCGGTCGTTCCCCCGTACGGCCGCAGCACCAGCCACCGCCGCAGCCCGGGCGTGACGGCCAGCCACAGCAGCCAGCCGCCGAGCAGGGTGGCCGCGCCGGCCCCCACCAGCACCGCCAGGTCGTCGAGGTGGCGCGTCGCCAGCTCGTCCGCGAGCTGCGCCCGCCATCGCCGCGCCGAGTGCCCGGCCCGCACCGCGACCACGTCGTACAGCAGCGCCCCCGCCACCACCAGCACCCCGGTCGCCACCAGCGCCGCCGCGGCCGTCCGCGGGGCCCGTAGCCGTCGCACCCTCCCCCGCCGGCCCTCCGGCGCCGCCTCCGGTCCGGGCACCTCCTCGCTCACCGGGCGCTCCCCGTCACCAGCTTCTCGACCACGACGACCACCTCCGACACCCTCGCCCCGGTCAGCCCCGCCACCCGTTCGGCCGTCCGCGCCCGCACCGCCGCGGCCAGCGCCGCGATGTCGGAGGGGAACGGCAGTTCGAGCACCACCCGGACCGTCACCGTGCTCCCCGGCACGGCCACCGAGACGTGCGGCGGCGCCCCCTTCGCCCGTCCGGCGGGCCAGGCCTCGGCCAGCACCTCCCGGACGGCCCGGGCCGCGATCCGGGCGTACACCCGGTCGGCGACCCGGAGCCGCCCGCGACGCCCCGGCGCGGGGACCGGACCGGACACCGGGGCCGGAGCCGACGCGGAGCCCGCCATCAGCGGCGCCGGTCACGGCCGCGGAGCAGGTCCCCGAGCTCGCCCAGCTCGATGTCGCCCTCCAGCAGGCGTCCGATCACGAAGCCGACCAGCCCGAGCGCGGCCACCAGCAGGAAGGCCGCGAACCCGCCGAAGTACCCGGCGAAGCCGAGGGCCATACCCACCACCAGGCCGACGATGGCCAGGTTCATCCGCTACTCCCTCGTCTCCCGCTACCCCGTCGGACCCGAACCCGCGTTCGGGACGCGCTACTTGAGCTTCGGCCGCTGCCCGGACGCGGCCACCGGCTCCTCTTCCTCCTCGAACTCCGGTTCGTCCGGGAGGTGGACGTCGTTGACCGCGATGTTGACCTCGACGACTTCCAGCCCGGTCATCCGTTCCACCGCGTTGATGATGTTCTCCCGCACCTGGCGGGCGAGTTCGGGGATGACCACGCCGTACTCGACCACCAGGGCGATGTCGATCGCGGTCTGCTTCTCGCCGACCTCGGCCTTGATGCCCCGCCCGACGCTGGGCTTGCCGCCGCCGGGCACCCGGTCCCGCATCGCGCCGAAGGTCCGGGCGAGCCCGGAGCCGAGCGCGTGGATCCCGGCGACCTCGCGGGCGGCCATCCCGGCGATCTTCTCCACCACGCCGACGGCCAGCGCGGTGCGGCCGCGCTCCCCCACCGGCTTGGCGCCGCCGCCACCCGGCGGACCGGAGATCGGGGCGGCACCGGTGTGCTTGTGCATGGTCGCGGGCGTCGGAGTGTCAGGCATGGGCGCTTCTCCCGTCGTACGGCTCCAGCTATATCGCAAACCTCCCCAACTCTGGCATTTCGCCACGTCCCCCGCCCGTCGAGCGCCGACGCCCGCACCCGTACGGGAGAACCGGCCTCCGCGCACGGGAAAGGGCCCGGCCCCGGGGAGGTCTCCCCGGGGCCGGGCCCCGCGTCGTGGCCGTACGGTCAGTCGCCGATCCCGGCGAGCTCCCGGAGCCGGCGGGCCTGGGCCGCCCGTTCGGCCGAACGCTGCTCGTCGAAGGAGCGCCCGGCGGCCCCCTGCAGCAGGGCCTTGGTCTCGATCACCGCTCCGCGCGGAGCGGCCAGCAGGGCCGCCGCGAGGTCGCGGGCGGCGGAGTCCAGCTCCTCGCCCGGCACGGCCAGGTTGGCCAGCCCGATCGCGGCGGCCTCCTCGGCGCCCACCCAGCGGCCGGTCGCGCAGATCTCCAGCGCCCGCGCGTAGCCGACGAGTTCGGTGAGCGGCTTGGTGCCGGCCAGGTCCGGGACGAGGCCCAGCGAGGTCTCCTTCATCGCGAACTGGACGTCCTCGGCGACCACCCGCAGGTCGCAGCCGAGGGCCAGCTGGAAGCCCGCGCCGACGGCGTGGCCCTGGACCACCGCGATGGAGACCAGGTCCGGGCGGCGCCACCAGGTGAAGGCCTCCTGGTAGGAGGCGATGGCGTCGTCCAGCTCCTGGTCGGAGGAGGCGGCGAGCTGGAGGAAGGTGGGCTCGCCGGGGATGCCCTCGGGGGTGAACATGGCCCGGTCCAGCCCGGCGGAGAAGGAGACCCCCTCCGCGCGCAGCAGCACCACCCGGACGCTGCCGGGCAGCTCGCGGCCCGCGGCGGCGAGGGCGCGCCAGAGCGCGGGCGACTGGGCGTTGCGCCGCTTCGGCTGGCACAGGGTGACGACGGCGAGTTCACCGTCGATCTCCAGGCGGACGCCGTCCCGCTCCCAGCTCGGGGCCTGCGGGTCGGTGGCGGGAGCGGTCATGGGGGGCCTCCGGTGGCGAGGGACTTGGCTACCGGAGAGTAACAAAACTCGACGCGCGAGGGCAGGGGCCCCGGACCGGAAAGATCGACGGGGCTCGCGGCGCTCGACGGCGGGCGCGGCCGAGGAGAAATGGAGAACGAAGGAAAAACGAACGGAATCGAATCAACGGGGGACGGACGAAACCCCGGACATGACGATCGGCGGCCGGTCCACACGACCCGAGGGCGGACGCCGGGCTGATGGCCAGCCGTCGTCTCCTCGGTCGGCGCCCTGCCGCCGCGTCATCGAGCCAATAGCCGACGATCCGTCAGGAACCGGCCCCGGCGGTCGCCTTGTTCTTGCCCCGCGTGGCACCGCCGCGGCCCCGGAGGATCACTCCGGACTCGCTCAGCATCCGGTGCACGAAGCCGTACGAACGACCGGTCTCCTCCGCGAGAGCGCGAATGCTCGCCCCGGAGTCGTACTTCTTCTTGAGATCGGCCGCGAGCTTCTCACGCGCGGCACCGGTCACCCGGCTGCCCTTTTTCAGAGTCTCGGCCACCCGTGCCTCCTCGTAGCGTTGCTCGGTCAGATTCCCATGATCACCCATCCACCGCGTCCTGGCCACCCATTCGACAAGGTCGATGTCGGAAATGCGTGGTCCGTCGGTGGTGATCCGAGCGCATCGGGGCGCTCACCCAGCGTGCACGCCCCCGGGCAGATGTCGGCGTTCGCCGAGAAAGGGCTGATCAGCAGCGTCGGCCCGACCACGATCGAGTGGCGGGCCGACGGAAAGTCCTTAAACGGAATCCGGGTCTACTTCATTCCCGGACACGCCGAAAGGACTAGATATTCTCATCCGAAAAGCGGATCTCGCGTCTACTTCCGGTCAGGCCAGCGAGACCAGATCGGCGTACGACGGGTTCCAGAGGTCCTCCACACCGTCCGGCAGCAGGATGATCCGCTCCGGGTCGAGCGCCTCGACGGCGCCCTCGTCGTGGGTGACCAGCACGACCGCGCCGGAGAACTCGCGCAGCGCGCCCAGGATCTCCTCGCGGCTGGCCGGGTCGAGGTTGTTGGTGGGCTCGTCGAGCAGCAGCACGTTGGCGGAGGAGACCACCAGGGTGGCCAGCGCCAGACGGGTCTTCTCACCGCCGGAGAGCACCCCGGCCGGCTTGTCGACGTCGTCGCCGGAGAACAGGAAGGAGCCGAGGATCTTGCGGATCTGCACCAGGTCGGTGTCCGGCGCGGCCGAGCGCATGTTCTCCAGCACGCTGCGGTCCGGGTCCAGGGTCTCGTGCTCCTGGGCGTAGTAGCCGATCTTCAGGCCGTGGCCCGGGATCACCTCGCCGGTGTCCGGCTGCTCCACCCCGGCCAGCATCCGCAGCAGGGTGGTCTTGCCGGCGCCGTTGAAGCCCAGCACGACGACCCGGGAGCCGCGGTCGATCGCCAGGTCGACGTCGGTGAAGATCTCCAGCGAGCCGTAGGACTTGGACAGGCCGCTGGCGGTCAGCGGGGTCTTGCCGCAGGGGGCCGGCTCCGGGAAGCGCAGCTTGGCGACCTTGTCGCTCTGGCGCACCTGCTCCAGGCCGGAGAGCAGCTTGTCGGCGCGGCGGGCCATGTTCTGCGCGGCCACCGTCTTGGTGGCCTTGGCACGCATCTTGTCGGCCTGCGCGTTCAGGGTCGCGGCCTTCTTCTCGGCGTTGGCCCGCTCGCGCTTGCGGCGCTTCTCGTCGTCCTCGCGCTGCTGCTGGTACTGCTTCCAGCCCATGTTGTAGACGTCGATGCAGGAGCGGTTGGCGTCCAGGTAGAAGACCTTGTTGACGACCGTCTCGACCAGGTCGACGTCGTGCGAGATCACGATGAACCCGCCCTTGTACGTCTTCAGGAAGTCCCGCAGCCAGACGATCGAGTCCGCGTCCAGGTGGTTGGTGGGCTCGTCGAGCAGCAGCACGTCGGAGTCCGAGAAGAGGATCCGGGCCAGCTCGACGCGGCGGCGCTGACCACCGGAGAGGGTGTGCAGCGGCTGGTTGAGGATGCGGTCCGGCAGGCCCAGCGCGGCGGCGATGGTGGCGGCCTCCGCCTCGGCGGCGTACCCGCCCTTGGTGAGGAACTCGGTCTCCAGCCGGGCGTACTTCTTCATCGCGTTGTCGCGGGTGGCGCCCTTGCCATTGGCCATCCGGTCCTCGTTCTCGCGCATCTTCTTCAGCACGGTGTCGAGGCCGCGGGCGGACAGGATGCGGTCCTTGGCGAGGACGTCCAGGTCACCGGTGCGCGGGTCCTGCGGGAGGTAGCCGACCTCGCCCGAACGGGTCACGGTACCGGCGGCCGGCAGGCCCTCGCCGGCCAGCACCTTGGTGAGCGTGGTCTTGCCGGCGCCGTTGCGGCCGACCAGACCGATCCGGTCGCCGGCGGCGACCTTGAAGCTCGCGGACTCGATCAGGATCCGGGCACCGGCGCGCAGTTCGAGGGCGTTGGCGGAAATCATGGCTGGGGACTACTCCTGGGACGTGGGCGGGCGGCCGGGTGGGACGTACCCGGGGCCGGGTTGGCGTGAGGGGGGCTTCATCGGCGGTCGGCGCGGCCCTCGCGGCGCCGCCGCCCGCTATTGCCCGGAGAAGATAGCCATGGCGGCAAGTCTACCGGGCGCCGTGCCGACCCCGGGGAAGTACCGTCCCGGGGTATCCACCGGCCCCCTCGCCGCCGGTCCCCGGCCGCGGGCCGGCGCCGGCGGGCCCGGCCCGCTACTGCGGCGCGGGCGGCTGGTCCCCCGCGGGGGCTCCGGTGGCCGCCGCGGCGTCCGGTGCGGCGGCATCCGGTGCGGCGGCGCCCGGGGCGGTGCCCGCGGCCGCCGGGTCGACCGGGGTCGGCTCCGCCGCGCAGCCGCCCTGCGGCCGGACCGCCGCGAACGGCGCGTCCACGCTGCCGCAGGCCGTCTCGGGCGCCGCCGCCTTGGTGTCGAAGACCCTGGGCGGGACGATCGGGCCGTCGGTGATCTCCACCCGGCTGCGGTCCAGCACCTTGACCGTGGCGGCCGGACCGGTGCTCGTCGCCCAGCCGTTGCTGTCCAGCCGGTAGCCGGTGATGCCGCCGGAGACGGCCTGCCCGGCGCTGTTGGTGCAGGTGCGCGGGATGAGCACGGCGTAGTCGGTGTGGACGGCGCGCAGCGGGTCGTAGACGCAGCCGTTGGCCGGCTTGTCGTTGTAGCGCAGGTCGCCGTCGGCGTCGCGCAGGCCCATGGTGAGGTTCGGCGTCACCAGCGCCAGCCACGGCGAGCCGTCCCGCTGGACGGTGTGCAGCGCACCCGCGGCCCGCTGCCTGGCGAGCTGCTTGCGCTGGGCGTCGGTCCGCTTGTCGGCGCCGGGCTCGCCGTCGCCGCGCAGCCAGTCCGACAGTCCCGGCACCGCGCGGTGCCAGCGCACCTCGTGGTCGCCGGGGCGCACCGAGGTGACCATGCCGTCGTCCCAGACCACGATCGCGTTGTCGCCGGCCATCGCCAGGTGGAGCGCCTCGGCGCCCTCGCGGCGGTAGGACCAGGCCTGCTCGCCGGTCCCCTTGTGGAAGGCCTCCAGGCCGGGGCCCACCCGCAGGTCGAGGTCGGCCGAGCTGAGCGACTCGGACTTCACCGGGGTCGCGCCCGCGTCGCCCGGCCCCGCGACCCGGTCGCCGAACGGCACCGGCTTGTTCGCGTGCGCCGCCGCTCCGGCCGCAAGGACCAGCATCACCGCCGAGGCAGGCAGGATCGAGCGGGGGGTCAGTACACGCAGCGGCTTCCAGGACACGGCCGGAGCGTACCTGTCACCGGGCTCGCGAGTCAGCCCGGTTCCGTCGCCGGAACGCGCTGCCGGGCGTCCGCCCGGGTCCGCGCGCCCTCCCCGCACGTCCACCCGCCCACCTGCGCCGTCGGGGCCGCGGCGCGCCCCGGAGGGTGCGCCGGAGCGGGCCGGAGGGGCCCGACGGGACCGTTACAGAGCTGATACATGGCCGCCGGCGGTCGGCCGTTGCGTCAGACGGCGTTCGATTGGCGCCCACTTTGGGGTGACATCCGGGTTTTCGACCCCCCTTTGGGCCTACTGTCGGCGAGCGGGGCGTCACGGTCCGTCCACGCCGAGACCGTGACGCCCCGCTCACACGACGTCCCGGAGGAGAGCACCCATGCGAATCGGCCGCCTGACGCTGGCCGCCGCCACCCTGCTGCTGATGGCCACGGCCAGCGTCCCGGCCGGGACGCCGTTCAGCCAGACCGAACGGCACGCCCTCTCCTCGGACGCCATCGAGCCGCGCGGCCCGGCACCCCGCCCGGTGGTCCAGCGGCCGAGCCACGAACCGCCGTTCGGCGCCTTCGTCGGCTCCTGGGACGACTACATCCCGCAGATCGGCCGGTACGCCCAGTGGCTGGGCGACGCCAACATCCAGGTCGGCCACACCTACCTGGCGGGCAACGGCTGGAGCGACATCGAGGGCGAGCCGGCGGTGCTCGGCCTGTGGTCGCAGTGGCGGCAGGCCGATCCGTCCCGGCTGCTGGTGCTCGGGGTGCCGATGCTGGTGCCCAACGAGGCGGGCGTGTCGGACGACGAGGTCGAGAAGCTGCTCGGCCAGGGGGCGCGCGGGGACTTCGACGGGCACTTCCTCAAACTCGCGCGCCGACTGGTCACGATGGGCGGCGCGGACACCGTGCTCACCCTCGGCTGGGAGATGAACGGCACCACGTACACCCACCGCTGCAAGCCCGACCCGTCCGCCTGGAAGACGTACTGGCGGCGGATCGTCGGGGTGATGCGCTCGGTGCCGGGGCAGCGCTTCCGCTTCGACTTCGCCCCCAGCCGGGGCCTGGACGCCATCCCGTGGACCAAGTGCTACCCGGGCGACGACGTGGTCGACATCATCGGCATGGACAACTACGACCAGCCCGCCGGCGCCGACTTCGACGACTACGTGCACGAGCCGTACGGCCTCCAGGACCAGGTGGAGTTCGCCGCCAAGCGCGGCAAGCCGGTCTCGTACCCGGAGTGGGGGCTGTTCCGCAACGGCGACAACCCCGAGTTCGTGCAGCGGATGGTCGACTGGATCCGCACCCACGACACCGCCTACCAGACCGTCACCGACTACTGTCCGCACGGCTTCTTCCAGTGCGAACGCAATCCGCGCTCGACGGCGGCGTTCAAGCAGCTGATGTCCGGGTCGAAGGGGGCGCCGGCGCCGGCCGCCGGGCCGTCGGCGGCCGCGTCGGACGTTCCCGCGGTGGCGGGGCCGCCCAGCCCGCCGGAGTCGCACACGGTACCGGCCGCACCGGCCGTGCCGGGTGCCGCGCCCAGCGCGAAGGCCGGCCCGTCGGCCCGCCCGGCGAAGGGCAAGTCGACGGGCCGGCCGACGGGCGCGGCGCACGGCCGGCCCTGAGACGTCAGCGGCGGCGGGCCAGCAGCGCTTCCTTGAGCCGGGGGAAGCGGGTGCGCAGCTGGTGCGCCGCCGTCTGCCGGGCCCGCACCGCCGCGGCCCGGACGGCGGCCGCCGGCGCCGCGCCCGCCGGGCCGAGCAGCAGCCGCTGGTTGGACAGCTGATCCGGGCGCCAGCGCTGCTTGTACGGCTCCTGGCCGCGCAGCAGACCGAGCACCGGGACGCCCGCGGCGACCGTCTCGTCCAGCGCCGCGCCGAACAGCAGTCCGGCGATGTCCAGCCGCTCGCGCAGCACCGGGTGCGCGCCGTACATGTAGAGCCCGCCGAAGGACGGGCAGAGCAGCAGCAGGTTCACCGCCACCAGCTGGCCGTCCAGGTGGAACTGGTGGACGGTGGCCCGGCCGGCGGCGACCAGCCCGGTGGTGGACTCGGTCAGGTGCCGGGCGAACCGCTCGGTGCGGTGCTCGGGCGTGACGCCGCGCGCCCGCCACTGCAGGAAGTGCAGCCGCAGCAACCCGTCCACCGCCTGCGGCACCTCGGCCACCGGGGTGGTGCGGACCTTCACCCCCGCCTCGGCGATCTTGCGGAGCTTCACCCGGCTGCGCTGGGCGGTCTTGCCGGGCACCCGCTTGAGCAGCCGGTCCATCGGGACGGCCGGCAGGTACTGGCAGAGCGAGTCCTGGTACCGGCGGCGGCTGCCGCGCCAGTGCTGGTAGACCCGGTGCACCGCCGCCTCGGGGTGCACCTCGCGCAGCTCCAGCCAGTGCCAGGGCCGGGTGAGCGGGAGCGCGGCGGCGAACTCGGCGGCGGCCCGGTCGGCGAACTCGTCGTCGAGCAGGACGTCGGTGTAGTCGACCAGCCCGCCGCCGAGGCCGGTCAGGCCGCCGAGCGGTCCGCCGCGGCGCACGAAGGCGCCCGCGCCGACCAGCCGGCCGGCCCGGCGGACCAGCACCACCAGGAGGCGGCCGGGGCGGCCGTAGTGGCGCCACCAGGAGCGCTGCCAGTCGGCGGCCTGGAAGAAGGTGGCGGACCGGCAGCGGGCGGCCAGGTCGTCCCACTCCTCGGCGAGGACGTCCAGGGCGTCGTCCTCGGACCGCAGTTCGGTGGTCCAGACCGGCGCCGTCAGCTGGGCGGGCAGGCTGCTTCTGCGGGTCCCGGTGCTCATCGGCCGCTCCCGGCCGCGGCCTTCTCCTGGACGGCGGGCGGCTCCTCGGCGGCGGGGGCCGGCTCGTCCACGGCGGGGGCCGGCTCCTCGACCGGGGGCTGTTCGGCCGCCGCGGGCTCGGCGCCGGTGCGCCGGCCGGCCTTCCCGGCGGTCTTCTTCCCGGCCTTCCTGTCGGCCTTCCCGGCCTCGCTCTTCTGGCCCTCGCCCTTCGCGCCCTCGGTCTTCGCGTCCTCCGCCTTCGCGCCCTCCGCCTTCGCAGCCTCCGCCTTCGCGCCCTCCGCCTTCGCAGCCTCCGCCTTGGCGTCCTCGGTCGCGGCCGCCTCGGCCGCGGGCTCGGGCGTGCTCCCGGCCTCGGGCGCGAGGGGCGCGGAGTCGGGCCCGGCCCCGGCGGTGGCCGGCTCCTCGCGGCGCGGGCGCGGCGTCGTCGGGACCGCCACCGGCGCGGCGGCGGGGGCCTCCGACGCCTTCGCGGCGCGCAGCGCCCGCAGCGTCCGCGGCGCCTCGGGGCTCCCGTCGGCGGCCTCCGGCGTCCCCGAGCCGCCCCGGCGGCGGGTCATCATCACCAGCGAGCCCAGCAGCAGCCCCGCCGCGCCGCCGACCGCCACGTCCAGCTTCCCGGAGGGCGTGGTCGGCCTGTCCGGCGCGGCGGCGGGGGAAAGCGTCACCAGCCGGACGTTGGTGTCCCGGCTGCTGGTGTTGGCGAAAGAGACCAGCGAGCGGGCCACCGCGTCGGCGTTCCGGGCGGCCTCCTGGGGGCGCCGCCCGGTGCCGGTGATCTCGATCATCGGGGCGTCCGGGGAGGTCGTCCCGTGCACCAGGGACGCCAGCTCGGACCGGGTGCGGCCGGTCTCGGCGGCCGCCACGGCGAGGACCTGCGGCTGGCCGGCCAGCCGGCCGTACGCCTGGGCGAAGTTGGTCGCGATCGCGGCCTCCCCGGGGTTCTGCGCGACCACGAGGACGTAGGCGTTGGCGGCGTACGACGGGTGGGCGACGACGGCGTACCCGGCGCCGGCCGCGGCACCCAGCGGAACCGCGAGCACCACCGGCCACCAGCGGCGGACCAGGCGGCGGGCGCTTCGGCGCGGTGTGGTCATGGGGTTGCTCCTTGGGTCTGGTACGGCGGTGGCTGGCGGTCAGACGCGGGCCAGCCGGTCGTAGAGGGCGCCCAGGTCGGAGGCGACCCGGGCGATGTCGTAGTGGCCGACGGCCGGGGGGTGCGGCAGCGGGTCGGCGGTGTGCCCGCCGAGCGGCCGCAGGTCGCGCAGGGCGGCGGCGTAGGCGGCGGGCTCGGAGGGGATGCGGCGGGCCTGCGGGGCGGCGCCGGGCGGCAGTTCGTCGAGCGCCGGGCAGGCGCTGTGCCGCACCGGCAGCCCGGCCGCGAGGCCCTCCAGGACGCCGAGGCCGAAGGTCTCCGCGGCGGAGGGGGCGGCCAGCACGTCCAGGGCGGCCAGCAGTTCGGGCACGTCGTCGCGCTCCCCGGTGAGCACCAGCCGGTCCCGGACGCCGAGTTCCTCGGCCCGGCGCTCCAGCGCGGCGCGCTCCGGGCCCTCGCCGACCAGCACCAGCCGGGTGGCCGGGTCGAGGGCGGCGAGCGCCTCGACCAGCACCTCGAAGCGCTTGCCGGGAACCAGCCGGCCCACCCCGCCGACCACCCAACCGCCGTACGGCAGGCCGAGTTCGGCCCGGATCCGGCGGCGGACGGCGGCCCGTTCGGCGGGCGGCAGGCTGTAGCGGGCGGTGTCGATGCCGTTCGGGATCAGCGCGATCCGGGCCGCCGGGACGCCCCAGGAGCGCAGCGTCTGGGCGACCTGGCGGGAGACCGCGACGGTGGTGCCGCCGAGCCGTTCGGCCGCCAGGTAGAGGCCCTTGACGCCCCGGGTGACCGGGCGGCCCTCGATCACCCCGGCGTGCAGCGAGTGCTCGGTGGAGACCACCGCGCGCACCCCGGCCAGCCGGGCGGCCAGCCGGCCGTACAGCTGCGCCCGGTAGAGGTGGGTGTGCACCAGGTCGTAGTGGCCGGCCCGGACCAGCCGGACCAGCCGGGGCAGCGCGCCGAGGTCCCGGTTGCCGCGCATGCCGAGGTGGTGGACGGTGACGCCGTCGGCCCGCAGCGCGGCGGCGACCGCGCCGGGGTTGGTCAGGGCGAGCACCTCGCACTGCTGGTGCGCCGGCAGGTGCCGCAGCAGCAGGTGGAGTTGGCGCTCGGCGCCGCCGGAGGCCAGGCCGGTGACGATGTGCAGCACCCTCATGGCCGGCTCCCCCGCCGGCCGTGGCGCAGCCCGGTGACCACGTCGCGCCACCGGTGCCGGCCCCTCTTGGCGCGCAGCCGCCAGGCGCCGTCGCGGTCGCCGACGTAGCAGCGGGGCAGGGCGAAGCGGCCGGTGAGCGGGGAGTGCGCGATGGCGCAGGCATGGTCGTACCCGGCGTCGCGCACGGCCAGGGCGGCGGGCAGGTCGACGGCGCCGTACGGGTAGCAGAAGCCGGTGACCGGGCCGCCGACGGCCTCCTCCAGCAGCCGCCGGCTCTCCCGGGCCTGGACGGCGAGGGCCTCGGCCGGCAGGCCGGGCAGCGCCTGGTGGCCGAGGCCGTGCGAGCCGATCTCCCAGCCGGCGGCGGCGAGTTCGGTGACCTCCTGGACGGTGAGCAGCTTCTTGCGCGGGCCCTCGGTGTCCCAGTCGTTGTCCCGGCCGAGCAGGTCGGCGACCACGTACGCGGTGGCGGTGAAGCCGTACGCCTGGAGGATCGGCACCGCGTACCGGGCGAAGTCGGCGTAGCCGTCGTCGAAGGTGAGGCCGACCAGTCCGTCGTCCCGGCCGAGCGCCCGGGCCCGCATCAGCTCGCGGACCGAGACGCCGCGCCGGCCGCGCCGGTGCAGCCAGGCGATCTGTTCGGCGAACCGCTCGGGGCTGACGGTGAGCCGGTAGGGGTCCTCCTTCTCGACCGCCACCGAGTGGTACATCAGGATCCACGGCGAGGCGGAGCCGGGGACCGGCGGTCCACCGGCCGGCTGGCGGCTCCGGGGCGGTCGTGCCCGGCGCGGCGGTGCGCTGCCGGCGCCCGCCCGAACCGACCGGACGGTTCCCGGTTCATCGTCCATCGGGACGCTTCCCTTCTTCGGCGACGGTTGGCGGGTTCCGGACGGGCCCCAGGGCCCGCGCGGCGGCGAGGACCGGGCCGCGCACCTCACGGGCGCCGAGCCCGGTGCCGAGGGCCGCGAAGGCCAGCGCCACGGTGAGGCCTCCGAGGAGGGTCGAGAGCAGGGGGTCGGCGAGCGGTCCGGCGACGGCGGCGCCGAGCACGGTGGCCCCGGCGGCGGCGGCCACCAGCCGGCCGTGGCCGCCGAGCACCCGGCGCAGCCGCAGCGGGATGCCGCGCAGCACCAGGCCGTGCAGCAGCAGGGCGGCGGTGGCGGTGATGCCGGCCGCGTTGCCGGCGGCCAGCCCCAGGGCGCCGAAGCGGGGCGTGGCGAGCAGGCCGGTGGTGACGGTGACGCCGAGGCCGAGCACCATCGCGGCGGCCGGGTACCAGTCGAGCAGCCGGCGGCGGCCGTCCTCGGCGCCCGGGTCGTCGGCCCGGCGGACCACCGGGCGCAGCGAGAAGTACGGGCGGATCATCACGCCGATCAG
This sequence comes from Kitasatospora sp. NPDC001547, assembly GCF_042894165.1. Taxonomy (NCBI): domain Bacteria; kingdom Bacillati; phylum Actinomycetota; class Actinomycetes; order Kitasatosporales; family Streptomycetaceae; genus Kitasatospora; species Kitasatospora sp. NPDC001547. Next base: position 102,888 of record NZ_JBIAVL010000017.1, on the reverse strand, counting down.
CGCCTGGGCCGGCAGTCCGAAGCTGTACACCCGGATGACGTCGGCGGTGGCGGCGGTGTCGTGCGGGCCGAAGGCGCCGCGTTCGAACAGCAGCGAGACCACCGAGGGGGCACAGGCCATCAGGAAGGCGGTGCCGAGCAGGACGACGGCCGCCGCCTGGCCGAGGTCCTTCTCCACCCGGTCGCGGGCGGCGGTGAGGTCCCCGGCGGCGAGTGCCCGGGCGACCAGCGGAAAGGTGACGGTGCAGATCAGGATGCCCGCCGTCATGGCGAGTTGGGAGACCTTGGCGGCGTAGTTGAGGTGCGAGATGGTGCCCGGCGGCAGGGCCGAGCCGAGGAAGCGCTCGACGAAGACCTGGGACTGGCGGGTGAGCGTGAAGGCGGCCACCGGCAGCAGGGCGAGCGGCATCAGCACCAGGGTCCGGCGTGCGCGGCGGCCGCGGCCGGTGCCGGGCGGGCCCTGGCGCAGCCGGCGCAGGAACGGGCCGACCAGCAGGCCGGCCATCAGCAGGCTGCCGGCCGCGACGCCGAGGGCGGCGGAGCGCACGCCGAGGTAGGAGTGGAGGCAGAGCAGGACGGCGAGGATGCCGAGGTTGTAGGCGACGTAGATGCCGGCCGGGGAGGTGAAGCGGTGGTGGGCGCGCAGCGCGGCGGCGAGGTAGCCGGCCACCCCGAAGGGCAGCACGGTGACCGCGGTGATCCGGGTGCAGGTGACGGCCAGGCCGGGGTCGGGCAGGCCGGGGGCGAGCAGGGCGACCAGTTGCGGGGCGAGCAGGGCGGCGGCCAGGGCGAGGCCGCTGAGCGCGGTCAGCAGCCACGGCAGGGTGGCGCGGACCAGCTGGCGGACCGGGTCGGGGGCGTCCGGGTCCTCCTCGCGCAGCACCAGGGCGAGGGCGAAGGCGGGCACCATGAGGAAGGACATGGCGTCCTCGATCAGCAGCGGCGCGGCGGTCTCGGGGACGGTCCAGGCGACCAGGAAGGCGTCGGTGCCCTGGTTGGCGCCGAAGTAGCGGGCCAGCAGGAGGTCGCGCAGCAGGCCCAGGCCGGAGCCGGCCGCGCTGAGCACGGCGGTGACGCCGAAGGCCTTGGCGAGGAAGCCGCGCCGGGGGGCCGGGAGGGGCTCGGCGGCGGGGGCCCCGCCGGGGGCGCCGCGGGGGGCCGGGAGGGAGGAGGCGACGGCGGTCGGCCGGTCGGTGGTCACCGGGCGGCTCCGGTGGTCGCCGTGGTGGTCGCCGGGCCGGTGGCGGGGGGCTCGGGGCGGTGGGCGGCCGCGCGGGCGGCGAGGCCGAGCACGACGGAGGTCAGCACGGTGGTGGTGCCGCCGATGTCGGCGTACAGGAAGTCCACCAGCACCCAGGTGAGCAGGGCGAGTGCGGCGAGCCCGGGGCCGTGGCGGTGGCGCAGGCAGCCGATCAGCAGGGTGAGGAAGAGCGCGGCGTAGGCGGTGATGCCGATCAGGCCCTGCTCGCTGAGCACCAGGAAGTACATGTTGTGCGGGGAGAGCAGCGGTTCGCGCTGGAAGCCGATAGTGGCGTCGGCGGCGTCGCTGCCGGAGGACAGCCGCAACGGGGCGTGGCTGTCGCGCAGTTGCTGGAAGGCCTTGGGTCCGGCGCCCCGCACGGGGTGGTCCTGCCAGATCCGGCCGGCGGTGGACCACAGGTCGTACCGGTCGGAGACGGACTGGTCGGGGGCGGCCGAGACGGAGCCGATCGAGCCGAGCCGCTTGGTGACGCCGGAGCCGCCGAGGCCGAGGCCGCCGACCAGGACGACCGCGGCGGCCAGGCCGAGGACGGCGCCGCGCACCAGCAGCCGGGCGTCGGCGCGCAGCAGCAGCACGGTGGCGGCGAGGCCGGTGGCGATCCAGCTGCCGCGGCTGAAGGAGACGGCCAGCGGGAAGACGAGGAAGGCGGCGGCGGCGAACATCGCGCGGCGCAGCCGGGCGTCGCCGCCCGGTCCGCGCTCGCCGAGGGCCAGCGCCAGGGCGGCGAGCAGCCCGAAGCTGACCACGCTGGACATCGCCATGATGTCGAGCGCGCCGAAGGTGCCGACGGCCCGGATCGGCTCGCCGGTGTAGGAGGCGCCGGTGTGGGTGAGGTACTGCTTCGCGCCGACCACGCCCTGGATCAGCGCGGCGAGCACGAAGGAGCCGAGGACCAGGCGCTGGTCGGTGCGGTCGCGCAACGAGCAGAGGACGGCGGCGGGGACCAGGACGAACACCTGGGTGAGCCGGACGAAGCCGGTGACGGCGGCCGCCGGGTCGATCGAGCCGATGGTGGCGACGGCGGCGGCGGCGACGATCCCGCCGAACAGGGCGCAGGTGGTGCGGTCGACCGCGGGCAGCCGCCCGCGCAGCAGGTTGAGCGCGGTGAGGGCGACCAGGGCCAGCGAGGCGAGGTCGGCGGCGGTGACGTGGACGGCGGCGGCGACGTCCTTCTCCCCGGTGGGCACGCAGACCAGCAGGACGGTGGCGGCGGCCAGCGGGCTGGTGCGCTCCGCGAGCGCGGGCAGGGCCTTGCGTAACGCCGGGCGGGGGAAGGCGGGGAGGGTCAGGGCCACGCGGGGTCAGCTCCCGTCCGGGTGGAGCATCAGGACCGCGGTGCGGCACAGGATCTTGACGTCCTGCCAGAGGCTCCAGCTCTCGATGTAGCGGTTGTCGAAGCGGGCCCGGTCCTCGATGGAGGTGTCCCCGCGCAGGCCGTTGACCTGGGCCAGGCCGGTGAGGCCGACCGGGACCCGGTGGCGGTCGGCGTACTCGGGGTAGGCCTGGCCGAACCGCATGACGAAGTACGGCCGTTCGGGGCGCGGGCCGACCAGGCTCATGTCGCCGCGCAGGACGTTCCACAGCTGGGGCAGCTCGTCCAGCGAGCTCCTGCGCAGCAGCCGGCCGACGGCGCCCATCCGGTGGTCCTGGGAGATGTTCCAGCGGGTGGCGGACTCGTGCTCGTCGTTCGGGCGCAGGGTGCGGAACTTGAGGACGGTGAAGACCCGGCCGTTCAGGCCGGTGCGCTGCTGGCGGAAGAGCACGCCGGGGCCGGTGTCGAAGCGGACGGCGAGGGCGCAGAGCCCCAGGACGGGGGCGAGCAGCAGCAGGCCGAGGGCGGCGGCGGTGATGTCCAGGGCGCGCTTGGCGGCCCAGCCGGGGCGGCGCATCGCGGGGCGGCCGACCCGCAGGCAGGGGTAGCCCCACAGGTGGTCGCCGCCGGTGACCGGGGCGGTGGCCAGCGAGCCGTACTCGCGCAGCGCGGGCACCAGCCAGACCTGGCAGCCGAGCCGGGCGGCCTCGCGCAGGGTGGCGGCGGTCTCGGCCTCGTCGGCGGCGCCGGCCGTGGCGATCACGTGCTGGACGCCGTGCCGGCGGACCTCGCGCTCCAGTACTTCGCTGCCGCCGAGCACGGGCAGGTCGTTGTCACCGGGCAGCAGCGGCGGGTCGGTGTCCAGGAAGCCGACCGGGCGCATCCCGTACTCGCCGTGCTCGCGCAGGGCGGCGGCGACCCGGCGGCCGAGCCGGCCGGCGCCGAGCACCAGGACGGGGCTGGGGCGGCTGCGGCGGCTGCGCCGGACCAGGTGGTAGAGGACGGCGCGGCCGGCGGCGGCGATCAGCAGCTGGGCGCCGAGCAGGACGGTGAGCCGGGCCGGGCCGACCGGGCCGAAGCCGATCCAGTGGTCGGCGAGGCAGCCGGACAGGGTGACGGCGAAGGCGGTGGCGACCACGGCCCGGGCGGCCAGTGCGGGCAGTTCGTCCAGGACGGAGAGGGTGAGCCGGGAGCGGTAGAGGCCGCCGGTCAGGTTGAGCAGGAGCAGCAGGGGCAGGACGGCGGGGACGCCGAGCAGCGGGTCGAGCGGGGCGGCGGGGTCGACGGCCCGGTTGGCGATGCCGCCGGCGGAGCACAGCGCGATGACGTCGGCCTGGACCAGGGCGAGCGACAGGGCCAGCCGGGAGCGGGCCGTCCCGCGGGGCCGGTGCGGCGGTGGGACGGCCCGGGGGTGCGCCGCTCCGGCCGGCCGGTCGAGCAGCCCGGTGCCGGGGCGGCGGGGGCCGGACAGGGGCCCGGCCGGTCGGTGCACACGGTCGTGGTCAATGGTCATCAGCGCACGATCTCCCCTGCTGTGTGCCCGGGGTGACGGTGCCCCGGCACCGGTTGGCGCGGGGCGGCCGTCCCGGCCCGGCGGGCGCGGTCCTGACAGCGCCTGCTGCCGCATGGGGCTTTCGTGGGCCCGGCGGCGGGGCCGATCGCGAAGGAACCGGTCAGCGAGAAGTCGATCGCGAGGGGCTCAGCCGTTAATTCCCGGAAGGAAATCCGAACGAAGCAGGCAAAATCCGACAATACAGAACCGGGCGGTACAGGGCGGGAGTTGACTTGCCGATTCATTTCCCGCCGCCCATTAATAGTTATTTCGGATTTGACGCCTCGCCTCCGTATCCGGTCGAGGGTGCGAATACGACAACGCCGGAAACGGCGGGCATTCACGGCATGTGAAACGATCAGATCCGCTCTGGGACACGGGCCCGGCGCCGCCCCGAGGCCGGTCCCGCGCCCAGCAGGTGGCGGTAGAGGACGTCCACCTGTTCGACCACGGTGCGCACGTCGTGCCGGCCGACCACGTGGTCGCGCAGCCGGGCGCCGCGCCGCTCGCATTCGATCGGATCCGACAGCGCGTCCCCCATTCGGGCGGCGAGGGCCGGCGCGTCCTCGGGCGGGACCACCGCGTGCGCCAGCTCGGACGGCGGCAGGCACTCCCGGGCGCCGGGCACGTCGGTCAGCAGCACCGGGCGGGCGCCCGCCATCGCCTCCAGCGGGGCCAGCGCCATCCCCTCCCAGCGCGAGGGCAGCACCACCAGGTCGGCCGCCGCCAGCCACGGCCGCGGGTCCGGCACGTCCCCGACCAACCGGACCCGGGACGGCTCGGCGCTCGCCCGGACCAGCTCGGCCACCCGCTGTTCCTCCGGCCCGCCGCCGACCAGCGCCAGCCGGGCCCGCGGCACCCGGCGCAGCACCTCCGGCCAGGCGGCCAGCAGCACGTCCTGGCCCTTCTGCCGGCACAGCCGCCCGACGCACACCGCGAGCGGGGCGTCCAGGTCCAGGCCGAGCGCGATCCGGGCGGCTCGGCGGTCGGCGGGCGCGTAGTGGCGCACGTCCACGCCGTTGGGGACCACCGCCCAGTCGGCGTGCACCCCGGCCGCCACGCCGTCGGCCCGTTCCTGGACGCTGACGCAGAGCAGCCGGTGCGCCCAGCGGGTCGCGAAGCGTTCCCAGCGCAGGGTGGCGGCGGCCGTCGCACCGTCCACGGCGGCGAAGGACCAGGCGTGCGGCTGGAAGACGGTCGGCACCGTGCCGCGCACCGCGAGCCGTCCGGCCAGCCCGGCCTTGGCGCTGTGCAGGTGGACCACGTCGGGGGAAGCCGCCCGGACGATCCGGCGCAGCCGCCAGGCCTCGGCGGGGGTGCCCGGGCCGGGCGGGCGCCGGGCGGGCCAGTCCTGGACCAGCGCGCCCACGGCGGCGGCCTCCTCGGCCAGCCGCCCGCCGCGCGGACAGGCGACCAGGACGCGGTGGCCGGCCTCCCGCTGCCCCCGGACCAGATCGGCGACGACGCGGGCGACCCCGCCGTCCACCGGTTGCGAAATGTGAAGGATCGTCATATGCACGGCGGCGAGCCTAGGGTGGCTCCCCCGTGCCGGGCGGCCCCCGTCACCCGCAGGTGGCGGTTCGGCCACCCGTACGGCTTTCGGGTCGTACGGGTGGCCGAACCGATCGGATCTCCAAGCGATTCGATCGCATGGCCGGATCCGGGCTCGCCGGTCCGGGCACGCGGATCGAGGCACGCGGACCCGGACGGGACCGGACCCGGGCGGGACCTCGGTGGATCCGGCGGACGCCGGTGGCCTCAGCGGACCTCGGCGGCGAGGTTGGCCAGCACCTGGTCGTGGATCCGGTTCAGGCCCTTCGGGGCGAAGGTGCGCTCGAAGAAGCCGCCGATGCCGGTCGCACCCTGCCAGGTGGCGGTCACGGTGACCTTGGAACGGCCCTCGCCGACGGCCGAGACGGTCCAGGTGATCACCATGCTGGAGTTGGCGTCCTTCTCCACCAGCTGGTCGGGCTCCGGCGCGGAGACGGTGAACAGGCAGTCGCGCACCCGCTTCTCGGTGGCCTGGAGCCGCCAGTGCACCTGGGTGCCGGCGCCGGTGCCGCCGACCCGCACCTCGTACTCGCTGTACTGCGCGGGCAGCAGCTTCGGGCGGGTCACCTGGTAGTCGGCCAGCGCCTCGTACACCCGCTCGGGGGCGGCGTCGTAGACCCGCTCGGTGGTGGCCTGCACCTGTCCCATGACCTTGCTCTCCTCGTCCGGTGGGAACCGCTCTGTCCGGCAAGCCAATCACAGGCTCACGCCCGCGACGCGCCGGGATAGGGTGGCCGGTGTGCTCGATCTGGTGACTGCTGTGCGCTACGTCGACCCGCTGCGCGCCGGCGGCTCCGTCCCCGGCGTGGTGGAGACCGACGACCTGGGAACGTACGTGGTCAAGTTCACCGGGGCCGCGCAGGGCCGCAAGGCGCTGATCGCCGAGGTGATCGTCGGCGAGCTGGCCCGGCGGCTGGGCCTGCGGGTGCCGGAGCTGCGGCTGGTGGACTTCGACCCGGCCGTCGCCGCGGACGAGCCGGACACCGAGATCCAGGACATGCTCAAGGCCAGCGCGGGGCTGAACCTCGGGATGGACCTGCTGCCCGGCGCGCGGGACTTCCGGCCGGGGATGATCGCGGTGGACTCCGCCGAGGCCGGCCGGGTGGTCTGGCTGGACGCCCTGACCGGCAACGTCGACCGCACCGTGCACAACCCCAACCTGGTGGTCTGGCACGGGCGGCTCTGGCTGATCGACAACGGCGCCGCGCTGATCTTCCACCACCGCTGGGCCGGCGCCGAGGCGTCGGTCGGCAGGCGGTACGACCTCAGCGCGCACGCGCTCGGCGGCTCGGCCCCGGACGTCCGGCTGGCCGACGAGGAGCTCGGACCGCTGGTCACCGTGCCGCTGCTGGAGGAGGTGGTGGCGCTGGTCCCGGACGAGTGGCTGGCCGACGAGCCCGGCTTCGACTCGGTGGACGCCGTCCGGCACGCCTACGTCACCCACCTGGCCGCCCGGGTGGTGCTCTCCGAGGAGTGGCTGCCGGAGGGCTTCGCCACGCCCGAGCAGTTGCGCGAGGCGGAGCGGCGGCGGGCGGCCCGGACCCGGGCGGGGCGGCCGGCCTGGCTGCAGGAGGTGCCGGACCTGCACGGCAAGCCGTCGGTGGAGACGGTCTGGGAGCACCACTTCGACGAGGACTGACCGAGCCGGCGTGCGGGGGCGGAGGCCGCCGCGGGCCTTCGGTGCGGGAACGCGACCGGGGAGCGGACCCAGTGGGCCCGCTCCCCGGTTCTACTGTTCAGAGCTGTCCGCGGTCAGCGCGTCAGCGCCACCACTGGACCGCCTTCTCGGCGTTGACCAGGCCCGCGCCGTAGAAGCCGTTGTCGTCGGCGCCGCCCTCGCAGGTGGCCTTCCAGGTGCCGGCACCGCCCGGGTTGAACTCGCCGGTCGGGCACGGGACGGACTCGGCGTGGGTGGTCAGCAGCTCGGTCAGCTCGTCCGGGCTGGCCCACGGGAAGGTGCTGGCGAGCAGCGCGGCCACGCCGGCGACGTGCGGGGTGGCCATCGAGGTGCCCTGCATGTAGCCGTACTTGCCACCGGGAATGGTGGACCGGATGCGGCCGTCCTTGTCCGGGGTGTTCGGGAACTGGAAGCGGCGGTCGCCACCCGGGGCGGTGACGGACACGACGCCCTTGCCGTAGCTGGAGTAGTACGCCTTGACGCCGTCGGAGCCGACCGCGGACACGGCGACCACACCGGGCAGCTCGGTCGGCAGCGACAGGCAGTCGTTGGTGACCGGGCGGGTGGTGGGGGTGGTGTCGTCCGGGCTGGCCACGTCGACGGTCTTGTGCGCCAGGTCGATGTTCTCGTTGCCCGCGGCGGCGACGTTGAGGACGCCCTTGCGCTGCGAGAAGGCGACGGCCTTGCGGACGGCCTCCGAGATCGCGGCCTGGTCCTTGTCCGTCTTGCAGTTGAACATCCACGGGTCGACGAAGTAGCTGTTGTTCGTCACCTTGAAGCCGTGCTCGCCGGCCCAGACGAAGCCGCAGACCGCGTTCTCCGGGTAGATGAACCCGCCGTCGTCGACGACCTTGACGGCGGCCAGCTTCACGTTCGGCGCGACGCCGACGATGCCCTTGCCGTTCTTGGCGGCGGCGATGGTGCCGGCCACGTGGGTGCCGTGGTCGCTGGTGGTCGGCTGCCAGGCCTTCCAGTCGGTGTTCGTCTTGCCGTCGAGGCAGGAGACCGACTGCGAGGCGTCCACGTTGGCGGCCAGGTCCTCGTGGGTGGCGTCGATGCCGGAGTCCAGCACGCCGACGGTGACGTTGCGGCTGCCGAGCGAGATCTTGTGCGCCTTGTCGGCGCCGATCTGCCGCATGTCCCACTGGTAGGCCTCGTCCGGGTCCTCACCCGGGGCGGCGGCCACGGCGGCCGAGTCGGTGGCGACCTCGGCCTTACCCTGGTCGGAGGCCTGGATGCCCTTGGTGCGGCTGGCGCCGACCGAGTCGACGCCCTTGGCCAGGCGCAGCTTCTCGGCGAACTTGGTGTCGTTGGAGCGGGCGACCACGACGCCGACCTGCTCGTACGACTGGACCACCGTGCCGCCGAGGCCGGCGATGGCCTTCTCGACCTTCTGCACCTGGCCGTGGTTGGCCTTGGTGTTGACGACGTAGCTCAGCAGCGGACCGGTCGTCGAGTCGGCCGTGGGGGCCGCGACAGCGGTACCGGCCGGCAGCGCGAGGGCGCCGGCGGTGGCGAGTACGACGCCCACCGCCGCGTACCGGGTACGACTGATCCGAGGAACACGCATGAGGGTTGGCCTCCCGGCTCGTCAGGCGGCAGCTGCGATGGGCAGGTGCGCTTGGGAATGACCGGGACGCTAATGAATATTTGGTTATAAGCGCAAGGGGTAGTCATCTAATCGTCACATCGTGACCAGGGACAGGGCCTACGGACAACCGGCCCCAACACAGGAAACAGAGGTCAAGAGTGTTAAAAAGTGATGGTTCGCCGACGTGCGGCCACACCCGTCACGACATCGGCCACCAGCACTGATCGCATCCCTACAACGCGTACAGCCGACGGGCGTTGTCAGCCGCGACCGACCGCGTCAGCCGCTCGGCGTCGGCCGCGGAACAGGCTCCGTCGGCCCGCCAGGCCGCGAGCAGCGCACCCAGTCCGTACCGGAACTGACAGGTGCCCACCAAATACAGTTCGGGCAGGCCGTAGGCGTCGGTGGAGAACAGCATTTTCCCGAACGGGGCCAACTCCAGCATCTCGCCCAGCACCGCGGCCGCCCGCGGCCCGGTGTAGGAGGTGGTCAGCCCGAGGTCGGTGTACACCGTCGGGAAGGCCTGGGCCAGCCAGGCGGCCTGCCGGTGGTACGGGTAGCCGTGCAGCAGCACCAGCGGGACGCCGCTGGGCTCGGCGGCCCGCACGAAGTCCGTCAGCAGCGACGGGTCGGCCCGGTGCAGGGTGAGGTCCGGATCGCCGAAGCCGGTGTGGAGTTGGAGCGGCAGGCCGAGCTCGGCGCAGACGTCCACGGCCGTCCAGAGCAGGTGGTGCAGCAGGACCGGGTCGGTCAGCCGGACCCGCCCGGCGCGCAGGTGGGCACCGGCCGCGGCCACCACGGCCGCGGTGGCGGGGCGTTCGGCGGGCGCGGCCAGGCCGTGCCGGTAGGCGAGCACCGACTTGACCGCGACGGCCCCGGCGGCGGCCGACCCGAGCGCCTGCGCGACGGCCCGCGGCCAGTCCGCGGCGCCGCACGCCACCGTCTCGGCGACCGACTCGGACCGGACCACCTCGCGCACCGAGGCGCCGGTGGCCTCGGCCAGTTCGGCGGGCGGCAGCAGCGGGTGGCCCGCGGCGGTGGTCAGCCCGGTGTCCACCAGGCAGGTGTCCAGCCCGGCCGCCGCCAGTAGCCGCCCGGCGGCCTCGGCCGCGCCCAACTCCCGCCGCCGGGCCAGGTAGTCGGCGGCCGGGGCGTGCGCCGGCAGGCCGAGCACGGGCGGGCACCAGCGCCGCACCGCCAGGCCCAGCGCGCTGTCGAAGGGCGAGCAGCCGGGCGCGGGCGGGCGGTCGGACTCGGTGAGCAGCCCGGCCAGGGCGTCGTCGGTGAGCTCGGCCGCCACCACGCTGTGGCAGTGGTGGTCGACCAGCGCGGGGCCCTGCGGCCGGGCCACCGCTCAGTACCGCCAGCGGGTGGCCGCGACCAGCTCCTCGGGCGTGACGGCCGCGTACTGCTCCCGCTCCGCCCGGCGCACCGCCAGCACCGCCTGGTAGAGCGGCTCGCCGAGCGCCTCGCGCAGCACCGCGGAGCGCTCGTACGCGGCGATCGCCTCGGCCGGGCCGGTCGGCAGCCGGGGCACCGTACCGGGCTCGGCGGCCGCCGGATCCCCGGTGAACTCCGGTGGGAGGGCTCGGCGTTGGTCCAGCCCGGCGAGGCCGGCCGCGATCACCCCGCCGACCGCCAGGTACGGGTTGGCGCTCGCGTCGAAGCACTTGACCTCGGCGTTGGCGGTGGCGGCCCGCTCCCCGGTGGAGCCGGTCACCAGGCGCAGCGCGGCCTCGCGGTTCTCCAGGCCCCAGCACTGGTAGGCGCCGGCCCAGTGCGAGGGCACCAGCCGCAGGTACCCGGCCGGGCTGGAGCAGCCCAGCACCAGCAGTTCGGGCAGCGCGTCGAGCACCCCGGCGAGGAAACCCTCGGCCTCGGCGGTCAGGCCGTGCGGGCCGGGGCCGCCGTGGCCGAGGTTGCGGCCGTCCCGCCAGAGGCTGACGTGCAGGTGCCCACCGTTGCCGACGACGCCGGTCTCGACCACCGGGGCGAAGGAGGCCCGCAGGCCGTGCCGGGCGGAGACGGCCCGGACGGTGTGCCGGACCAGGACGGAGGTGTCGGCGGCGGCGACCGGGCCCTCGGGGGCGACCGAGACCTCGAACTGGCCCGGGGCGTACTCGGGGTGGATCTGGAGGACGCCCAGCCCCTGCCTGCCGAGGGCGGTGAGGACGTCGCGCAGGTAGTCGGAGAGGTCGGTGACCCGGTGCATCCCGTACGCCGGGCCGTGCGTCGGGTACCGCGGCTCGTCCTGCGGGGTGCCGGCCAGGGCGACCGTCCACTCGACCTCGATGCCGGCCTTGAGGCTCAGCCCGCGCGCGGCCGCCACGGCCTGGGCCCGGCGGGCGAACAGCCGTTGGCAGCCCGGGTGCGAGCCGCCGGCCTGGGTGTACCTGTCCCCCGGGGCCCAGGCCCAGCCGGGCTGGGCGGCCAGCGGGACGACCCGGTCGAGGTCCGGGTAGAGCCTGAGGTCCCCGGTGGGGCCGCCGATGATCGGGCTGGTGGTGATCGTGTCGTCGGCGAGGAACACGTCGAAGCAGGGCGCGGTGCCGACGCCCCACTGCGCGGCGTGCGCCAGGCCGCCGAGCGGCACGGCCTTGACCCGGGTGACGCCGGCGTTGTCCACCCAGGTGACGGCCACCGCCTCGACGGCCTCGGTGCGCAGCCGGTCGGCCACCTCCCCGGCCCGCTCGGCCCGCTCGGCGCGCGAGGGCAGCGCGACGGCCGCCGCCGCGGCGGCGGCGAGCCGGTCGGCGCTGACGGGCGGCTCGGCGGGACCGGGAGCGGTGGGATCGGGCGCGGCGGGGCCGGCGGAGGCGGTTCCGGGGGTCATGCCTCCCATGCTGCCCCGCCGGTCACGGTCGGGTAACTCCCCTATCGGGTGGTCCTATTGGCAGCCCTGTTCACCCGTTCACCCGTTCGGGGCGAACCCGGCGGCCGGCTCCGCCGCGCGGTCCGCTCCAGGTGGTCGGCGTCCGCGTGCGAGGGCAGGCGGTGGCGGGTTTTCGCCTCCGCCCCCTTCCTACTCGCGAGTAGCTTCGCTACAGTGGCCGGACACGCACCACCGCCGGGCTTCGGGAGCCGCACCGGCGGCAGGCCGCGGTCGCCGTTTCTCCGGCGCCCGCGCGGTGCGCTCTTCACCGGCAGGTGCCGCGGACCGCGGCGGGCCGGGTCTCCTCCTCGTATCAGAGTCGCTTCCTTCACCTTCGAGCGCCTGAGCACCACGGCACATCCGCAGTTCGGCCGGAGCGGACCGGCCGCTGCCCGATGCGCCGCACCCGTCATCTCCCCAGCCCCCGCGCGTGGACCCTCCTCCGGCGGCGGCCGCCCCCGGCGTACGGGCGCGGCGGCGTGCCCGCCGGAGCACGCGCGGGCCCTTCATGACTAGGAGTCAGGACAGATGGAGCGTCCCTTCCCCACTGTCGCCGTCGTCGGCCTCGGCACGATGGGTGCCGGCGTCGCCGTGGCGGTCGCCAAGAGCGGCCGCCGGGTGATCGGCATCGAGGCCACCGAGGACTCGGCCGCCCGGGCGCTGGCCCGGATCGAGGAGGCCACCGCGCACGCCGTGGACCGGGAGCGGCTGACCGCCGAGGAGCGCGCCGGGCTGCTGGCCCGGCTCTCGGTCGGCCACGAGCTGGCCGCCGCCGCGGACGCGGACCTGGTGATCGAGGAGGTGCCCGAGCAGCTGGAGCTGAAGCGGGAGGTCTTCGCCGAGCTGGACCGGATCTGCCCGGAGACCACCGTGCTGGCCACCGGCACCACCGCGCTCTCGGTGACCCGGATCGCCGCCGCGACCGCCCGCCCGGAGCGGGTGCTCGGCCTGCACTTCTTCAACCCGGTGCACAGCATGAAGCTGGTCGAGGTGGTCCGCACCGTGCTGACCTCGCCGCGGACGGCCGAGGACGCCGCCGCCTTCGCCCGGGACCTCGGCAAGGAGCCGGTGGCGGCCGGCGACCGGGCCGGCTTCGTGGTCAACGGCCTGCTGTTCGCCTACCTGAACCAGGCCGCCGCGATGTACGAGTCCAAGTACGCCTCGCGGGAGGACATCGACGCCGCGATGCGGCTCGGCTGCGGCCTGCCGATGGGCCCGCTGGCGCTGCTCGACCTGATCGGCGTCGACACCGCCCGCACCGTGCTGGAGGCGATGTACGAGCAGTCCCGGGACCGGCTGCACGCCCCCGCCCCGATCCTCGGCCAGCTGGTCGCGGCCGGGCTGCTGGGCCGCAAGACCGGCCGCGGCTTCTACACCTACGAGGCGCCGGGCTCCTCCCGGGCCGTGGACGCGGCCACCGGGCCGGCCCTGCCGAAGGTGCCGGGCCGGGAGGTGCGCACCGTCGGCGTCTGCGGCTCGGGGACGATGGCCACCGGCATCGCCGAGGTGTTCGCCAAGGCCGGGCACCCGGTGCTGCTGGCCGCCCGCAGCCAGGAGAAGGCCGAGCGGGCCAAGGCGCAGCTGGCGAAGTCGCTGGAGCGCTCGGTGGCCAAGGGCCGGCTGTCCGCCGAGGCGCGGGACGCCGCGCTGGCGCTGGTGACCCCGGTCGGCCAGTACGCCGAGCTGGCCGAGGTGGACCTGGTGGTCGAGGCGGTCGCCGAGGACCTGGCGGTCAAGCGGGAGCTCTTCGCCACCCTGGACAAGATCGTCAGGCCGGGCGCGGTGCTCGCCACCACCACCTCCTCGCTGCCGGTGATCAGCTGCGCGACCGCCACCTCGCGGCCGCAGGACGTGATCGGCATGCACTTCTTCAACCCGGCCCCGGCGATGAAGCTGGTCGAGGTGGTCTCCACGGTGCTGACCGCGCCGGACGTCACCGCGACCGTGCTGGAGCTGACCGCCAAGGTCCGCAAGCACCCCGTGGAGTGCGGCGACCGGGCCGGCTTCATCGTCAACGCGCTGCTCTTCCCGTACCTGAACGACGCGGTGCGGATGCTTCAGGAGCACTACGCGACGGTGGACGACATCGACACCGCGATGAAGCTCGGCTGCGGCTACCCAATGGGCCCGTTCGAGCTGCTGGACGTGGTCGGCCTGGACGTCTCGCTGACCATCGAGCAGGTGCTGCACCAGGAGTTCCGCGAGCCCGGCCTGGCCGCCGCGCCGCTGCTGGAGCACCTGGTCGCGGCGGGCTGCCTGGGCCGCAAGACCGGCCGCGGCTTCCGCGACCACGCGCGCCGGTGACCACGCCGCAGGCCGGTGGCACGGCCGCCGGGAGCGGCGCCCCGCCGTACGGCTCCGCGCCCTCCGCGGCCTCCACGCGCCCCGGCTGGAGCCCCGGGACGGTGTCCTCCCGCTGGCCCCGCCCGGCCGTGACCGGCCCGGTCGCGCCGGTGCGGCGGGGAAGGGCCGCGGCCGCTCCGTCCGGGCCGTGTAGCGTTCCGGACATGGATCGGGTTCAGTCAACCTCCCCGCAGCACCCCGCCGGGCCGCACGGCGGCACCGACCGGACCGCCCCCTCGACCGGGGGCACCGGACCGGAGGGCGGGCCGGGCAGCCGCCGGGCGGCGGCGCAGCGCCAGCAGATGCGCCAGGACCTGGCCACGGCCGCGATGGAGCTGTTCGCCTCGCAGGGCTACGAGGAGACCACGGTCGACCAGATCGCGGCCGCCGCCGGGGTGGCCCGACGCACCTTCTTCCGGTACTTCCGGTCCAAGGAGGAGGCGATCTTCCCGGACCACGACGACACCCTGGTGCGGGTGGCCGACCTGCTGGCCAGTGCCGAGCCGGAGGAGCACCCGCTGGACGTGGTCTGCCGCGGCATCAAGGAGGTGCTGCGGATGTACGCCTCCACCCCGGGGGTGTCGGTCGCGCGGTACCAGCTGATCCGCCAGGTCCCGGCGCTGCGCGAGCGGGAGATCGCCGTGGTGGCCCGTTACGAGCGGCTGTTCACCCGCTACCTGCTGGGGCGCTTCGACACCGGCGAGTCCATCCCGTCCGGCTGGCAGCGCGGCGGCGAGGACGACTCGATGCTGGCCGAGGTCTCGGCGGCGGCGGTGGTCGCGGCGCACAACCACGTGCTGCGGCGCTGGCTGCGGGCCGGCGGCCGGGGCGACGTCGAGGCGCAGCTGGACCACTCCTTCGAGGTGATCCGGCGGACCTTCTGGGCCGCCAGCGCACCGGGTGCCAGACGCCGGGGATCGGTGGTGGCACCGGGTGCCAACGGGACCCCAGGGGACACCGGGGCGGAGAGCGCACTGAGTGCCAGTCCCGGAGGTGAGGTACTCATCACAGTCGCCCGGACGGACGCTCCGCTGGAGGTCGTGGTGGACAGCATCCGGGCCGCGCTGAGTGGCGCCCGGGAGTCATAGCGGCAACGTTTACGCAGGTCAGAGCAGTGTCGAGGGCCCGCGCCGAGCAGTCGGCGCGGGCCCTTCGCATGCCCGCGCAACGCGCGTCGAGCGGCCCCGGAGGCCGTCCGAATTCGTGACACCCGGTGTCTTTACGAGTGGCACAGGGTGCCACTACCTTGTTACCCACCGGTCGCGGCGCCGCGGCTCCCCACCTCGGCGCGCCGTCGTCCGGCGCTCCCACACCCCGGGAGCAGAGCCAGCAGGCCCGGTCCACCCCGGGCACCCAGCCTGACCCACCCACCACCCACCTCAGCGAAGCCGGTGTCCGCTCCCGGCTCCCCCAGACGCCCTGTGCCCCTCACACAGGTACGCCTTCGGAGGCAGCCATGCAGGAAATCCTCGACGCGATCCTCAGCACCGACAGCACGTCGGCGGACTTCGCGGCGCTCAAGCTCCCCGAGTCCTACCGGGCGGTGACGCTCCACAAGGACGAGGAGCAGATGTTCGCCGGCCTCGACAGCCGCGACAAGGACCCCCGCAAGTCCCTTCACCTCGACGACATCGCCCTGCCCGAACTGGGCCCGGGCGAGGCCCTGGTCGCCGTCATGGCCAGCTCGGTGAACTACAACACCGTGTGGAGCTCGATCTTCGAGCCGGTCTCCACCTTCGGCTTCCTGGAGCGCTACGGCCGGCTGTCGCCGCTCACCAAGCGCCACGACCTGCCGTACCACGTCCTCGGCTCCGACCTCGCCGGCGTGGTGCTGCGCACCGGCGCCGGGGTCAACGCCTGGAAGCCCGGCGACGAGGTCGTCGCGCACTGCCTCTCGGTCGAGTTGGAGTCCCCCGAGGGCCACAACGACACGATGATGGACCCGGAGCAGCGCATCTGGGGCTTCGAGACCAACTTCGGCGGCCTGGCCCAGCTGGCCCTGGTGAAGACCAACCAGTTGCTGCCCAAGCCGAGGCACCTCAGCTGGGAGGAGGCCGCCTCCCCCGGCCTGGTCAACTCCACCGCCTACCGCCAGCTGGTCTCGCGCAACGGCGCCGGCATGAAGCAGGGCGACAACGTGCTGATCTGGGGCGCCAGCGGCGGCCTCGGCTCGTACGCCACCCAGTACGCCCTGGCCGGCGGCGCCACCCCGATCTGCGTGGTCTCCAGCGACCAGAAGGCCGAGATCTGCCGCGCCATGGGCGCCGAGGCGATCATCGACCGCTCGGCGGAGGGCTACCGGTTCTGGAAGGACGAGAACAACCAGGACCCGCGCGAGTGGAAGCGCCTGGGCTCGAAGATCCGCGAGTTCACCGGTGGCGAGGACGTGGACATCGTCTTCGAGCACCCGGGCCGGGAGACCTTCGGCGCCTCGGTGTACGTCACCCGCAAGGGCGGCACCATCGTCACCTGCGCCTCCACCTCCGGCTACATGCACCAGTACGACAACCGGTACCTGTGGATGTCGCTCAAGCGGATCGTCGGCTCGCACTTCGCCAACTACCGCGAGGCCTTCGAGGCCAACCGCCTGATCGCCAAGGGCAGGATCCACCCGACCCTGTCCAAGGTCTACTCCCTGGAGGAGACCGGCCAGGCCGCCCTGGACGTGCACCACAACAAGCACCAGGGCAAGGTCGGCGTGCTCTGCCTGGCGCCCGAGGAGGGCCTCGGCGTCACCGACCACGAGCTGCGGGAGAAGCACCTGCCCGCCATCAACCGCTTCCGCAACGTGTGAGACGGGTCCGATGACTGAGCCTCAGAAGCGCGACCGGCCCTGGCTGATGCGCACCTACGCCGGCCACTCCACCGCGAGCGACTCCAACGCGCTCTACCGGCGGAACCTGGCGAAGGGCCAGACCGGCCTGTCCGTCGCCTTCGACCTGCCGACCCAGACCGGCTACGACTCCGACCACGTCCTCGCCCGCGGCGAGGTCGGCCGGGTCGGCGTCCCGGTGGGCCACGTCGGCGACATGCGCACCCTGTTCGACGGCATCCCGCTCGAACGGACCAACACGTCCATGACGATCAACGCCACCGCGATGTGGCTGCTGGCGCTCTACCAGGTGGTCGCCGAGGAGCAGGGCGCGGACGTCGCCAAGCTCACCGGCACCACCCAGAACGACATCGTCAAGGAGTACCTGTCGCGCGGGACGCACGTCTTCCCGCCCGGCCCGTCGGTGCGGCTGATCACCGACATGATCGCCTACACGGTCGGCAGCATCCCCAAGTGGAACCCGATCAACATCTGCAGCTACCACCTGCAGGAGGCCGGGGCGACGCCCGTCCAGGAGATCGCCTACGCGATGTGCACCGCCATCTCGGTGCTCGACGCCGTGCGCGACTCCGGCCAGGTGCCGGCCGAGCGGATGGGCGAGGTGGTCGCCCGGATCTCCTTCTTCGTCAACGCCGGCGTGCGCTTCGTCGAGGAGATGTGCAAGATGCGCGCCTTCGCCCGGCTGTGGGAGAAGGTCACCCTGGAGCGCTACGGCGTCACCGACCCCAAGCAGCGCCGCTTCCGGTACGGCGTCCAGGTCAACTCGCTCGGCCTGACCGAGGCGCAGCCGGAGAACAACGTCCAGCGGATCGTCCTGGAGATGCTGGCCGTCACCCTCTCCAAGGACGCCCGCGCGCGGGCCGTCCAGCTGCCCGCCTGGAACGAGGCGCTCGGCCTGCCCAGGCCCTGGGACCAGCAGTGGTCGCTGCGCATCCAGCAGGTGCTGGCCTACGAGTCGGACCTGCTGGAGTACGGCGACATCTTCAACGGCTCCCAGGTGATCGAGGCCAAGACCGCCGAGCTGCTGGCCGGCGCCGAGGCCGAGATCGACAAGGTGCTGGAGATGGGCGGGGTGATCCCGGCCGTCGAGTCCGGCTACCTGAAGTCCAACCTGGTCGCCTCGCACGCCGCCCGCCGGGCCCGGATCGAGTCCGGCGAGGACCGGATCGTCGGCGTCAACTGCTTCGACACCACCGAGGAGAGCCCGCTCACGGCCGACCTCGACACCGCGATCATGGTGGTCGACCCGGCCTCCGAGCAGTCCGTGCTCGCCGCCCTGGAGGCCTGGCGCGCCGAGCGCGACGAGGCCGCCGCCCAGGAGGCGCTGGCCGGGCTCAAGGCCGTCGCCGCCACCGAGGCCAACCTGATGCCGGCCACCCTCGCCTGCGCCCGGGCCGGGGTCACCACCGGCGAGTGGGCCTTCGCCCTGCGCGAGGTCTTCGGCGAGTACCGCGCGCCCACCGGCGTCGGCGGCGCCCCCGTCGCGGTGGCCGCCGAGCCCGGCGGCGAGCTGGAGCAGGTCCGCGCCGCGGTCGCCGCCACCGCCGAGGAGCTGGGCGCCGGCAAGCTGCGCCTGCTGGTCGGCAAGCCCGGCCTGGACGGGCACTCCAACGGTGCCGAGCAGATCGCCGTCCGGGCCCGCGACGCCGGGTTCGAGGTGGTCTACCAGGGCATCCGGCTGACCCCGGAGCAGATCGTCTCCGCCGCCGTCGCGGAGGACGTGCACTGCGTGGGTCTGTCGATCCTCTCCGGCGCGCACGGCGAGCTGGTACCCGACGTCCTGAAGCGGCTGCGCCGCGCCGGGGTGGAGGATGTCCCGGTGATCGTGGGTGGCATCATCCCGGCAGCGGACGGCGAGGCCCTCAGGGCCGCGGGCGTCGCCGCCGTGTTCACCCCGAAGGACTTCGGGATCACGACCATCATCGGCCGGATCGTGGACGAGATCCGGCTGGCCAACAAGCTCCAGCCGTGGACGCCCGCACCGACCGCGGCCACGACTGACCAGCTGACCAGCTGACCACTGGGAAGGAACCGAAAGACCCTCATGACTGCTGTCAACCGCCTGCGCCCGCGCCGCTCCTGCCTCGCCGTACCGGGCAGCAACCCGCGCTTCCTGGAGAAGGCCCAGGGCCTCCCGGCCGACCAGGTCTTCCTGGACCTGGAGGACGCCTGCGCCCCGCTGGTCAAGGAGAGCGCGCGCCACAACATCGTCGACGCCCTCAACAACGGCGACTGGGGCGACAAGACCCGCGTCGTGCGCGTCAACGACTGGACCACCCACTGGACCTACCGCGACGTGATCACCGTGGTCGAGGGTGCCGGCCCCAACCTCGACTGCATCATGCTGCCCAAGGTGCAGGACGCCGAGCAGGTCAGGGCGCTCGACCTGCTGCTCACCCAGATCGAGAAGACCATGGGCTTCGAGGTCGGCAGGATCGGCATCGAGGCGCAGATCGAGAACGCCAAGGGCCTGATCAACGTCGACGCCATCGCCGAGGCCTCGCCCCGGCTGGAGACCATCATCTTCGGCCCCGCCGACTTCATGGCCTCCATCAACATGAAGTCGCTGGTGGTCGGCGAGCAGCCGCCCGGCTACGACGCCGACGCCTACCACTACATCCTGATGCGCATCCTGATGGCCGCCCGCGCCAACGACCTCCAGGCGATCGACGGCCCGTACCTCCAGATCCGCAACCAGGAGGGCTACCGCGAGGTCGCCCGCCGCTCGGCCGCGCTCGGCTTCGACGGCAAGTGGGTGCTCCACCCGGACCAGGTCGCCGCCGCGAACGAGATCTACTCGCCCTCGCAGGAGGACTACGACCACGCCGAGCTGATCCTCGACGCGTACGACTACTGCACCTCCGAGGCGGGCGGCGCCAAGGGCTCCGCGATGCTCGGCGACGAGATGATCGACGAGGCCAGCCGCAAGATGGCGCTGGTCGTCGCCGGCAAGGGCCGGGCCGCGGGCATGCAGCGCACCACCAAGTTCGAGATCCCGGAGGCGTGACCATGCAGTTCGGACGCACCTACGAGGAGTTCGAGGTCGGCGCGGTCTACAAGCACTGGCCCGGCAAGACGGTCACCGAGTACGACGACCACCTCTTCTGCCTGCTCACCATGAACCACCACCCGCTCCACATGGACACCAACTACGCGGAGAAGACGACCGACTTCGGCCGCAACGTCGTGGTGGGCAACTACGTCTACTCGCTGCTGCTCGGCATGTCCGTCCCGGACGTCTCCGGCAAGGCGATCGCCAACCTGGAGATCGAGTCGCTGCGCCACGTCGCGCCGACCTTCCACGGCGACACCGTCTACGGCGAGACCACCGTGCTCGACAAGTGGCCGTCCAAGTCCAAGGACGACCGCGGCATCGTGTACGTCGAGACCAAGGGGTACAAGCAGGACGGCACGGTCGTCTGCGTCTTCCGCCGCAAGGTGATGGTGCCGACCGCGACGTACACCCAGGAGCGCGGCGGCGAGCAGCCCGGCCGTCCCACCCCCCTCTCCTGACCCTCCCCTTCACCGGGCCCCTCTTATAGGGGCCCCTCTCCAGACCCCGGAGGGGAAGGCCGCCGTCATCGGCCGACCCCCACCCGGTCGGGGGCCCTGCTGCCGCAGCCACGCCGGCAGGGCCCCCGAAGAATCCCCCCCCCGCCACTTTCAGACTTCCGGAGCCGCACGATGGGACGCCTCGCACAGACCGACGGCCTCACCGAGATCCAGCGGGACATCCTCGCCACCGTGCGGGATTTCGTCGACAAGGAGATCATTCCGGTCGCGACCGAGCTGGAGCACAAGGACGAGTACCCGACCGCCATCGTGGAGGGCATGAAGCAGCTCGGCCTGTTCGGCCTCACCATCCCCGAGGAGTACGGCGGCCTCGGCGAGTCGCTGCTCACCTACGCCCTGGTGGTCGAGGAGATCGCCCGCGGCTGGATGTCCGTCTCCGGCATCGTGAACACCCACTTCATCGTGGCGCACATGATCAACGCCCACGGCACCCAGGAGCAGAAGGACCACTTCCTGCCCAGGATGGCGGCCGGCGAGATCCGCGGCGCCTTCTCGATGTCCGAGCCGGGCCTGGGCTCCGACGTTTCGGCCATCTCCACCAAGGGCGTCAAGGACGGAGAGTCCTACGTCCTCAACGGCCAGAAGATGTGGCTCACCAACGGCGGCACCTCCACCCTGGTCGCGGTCCTCTGCAAGACCGACGAGGGCGGCGACACCCCGTACAAGAACATGACCACCTTCCTGATCGAGAAGGAGGCCGGCTTCGGCCCGAACCCCCGGGTTCCCGGCCTGACCGTGCCCGGCAAGATCGAGAAGATGGGCTACAAGGGCGTCGACACCACCGAGCTGGTGCTCCAGGACGTCCGCGTCCCGGCCGACCGCGTCCTCGGCGGTGTGCCCGGCCGCGGCTTCTACCAGATGATGGACGGCGTCGAGGTCGGCCGCGTCAACGTCGCCGCCCGCGGCTGCGGCGTCGCCCGCCGCGCCTTCGAACTCGGCATCTCCTACGCCCAGCAGCGCTCCACCTTCGGCAAGAAGATCGCCGAGCACCAGGCGATCCAGTTCAAGCTCGCCGAGATGGCCACCAAGGTCGAGGCCGCCCACCAGATGATGGTGATGGCCGCCCGCAAGAAGGACGGCGGCGAGCGCAACGACCTCGAGGCCGGCATGGCCAAGTACCTCGCCTCCGAGTACTGCAAGGAGGTCGTCGAGGACGCCTTCCGCATCCACGGCGGCTACGGCTTCTCCAAGGAGTACGAGATCGAGCGCCTCTACCGCGAGGCCCCGATGCTGCTCATCGGTGAAGGTACTGCGGAGATCCAGAAGATGATCGTCGGGCGCCGGCTCCTGGAGGAGTACCGGATCGCCGACTGATCCCCGGGCCGCCCGCCGACCGAACACGTCGCCGGGCGGCCCCCTCGAACCGCCGGTCGACGGGCGTGCGGGCCCGTCCCGGCGGAGCGCCGTGCCCCGTCACGGGCCCGGGCCTGGTCCGCCCCGGTCCGGCACGGCCCTCCGGAAGCGGCCGCAGGGCGTACAGCTGCAAGGACGCGCCCTGCGGCCGCTTCCGCACACCCGCTTCCGGCCGCTACGGCCGTTTCCCCCGCCGGGTTCCGTCGGCGCACCCGTTGAGACAAGAGTCACCAGCCCTGTCCGGTCCCTTGGGAACCGGACCGGGTCGAGCTACGGTCGTAGGAGTGGACGCGCACACGCGCCGCCACCGGACACATGAACGAGCAGGCGGGTTGCCCACCCACCGTGTGCTCCCGATAGCATCCACCGGGACAGCAAGCCGTCCCTCTATTACCGATCCCGCGGTGGCCCCCGTCCAGCGGCCATGATCCCCCGCGACAAAGGTCTTCGATGCCCATCAGCCCGTCCCCTCACACCTCCGTCACGGACCGCGATGCCCTCGCAGCCCCGACGGCCGGTCGGCGACCCCGCGTGACCATCGCGCGCGGAGCCACCCCCTGGTTCGTCCCCACCCTCGCCACGGCCGCCGTGACCACCGCCCTCACCCGGCGCAGCGGCAAGTGGGCCCTGGCGGCGGTTCCCGCCTGCGCGCTCGGCGCCGGCATGCTGTGGTTCTTCCGCGACCCCGAGCGTGAGATCGGCACGGGCAGAGTGATCTCCCCCGCCGACGGCGTGGTGCAGAGCATCGACGCCTGGCCGGACGGCCGCACCCGGGTCGCGATCTTCATGAGCCCGCTGAACGTCCACGTCAACCGCGCGCCCCTGCCGGGCACGGTGACGTCGGTCGAGCACGTCGCGGGCGGCTTCGTCCCCGCGTTCAACAAGGACAGCGACCAGAACGAGCGGGTCGTCTGGCACTTCGACACCGAACTCGGCGACATCGAGATGGTCCAGATCGCGGGGGCCGTGGCCCGCCGCATCGTGCCGTACGTCGACGCCGGAACCAAGGTCGAGCAGGGCGACCGGATCGGTCTGATCCGGTTCGGCTCCCGGGTCGACACCTACCTGCCGGCCGGCGTCGAGGTCGGCGTCGAGGTCGGCCAGAAGACCACAGCCGGGGTGACGCGCCTTGACCGTGACTGAACCTGAGACAATCGTCGGCCTGGACGACGAGGAGACGGCCCTGCGCCGCCGCCGCTGGGCGCGCGACCGCGAGCTGCGCGCCCCGCGCTCTCCCCAACACCTGTCCACCGCCGACTTCCTGACCCTGGGGAACGCCGTCTGCGGCTTCCTGGCGATCTACTCGATCACCACCGGGGTCCTGGTCCCGCACATCACCAACCCGGACGCGGCGCCGGACCGGCACAGCGCCGCCACGGCGGTCACGCTGCTGCTGATCGGCTCGATGTGCGACCTCTTCGACGGCCTGGTGGCGCGCAAGCTGCGCTCCTCCGCCCTCGGAGCGGAACTGGACAACCTGGCGGACCTGATCAGCTTCGGCATCGCGCCGGCCTACTTCGTCGCGGTCTGGGGCATGGTCTCCCAGGGCTCCAACAGCAAGCTGTCCGCGCTCATCGCCATCACGGTGCTGCTCGCGGTGGTCCTGCGGCTGGCCCGCTTCTCGGCCGTCAAGATGCGGCCGGGGGTGTTCCAGGGCATGCCCTGCCCGATGGGCGCGATGACGGTGATCGCCATCGTGCTGCTCGACCCGCCGTTCCTGCCCGGTCTGCTCGCCATCTTCGGCGCCGCGTACCTGATGGTCAGCCGGATCGAGTACCCCAAGCCGCAGGGGCTGCTGGCCACCGCCACGCTCTGCTGGATCGTGGTCTCCATCGGCTGCCTGGCCGCCTGGGCCACCGGTCTGCCCGGTGGCGACAGGCTGATGCACGTCGGCGCGTTCGCCCAGATCACGCTCGCCGCGATGGCGCCGCTGCTGGTCATCCGCCGGAAGGTGGGCCAGAAGGTCGGCGACGTCCGCGCCCGGCGGGCGGAGTCGCGGATCGGCTGATCCCCGAAGCCGTCGCACGGCGAAGGGCCCGGAACCTGGTGGTTCCGGGCCCTTTCCCGTGCGTCGTCGCGGTCGGGCGCCGCGGCCGCGGACTCAGGCGCCGCCGGTGTGCACGCTGAACGCCGAGCGGCGGGCCGCCCGGGCCACGGCCGGGTCCGGGTGCACGCCGGAGACCGCCGTCAGCACCGAGGCCGCCCGCGGGTGGCCGGACTGCCGGGCCCGGGCGAACAGCCGGACCGGGTCGCCCGCCGAGGCGCCCTCGACGTGGCCCACCAGCAGCTCGGTCTCGCCGTGGTCGAGCACCGCGGCCGCGGTGTCCACCCAGAGCCAGGCCGCGTCCTCCGCGCCCAGCACGTCCGCCGGGGAGACCCCCTCGTCCGCGCGCTCCGCCAGCCAGAGCAGCGCGTAGGGGCGCAGCACCGGCTCGTCCACGGCGGCGCGCACCGCCTGCTCGGCCGGACCGCCGGCCACCCGCAGCGCCTCGAAGGCCAGCCCGCGCACCAGCGCGTCGTCGCCCTGGGCGGCGTCCAGCAGCTCGCCCACCGCCCGGTCCGCGGGCCGGGCCGCGACCCAGGCCCGGAACTCGGCGCGGGCCGGGCCCGGCGAGTAGTCCGCACAGGCGTTCAGCAGCTCGAAGGCGCTCTGCTCGATGTGCCCGGCCGCGGTCTGCGCGACCGTGCAGATCTCCTCCAGCTTCGCCCGCACCGCCCAGTGGCCGAGCGGAGACAGCTCCGCGGCGTCGTTCCTGCGCTCCAGGGCGCCGACGGCCGCCAGACCGTCCAGCATCCAGTCCAGGACGGCGGCCACGTCGGAGGGCGCGGCCGGGGTGTCGATCTGCGGCGCGCGGCAGGTGCCCCGGACGGCAGAGACCGCCGAGGCCGCGTGCGGCACCGGCGACAGGCCCGGCCCGCCGAGGCCCGTACCGACCCGGCGCTCGTCCAGGCCGCGGCGCAGCAGCTCCAGCAGCTCGCTCTCGGCGACCGGGCCGTCCACCAGGTGGAGGAAGGAGAGCAGCTGCGGGGCCTGGTCCACGGCCTGCCCGGCCAGGACGGCGAACACGCCGCGCAGCGCGGCGGGCGGCACCGGGGCGAGCAGGGTCCAGGCGTCGAACAGCGCCGACCAGCCACGCACCACGGCCTCGTCGTCGTGCTCCCAGGCGTGCAGGCGCCAGCCGGGGCCGGCTCCGCCGTCGCGGGGCTCCACCAGGCCCACCAGCAGCGCCCGTCCCCAGGCCTTGGTGGCCGCGCCGACCGTCATGGCCAGCGCCCGGCCCGCCGCGCGGGCGTCCTCCGGGAGCAGCTCGCCGCGCTTGTCGACCTCGGCCAGCTCCCCGGCCCAACGGGCGACCCGGACGGCGTCCACCAGCATCCGGCGGGCCAGCGGCGCCAGCTCGGCGGGTGCCGGGAAGCCCTCCGGCACGGGAACCCTGCCGCGCCCGGGAGCCGGAGCGGGCCCTCGTCGCCGGGGTACTCCGTTACGGGGGACACCCGCCCCGCCCGGCCTGCCACCGGCGGGCCGTTGGGCCGTTCCGGGGAGACGGGTCACCGTCGCACCGGTACCGATCGTCGGCGGGAGCGGGGCATCACGGTCGCGCGGGTTCCGAGACGTCACGTCGAGCAGTCTTCCCCTTGCACCGGCCTTCTGTCACATCCGGTTGTCCGTACGACCGGGCGACCGGTGGCGGCACCTCCGCAAGATCGGGCAACAACGGCATACCGCCTGGCCGGAAACGTGTGACCTGGCCATGCCACTCGTCACCCCCCGGTTGCCGGGAATGCTCGCCCGGTCACCCTGCGTACGGGTGGGGGGTAACGAGTCGGGGCCCATTGTTGCCCCCGACCGCGGGGTGGTTTTCGCCGCGGGGGATCCGCGCCGCCCGTGCTCGGCGGGCCTGTCCAGCCCGATTCCGGACGGATGGCGGGCGGGGCGGGGGAAGCGCACCGCACGAGAAGTCGGCCGGGCCGACTTCTCGTGCACGCCGGGCGGAACGGGAGAAAGCGCCATTCGCGGACCGGGGGGAAGCGCGGCGGGAAACCGTCGTGACCCGGCCGAAAACGCGGCGCGCGCGAGGGGGGGCTCCCGGGCTACAGCAGCGGCGTGAGCCAGCGGCGGAGGAGTTCCGTGTAGCGGTCCGGGGCGGTGTTCCAGAGGGTGGCGTGGTCGGCGCCGGGGAAGGGCTGGAGGCTGACCACGTCGCGGCGGGCCGCGGCCAGCTTCTCGACGGTGCCGAAGGGGGCGATCCGGTCCTCCGGGCTGTGCAGGACGAGGGTGGGCACCCGCAGGTCGGTGCCCTCGGCGAGACGGGCGGAGTCCGCGAGGTCGACGCCGGTGCGGCCCTCGGCGGCGAGGGCGCCAAGCTCTGCGGCGACGCCCCGGAAACCGGCCCGGGCGGCGTCCCGGCGGGCGGAGGCCGGGAGGTCGAGCACCGGCGAGTCGAGGATCAGGCCCCGGACGGCGTGCGACCAGACGGAGCGGGCCGCGGTCTGCAGGACCATGGTCGCGCCGAGGGACCAGCCGTACAGGACCACCTTGCCCGCGCCGCTGTCGAGCGCCAGCCGTACCGCCGACTCGACGTCGCGCCACTCGGTCTCGCCGAAGTGGCTGAGCCCGTCCGGGGAGTCGGGGGCGCCCCGGTCGCCGCGGTAGGTGACGGCGAGGGCGGGCAGGCCGAGCCGGTCGAGCACGGGGAGCACCGGGAGGGTCTGCTGGCGGTCGGCCCCGGGGCCGTGCACCAGGATCACCCAGGTGCCGCGCTTGCCGTGGAGCCGCCAGGCGGGCAGCGCGCCGAGCTCGCCGTCGGCGACGGTGTCGGCGAAAGCCAGGCCGAGCGCCTCGGAGGGGTCGCCGAGGTGGACCCGGGGGGTGAAGCGGACCTCGGTCCCGGGGGCGAGGGTGCCCCGGTCGGCGCGGACCAGCCGGCGGGTGACGCCCCGTTCGTCGCCGTGCAGGACCTCCTCGACCACCGCGTGCCCGCCGTCCGCCCACTCGACCGCCCAGCGGCCGGGGCGCAGGCTCGCGGGGCCGCGGGTGAAGGTGACCCGGCCGGGGGCGAGGCCGCGGACCACCACCGGCGCCGACTCCTGGACGGCGGGCGCCGGACGGACCATCCGCTCGGAGGCCCGACGGCCGATCACCAGCACGGCGGCCCCGGCCGCGGTGGCCCCGACCGCGGCGGCCGCCACGACGGCGGCGGTTCCCCAACGCATATCGCTCCCCGCTCTGTTGCTCTCGGACCGGACGGTGTTCGAGCACCAGTTCACCGGCGCCCCGCCCGGACGGCCACCCGGACGGCCACCCGGATGGGCCGTCCGGGTCGCCCGGGCGGCGGGCGGGCGGCGGGCGGGCGGGCCCGAGGAGGGGACGGTCGGGAGGGCGACCGCCCGGGCCGGTGCCGCTGCCGGCGCCTGCCGGTGCCGGGCGATCCCACGGGGTGTCAGCGGGCCGGCGTGTGACCAACCCCTCCGTGACCTCGGTTGACTCCCGGTTCGGGCCCGTGATGGGATCCTGGGGCCAAACGGAGGCATGGAGAGGAAGCCGGTGGAAGTCCGGCGCGGTCCCGCCACTGTCACCGGGGAGCACGCTCGGAACATCGCCACGGCGGGCCGTCGACGGCCGCTGGAAGGCTCCGGGAGTGCGTTCGACCCGGAAGCCAGGAGACTCTCGCCCCCGTCACGTCGATCCAGGGCGCGGACCCTGAGTGAGGACACGCACGCGATGCAGGCTGCCCCGCCCGGCCGGACTCCGAGCTGCCTTCCGCCGTGCGGCCGATGACCCCGCCCACCGCCTCCCCCGCTCCGCGCCCGCTGACCCGCGCCGCCGCGTTCGCGCTCGGCGCCGCCGCGGGCTACGCCGCCGACACCCGCTTCGCCGACCCCCGCCGGGGCCACCCGGTGGCCGTCTTCGGCAGCGCCGCGATCCGGCTGGAGCGCAGGGTGTGGCGCGACGGCCGCGCCGCCGGGGCCGGGTACACGGCGCTGTGCGTGGGCGCGGTCGCGGCGGGCGCGCTCGCCCTGGACCGTACGGTGGGCCGGCGCCCGCTGGGCCGGGCCGCGCTGGCGGCGGCCGCGACCTGGACCGTGCTCGGCGGCACCTCGCTGACCCGGGAGGCGCGCACCATCGGCCGCTCGCTCGCCGCGGGCGACCTCGCGGCCGCCCGGGAGCGGCTGCCGCACCTGTGCGGGCGGGACCCGAGCGCGCTGGACGGGCAGCAGATCGCCCGGGCCGTGGTCGAGTCGGTGGCCGAGAACACCGCCGACGCCGTGGTGAACGCGCTGGCCTGGGGCACCCTGGCCGGCACCCCCGGACTGCTGGCCTTCCGCGCCGTGAACACCCTGGACGCCATGGTGGGCCACCGCTCGCCGCGCTACGCCCGGTTCGGCTGGGCCTCGGCCCGGCTGGACGACCTGGCGGGCTGGCCCGGCGCCCGGCTGACGGCACTGTTGACGGTGGCCGCCGCGCCCGAACCCCGGACCGCCTGGCGGATCTGGCGGCGCGACGGCTCCGCGCACCCGAGCCCGAACGCGGGCCAGGCCGAGGCGGCGTTCGCCGGCGCGGTGGGCGTGCGGCTGGGCGGGACGCTGCGGTACGGCGAGCAGGTGGAGGACCGGCCGGTGCTGGGCGCGGAGCTGCGCCCGGTCACGGTGGACGACATCGAACGGGCCTGCGCGCTCTCCCGGCGGGTGGGCGCACTGGCACTGGGTACGACGGTCGCGGGGCACGTCCTGCTGCGGACGCTGATGAAGAAGAGGGGGCGGGCATGACGAACGCGCTGCTGGTCGCGGGGACGACCTCGGACGCGGGCAAGAGCGTGGTGACGGCCGGGATCTGCCGTTGGCTCGCCCGCCAGGGCGTGCGGGTCGCGCCGTTCAAGGCGCAGAACATGTCGCTCAACTCCTTCGTCACCGCCGACGGCGCCGAGATCGGCCGCGCCCAGGCGATGCAGGCGCAGGCCGCCCGGGTGGAGCCGGAGGCGGCGATGAACCCGGTGCTGCTCAAGCCCGGCGCGGACGGCCGCAGCCAGGTGGTGCTGCTCGGCCGGCCGGTGGCCGAGGTGGGCGCGCTGGACTACCGCGAGCGCAAGCCCGTCCTGCTGGAGCGCGCCCTGGAGTGCCTGGCCGACCTGCGCAGCCGCTACGACGTGGTGGTCTGCGAGGGCGCGGGCTCGCCGGCCGAGATCAACCTGCGCGACCGCGACATCGCCAACATGGGCCTGGCCACGGCCGCCGCCCTGCCGGTGGTGGTGGTCGGGGACATCGACCGCGGCGGGGTCTTCGCCGCGATGTACGGGACGCTGGCGCTGCTGTCGGCGGAGGACCAGCGGCACGTGGCGGGCTGGTTCGTCAACAAGTTCCGCGGCGACTCGCGGCTGCTGGCGCCCGGGCTGGAGATGCTGCACGAGCTGACCGGACGTCCGGTGCTGGGCACCCTGCCGATGCTGCCCGGGCTCTGGCTGGACGCCGAGGACTCGCTGGACCTGTCCACCGTGGTCGACCGGACGGACGGGCCCGGACCGCTCGGCGCGGACGTGCTGCGGGTGGCCGTGGTGCGCTTCCCCCGGCTGTCCAACTTCACCGACCTGGACGCGCTCGCGCAGGAGCCGGGCGTGCTGGTCCGCTGGGCGACCAGGCCGGAGGAGCTGGCCGACGCCGACCTGGTGGTGCTGCCCGGCACCCGGGCCACCGTCGCGGACCTCGCCTGGCTGCGCGAGCGCGGCCTGGAGCCGGCCCTGAAGGCACGGGCGGCGGCCGGACTGCCGGTCCTCGGGGTCTGCGGCGGCTACCAGATGCTGGCGCACTCCATCGTGGACGAGGTCGAGTCGAAGGCGGGCGCCGTCGACGGGCTCGGCCTGCTGCCGACCCGGGTGCGGTTCGGCGCCGAGAAGGTGCTGGCGCGGCCGGTCGGCGAGGCGTACGGGCAGCGGGTCGAGGGCTACGAGATCCACCACGGGGTGGTGGCGGTCGAGGGCGGCACCCCGTTCCTGGACGGCTGCCGGGTGGGCGCGGTCCGGGGCACGACCTGGCACGGCGCGCTGGAGAACGACGGGTTCCGCCGTGAACTCCTGCGCGAGGTCGCCGAGTCGTCCGGCCGGGCGTTCGTCCCGGCGCCGGACACCTCCTTCGCCGCGGCGCGCGAGGCCCGGCTGGACCGGCTGGGCGACCTGATCGAGGAACACGCGGACACCGACGCGCTGTGGAAGCTGATCGAGGGCGGGGTGCCGGCGGCCGGATCGCTGCCGTTCCTGCCGCCCGGGGCCCCTGGGAGTGACGCATGACCGACGTCCGCTATCCGTTCACCGCGATCGTCGGCATGGCCGACCTGCGGCTCGGGCTACTGCTGAACGCGGTCTCCCCGGCCGTGGGCGGCGTGCTGGTGCGCGGCGAGAAGGGCACCGCGAAGTCGACCATGGTGCGCGCGCTGGCCGGCCTGCTGCCGTCCATCGCCACCGTGGACGGCTGCCGCTTCGCCTGCGACCCGGGCGCGCCCGACCCGCAGTGCCCGGACGGGCCGCACGTCTCCCCGTCCGCCTCCGAACGGCCTTCCCAGCTGGTCGAGTTGCCGGTCGGCGTGGCCGAGGACCGGATCGTCGGCTCGCTCGACCTGGAGCGGGCGCTGGCCGAGGGCGTCAAGGCCTACGAGCCCGGACTGCTCGCCAGGGCCCACCGCGGCGTGCTCTACATCGACGAGGTGAACCTGCTCCAGGACCACGTGGTGGACCTGCTGCTGGACGCCGCCGCGATGGGCCGCTCCTACGTCGAGCGCGAGGGCGTGTCGGTGCGGCACGCGGCCCGCTTCCTGCTGGTCGGCACGATGAACCCGGAGGAGGGCGAGCTGCGGCCGCAGCTGCTCGACCGGTTCGGCCTGACCGTCGAGATCGCCGCCACCCGGGACCCGGCCGAGCGCGCCGAGGTGGTCCGCCGACGGCTCGCGTACGACACCGACCCGGCCGGCTTCGCCGCGCGGTTCGCCGAGGAGGAGCGGGCGCTCGCCGAACGCATCACCGCGGCGCGGGAGTTGCTGCCCCAGGTCGAGCTGACCGACGTGGCGCTGCGTCAGATCACGGCCGTCTGCGCCGCGTTTGAGGTGGACGGGCTGCGCGCGGACATCGTGATGGCCCGCACCGCCGTCGCGCTGGCCGCCTGGGACGGGCGCACCGAGGTGCTGGAGGAGGACGTCCGCAAGGCCGCCCGGCTGGCGCTGCCGCACCGGCGCCGCCGCAATCCCTTCGACGCGCCCGGGCTGGACGAGGAGCAGCTGGACCGGACGCTGGAGGAGCACGCGCAGCAGGACGAACCGGAGCCCGACGGCGACGGGCCCGGGCCTGACGGGGACGGTCCCGGCGGCGGTCCGGAGGACGGCGGGCCTGACGGGGACGGTCCCGACGGCGGTGGCCCCGACGGCGGTGGCGCCCCCGAGCCGTCCGGCCCCGAAGGCGGTCTCGACGGCCGCGAGGGCCCGGACGGCCCGGAGGCCGCCGAGGAGCCCGCGCAGCCGCCCGTACCGGCCCAACAGCCCTCCCCCGCGCGGGAGTCGGCGCCGGTCGCGGCCGGGGACCCGTACCGGACCCAGTTGTTCACCGTCAAGGGCACCGGGCACGGCGCCCAGGGCCGCCGCTCCCCCGCCGAGACCACCGGCGGGCACACCATCCGCGCCCGCCGCCCGCAGGGCGCGCTCGGCCGGCTGCACCTGACCGCCACCCTCCAGGCCGCCGCGCCCCACCAGGCGGCGCGCGGGCGCACCGGGCGGGCCCTGGTCCTGAAGAAGGACGACTTCCGCGAACAGGTGCGCCAGGGACGGGAGTCCAACCTGGTGCTGTTCGTGGTGGACGCCTCCGGCTCGATGGCCGCCCGGCAGCGGATGACCGCCGTCAAGGGCGCGGTGCTGTCGCTGCTGATGGACGCCTACCAGCGCCGCGACAAGATCGGCATGATCACCTTCCGGGGCGCCGGCGCCGAGCTGGCGCTGCCGCCCACCTCCTCGGTGGAGGTCGGCGCGGCCCGGCTGGAGTCGCTGCCCACCGGCGGGCGGACCCCGCTGGCCGCCGGCCTGCTGCGCGCGCACGAGGTGCTCCGGGTGGAGCGGCTGCGCGACCCGAGCCGGCGCCCGCTGCTGGTCGTGGTGACCGACGGCCGGGCCACCGGCGGGCAGGACGCGCTCGCCCGGTCGCGCCGCGCGGCCGCGCTGTTCGCGGCGCAGGGCACCGCGAGCGTGGTGCTGGACTGCGAGTCCGGCCCGGTCCGCCTGGGCCTGGCCCGTACCCTGGCCGGGCTGCTCGGCGGCACCGCCGTCAGCCTGGACGAGCTGCGCGCCGAGGGCGTGGCCTCGCTCGTCCGCGAGAACCGCACCGGGAACCGTGGTGCCACTTCGACTGCTTCGATGCGAAAGGCGGCCTGAGCCGACATGCCCAAGGGTGTCCCCGAGAGCGTCCCCGAAGACGGCCTGACGACCCGCCAGCGCCGTACGCTGCCGATCACCGCCGTGCACACCGGCCCCGGCAAGGGCAAGTCCACGGCCGCGTTCGGCATGGCGCTGCGGGCCTGGAACCAGGGCTGGTCGGTCGGGGTGTTCCAGTTCGTGAAGTCCGCCAAGTGGAAGGTCGGCGAGGAGAACGCGCTGCGCGTGCTCGGCGCCTCCGGCGAGGGCGGCACCGTCGACTGGCACAAGATGGGCTCCGGCTGGTCCTGGATCCAGCGCTCCGCCGAGCAGGAGATGTCCAGCGAGGAGGCGGCCAAGGAGGGCTGGGAGCAGGTCAAGCGGGACCTCGCGGCCGAGACCTACCGCTTCTACGTGCTGGACGAGTTCACCTACCCGATGCACTGGGGGTGGATCGACCCGGAGGAGGTGGTGGCCGTGCTCGCGGACCGCCCGGGAAGCCAGCACGTCGTCATCACCGGCCGGTACGCCCCCGACGCGCTGACCGGCTTCGCCGACCTGGTCACCGAGATGACCAAGGTCAAGCACCCCATGGACGCCGGCCGCAAGGGCCAGCGCGGCATCGAGTGGTAGACCGTTGAGCAGCATCCCCCGCCTCGTCGTCGCCGCGCCCTCCTCGGGCGCCGGCAAGACCACCGTCGCCACCGGCCTGATCGCGGCGCTCGCCGCGCGCGGGCTGGCGGTGTCGCCGCACAAGGTCGGCCCCGACTACATCGACCCGGGCTACCACGCGCTCGCCGCCGGGCGCCCGGGCCGCAACCTGGACGCCTTCCTGTGCGGGCCCGAGCGGATCGCGCCGCTGTTCCTGCACGGCGCGGCCGGGGCGGACGTCGCGGTGGTCGAGGGGGTCATGGGCCTGTTCGACGGCGCCTCCGGGCGCGGGGAGCTGGCGTCCACGGCACACGTCTCCAAGCTGCTGCGGGCGCCGGTGGTGCTGGTGGTGGACGGCTCCTCGCAGTCCCGCTCGGTGGCCGCGCTGGTGCACGGCTTCGCCTCCTGGGACCCGCAGGTGCGGCTCGCCGGGGTGATCCTCAACCGGGTCGCCTCCGACCGGCACGAGCAACTGCTGCGCGAGGCCCTGGAGGAGGGCTCCGGCGTCCCGGTGCTGGGCGCGCTGCGCCGCTCCGCGGCGGTCGCCACTCCGTCGCGCCACCTCGGGCTGATCCCGGCGGTGGAGCGCTCGGCGGAGGCCCTCAAGGCGGTCGCCGACATGGGCGAACTGGTGGCCTCCTCGGTCGACCTGGACGCCGTGCTGGAACTCGCCCGGTCCGCCCCGGAGTTGGACGCCGAGCCGTGGGACCCGTCGGCCGAGGCCACCCCGGTGGCCGGTCGGCCGCGGATCGCGGTCGCGGGCGGCCCGGCCTTCTCCTTCTCGTACGCCGAGAACGCCGAACTGCTCGGCGCGGCGGGCGCGGAGGTGGTCCCGTTCGACCCTCTGCACGCCTCGGCACTGCCCGAGGGGGCGGCCGGCCTGGTCATCGGCGGCGGCTTCCCCGAGCTGTACGTGCGCGAGCTGAGCGGCAACGCCCCGCTGCGCGCCGCCATCGCCGGGTTCGCCGCCGCGGGCGGGCCGATCGCCGCCGAGTGCGCCGGACTGCTCTACCTGGGGCGGGAGTTGGACGGTCTGCCGATGTGCGGCGTGCTGCCCACCGACGCCCGGATGACCGAACGGCTCACCCTCGGCTACCGGGAGGCGGTCGCCCTGCACGACTCCCCGCTGGCCCCGGCCGGCACCAGGCTGCGCGGCCACGAGTTCCACCGCACGGTCTGCGAGCCCGGCGCGGGCGAACTCCCCGCCTGGGGCTGGCGCCTGCCGACCGGCCCCCGCACGGAGGGCTTCGCGGGCGGCAACGTGCACGCCTCGTACCTGCACCTGCACTGGGCGGGCGCACCGGCGCTGGCGTCCTCCTTCGCGGCCGCGGCGGCGGACTTCGCGGCGCGGGACCTCGCGGCGGGGCCGGGCGGGGCCGCGTAGTTCGGCGGCCGGGGCTCGGGGTCGGGGGCGCTGCGAGCCGGCGGTGGCCGCGCGGGTGACGGCCGCGCGGTAGACGGCCGGGCGGTAGGCGGCCGGGACGGGGGCGGCGGGCTACCGCCGGTCGAGCAGCGCGGCCAGGTAGCGCGCCACCTCGTCGCGCAGTTCCTCCGGCGCCGGGATGTTGCAGTGCCCGCTGCCCGCCGTCGCGTTGAACAGCACCCCGTCGCACCAGCGGATCAGACGGCGGGCGTCCGCCGTCGGTTCGGCCGAACCGCACTGCGCGAGCAGCGCCGCGGCGATGTCGGCGAAGCGCCCGCCCAAGCGGTCGTAGACCACCCGCAGTTCGGGCCGCCGGGTGGCCTCCAGGGCGAGTTCCAGCCGCGCCACGGTGAGCCGGCGGCCGCTGGTGAGCGCCCGGTGCAGCAGATCGGCGCCGACCCGGACCAGGAGGTCCCGCGCGGCGGCGGGGGTGGGCGGGGCCGCCGCGGGGGGCTCGGCGATGAGGTCCGGGTGGTCCTCGGTCTCCCGCTCGGCGATCCGGGTCAGCGCGAGTTCGAGCAGGGCGGCCCTGGTCCGGGCGAGGTTGGAGGTCGAGCCGGCGGGCAGGCCCGCCTCCTCGTCCACCGCGCGGTGGGTCAGCCCGCGCAGGCCGCGCTCGGCGATCAGGGCGATGGCGGCGTCGGCGATCAGGATCGGGCGCGGGGGTGTCATGGGTCCGATCATGGCCCTTCTCCTCGGGCGAGCCAATTCACTACAGCAGCAGTGCCCCGCGAACTACATCTGTAGTACGGTGCTGGCAGACGGACACTACGGATGTAGTGCGAGGAGAGGAGCCCACCCATGGGCAGCCCGCGGGACAGGCATCAGGCGATCGTCATCGGCGGCGGCATCGGCGGGCTCGCCGCCGCCCTCGCCCTCCACCGGCAGGGCTTCCCCGTGCGCGTCCACGAGCGCGCCGACTCCCTCGAACCCGTCGGCGCCGGGCTCGCCCTGGCCCCCAACGCCCTGCGCTCCCTCGACCGGCTCGGCGTCGGCGGGCGCCTGCGCGCCCTGGCCACCCCGCACCCCGCCATCGGCCTGCGCCACCCCTCCGGCCGCTGGCTCGCCCGCACCAGCACCTCGGCGTTCGAGGCCTGCTTCGGCGACACCATCGCCGCCGTGGCCCGCGCCGACGTCATCAACGCCCTGGTCGACGCGCTCCCGGCGGGCACCGTCCGCACCGGATCGCCCGCCACCCTCGTCGCCCCGGGCGACGCCACCGGGCCCGCCGTCGTCCGCACCGCCGACGGGGAGGAGAGCGCCGACCTGGTGGTCGCCGCCGACGGCATCCGCTCCGCGGCCCGCGGCCTGCTCTTCCCCGGGCATCCCGGCCCCCGCTACAGCGGCTTCACCACCTGGCGCACCATCGTCGCCCCCGACCGCCACCCGGCGGCCGTCGGCGAGGTGTGGGGCCGCGGGCGGCTCGCCGGGATCGTCCCGCTCGCCGACGGCCGGGTCTACCTCTACGGCGCCGCCCTCGCCCCGGCCGGCGAGCGCGCCGCCGACGGCGACGAGCGGGCCGAACTGCTGCGCCGGTACGGCGACTGGTGCGCCCCCGTGCCGCAACTGCTCGCCCTGGCCGAGCCCGAGCGCGTCCTGCGCCACGACGTCTGGGACCTCGCCGACCCGCTGCCCGCCCACCACCACGGGCGGGTCGCCCTGCTCGGCGACGCCGCCCACGCGATGTGCCCCTTCCTGGGCCAGGGCGCCTGCCAGGCCATCGAGGACGCCCTCGTCCTCGCCTCCATGCTCACCCCCGGCGCCGACCCGGCCGCCGCCCTGCCCGACTACACCGCCGCCCGGCTCCCCCGCACCACCGCCGTCGTCGCCGGCTCCCGCCGCATCGGCGACCTCGTCGCCCTCCGCTCCCCCGCCGCCACCGCCCTGCGCACCACCGCCCTCACCCTCGCCGGCCTCCTCCCCGCCCGCGCCCTGCTGAGCCGCTCCGCCCCGACGTACGACTGGCAGCCGCCGGCCCTGCGCGGAGCACGGTGAGCGGAGCACCCCACCGCCGAACGGGATCGACGCCGGGCACCGCTACCGAGGCCTGACCGGCACCCGGCCGGGTGCGACGACCGACCGCCGACGGGTGGCGACGGGGACGTCGTCGCCACGGCCAGGGCTCACGGCTCGACCACCTCGCCGTGATCGTCGCCGGGGAGGGGTGCGGTGAGCTCGGCCGTCAGGTCCGGGTCCGCGAGGACTCTGGCGGTGGCCCGCCACTCGGCTGTCACCCGGTGCAGACCGGCGTGCACGTCCAGCTCGACGACGTCACGCGTCGCGTCGACGAGGTCGACGACGAACTCGCGGACCTCCTCGGCCGACAGGTGATTGGTCCAGGGGAAGACGGCGGGAAGGGCCGGCAGCACGGCCCGCGCGCCCTCGTCGCTGCCGATCAGCGCGGCGAACAGACGCGCGGTGACGTCCGCCGTCTCCTCGCGCTGACGGTCGTGGCGCTCGGTGGTGAGGTACAGGTCCTCACCGTCCCGCCGCGTGACGCGCACGCGCCGGGCCCGCTCCACGGTGTCCGCGACACGCTTGGAGTTCTTCGACAGCTCGGAGAACGACACGGGGGGTCGGCATGGCCAGAAGGTAGTTCGGAACTTCTTCCGAGGTCAATGCCGATCGGGCCCCCGGCCCCGGGCGGTCCGCTCGCCCCGCGACGGGCCGCGCCGCCCGTCAGCGCAGCCGCAGGCGGAGGGCGCCCCCGGTGTCGAGGCCGAGACCGGCGGCCCAGGCCAGGGCGTCGGCCATCGGGGCCGCACGGTCCGCGAGGCGCACGGCGGCGAGGCCGGCCGGGATCCGGTCGGCCGCCGAGAGCCGCGCCCACTGCCGGCCGTCGAGCGCGAGGTAGCGCAGCTCGGGGAGGTCCGCCAGGACGGTCAGGTCGCGGACGGCGGCGCCGGAGAGGTCCAGGGCGCGCAGGTTCGGCACCGTCCGCAGCGCGGCGAGGTCGAGCGGCACCGCGTCACCGTCCGCGGGTGTCGCCAACTCCAGTGCCCGGAGCTCGCGGTGGCCCGCCAGCGGGGTCAGGTCGCCGCCCGCCAGGGTGACCCGCAGGGACTCCACGGGCAGCTCGCGCAGCGGCGTCAGGTCCGCCGTGACGGAGCGGTTGA
This sequence comes from Kitasatospora sp. NPDC001547, assembly GCF_042894165.1. Taxonomy (NCBI): domain Bacteria; kingdom Bacillati; phylum Actinomycetota; class Actinomycetes; order Kitasatosporales; family Streptomycetaceae; genus Kitasatospora; species Kitasatospora sp. NPDC001547. The sequence continues at coordinate 65,402 of NZ_JBIAVL010000017.1, read as the reverse complement.
GGTGCAGCCGCCGCAGCAGGGGCGCGGCGGCGAGGGGCGAGAGGTCGACCGACCCGGCCGCGTCGTTGACGTGCAGCGCCTGGAGCTGCGGCGGGACGGGGTCCGGGACGGCGCCGATGACCTCCCGCCGGACGGACGCCCGGTCGGTGCCGGACGCCTCCTCCCGGAAGGCCTCGCCGGTCAGCCCGATCCAGTCCTCGTCGACCTCGTACGCGCCCGCCGCCAGCTGGTCCGAGTACCGGCGGAAGAGGGCCGTGACGGACTCGGCGACGTACTGCGGCCCCTCGTCGTGGTCGCGGCCGATCCGGATCACCTGGCCGGGCCGGCCGTCGCGGGCCGGAGCGAGGTCGACGGCGAGGTAGTTGCCGTCCCCGCCGGTGGCGAACGGCAGCCAGGCCGGGTGGGCGCCGCAGCGGCGCACCGTCTGGGGCGGGTCGGCGTCGAGGACCACCGCGTTCCAGCCCAGGCTCCAGCCGAACCAGTCGGGAGCGCTCACGCGCTCGTGGACGGCGGCCGCGCCGGCCAGCGACAGCCAGCCGTAGCCGCCGACGAGGTGGCCGTGCCGGCCGTCGACCCGGTCGCCGTCGGCGATCCGGTAGAGGGCCCGCAGATCGGCGGGCAGGGCGTGGCCGAGGCGGCGTTCGACGGCCTCGATCCCGGCGTCGGAGGCGGCCGGCGGCAGCTGGTCCGGACGGCCGAGGACGGCGGCGCGGCGCTCCAGGTACGTGCGGAAGTGCGCGACGGCGAGGGCCGGGTCGCCGGCCGGGGCGGCGGTACCGGGCTCCTGGTCCGCGCCGGGGACCGGCAGCCGGTAGCCGTCGTCCAGGACGGCGAGGAAGCCGTCGCCCGACGAGCGCAGGCTGTCGAGGGAGTCGTCGAACGCGGTCAGTTCGTGCTCCCCGGACGGGCGGCAGCGCAGCTCCAGCGACATCCGCTGCCAGCCGCGGGCCCGCCGGACGCCTTCGGACAGCTGGTACAGCTCCCCGAAGGGCGCCTGCACCGGTGTGCCGCGGCCGGCCGCGCCGGGCACGACGTGGTCACCGGAGTACGAGAGCCCGCCCGGCCCCGCCGAGACGGCGAGCACGGCCTCCGTCCAGCCCTCGGGCGCCGCGGCGGCGATGCCCTCGGCGATCCGCCGCGCCACGCCGGCCATCGGCTCCTCGACCTGCCCGGTGCCCTCGATCACTGCCCCGCCCCCTCGTGCTCCGTGGTGCGGGACAGCATGGCAGGGGCCGCCGACAGCCGCCCGGGGCGGGGTGCCGCACCCCGCCCCGGAGGCGCCCGGCACCGGGTTCGACCGGGTTCAGAGGAGCGGCTCGGTGTCCCCGTGCGCGATGAGGAGCTTGCGCAGCAGGGCGTCCAGCCGGGTGCGCTCCTCCGCGTCGAGGGCCGAGAGGATGCGCTCCTCGTTCCGGACGTGGCCGGCCAGGGCGCCGTCGATCAGGTCCTTGCCGGCCGGGGTGAGGCGGACCAGGACGGCGCGGCGGTCGGTCGGGCAGGGGTTGCGCTCGACCAGCCCCTTGGCGGACAGCCGGTCGACCCGGTTGGTGATGGCGCCGGAGGTGACCATCGCGGACTTGAGCAGCGCGCGGGCGTTGAGCTCGTACGGCTCGCCGGAGCGGCGCAGGGTGGCCAGCACGTCGAACTCGGAGGAGTCCAGGCCGCATTCGGTGAAGTACTCGCGCAGGGCGTTGTCGACCCGGGCGTTGAGCCGTCGCAGCCGCCCGATCAGGGCCATCGGCCCGGCGTCCAGGTCGGGGCGGGCCCGGGCCCACTGCTCGACGATGTCGTCCACGGTGTCGCGCTGCTGCTGCATGTCCGTCGCCCTCCCGGAGCCGTCTGTCCGAAGTCGTCCGTCCGTCTGCCCTACGCAGATATCTTAACATTCACATACTTGACGTTCGCCGATCCTGGGCGTAGAAATATCTCAACGTTCAGATAATCAACGTTCAGGGGGACGTCATGGACCGCAAGCGCGCAGCGATCGCCGCCACCGCCGCTCTCGCCCCGGCCGCGTGGGGCACCACCTACCTGGTCACCACCCAGCTGCTGCCCGAGGGCCGCCCGCTGCTGCTCGCCGCGCTCCGCGCGCTCCCCGCCGGACTGCTCCTGCTGCTGATCGGCCGCCGACTCCCCAAGGGGCGCTGGTGGGGGCGCGCGGCCGTGCTCGGGATGCTCAACATCGGGCTGTTCTTCCCGCTGATGTTCGTCGGCGCCTACCGCCTGCCCGGCGGCGTGGCCGCCACCATCGGGGCGATCCAGCCGCTGCTGGTCACCGGCTTCTCGATCGGCGTGTTGCGGGTGCGGCCCGGCCGGCGGGCGGTGGTCGCCGGACTGGTCGGGGTCGGCGGAGTGGCCCTGCTGGTGCTCAAGAGCGGTGCCCGGCTGAACGGCGTCGGGATCGCCGCGATGGTCGCCGGGGTCGCGCTGATGGCCATGGGCACCGTCCTCACCCGCCGCTGGGGCCGCCCGGAGGGCGCCACCCTGCTCGACCTCACCGCCTGGCAGCTCCTGGCCGGCTCGGTCTTCCTCGTCCCGCTCGCCGCCGTCGTCGAGGGCGCGCCGCCCGCCCTGAGCGCCGCCAACCTGGCCGGCTTCGGCTACCTCGGCCTGGTCGGCACCGCGCTCGGCTACTTCCTCTGGTTCCGCGGCATCGAGCACCTCGGCGCCGGCCCGGCCTCGTTCCTGGGCCTGATCAACCCGGTCGTCGCCACCCTCGGCGGCCTCGTCGTCCTCGGCCAGACCCTGACCCCCTGGCAGGTGCTCGGCCTCCTCCTCGCCCTCGCCGCCATGCTCGCCGGCCAGGCCCCCGCCCGCCGCGCCGCGGCCCCGAGCCAGGCCCCCGCTCCGGCGCCGGTGCCGGCCGCGGCGCCGGTCCTCCCCGCCCCCCGGCGCGAACCGGCCGTCACCCGCTGACCGGCACCGTCCCGAACGCCCGCGCCCCCGCCGAAGTCCACGGCGGGGGCGCGGGCGTGCTGCCGACGGCCGACAGGGGCGCGCGGACGGGCCGCGGGCGGTGGGTCAGCCGGTGGCGCGGACGTAGATGTCGGCGGCGCCGGGGAGGCCGCCGGGGATGGTGGCCACATAGATCCGGCGGGCGGTGGGCGCGTGGCCGGGGAGGCCGGTGGGGCTCGGCGAGGCGGTCCAGGTCGGGGTGGGGGTCACGGCCGGAGCGGGGTCCTCGGGGGTGGGCTCCTCCAGCGCCGGAGCCGGGGCGACGGCGGGGGCCGGCTCGGCGGCCGGGGCCTCCGGGTCGGCGACGGTCGGGTCGGCGACGGTCGGATCGGCGACGGACGCCTCGGAGTCGGCGGTGAGCCCCCCGGAGTCGGCCGGGGGCTCACCGGGCTCCGTGGCGAGGCCGGGCGGGCCGCCGGGGTCGGCGGGATCGGCCGTCGGTGCCGGGCTCTCGGCGGCGGTCCCGGACGGAGCGGGGGAGGGGCCGACGGCCGGCGGCAGCGGGGACTCGGGGAGCTCCGGTGCCTCGGCCGGCTCGTCGCCGCCGAGGGCCGCGAGCAGGTCGGCCGGCAGCCGGGCGGCCGGGCCGGGTGAGGGCAGGTCGTAGGCGCTGAGGAAGTCGCCGAGGCCCGGGGCCCTGCCGCCGCCGAGGCGGTAGTGCAGGTAGGCGACCGGGGCGCCGTCGGAGGTGTGGGTGTAGACGGCGCCGACCGGGACGTAGAAGCGGCCGAGGCCGGGGTGCTGGGAGGGGTGGAGGCCGGCCAGGCGTTCGGCGCGGTCGCGGTCGGTCTCGCGGCCGACGCGGCCGGCGGTCAGCGTGTTGACGCCGCGCACCACCAGGGCGGCGGCGACGGACACGCAGAGCACCAGTCCGACGGCGACGGTGCGCCGCAGGACCGGGCGGCCGTGCAGGGCCGGCCACGAGTCGGTCACCATGCGCTCGGGTGGGATGCCGTCCACGGTTGTCTCGCTCCCCCGTTCGATCAGAACGCTCGATCAGGACGCCTGATCAGGACATTCGTTCCGGACGCCTGATCAGGACGTCACACTCTGCTCGACGTGGGACCGTAGCCCAGAGTTCCTCAGCCCAGGTAGGCGGGGGCGACCGCGGCCCCGGTGACCTGCCGCGCGCTGCCCGAACCGTCCGCCGGGACGGTCCACAGGTCGGCACCGTAGTCGCCGGGCAGCGCGTAGAGCAGGGTGCCGTCGCCGGACCAGAGCGCCTGGTCGTCGATGTTGCGCTGCTCGGCGGTGGCGGTCTCGGTCATGGTGGCGAGGTCGAGCACGTACAGCCGCCACGGGGAGTCGGCGGGCAGGCCGGGGACGCGCTTCTTGTACGCGACGCGGGTGCCGTCCGGGGAGAGCGAGGGGCACTCGACGTTGTCGTGCAGGGTGGTCAGGGTGCGGGCGGCGAGGTCGCCGCGGACGAGGTGGGTCCGCCCGGCGCTGGCGAGGGTGGCGTAGAAGGTGGTGTCGTCGGCGAAGGTGACGCCCCAGATGTTGACGTCGTGCGCCTGGTACGGGTGACCGTCCAGGACGACGGCGAAGTCCTCCAGGTTCTCCCGCAGATTCCAGTCCCGGACGTCCACGATCGAGGTGCGGGTGGAGAAGTCGCTGCCCGCGTAGGAGTCGCCGCTGACGAAGACCGTCCAGGCGGCGAGGTGCCCGGACGGGGAGACCCGCGAGCGGGTGGGGATGCCGGCCGCCGGGAACGAGCGGAGCTCGCGCAGGCGGTCGTCCAGCACCACGGCGCGGTAGGTGTCCTCCAGCGCGCCGTGCTGGGCCTGGAGGCAGACGCCGGTGCCGGCGGCGGCGTGGAAGCGCAGGCACTGGACGCCGGAGGCGGTGCGCGGGCCGTCCGGGTGGTCGGCGGCGACGGAGGTGACCTCGTCCCGGTGCGGGCCCCAGGCCATGTTGCGGAACAGCAGCCGTCGTCCGCCGTCGTGCGCCTGGAGGGACACCGGGCCGGACTCGACGGACGGCCCGCCGGGCTGGGCCCGGTCCCGGCGGGCCGTGCGGTCGGCGGCGTACAGGACGGCCCCGGTGCCGACCGCGCCGAGCAGCACGACGGCCACCAGCAGGATGATCACCCTGGTCCGGTTCCGCAGGTTCATCGGGTCTCCTCCTGGGTCTTGGCGGCATCGGGATCGGGCTGCCCGGCGGCGCTGGGCAGCCCGGCGTCGGGCTCGGGCTGCCCGGCGCCCGGCTCGGGCCGCCCGGCGTCGGACCGGGACCCGTCCGCGGCGGGTCCGGACGGGCGCAGCACCGCCGCCGCGCCGAGCACGCACAGCGCCAGCGCCCCCGCCGACCAGCCCAGCGCCGCCGGGCCGCCGACCACGCCCCACAGCGCGCCGAACAGCAGCGAGCAGGCGAACCGGGCCAGCGCCTGCCCGGTGCCGACCAGGGCCAGCCCGGCGCCGCGCTGCTCGGCGGGCACGGCGTCGGCGGCCGCGGCGGCGAGCACGCCGTCGGTCGCCGCGTAGAAGGTGCCGTGCAGCACCAGTACGCAGACCACCACCGGCAGCCCGCGCAGCGGGGAGAGCAGCAGCCCGTACGCGAGCAGCAGCACCCCGTGCCCGGCGAGGAAGAGCCGGTGGCGGCCGATCCGGTCGGCGAGCGCGCCGAGCGGGACGGCGAGCAGCAGGAAGGCGGCGGCGGTGCCCAGCGGCAGCAGCGGGAACAGGCCGACGGGCAGGTCCAGCCGGCGCTGGACGAGCAGGTAGAGGAAGGAGTCGCTGACGGTGGTGAGGCCGAGCAGGACGGCGCAGAGCGTCAACCGGCGCAGCCCCGGCAGCCGCAGCAGGGTGAGGCTGTCGCGCAGCGAGGGCGCGGAAGTCGACAAGTCGTCACCCTGCTGCCGGTTCGGCACGAACAGCAGCAGGATCAGCACGCCGAGCGCCGCGACGCACGAGCTGACCGTGAACACCGCGTCGTAGCCGTGCCGCTCGCCGCCGTCGGCGAGCAGCGGACCGCCGGCCAGCCGCAGCACCAGGAAGGCGGTGAGCGGGCCGAGCAGGGCGCCGGCCGTGTCCATCGCCCGGTGCACCCCGAACGCCCGGCCGCGGTGGGCGGGTTCGGTGGCGAGCGAGATCATCGCGTCCCGGGGCGCGGTGCGCAGGCCCTTGCCGGTGCGGTCGACGGCGATCACGGCACCGATCAGCGGCACGGTGTGGACGAACAGCAGCAGCGGCCGGCACAGCGCGGACAGCCCGTACCCGACGGCCGCGACGGCCTTGTGGCGGGCGGCCCCGTCGCGGCCGCGGCGGTCGGCGAGGTGGCCGCCGACCAGCCGGACCAGGGCGCTGAAGCCGTTCTGGATGCCGTCGAGCAGGCCGAAACCGAGCGGGGAGAGGCCGAGGCCGGTGAGCAGGTAGAGGGGGAGGACGGCGGTGACCATCTCGGAGGAGACGTCGGTGACCAGGCTGACCGCGCCGAGGGCGACGACCGCGCCGGGCACGGCGGCCCGTCGCCCCCGCCCGGCGGCCGGCCCGGCGGGGGTCGACGCGGTGGGGCCCGACGCGGCCGGGGCCTTCGAGCTGCGGGAGTCCGCGACGTACACGGGCGTCAGTTCCGGGATCCGGTGGCGCGGCCGGGGCGCGAGGGCGGGGTGGCGGCGGGGGCGCCGGGGGCGGGGGTCACGGGGGTGCGCGGTCGTGCGAAGGCCATGGGGTCCTCCGGAGGTCGGGGCTTCCCGGGCGGGAGCGCCGAGAACAGTAGGAGCGTCATGGTGTCGTGTACCGCACAACGCGGGTGAAGAACAGGCGAACAGCTGCAGTGCCCGGGTGGGCCCGCGACGGACCGGGGGCGACGGGAACGGCGTCGGACGTCACACCCGCCCCGCCCCGCTCCGCCCCGCCGGGAACGGCGTCGGACGTCACACCCGCCGCGATTGACCCGTTCCGGCCGGGCGTGGTGGGATCACCGGAGCTCGGGACGAAAGGGTGCGGCACGTGAGCGGACTGGTCGCCGTCGCCCAGCGCACCCTGGTGGTCGGCATCGGCGCGAGCAGCGGCGCCGAACGGACCGAGGTGCTGCGGCTGTTGACGGACACCCTCCGGGAGGCCGGACTGCCGCTCGCCGCCGTGGCCCGGCTGGCCACCGTGGCGGGCAAGGCGGGCCATCCGGCGGTGCGCTGGACGGCCGACCACCTCCCAGGAGTGCCGGTGGACGAGCATCCGCCCGAGGCGCTGGCGGGCGTGCCGGTGCCGAACCCCTCCCCCGCGGTCGGTACCGCCGTCGGCACCGCGAGCGTCGCCGAGGCGGCGGCGCTGGCCAGCGCGCCGGGCGGCCGGCTCGTGGTCACCAAGCGGAAGTCGGCACGGGCCACGGTCGCGATCGCCCGCTCCGCCGCGCCCGGCGCGAGCCCCGACGACCACCCGAACCGTCCGCCCGCAGCGGCACCGCCCACCCCCGGCACCGCCGGCACCGCCCGCACCGCCCCGCTAGGAGATCCCTCGTGACCGCCCCCGAACCCGACCTGCGCCACCACGGCGACGCCGAGGTCCGCGCCGACGGGCTCGGCCTGGTCGACCTCGCCGTCAACGTCCGCACCGGTACTCCCCCGGCCTGGCTGCGCGAGCACCTCGCGGCCACCCTCGGCGACCTCGCCGCCTACCCCGACCAGAGCGCCGCGCGCGCCGCGGTGGCCGCCCGGCACGCCCGCCCGGTCGAGGAGGTGCTGCTCACCTCGGGCGCCGCGGAGGCCTTCGTCCTGCTGGCGCGGGTGCTGACACCTCGTCATGTCGTCGTGGTGCACCCGCAGTTCACCGAGCCCGAGGCGGCCCTGCGGGACGCCGGACACCGGGTGCACCGGGTGCTGCTCTCCCCCGGGGACGGGTTCCGACTGGGCGCCGTCCCCGAGGCGGCGGACCTGGTCGTCCTCGGCAACCCGACCAACCCGACCTCCGTGCTGCACCCCGCCGAGGCCGTCGCCGCCCTGGCCCGGCCGGGGCGCACCCTGGTGGTGGACGAGGCGTTCATGGACACCGTGCCGGGCGAACGGGAGTCCCTCGCCTCCGTCCGGGGCCTGCCCGGCCGGGTCGTCGTGCTGCGCAGCCTCACCAAGACCTGGGGCCTGGCCGGGCTTCGGATCGGCTACGTGCTCGGGCCGGCGCCGCTGATCGCCGAGCTGGGCGCCGCCCAGCCGCTCTGGCCGGTCTCCACCCCGGCGCTGGCCGCCGCCGAGGCGTGCAGCGCCCCGGCGGCGCTCGCCGAGGCGGAGCGGGCGGCGGCCGAACTGGCGCTCCGGCGCGAGCACCTGGTGAAGGGCCTGGCCGCCTTCCCGTCCGTACGGCTGTACGGCGAACCGGCAGCCTCCTTCGTCCTGGTACGGCTGCCGGAGGCGGCGGCCGTCCGGCAGCGGCTGCGCGAGCACGGCTTCGCCGTCCGGCGCGGGGACACCTTCCCGGGGCTGGGCGAGGAGTGGCTGCGGATCGCCGTCCGGGACGAGGCCACCACCGACCGCTTCCTCGATGCCCTGGAGGCCGTGCTCGGTTCGGCCTGAACGCCGCGGGATCGGCCCTCCTCGCCGGCCCGCCCGACCGGCCGGACGGACGAGGAGGGCCGGACACGGCGCGTGGCGCGGGCCTACCGGACCCCGAGCGCCTCCGCCGCCAGGGCCGTGCCCCGCACCCGGGCCGCGATCTTGGCGAAGGCGGTGTCGCGCGAGGTCGAGGCGTCGTCGGCGAACGGCGAGAACCCGCAGTCGTCGGTGGTGCCGAGCTGGTCGACCGGGATGTACCGGGCCGCGGCCAGCACCCGGTCGCGCACCTCCTCCGGGCTCTCCACCCGGGGGTCGATCGGGTCGGTCACGCCGACGAACACCCGGATCCCCGGGCGCAGTTGATCCGCGATGACGGCGAGGACGCGCTCGGGGTCGGCCTCGCTCGCCAGCTGCACGTAGAAGTTGCCGACCTTGAGCCGGAAGAGCCTGGGCAGCAGCTCCGCGTAGTCGACGTCCAGGCTGTGGGTGGAGTCCTGGTCCCCGCCCGGGCAGGTGTGCACGCCGAGACGGGCCCGCTCCTCCTCGGTGAACCGCTCCAGCACCTGGTTGTTGAGGGCCACGAAGTCCTCCAGCAGGCCACCCGACGGGTCCAGCTTGAGTGACAACCGCCCCTCGGTGAAGTCGAGTTGGACGACGTGGGCGCCCGCGTCCAGGCAGCCGCGGATGTCGGCCTCGGCCTCGGCGGTGAGGTCCCGCAGGAACTCCTCGCGCGAGTACCCGTCGATGCCGTCGGCCGGGTAGAGCAGGCTGAGCGCCGAGGGCGCGATCACGGCCTGCTTGACGGGCCGCGCGGTGTGGCGGCGGGCGTCGCGCAGATAGCTCTCGGCCCGGACCTGGTACCGGAAGGGGCCGGCGGTCAGCCGCGGCAGCTGCCGGGTGTGCCCGTCGGCGAAGGGGATGACGGCGCCGTCCCCGGCGAGGGAGGCCAGCCCGGCGAGGGGGTAGGTGACGAAGCTCGGCTTGGCCTGCTCGCCGTCCACCAGGACGGGGCACCCCAGCTCCTCCAGCTTGGCCAGCGTGTCGGCGGTGGCCTCGTCCTGCAGCTTCTTCAGATCGGTGTCGGAGAGCCGCCCTTCGGCGTGCTCGGCGAGGGCGTCCAGCAGGATGCGCGGCCGCGGGATGCTGCCGATGGGCTCCGTGATGATGGTCATGAGTGGACGTTAGAAAGGGTGGTGCCGGGTCCACAATGGGGCGCGCGGCGCACTCCCCCCGGCCCATCACACCTTGCGCGCCCCCACGCCCCCGGTTCACGCCCCCGTCGCAGCACTAGCGTTCGGCCCACTCCCGCAGCCTGGCGAAGTCCTTGGCCAGCAGCCCGATCCGGGGGTTGACGTGCAGGGCGAGCGCCGGCCCGGGGTGGTGGGCGGTGATCCACTCCTGGTCCCGCGGGCCGAGTTCGTCGTCCACCCAGACGAACGGGCGCCCGGCGGCCCAGGCGACCACGTCCCTGGTCTTCCAGTGCAGTCCGTCCGGGTTCACGCCGAACAGGTCGGTCCAGCGGATGTACGGCAGTTCGGGCAGGCCGATGTGCGGCCCTATCAGGGTGTTCGCCTCGCCCATCCACCCGGTGGCCCACACCAGTTCGTACGGCAGCGCCAGCAGCTCCTCGCCGTGCGACGGGTTCAGCCAGACCCGCAGCGGCTTGACCCGGACGGCGGGCGGCTTGGCGTGCCTGGCGCGCGTCGCCTGCCGCGCCTGGACCGCCGCCAGGTGCTCCTGCTTCGCCACCCACCAGGACGGGCGCAGCCGGTGGGTGGCGTAGCCCTCGGGCTTCCGCTTCGGCGCGGCGTAGGGGTTGAGCGGTCCGTCCACGTCGAGGAGGAGCAGGGGCTGCTGGGTCATGCCTTGAATTCTCGGCCCGGCGGAGACGCTTGACCAGCGGTTCGCGGGTCACGATCGGGCCCCGTACCGGGCACCGGGGAACGCCCGCAGGCCCCGTCCCGGGTCGGGAGGGGGCCTGCGGCGTGCTGCGGGTGCACCGCGGTGCGGTGCGGGTGCCGGGTGCGGCGGTGGATCAGACCTGGCCGGCCTTCTCCAGGGCCTCGCAGCAGGTGTTGATCAGGAGGCGGGTGACGACGTAGGGGTCGACGTTGGCGTTCGGGCGGCGGTCCTCGATGTAGCCCTTCTTCTCCACCTCGACCTGCCACGGGATGCGCACGGAGGCGCCGCGGTCCGAGACGCCGTAGCTGTAGACGTTCCACGGGGCGGTCTCGTGCTTGCCGGTCAGGCGGGACTGGATGTCGTCGCCGTACTGGCTGACGTGCTCCAGCACCTTCTCCTGGGAGGCGCCGAGCGACTCGCAGGCGGTGATGATGGCGTCGTAGCCCTCGCGCATCGCCTTGGTGGAGAAGTTGGTGTGGGCACCCGCGCCGTTCCAGTCGCCGCGGGCCGGCTTGGCGTCGAGGGTGGCGTCGATGCCGAACTCCTCGGCGGTGCGGTAGAGCAGGTACCGGGCGATCCACATGTCGTCCGAGACGCTCAGCGCGTCGACCGGGCCGATCTGGAACTCCCACTGGCCGGGCATGACCTCGGCGTTGATGCCGCAGATGGCCAGGCCGGCGTCGATGCAGCGGTCCAGGTGCAGCTCGACGATCTCGCGGCCGAAGACCTCCTCGGCGCCGACGCCGCAGTAGTAGCCGCCCTGCGGGGCCGGGAAGCCGCCCTCCGGGAAGCCGAGCGGGCGGGAGCCCTTGAAGAAGGTGTACTCCTGCTCGATGCCGAAGATCGCCTCCTGGGAGGCGTACTTCTCGGCGACCTCGCGCAGCAGGGCGCGGGTGTTGGAGACGTGCGGGGTGCCGTCCGTCTCCAGGACCTCGCAGAGCACCAGGATGTGGTCGCCGCCGCGGATCGGGTCCGGCACCACCTTCACCGGGTCCAGCACGCGGTCCGAGGCGTGGCCCTCGGCCTGGCTGGTCGAGGAACCGTCGAAGCCCCAGGTCGGGATCTTGTCGGCGTTGGGCAGGACGCGAGTCTTGGAACGGAGCTTCGCGGTCGGCTTCGTGCCGTCGATCCAGATGTACTCGGCCTTGATTGCCACGGCGTGTCCCTCGCATTGCTGGGTGGTGGGTGCCCGCGTAGCGTCGCAAGCCGCCGTTTCCCGGTTGTTCCTCTCATGTAACACGCAGGTGAACCAACCGTCCGCATTGGCACGGTCACGGTGCGGGAGTGCCGGGGGCGGCACTCCCGCCGCTCCGGGTGCCGCCGGTGACGGCACCGGCGTGGTCAGTGACGACGGGCGTGCGCGGCGCGACGGCGCCGGGTGGCCCACAGCGCGGCCGCTCCGCCCGCGACCAGGGCACCGGCCCCCGCGGCGAGCGGCCCGGTGGCGCTGCTGCCGCCGGTGGCGGCCAGCTTCTCCGCCTTCTCCACCGCGGCCTGCGGGACGGCGGTGCGCGAGGCGGTGGTGTCGGCGACGGGCTGGGCGGCGGCCGCGCTGGTGGGGGCGGCGCCCGGGGTGGCCGGGCCGGACGGGGCGGCCGCCGGCGCGGAGGGCTTCTCGCAGCTCACCGAGGCGACGGTGATCTTCCCGGTGACCTTGGCGACGTTCAGGTTGAGCGGGTTCACCTCCACCTGCACCTCCAGGGCCGAGGCGGCGGCGGTGGTCGTGGTGACGGTCTTCTTGGAGAACTCCACCGAGACGCTGCCGATCAGCGGCACGTCCACCTTGGTCGGCCCGTACAGCCCGACGGTGACCGGCTTGCCGAGCACGCTGAGCCTGACCGGCGCGAGGACGTCGGCGGTCGGCCGCCCGTCCACCGGGCAGGTCGCCTCGGCGCTCATCGCCTCCAGGCCGAGCAGCGCGGTGGCGGGCAGTCCGGGGGCGTGCACGTCGGCGTTGACCAGCTTGACGGAGGCGGTGGCGCCCTTGGCGTCGACGCGGGTCACCGACTTCCCGACGTCGGCCTTGACGAGCTCGACCGGACCGGTCTGGTCGACCCCGGCCACCGTGGCCGTCAGGACGGAACTGTCGCGTTGGGCCGGCGACTCCACCTTGTTCAGCGCGATGTTCACCGGGACGTCCACCGCCTTGTTCAACAAGCTGACGTCCAGGTCGAGTTCGGCGGTGACGGCGCGCGCCTTACCGGGCGACGGGGCGGGCTCGGCGGCGTGGACCGGAGCGGCGGTGAGCAGTGTGCTCGCCGCCACGGCGGTGGCCGCGGCGGCGGAAACGATTCGGCGAGAAGACATGGCGATACCCCCACACAGATGAAACGATGAGCCGCCAGTCTTCTCGAACAATCCGTCACATGAGTAACACAGAAAGTCATTTCACCCGTTGGAGTGAGATTGGCGTTCTGCGCTTACGCACCTCTGCTACGGCAGCCGCCAGTCCACCGGCTGCGCCCCCTGCCGCACCAGCAGCTCGTTGGCCCGGCTGAACGGCCGCGAGCCGAAGAAGCCGCGGTCGGCCGACATCGGGCTGGGGTGGACCGACTCCACCGACGGGACGCTGCCCAGCAGCGGGCGCAGGTTGCGGGCGTCGCTGCCCCACAGGATCGCCACCAGCGGCCCGCCGCGCGCCACCAGCGCCCGGATCGCCTGCTCGGTGACCGCCTCCCAGCCCTTGCCCCGGTGCCCGCCGCTCTTGCGCGGCTGGACGGTGAGCACCCGGTTGAGCAGCAGCACGCCCTGGTTCGTCCACGGGGTGAGGTCCCCGTTGGAGGGCTGCGGCAGGCCGAGGTCGGTACCGTACTCCCGGTAGATGTTGATCAGGCTCGCCGGGATCGGCCGCACCTCCGGCGCCACCGAGAAGCTGAGCCCGACGGCGTGGCCGGGGGTGGGGTACGGGTCCTGCCCGACGATCAGCACCCGCACGTCGGCGAAGGGCTGCTGGAAGGCGCGCAGCACGTTCGGGCCGGAGGGCAGGTAGGTACGGCCTGCGGCCAGTTCGTTGCGCAGGAAGTCGCCCATCGCGGCGACCCGTCCGGCGACGGGTTCCAGGGCGGCGGCCCAGCCGGGCTCGACGATCTCGTTCAGTGGACGCGGTGCCATGGTCGCCACCCTATCGGCCTACACCGACAGGGCTTTCAGCGGATGATCATGCGATCGACGCCGGTCGGGAGGGGTCCGCGGCCGTCCGGCCGGCCCCCGCGGCGACCCGGCCGGCCGCTCCCGCGACCCCCGGCGCGGCTACCCGACCGGCCGCCCCCGCAGCACCACCAGCCGCGGGTCCGCGAGCACCCGGACGTCCGCCCGGGGGTCCTGGGCGTACACCACGAAGTCGGCCGGCGCGCCCTCCTCCAGCCCCGGCCGCCCCAGCCACGCGCGCGCCCCCCAGCTCGCCGCCGACAGCGCCTCGGCCGGGCTCAGCCCCGCCCTGACCAGCTCCGCCACCTCGTCCGCGACCAGCCCGTGCGCCAGCGAGCCGCCCGCGTCGGTGCCGACGAACACCGGGATGCCGGCGTCGTGCGCGGCGCCCACGGTGTCGTACCGGCGCTCGTGCAGCCGCCGCATGTGCGCCGACCAGGCCGGGAACTTGGCCTCGCCGCCGGCCGCGAGGTCCGGGAAGGTGGCGATGTTGACCAGGGTCGGCACGATCGCCACCCCGCGCTCGGCGAAGGCCGGGATCAGCTCCTCGGTCAGCCCGGTGGCGTGCTCGACGCAGTCGATCCCGGCCGCCAGCAGGTCCGGCAGCGACTCGGCGGAGAAGCAGTGCGCGGTGACCCGGGCGCCCTCCTCGTGCGCGGCCGCGATCGCCTCGGCCAGCGCGTCCCCGGGCCAGCAGGCGGCGAGGTCGCCGCGCTCGCGGTCGATCCAGTCGCCGACCAGCTTCACCCAGCCGTCGCCGCGCCGGGCCTCGGCCCGGACGTAGGCGGCCAGGTCCCCGGGCTCGATCTCGTGCGCGTAGTTGCGGATGTAGCGGCGGGTGCGGGCGATGTGCCGCCCGGCCCGGATGATCCGGGGCAGGTCCTCGCGCTCGTCGATCCACCGGGTGTCGGCGGCCGAGCCGGCGTCGCGGATCAGCAGGGTGCCGGCGTCCCGGTCGGTGAGCGCCTGCTTCTCGCTGGTCTCGGCGTCCACCGCGCCGTGGGCGTCCAGGCCGACGTGGCAGTGCGCGTCCACCAGACCGGGCAGCACCCAGCCGGTCACCGTCCGCACGTCCCCGGCGGTCGGCGGGCGGGTGAAGCTCACCCGGCCGTCCACCACCCAGAGTTCGTCCCGGACGTCCTGCGGACCGACCAGCACCCGACCCCGCACGTGCAGCACCGCGCCATCGTTCATGGCCGCACTCTACCGACGGGCGGGTGCCGTGTAAGCAGTCACGATGCGGCAGACTCGTTTCCGCACCCCACCCCGCGAAAGGCGATCAAGACGTGAGTCCCTTCCTCGACCTGCCCCCGCTCAGCGCCGCCGAGTTCGCGGCGATCGAGGACCGGGTGGCCGCGCTGCTGCACACCGGGGCCGACGTGATCGTCACCCAGGGGGAGGCGCTCCTGCCCCTGGAGGCCGCCATCCGCGGCGCCGCGCACCCCGGCTCGACCGCCCTCAACATCGTCACCGGCCCGTACGGCCAGACCTTCGGCAACTGGCTGCGCTCCTGCGGGGCGGAGGTCGTCGAACTCGCCGTGCCCTTCGACGGCGCGGTGAGCGCCGAACAGGTGGCCGAGGCCCTGGACGCCCACCCGGAGATCGACTTCGTCTCCCTGGTGCACGCCGAGGCCGCCACCGGCAACACCAACCCGGTCGCCGGGATCGGTGCCGCGGTCCGCGAGCACGGCGCGCTGCTGATGCTCGACGCGGTGGCCTCCGTCGCCGCCGAGCCGCTGCTCACCGACGAGTGGGGCGTCGACCTGTGCGTCATCGGCGGCCAGAAGGCGATGGGCGGCCCGGCCGGGGTCTCCGCCGTCTCCGTCTCCGAGCGCGCCTGGGAGCGGATCGCCGCCAACCCGGCCGCCCCGCGCCGCTCCTACCTCTCGCTGCTGGACTGGAAGGAGCGCTGGACCGACGCCGGCCGCGCCGTCCTGCCGCACGCCCCGGCCCAGTTGGAGATGCTCGCGCTCGGCGCCTGCCTGGACCGGATCGCCGCCGACGGCCTGCCGGCCGTGATCGCCCGCCACCGCGCCGCCTCCGCCGCCACCCGGGCCGGCGTCCGCGCGCTCGGCACCCTGGCCCCGTACGTCGTCGAGGACGCCCACGCGGCGCCGGTCGCCACCACCGTGCGCACCCCGGACGGCGTGGACGCGACCGCCCTCGCCGCGCGCCTCGACCCGGCCCTGCCGGTCCAGCCGGGCGGCGGCGCGCTGGCCGGCTCGATGCTGCGGGTCAACCACTACGGGCGGGCGGCCGCGCTGGACACCGTCCGCGCCTGCCTCACCGGCCTCGCCGCCGCCACCTCGGCCGACCCGGCGCCCGCCCTGGCCGCCGCCGAGGCCGCCTGGAGCGCGACCGTCCGGGCCTGAGCCGGGGCACGGCGGTCCGGGCCGGGCCGGCGCGCGACCGTTCGGGCCCGGGCCGGAACGCGACCGTTCGGGCCCGGCGGCCCGGGGCAGCCGGCACCACGCGCGGCAGCGGCCCTCGGAGGACGTCCTCCGAGGGCCGCTGCCGTGTCCGGGTGTCAGTGCCCGTTGACGCCCACCACCTCGACGCCGCGGATGTTCCGCTCGATCTCCTCCGCCGGCAGCGCGATCGCCAGCGCCCAGTAGTAGACGACCAGCGAGAACACCACCACGACGACGATGTCCCACCAGAGCGGCAGGTTCCCGCGCGCGCCCACGCCGAAGGTGCCCTGCCAGGAGATCAGGCCCATCCCGATCAGGTAGACCGGCAGCCACTGCCCGGCCCGGAAGTCCATCCGGGGCGCGTTCGGCACCCCCTTGGAGCGCGCGTACCAGGAGTACCCGCCGAGCAGCAGGTAGCCGATCACGATCGCCAGGCCCAGCCGCCACAGGGTGTCCCAGCCGGACCAGTAGATGACCAGGCTGGCCACCGCGAAGGCCAGCGGCGAGATCACCGCGCCGCCGGGCAGGTGGTACGAGCGCTCCATCTTCGGCAGCCGCTTGCGCAGCACCCCGAAGGCCAGCGGGGCGCCCGCGTACATCAGCACCACCGCCGAGGTGATGAAGCCGACCAGCCGCTGCCAGCTCGGGAAGGGCAGGAAGCAGATCACCCCGGCCGCCCAGGCGATGAGCAGGCCGAGCCAGGGCACCGCGCGCCTGTCGGTGGACTGCAGCGCCTGCGGCGCGTAGCCGTTGCGGCTCAGGCCGTAGGTGACCCGCGAGCTGGAGGTGATGTAGACCAGCCCGGTGCCGGCCGGCGAGACGACCGCGTCGATGAACAGCACGGTGGCCAGCCAGCCCAGGCCGATCAGGGTCGCCAGGCCGGCGAACGGCCCGCTGATCCCGGGGTAGTCGAGCGCGCTCCAGCCCTGGGCGAAGGTCTCCGGCGGCAGCGCGCCGATGAACACCACCTGGAGCATCACGTAGACGATCGTGCCGATCACCACCGAGCCGAGCACCGCGCGCGGGATGTCCCGGCGCGGGTTGCGGCTCTCCCCCGCCCACTGGATGGCCTGCTCGAAGCCGAGCAGCGCGAAGATCACCCCGCTGCTGCTGATCGCGGTGAGCACGCCCTTGGCGCCGTCCGGCGCGAAGCCGTGCACGTCGAAGTTGGAGCCGTGGAACTCGGTGAGGCCGAGCGCGAAGATGGCCAGCACCGGGACGGCGACCTTCCACACGGTGGCCGCGCTGTTGGTGTGCGCGAGCAGCCGCACGCCGAGGAAGTTGATGGCGACGAACAGCCCGAGCAGCACGGCGGCGACCACGAAGCCGGTCCCGGTGAGGGTCAGGTCGTCGTGCAGCAGGCCGCGCGCCCAGGTCCAGTGCCGGGCGTAGTTGATCATCGCCTGCACCTCGATCGGCGCGATGGTCGCGGCCTGCAGCCAGGTGAACCAGCCGAAGGACATCCCGGCGAACCCGCCGAAGGCGTAGTGCGGGTAGCGGGCCGTGCCGCCGGCCACCGGGAACAGCCCGCCCAGCTCGGCGTGCACCAGCGCCAGCAGGATGATCGCCACCGCGCCGATGCCCCAGGACAACAGCGCGGCCGGCCCGGCCGCCACCGCCGCCTTCTGCGCCCCGAACAGCCAGCCGGAGCCGATGATCGCGCCGACCGAGGCCCAGAGCAGTCCGATGACACCGACCTCGCGCCGCAGCGCGGTGTGCCCCGAGCCGGGCGGATTGGATGAGGAATGGGCCATGGCCGATCGCCTCTCGAAGCAGGAGGAAGTCCTCCGACAGTGCCGCAGCGCCACCGCCGCCCCGCCCCGAAACGCCCCGCGTCCCGCGCCCCTCACTCGAACAGCCGGTCGCAGGCGCCCGCCGGCACAGTTCCCGAAGCGTTCACCCGTCCGGCACGTGGAACTCACCGGAGGCAGGCAGGCTCCCGGATAGAGCCCGAAGTTGGCTATACAACTTCAGGCCTTACGACAGCCGCAGTGCCGCCGAGGAGGAGACCGTGACCGAGCTGCCGCCGTACTGGCTGCGCGACAACTGCCCGTGCCCCGAGTGCCGGGACCCGCGCAACGGGCAGAAGCTGTTCCGGATCGGCGACCTGCCGGACGGCCTGGCGGTCGCCGGGAGCACGGAGGCCGACGGGCACCTGGAGGTGCGCTGGTCGGACGGGCACCGCTCCCGCTACCCGCTGGAGTGGCTCGACCGGGCGGACGGCGACGACGGACGCACCGAGCACGGCAAGCGGCTCTGGACGGCCGCGGACTTCGCGGCCGGCCTCCCCGGGGCGCGGTGGGAGGCCTACCTGGACGACCCGGCCGAGCGGGCCGCGGTGCTGGCCGCCGTACGGCGCGACGGCTTCGCCGTGCTGCGCGGGGTGCCGGCCGTGGAGCGGCAGGTGCTGCGGGTCGCGGAGAGCTTCGGGTACGTCCGGGTCACCAACTACGGGGAGCTGTTCGACGTCCGGGTCGAGCCGGACCCGAACAACCTCGCCTTCACCAGCGCCGCCATCGCCCCGCACACCGACAACCCGTACCGGGACCCGGTGCCGACCCTCCAGCTGCTGCACTGCCTGGAGAACTCGGCGACCGGCGGCGACTCCGGGCTGGTGGACGGGTTCCGGGCCGCGGCGGTCCTCCGGGAGGAGGCGCCGGACGCGTTCGAGGTCCTCACCCGCACGCCCGTCCCGTTCGTCTTCCGCGACCGCCGCACCGAGCTGCGCGCCGACCGGCCGCTGATCGAGGTGGACCCGCGGGGCCGGATCCGCGAGGTCAGGTTCAACGACCGCTCGATCGGCACCGTCCGGGGGATCGGCCCGGACGACCTGGACGCCTTCTACGCCGCCTACCGCCGCTTCGCCGCGATCACCCTGCGCCCCGGCCTCCGGCTCGCCTTCCGCCTCGGCCCCGGTGACTGCCTGGTCTTCGACAACACCCGTCTGCTGCACGCCCGCACGGCGTTCCAGCAGGACGGCCACCGGCACCTCCAGGGCTGCTACGCCGACCTCGACGCGCTGAACAGCACCCTCGCCGTGTTGCACCGCCGCGCCGCCGCCCTGGACACCATCGCCGAGCTGTTCGCCGGCGAGGGCGCCGGGGAGTACCTGGGCGAGGAGGTCACCATGGCCGAGCACATGCTCCAGGCCGCCGCTGCCGCCGAGGCCGCCGGGGCGCCGGCGCACCTGGTCGCCGCCGCACTGCTGCACGACGTCGGGCACTTCCACGGCGCCCTGCGCGGCCGGGACCTGATGGACGGCCGGGACAACCGCCACAGCGACTCGGGGGCCGACTGGCTGGCCCAGTGGTTCGGCCCGGAGGTCACCGAGCCGGTCCGGCTGCACGTGGCCGCCAAGCGCTACCTGTGCGCGGTCGAGCCCGGGTACCGGGAGCGGCTCTCCGCGGCCTCCGCGTACACGCTGGAGGTCCAGGGCGGCCCGATGGACGAGCGGCGGGCCGCCGCCTTCGCCGAACTCCCGGGCGCCCGGGACGCGGTGGCGGTACGGCGCTGGGACGAGCGGGCGAAGGTGGCCGGCGCCCCGGTGCCGGGCTTCGAGCACTACCGCCCGCTGCTCGCCGCGCTCATGCGGTGAGGACGCCGGCGCGGCGCGGGGGCCGGCTCAGTCCAGCTCCCGCGCGTGCCGCGAAAGGGCCGAAGTGGCAAGGGAGTTGTGCACGCTGAACGCCACCGTCCCGGGCAGGTAGCGGTCCTGGGACCACTCCACCGGCGTGCCCGTCGGGTCGGTCGTGCGGCGCCGCTCGCGCAGCAGCGGACCGCCCCGGCGGCAGCCGAGCAGCCGGGCGTCCTCGGCGTTGGCCGGGACGATGTCGATGGTGTGGTCGGCGTCGGTGAACAGGATGCCGTGCTCGCGCAGCACCTCGGTGTGCGAGACCACGTCCGGCGGCAGCTCGGCGACGATCTCGCCCACCCGCGGCGGGTAGACGGTGCGTTCGACCATCACCGGCGTGCCGGACAGCGTGCGCAGCCGGACGATGACGTACACCTCGGCGCCCGGTTCCAGGCGCAGTTGCTCGCGCTCGGCGGCGTCGGCCGGGCGGCGCACCAGCGAGTCCAGGATGCCGCCGGGCTCCTCGCCCATCGAGTACGCCCAGTGCGTGAAGCTGAGCAGTTCGGAGAAGCTCTGCACCCGGGCGCCGCCGAGCACCACCCGGCGGGTGCCGCGGCGGGAGGTGACCAGCCCGTCGGAGCGCAGCACGGCGAGCGCCTGGCGGACGGTGCCCCGGGAGACGCCGTACTGCTCGGCCAGCGCGCCCTCGGCGGGCAGCCGGCCGGCCTCGCCGAACGCGCCGGTGGTGATCGCCTCGCGCAGGTCGGCGGCCACCTTCCGGTACAGCGCGCCGGGGCGCTCGGCCGGGCTCTCCCCGGCGGCCGAGGGGCCCCCGGCTGCCGGGCGCCCCTCGGCCTCGGGGCGCTGGGGCTCAGTTGCCACGTCAGTCAATGTCCCTCCTGGGGCGGTGTCCTGCGCAGCCGTACCGGCGCGGACAGCCCGACCTTATCCCGCTGCGCCTTCGAAGCATCGCACCGAACGGATCGCGCTCCGATGGCCGGTTTCCACCGTTCCCGCAGCCGACCCCGGCTCTGGGCCGTCCGTTCACCTTCCCGTCACCGGGCTCCGGCGTACTTACTGCCGTCAGCGAAGTTGGCTAGTCAACTCGGACGACGTCGATCGATCGCTCACCCGGCCGGTCCGCCGCCCTTCGCGAGACGCAAGCCCGCGGGCCCCCCGCGAACGCCCCTCGCAGTACGCCCCCTCAACAGGAGACCTCCCCGTGACCGTGCACCGCGCCCGCGCCGCCGCCTTCGCGGCCGTCCTGACCGCCGCCGCGCTCTCCCTCACCGCCTGCGGCTCCGCCGGTTCGAGCGCCAAGTCCGGCGACACCGCCAAGGGCGGCGCCAAGGACGCCAGGACGGCCACCTCCGCCGCCGACTTCGGCGGCATGGACGGCCTGGTCGCCGCCGCCAAGAAGGAGGGCAAGCTGCACGTCATCACGCTGCCCCGGGACTGGGCGAACTACGGCAGGATCATCGACAGCTTCAAGGCGAAGTACGGCATCGAGGTCGAGGAGGAGAACCCGGACGGCTCCAGCCAGGACGAGATCAACGCGATCAACTCCCGCAAGGGCCAGGACCGCGCCCCCGACGTGGTCGACCTGGGCAGCGCCTTCGCCCTCCAGGCGGTCAAGGACGGCATCCTCGCCCCCTACAAGGTGGCCACCTTCGACAAGGTGCCGGACACCATGAAGGACGCGAACGGCGCCGCCGTCAACGACTACGGCGGCTACGTCTCCATCGGCTGCGACGCCAAGAAGATCGCCAACTGCCCGAAGACCTTCGCCGACCTGCTCAAGCCGGAGTACAAGGGCCAGGTCGCCCTCAACGGCAACCCGACCAAGTCCGGCTCGGCCTTCGGCGGCGTCTACGCGGCCGCACTCGCCAACGGCGGCTCGCTGGACGACATCCAGCCCGGCATCGACTTCTTCGGCAAGCTGAAGCAGTCCGGCAACTTCAACCCGGTCGAGTCGACCCCGGCCACCATCGAGAAGGGCGAGACCCCGATCTCGATCGACTGGTCCTACCTGAACGCCGGCTACACCGACGAGTTCAAGGACAAGGGCGTCGACTGGAAGGTCTCCATCCCGGTCGACGGCTCCTACGCCCAGTTCTACAACCAGGGCGTCAACAAGTGGGCCCCGCACCCGGCGGCCGCCCGCCTGTGGCAGGAGTACCTGTTCAGCACCGAGGGCCAGAACCTCTTCCTCGGCGGCTACGCCACCCCCTCCACCTTCGAGGCGCTGAAGAAGGACGGCACCCTGGACGCCCCCGCGGCCGCCAAGCTGCCCACCGTCGAGAAGCCGTTCACCACCTTCCCGACCGTCGACCAGATCAACGCGGCCAAGAAGGTCGTCACCGAGAACTGGACCAAGGCCATCGCGGGCTGACACCCGCGCCGCGCACCGCACTTCGGGCTGAGAAAAGGCACTCATGACCACGGCTCCCACCCCGGTGCCGACCACCCCCGCCGCCACCTCCCCCGGTGGCGGCGCGGGGGCGTCCGCCACCGCCACGACCTCCCCCGCCACCACCGCGCCCACCCCGCGGCGCCGCCCGCTCGCCCGCCTCGGCGGCGCGTCCTGGCTGGCCGCCGTACCGCTGCTGCTGTTCTTCCTGATCGGCTTCGGGCTGCCCACCGTCGCCATCGTGATCGGCGCGTTCACCACCTCCAGCGACGCGGAGACCGGCGCCGGGCAGTTCACCTTCGACAACCTGACGGCCTCCGTGCAGGGCGGTTACCGGACGGCCATGCTGAGCAGCCTCAAGCTCTCCGCGCTGACCGCGCTGCTCGCCACCGCGCTCGGCCTGCCGCTCGCCCAGGCCGTCGTCACCTCCCGGCACGGCTGGCTGCGCCAGGCGGTACTCACCGCCTCCGGCGTGCTCGCCAACTTCGGCGGCCTGCCGCTCGCCTTCGCGTTCGTCGCCACCCTCGGCAACGCCGGCGAGATCACCAAGCTGCTGCACCTCACCGACCACGGCTGGTCGCTGTACTCCTTCACCGGCCTGACGATCGTGTACCTGTACTTCCTCGTCCCGCTGATGGTGCTCACCATCACCCCGGCCCTGGACGGCCTGCGGACCCAGTGGCGCGAGGCGGCCCAGAACAACCGCGCCACCACCCTCCAGTACTGGCTGCACGTCGCGCTGCCGATCCTGCTGCCCTCCCTGCTCGGCGGCTTCGTGCTGCTCTTCGGCAGCGCCTTCGCCGCGTACGCGACGGCCGCCGCCATGGTCGGCGCGACCGTCCCGCTGGTCAGCCGCTCGATCGCGGACGCGCTCTCCGGCAACGTCCTGGTCGGCCAGGGCAACCTCGCCCTCGCCCTCAGTCTCAACATGATCGTCGTGGCCGTCCTGGTGATGGCCGTGTACCTCCCCCTCCAGCGCCGGAGCGCCCGATGGCTCAGCTGACCACCCCCGCCCGCCCCGGCCGCCGCACCGTGCGCTGGTGGCGCGGCGCCGTGCTGCTGCTCGCCGGCGTCTACTTCCTCGTCCCGCTCGCGGCCTCCTTCTGGTTCTCGATCGACGACCCCAAGGGCCTCAGCCTCGACGCCTACACCGGGCTGCTCTCCGCCCCCGGCTTCCTGGACAGCCTCTGGCTGACCCTCGGCCTCGCCGTGGTCACCGTGGTGGTGCTGCTGCTCCTGCTGGTCCCGGCGCTGATCGCCGTCCGGCTCGGCTCGCCGAAGCTGCGCCCGGTCATCGACGTGCTCTGCACCCTGCCGCTGGTCGTCCCGCCGGTCGCGCTGACCGCCGGCCTCATCGGCGTGCTCCGCTGGGGACCGGACTACCTGATGGACACCCCGTTCTTCCAGACCTTCGTGTTCGTCCAGGACCCGGACTTCCCGCTGGTGCTGGTCATCGCCTACGTGCTGATGGCCCTGCCGCTCGCGTACCGCGCCCTGGACGCCGGCCTGCGCTCGATGGACGTGCGCACCCTGGTCGAGGCCGCCCGCAACTGCGGCGCGAGCTGGCCGCGCGCGGTGTTCACCGTCGTCCTGCCGAACCTGCGCGGGGCCCTGCTGAACGCCTCCTTCCTCACCCTGGCCCTGGTGCTCGGCGAGTTCACCGCCGCGTCGATCCTCGGCTTCCAGCCCTTCCCGGTCTGGATCTACTCGGTCGGCAACAGCCAGGCCCACATGTCGGTCGCGGTCTCCATCCTGAGCCTGCTGCTCACCTGGCTGCTGCTGCTCCTGCTGGCCACCGCCGGGCGCGAGCGCCACGCCAAGACCGCCACCTCCTGAAACCCCCCGGAGTCACCAGTCATGACCACGGCCACCGCCATCGCCGACGGCGTCACGCTCTCCCCCGGCAGCGCCACCGTCGAATTCCGCTCCCTGCGCCGCGCGTTCGGCGCCACCACCGCCCTCGACGGCCTGGACCTGACCGTCCGCCCGGGCGAACTGCTCGCCCTGCTCGGCCCGTCCGGCTGCGGCAAGACCACCGCGCTGCGCATCCTGGCCGGCTTCGAGCAGCACGACTCGGGTGAGGTCCTGGTCGACGGCCGGGACATCACCGCGATCCCCGCGCACAAGCGCGACGCCGGCATGGTGTTCCAGTCCTACAGCCTCTTCCCGCACCTGACCGCGCTGGACAACGTCGCCTTCGGGCTGCGGATGCGCGGCACCGGCAAGGCCGAGCGCCGCAGGCGGGCCCAGGAGCTGCTGGAGCTGGTCGGCCTGCCGCACCGCGCCGAGCACTACCCGCACCAGATGTCCGGCGGCCAGCAGCAGCGCATCGCGCTCGCCCGCGCGCTCGCCCTCCAGCCGCGCGTCCTGCTGCTGGACGAGCCGCTGTCCGCGCTGGACGCCAAGGTCCGCCTCCAGCTGCGCGAGGAGATCCGCCGCCTCCAGCAGGAGCTGGGCATCACCACCCTGTTCGTCACCCACGACCAGGAGGAGGCGCTGTCGATGGCCGACCGGGTCGCGGTGCTGCGCGCCGGGAGGCTGGAGCAGTGCGCCGCCCCGTCCGAGCTGTACGGCCGGCCGGCCACCGCCTTCGTCGCCGAGTTCGTCGGCACCATGAGCCGCATCCCGTGCACCCGGACGTCGGACGGCGTCGAGGTGCTCGGCCGCCGGCACCCGGTGGACGGCGCGATCCCGGCCGACGGCGAGCTCCAGGTGCTGGTGCGCCCGGAGAACGTCCTCCTGGCGCCGGCCGAGGACGGCCCCGCGCTGGTGGTCACCGCGTCCTTCCTGGGCGCCGTCACCCGGCTCACCGTCCGGCTGGACGACGGCACCGAGGTCAAGGCCGACCTGCCCACCGAGGCCGCCGCCGCGCTGCCGGCCGGCGCGCGGGCCGCGCTCACCCTGCCGGACCGCCCGGTCCTGGTGGACCGCCGCGCCGCCTGAGAGCCTCGTACCTCCCCGCTCCGTCCGAAGAACCACCGGAAGAACCACCGAAGGTACCGCCATGCCTGACACCGCCGTGCCCGACTCCACCGGGCCCGATTCCTCCGGATCCGCGCACTCCGCCGGACCCGCGCACCCCGCCCGGCCCGCCGCCGCGCTGCCCGCCGCCGTCCTGTTCGACATGGACGGCACCCTGGTCGACACCGAGCAGCTGTGGTGGCGGACCGCCGCCGAACTCGCCGAGGAGCTGCGCCACCCGCTCACCGACCGGGACGCCCCCGAGGTGCTCGGCCAGGCCGTCGAGCACACCGCCGCCCACCTGCGCAGGGTCAGCGGCACCGCCCTCGGCGAGGCCGAACTCGCCGCCCGGCTGGGCGAGTCCTTCGCCGCCAAGGTCGCCGCCGAGACCGTGCCGCGCCCCGGCGCGCTCGCCCTGCTCGCCGCGCTGCGCGACGCCCGGGTGCCCACCGCGCTGGTCTCCGCCTCCCCGCGCCGGGTGGTGGACCTGGTGCTGTCCGCCATCGGCCGGGACTGGTTCGCCGTCACCCTGGCCGCCGAGGACACCGAGCGCACCAAGCCCGCGCCCGACCCGTACCTCGCCGCCGCCCAGCGGCTGGGCCTGGACCCGGCCGTCTGCCTCGCCGTCGAGGACACCCCGACCGGCGTCGCCTCCGCCACCGCGGCCGGCTGCGCCGTGCTCGCCGTGCCGTCCACCGCGGTGCCGATGCCGCGGGGCGAGCGGATCACCCTGCTCGCGAGCCTGGAGCTGGCCGACCTCGCCCTGCTCGGGAAGCTCGCCGCGGCCGGCGCGGTTCGACCCTGACATGCCCTATCTCCTGCTCGCCCTCGCCATCGTCAGCGAGGTCTGCGCCACCAGTTGCCTCAAGCTCACCGAGGGGTTCACCCGGCTCTGGCCGAGCCTCGGCGTCGGCGTCGGCTACGCGCTCTCCTTCGTGCTGCTCGGCCGCGCGCTCAAGCACATACCCGTCTCGATCGCCTACGCGGTCTGGTCCGGGGCCGGCACCGCGGCGGTCGCCGGGATCGGCGTGGTCGCCTTCGGCGAGTCGCTCGGGAGGCTCCAGTGGCTGGGCATCGCGCTGGTGATCGTCGGGGTGGTCGTGCTCAACCTCAAGGGCGGCCATTCCTGACGCATCGTCACCTCCGGTACCGGCCACCGGCGCCGCCGGCACCCCATCGTCCGTGTACGCCTCACACCGGGACCGTCGGCGTCAAGAGTGCGTCGACGGCCCGTAAAGGTCGCGCAAACATCCTGTCCCCGACCCCCGCAGCGGCGATCATCGACGCACTGGTCGGGGCTATGCTCGCCCGGTCCGACAAAAGACGCATCGGGGGGCGAAAGTGGCCGACTTCAGAGTCAGTACCGAATTCCTCACCAAGCTGGCCCAGGACCTCAGAGGCTGCGGCGACGAGCTCGAACAGGGGCTCAAGGCCTTCGAGGCGGCCGGCCACACCGGCACCGGCTTCGACTTCCTGGACGAGGCCTGCGGGCACTTCAAGGACAAGTGGCAGTTCGGCCTGAAGAAGGTCCGCGAGTGCGTCAAGGTCCTGGACCAGGGCCTCGAACAGGTGCGGAAGAACTACGACGGCACCGAGCAGAGCATCGTCAAGGTCCTGGCCCCGGCGGGGAAGTCGTGAGCGCCCCGACGCCGCCGGCGCCCGACTGGTCCGGCCTCGGCTTCAACCCCACCCCCGGCGACCCCGCCGCCGTCACCGCGCTCAGCAACGGCCTGCGCCGGGTGGGCCAGCACCTGAGCGGCGTGCACACCACGCTCGCCCAGCTCTCCGGCAACCAGGGCGAGTGGACGGGCGAGGCGGCCAAGCAGTTCGCCACGCAGTTCGGCAAGCTGCCCGGCTACCTCCAGGACGCCTCCGACTCGATCACCGCCGCCTACACGGCACTCGACGTCTGGTACCAGGCGCTGACCGAACACCAGCCCAAGGCCGCCGAGTTGGCCGCCTCCGCGGTCGCCGCCAAGAAGCGCAAGGAGGAGGCGGAGCACGCCCACAGCGCCGCGGCCGCCGCCCCCGACCTCCGACTGGCCGGGCAGCACTTCCCCGACGACGCCGGCCTCGCCGCCGCCGAACAGCGCTACAACAAGGCGAAGAGCCACCTGGACTCGGCCGCCAACCTGCTCACCAGCGCCACCAACGAGCTGGCCGGCCTCCAGCAGCAGGCCCACGAACTGGCCGGCACCCACGAGTCGGACGCCCGGAAGACGGCCGAAGCCGTCCGCAAGGCCGCCGACAGCAAGGCGCCGCCGGAGCCGGGCTGGCTCAGCAAGGTCGGCGACTGGTTCAAGAACCACGGCGCGGACCTCCTGACGGTGGCGGCCGGCGTCTGCGGCGTCGCGGCGATCTTCTTCCCCGCCTTCGCGCTGCCGGCTCTCCTGCTGAGCGCCGCCGCCGCGGGCGCGCACGCGACCCAGTACGCGGCCAAGGGGCAGCTGTGGCCGCCGCAGAAGTACATCGGCAACTGGCTGACCCTGGGCGGCGACGTCCTCGGGGCGATCCCCGGCGTCGGCGTCGCGGCCAAGGGCGTGACCGCCGTCCGGGAGGCCCGCGCCGCCGGCGCGGGCGTGCGCGGCGCGGTCTCCGCCGGATCCACCGAGGTCCGGACCGCCGCCCGGGCGATCGACCCGGCCAACCCGGTGTTCACCACGGCGATCGAGAAGCCGGCCGTCAAGCTCGGCGTCTCCAGGGCCGCGGCGATGAACATCTCCGACGGCGTGCAGGCCGCCACCACCGCCGGGCTCAACACCCCGACCGCGTACGCGCTCACGCAGGACAGCCCGAGCGACGACCTGGCCAGCGCGGTCAACTACACCACCGGCGGCAACAGCGTCGTCGGCTCGGCGGGCATGGTGGCCGGAGGCGGCAAGGCCAACGTCGTCATCGGCAGCGTGTCCACCGTCGGCAACCTGCTCGGCATGGGCGGATGGGCGGCCGGCTATGGCCGTTGAGACTCCGGGGGCCACCAACCCTCCGCTCTGGCTCGACCTGCCCGCGGGCTTCACGGCCGTCGACCTGGACGAGGACCCGGGCGACCGGATGGCCCGGCTCGCGGAGCGACTGGACGCGCTCTTCCCCGAGGCCGGGGCCGAGCAGAAGCTCGCCGCCGTGATCGCGTCCGAGACCGCGCTCCAGGCCCAGCTGCGGGAAGGCGCGGTCCACGTCTCCGGTTGTCTGGTCCGGGCCGAGGACGGCGGTCCGATCCACGGCGTGCTCTCCGTCTTCCTCCGCCCGCAGGACCTCGGCCCGTCGGGCAGCTACCCGGCGCGGGTCGCCGCGGAGCTGGCCGAGGCCTGGCCGGACGCCGACGTCGGCGTGGTGGAGCTGCCGATCGGCCGCGCCGCCCTGGCCGCCCGCGAACTGACCGTCCCGGTGCCCGGCGCGGTCTGGGGCGTGCCGGAGCCGGCCGTCAGCACGGTCCGCCAGCTCGAACTGCTGGTCCCGCACCCGTGGAGCCGGCACGTGGTCGCCGCCGTCTTCACCACCGAGGACGTCGACCACTGGGACGAGTGGCTGCCGCTGGTCGCCGCCGCGTACCGGGGCATCTCCTTCCACCCGCCCCGGGACGAGAGCCGCGACGCCCTGCCGCCCGAGCAGTGGGACAACATCCGGAAGGCCTTCGGGTGACCCTCGACCAGTCCGAGCAGGGCACTCGGAGCGGGCCGCGCCGAGTCGGGGGTGCGCTGGTCCTCGTCGCCCTCTCCACCGCCATGCTCGTCGCCGTCATCGCGCTGGACGTCTACGTCAACTCGTTCCTCGCCACCGTGGTGGGGTTCGGCTACCCCCTGGTGATGCTGATCGCGTTCGCCCTGCGCCGCGACGCCGACACCAACCCCGCGTTCCAGAAGAGGATGTTCGTCTACGGCACGGCCGTCTGCGCGGTCGCCTTCGTCGCGTACCTCTCGGGTTCCGTAGCCTGGACCAACCTGATCCTGGGCTCGGGCCGGACGGTGGATGCCGTGGTCCTCGACGAGAAGGTCACCGACTCGCTCCACGGCACCGGACGGGCGTACACCCTCGCCGCCACGGAGCTGAACGACGAGGTCCCCGGTGGCCCGCTCGAGGAGCCCGACGCCCGGTTCAAGCGCGGTGACGTGGTCGCCGTCCGGATGGACCCGGCCGGGCGGGTCGCCCCCAAGCTGCCCGGCGAGGTCGATTCCCCTGCCTACCCGCTGCTGTTCATCGGCTGCAACGTGCTGATCGCCGGCACCGTGCTCTGGTCCGTACGCAGGCCCGGTCCGTCGCCCGCCTGAGCGCATTCGCCCCGGCGACGGGCGGGCACCGCGTGGTGCCCGCCCGTCGCCGGTGTGCCGGGTCAGCCCAGCAGGGCGGGCAGGTCGGCGATCGAGGCGAGGACGTGGGTCGCGCCGTCGGCCCGCAGGCGGGCCTCGTCGTGGGCGCCGGTGAGGACGCCGGCGACGACCGTGGCGCCGGCCCGGGTGCCGGTCAGCATGTCGTAGCCGGTGTCGCCGGCGACCGCGACCCGGCGCACCGAGTCGGTGCCGGTGCGCAGCAGGGCGGTGAGCACCAGGTCGGGGTACGGGCGGCCGCGGCCGGCCTCGGCCGGGCAGAGGGTGAGGTCGGCGACGGACTGCCAGCCGAGGGCGTCCAGGATGCGGTCCTGGGTGGTCCGGGAGAAGCCGGTGGTGAGCACCACCTTGCGGCCTCGGCCGCGCAGTTCGGCGATGGCCTCGGCGGCGCCGGGCAGCGGGGTGCAGTGGCCGGCGTCGACCAGCTCGTCGTAGGCGGCCTCGAAGGCGGCGTTGGCCAGCTGGGCCTTCTCCTCCTCGCCGAACAGGTGGCGGAAGACGGAGATCTTGGACTCGCCCATGGTGGCGCGGACGTGGGCCAGCATCGGGTCGAACTCCGGGCTGCCGGCCTCGACGCCGAGCTTCGCGGCGGCCGCGGTGAAGGCCTGCTCGACCAGGCCGTCGTCGGCCACGGTGGTGCCGGCCATGTCGAGCACGACCAGGCGGATGTCGGTAGTCACAACAGTGGTCCTCACAGGTTGGCGAGTTCGGCGGTGGTCTCGGCGATGGCGGGCGAGCAGGTCATGCCGCGGCCGCCCGGGCCGGTGACCAGCCAGACGCCGTCGCGCACCCGCTCGCGGTGGACGACCCGGGTGGAGTCGACGCACTGCGCGTACACCCCGGCCCAGCGGCGGCGGATCCGCGGCATCGGGCGGCCGAGCAGGTCCTCGACGACGCCGGCCAGGTGGTCGTACGGGTCCTCGACGACGTCGAAGCCGAACGGCTGGTCGTACTCGTGGGTGTCGCCGATGGTCAGTCCGCCGTCGCGGCGCTGGACCATCAGCAGCTGCATCCGGTGCTCGGCGGCGACCGGCGGCTGCGGCTGGGTCGCGCGCAGCCGGTCCAGGGCGGTGCCGGCGAAGGCGGGGTAGTAGCGGAAGCTGTCGCCGTCGGCGACGGAGGTCGTCAGGGTCTCGCCGAGCGGGTCGGTCTGCATCATCTGGAGCCGGACCCGGCGGACCGGCAGGGCGGGGGCGAGCTCGCGGACCAGGCCGCCGAGCCAGGCGCCGGTGCAGAGGACCACCAGGTCGCCGGTGTGGACGTCGCCGTGGTCGTCGCGGACGGCGTTCTCGCCGACCACGTCGCGCACCTCGCGTCCGGACAGGAAGGTGTACCGGCCGGTGGACTCCAGGTACCGGCGCAGCGCGGGCTGGGCGGTGCGGGGCTCGACGGCGGCGTCACGCCCGCACCACAGGGCGCCCAGCAGCTCGCCGCGCAGGGCCGGGTTGGCGGCGCGGGTCTCGTCGGCGTCGAGCAGCCGGTAGCCGCGGGCGGCGGCGTCCGGCAGGGCCAGGGCCTGCTCCGCGACGGCGAGCTCGGCCTCGGTGCGGATCGCGGTGAGCGAGCCGTTGGCCCGGAAGCCGAGGTCCGGGACGCGGGCGCCGATGGACTCCCACAGTTCGCGGGCCCGCAGCGCGGTGTCCAGTTCCTCGCCCCGCGCCCGGCCGCTGACCCAGACCAGGCCGAAGTTGCGCACCGAGGCGCCGCGCGCCTCGGTCTCGCGCTCCAGGTGGACGACCTCGTGGCCGCGCTCGACTGCCTGCCAGGCGTGCATGGTGCCCAGCACGCCCGCTCCTACGACGATGACTCTCATGCGGCCAGGCTGGTGCGCCCAGGTGTCCAGGGGGCGTCGGCGCGCCGTCCCGCAGATGAACCACCTGAAAAGTTGTACAGACAACCCGCCGGTCATCCTCCGGCGGCGCCGGGGGTCAGTACTGCTGCGCCCGGTAGGCGGAGTGGCCGTGGCCGACCAGCGGCAGCTCCCCCGCCCCGAGCAGCGGCCGCAGCGCGCCCGCCCGCATCCGGTCCACCAGCGGTCCGCAGCGTCCGGCGAGCGGCGTCAGCACCACCGCGACCAGCAACCCGACCAGCGCGCCCGCCGCCACGTCGTGCGGGTAGTGCACGCCGACCCAGACCCGGGAGGCGGCCATCAGCGCCGCGAACAGGCCGGCCACCCAGCCGAGCCGCCGGTCGACGAACCAGAGCGAGGCCGCGGCGGCGAAGGCGATCACCGAGTGGTTGCTCGGGAAGGACCAGTCCCCGGTGCCCGGGCAGGTCTCCAGCGCGACGCTGCCGTGGATCTGCGCGCACGGCCGGATCTCCTCGACCGCGCCCTTGAAGACCGAGTTGACGCCGTAGGCGACGACCACGACCACCGGCGAGGCCAGCACCCTGGCCATCACGGCCGAGTCCGCGCCGCGCGCCCGCCACCAGGCGAGGACCATGAAGACCGCGAACAGCCCGAGGCCGAACGCCGACCAGACCTTGATCAGCTCGTCCAGCCAGTGCGGGGCCGACTGCGCCCAGCGGTTGACCCGGGTGTACAGGTCGCCGTCGATACCGCTGCCGTCGTACACGGCGAGCACCCGGGAGGGCATCACGCGTCACCTCCGTGACGTCGCACCCGACGGGCGCGAAACAGTTCGAGAACAATGGGGAACAGGAGACAACTACTACCAGACCGATGATCCGCAGCAGATATCCGTCGTTTCCGGGTACGGACGAACCCAGCGCGTCACCGGTGCGCACTGCCGCGGGCACCCGGCGCGCACCGCGGCGACGCGGACCTCCCGTACGGTGGGGACGGGCAGCGCGCGGACCCCTCCGACCGCCCCCAGCCGACCTCTCCGACCCGGCCGACGGCCACCGTACGGACCGGCCCGGCGCCCACCGGCCGGGCCGCGCCCCCTCGCCTGCCCAGCATCCGGACACGCGCCCCCCACGCGCCTCCGTGCGCCGGTCACGCCCCGGGCACGGCCGACCGCCCAGCACCGGACCCACGACGCCGGCCCCCGTTTCGTACCGCCCGGTATGCGGACTTGCCGGACCCCGTCCCCAGCGGCCCACCGCACCCGTACGCTTTCGTCAGCGCGTCGGCCCCGACGCGTCCTCGAACGGCGGCGAGGAGCGGAACGAGTGCGGCAGACCGGACGGCAGTCCCGACGACCAGAGCGCCGCACCCCGCCGACCGCGGCGGAGCTGGCCAAGGTCCACGACCGCACCCTCGCCGACGCCGCCGCCCGGGAACTGGCCGCTCCCGCCCGCGCCGAGGAGGCCGACGGCCCCGGCCGGCTCGACCCCCGCCCCGAGATCGGCGACTCCTGGGCCCGGCTGCGCCGCCTCGGCCTCGACCCCGACACCGGCGCCGCCACCGTCCTGCTGGGCCCCGGCGAAATAGAACAGCGCCGCCGCACCAGCGGGCTCGACGCCGTCCTGCCGGTGCTGCGCGAGACCCTGCTGGAGGTGGGCGGCGCGGCCCCGTTGCTGCTGGCCGTCGCCGACGCCGAGGGCCACGTGCTCTGGCAGGAGGGTGAGCGCGGCCTGCGCCGCAGCGCCGACCGGATCGGCTTCATCACCGGCGCCCGCTGGGTCGAGGAGAGCGTCGGCACCAACGGCATCGCGGTCGCGCTGCGCACCCAGCGCCCGATGCACGTCCACTCCGCCGAGCACTACCTGCGCAGCCACCACTCCTGGACCTGCGTGGCCGCGCCGGTGCGCGACCCCGGCACCGGCCAGCTGGTCGGCGCCGTCAACCTGAGCGGCCCGGCGCACACCGTCCGCCCGTACCTGCTCCAGCTCACCGCCACCGCCGCCCGGCTCGCCGAGACCGAGCTGCGCGCCCACCGGCTGGAGGCGCTGCACCAGCTGCGCGCCCTGGCCGCCCCGCTGCTCGCCCGGGTCGGCGGCCCGGCCCTGGTGGTGGACGCGGCCGGGTGGACGGCCGCCGCGGCCGGGCTGCCGCCGCCCAGCCGGCTGCGGGTGCCCAGCGAGGGCTGGACCCCGGCCACCGTGCACTGGGTGCCCGGCCTCGGCGAGTGCGTGCTGGAGCCGCTCGCCGACGGCTGGCTGGTGCGCCCGGTCCGGCCGGCCGAGGAGGACGGCGCCGGGACGGTGACCGCCGAACAGGCCGAGGGCGCCCACCTCCGGCTCGACCTGCGCCGCCCGGACCGCCCCGAGGTGTCCGTCCGGGGCGCGTCCGACAGCTGGTCGCACCCGCTCAGCCCGCGCCACGCCGAGCTGCTGCTCCTGCTCGCCACCGGGCGGGAGGGCAGCACCGCCGCCCAGCTCGCCGAGGCGCTGTTCGGCGACGCGGGCCGGACGGTGACGGTCCGCGCCGAGCTGTCCCGGCTGCGCCGCTACCTGGGCGGACTGCTGGCCCACCGGCCGTACCGGATCGCCGAGTCGGTGCTGGTCACCGTGGACGGGCCGGACGACCCGTACGACCTGCTGCCCGTCTCCTCGGCCCCGGCCGTCCGGCGGCTGCGGGCCGCGCTGGCCGCCGGGACGGCCCGGCTGCCCGGCGCTCCGCCGCCCCTCCCGCCGCCGCGCGTCGCCGAGTCGCCGGAGCGCCGCTGACGCGCCGCCCCCTGCCGTCCGGTCGCCCGACGCCGCCCCCGGCGCGTCGCGGGGCGCGTCAGCCGTCGGCGAGCAGCGCGGCCAGATCGGCGTCGGTGGGGCCGCAGCGGCGCTCCTGGTGCTCGGAGACCAGCGCGTAGGTGCGGTCCAGCCAGGCCTGCACCCGGGGCTTGGAGGCCTCCAGCAGCGCGCTGCCGTGCGGGGACTCCAGCGCCAGGTGCAGCGTCGCGCCGTGGCACGGGCAGTACGCCGGCCACAGCTTGACGTCGCCCTGGCCGCTCAGCGTGCGCAGGCCGTCGCGCAGCAGCTCGCGCGAGAACACCCAGTCGGCCTCGTCCGGCCGCCCCAGGTGGAAGGTCAGCAGCACCTCGTACGGGCGCGCGGCGTCGAACCGGAACCGGGTGCGCACCTCGCCGACCACCTCCTCGCCCAGCGAGATCCGCAGGATCAGGACCTCCTCCTCCACCGCCGCCGGAGCGGCGGTGGAGCCGACCCCATCGCCGCCCGTGGGGGTGGCGGCGAGGGGTGCACTGGAGGCTGCGGACAGCGGGTCGGGCGGCATGACGGTCTCTCCGGGACGGCGTGGGATGTCCTCAGCCTGCGTCACGCCCGGTAGGGCGGGCAAGGGTTGCAAGGGGGTTGCAACGACCCCCCGGCCGGGGCGGCCGCCGCCCCTCGCCCCCGTCGGACGGAGCGTCAACTTCCGTGTGGGGAAGGGCCGTCCACGAAGTGACGCGGGTGATCGGCATGCGGTCGCCCCGCTGGTACGCTCTCCCCCTCCCCGCGCGGGCCCGCGCGGAACACCGGCCCCGTGCGGCCGGAGCCGGGCCCGGCGGCGGCGCGTGGGAGAATACGGCGACGCGACGGCGGCTTCGGGGAGGGAGGGGTCCGTTGGCTGTGCGCGAGGACACCGCGCGGGACGTACGGCACGAGCCCGCACGGCAGGGCCGGCACGGTCGGCCGCGCCCGTTCGGCGGCCTGTTCCGGCTGCCCACCGTGCGCTTCTCCGGCGCCGCGATGGCGATGTCCACCGTGGTCGGCATCAGCATCGCCACCACGCTGCTGCTCAACGAACAGCAGGGGATCGGCCGCCGGGCCGGTGTCGCCCGGGTCGGCAGCACCCCGCCGCCCACGCCGGGCGCCGACGACCAGGCCGAGACGGTCTCGGCGCAGACCCCGACCGACGGCCCGTCGTCCGCCGCCTCCGGCCGCCCCGCCACGGGCCGGCCCTCGACGCACGCCTCCGCCCACGTCCCGGCCCGCCCCTCGGGGGCGGCCGCGCCGGTCGCCGTCACCCCGCCCGCGCCCCGCACCGCGGGCCCGGGCACGCCCCAGACCGGCGGCCAGGCCTCGGCCGGGCAGGACGCGCCGGCCCCCGGCACCCAGCTCACCGGCACCGAGGCCGGCGTCCCGGCCCCGACCGGCGCCTCGCCCTCGCCCTCCCCCTCCCCTTCGGTGCCGCCCCCGGGCTCCGGGCAGCCCGGCTACGCGCCGGCCGGCTCCGGCCTGGCGCCGAACGTCCCCGGACCGCGGCCGGCCGCGCCCGCGTACCCGGCGCCGCCCGCCGCGCCCCTCCCGGACACCGTCGGCGCCGCCGGCGCCCCGGACGCGGGCGGTCCGGCCGGCCCCGGCACCGCCCCGGACGCGGACCACGCGCTGTCCGGCGCCGCCCTGCTCTCCCCGCTCGGCCGCGACGGGCTGCGCCACCAGCTGGCCCTCGCGGTGGCCGAGCCGGTCACCGCCTTCCAGGCCGAGTTCCGGCTCGCCCCGGGCGAGTCGGCCCCCGGCCCCGGCGCCGCCTGGACCGACCTGCCGGGCGCCGTGGTGACCGCCCAGCAGGAGCGCGGCACCCTGGTCTACCGCTTCACCACCCCGCCCGGCACCGACGTCCGGCCCGGCCACTACACCTTCGTGGTCCGCGGCGCTCGTCCGGCCGCCGAACCGTCCGTCACGGCGCGCAAGGCGGCCCCGGCGGAGAGCTGGAGCGTCTCCGCCTTCGCCCTCGACCACCCCCGCGCGGTCGCCGCGCTCGGCGGGTTCGGGCCGGTGCCGGCGTCGGCCGCCGAACCGTCCGCGCCCGGTGTCCCGCCCGCCGCTCCGGCCCCCGAGCCGGACGCCGTCCCGGGCACCGCCCCGACCACCGCCCGGCCCACCGCCCCGGCCACCGTGGCGCGCTGACCTGCCGACGGCCGGGTGTAACAGTCCTCCGACGATCCGTCGGCAGGCCGTTCCCGACGGGCGCATCCCCGCACCCTCGTTCGTTACTGTGAGCAGCACCCGGCCCGGCGCCTCCGACGGCCCCGGCCGGGCCGCCGTTCCGCACCCGAGGAGGAGTCCGTGTCCACCGTCCTGACCCAAGGCGGCAACGCACCGCTGACCGCCGCGCGAGTGACCGTGGAGGTCGCCGCGCCCAAGGCGCTGGACGTCTCCGGCCTGCTGCTGACCGACGCCGGAAAGGTCCGCTCGGACGACGACTTCGTCTTCTTCAACGCCCCGGACGGCCCCGGCGTCAGCCACCGCCCGGCCACCGCCGGCACCCCGGACGCGATCACCGTCGACACCCGGGCCGTCCCGGCCGGCATCACCAAGATCGTGGTCACCGCGAGCCCCGCCGACCAGGTCTCCACCTTCGCCGGGATGGAGCCCACCGCCACCGTCCGCGACGCCGACACCGGCGAGGTGCTGGTCACCTTCACCCCGCCGCGGCTGGGCGTGGAGACCGCGCTCATCGTGGTCGAGGTCTACCAGCGGGGCGGCGCCTGGAAGGTGCGCGCGGTCGGCCAGGGCTACGCCGACGGCCTGGCGGGCATCGCCACCGACTTCGGCGTCTCCGTCGAGGACTCCCCGGCCCCGGCGTCCACCCCGGCCCCCGCCGCGCCGGCCGCGCCGCCGGCTCCCGAGGCCGCGGTCGCCCCGCCCCGCCCGCTGGACCGGACCGTCCAGCTTCCGACCCCGCCGGCCGCACCGCCCGTGTCCCCGGCGCCTCCGGTGCCTCCGGTGCCTCCCGTACCTCCCGCGCCGACGACCGCCCCGGTCGACCCGCGGATCGCCCTCGCCACCGGCCAGACCGCCGTCCCGGCCGCCCCGCCCGCGGCACCCCCGGCGTACGCCGAGCCCCCCGCCCCGGCCGCCCCCGCCAAGATCACCCTGGACAAGGGCCGGGTCAACCTCGCCAAGGGCAGCTCGGTCTCCCTGGTCAAGAACGGCCGCCCGTTCCTCTCCTCCGTCCGGATGGCCCTCGGCTGGAAGTCCGCCGCCCGCGGCCGCGACGTCGACCTGGACGCCTCCTGCCTGGCCTTCGACGCCCGGCACAAGCGGCTGGAGACGGCCTGGTTCATGAAGCTGAGCATCTTCGACGGCGCGATCTCCCACTCCGGCGACAACCTGGTCGGCGGCCGGGGCGGCGACGACGAGGTGATCACCGTCCACCTGGAGGGCCTGCCGGCCGAGGTGCACGGGCTGGTCTTCGTCGTGAACTCCTTCTCCGGCCAGAAGTTCACCGACGTGCGCGACGCCTACTGCCGCCTGCTGGACGCCCGGACGGAGGAGGAGCTGGTCCGCTTCGACCTCACCAACTCCGAGCCCCACACCGGTGTGATGATGTGCAAGCTGGTCCGCCGCCCGGGCGGCGAGTGGGAGATGACGGCGCTCGGCGAGTACGTCGACGGCAAGACCGCGCGGGCGATGATCGAGCCCGCCGCCGCCGCGCTGTAGCCCACCCGCGTCACCTCAGCACCCGCGGATTCACCCCCCAGGGGCATCAAGTCGTCTCCGCGACGACTCGATTGACTCTCCGGGGGGTGAATCGCACTCTCCCCCGCACCCCGAGGAGGAGAGCCGTGCCACGTTTCCTGTCCCGCCTCGCCGTCGCCGGCGCCGCCACCGTGCTCGCCGCCGGGCTGGTCACACCCACCACCGCCCAGGCCGCCGCCCGGCCCGGCGACCGCGCCACCGCACTGCGGTGGACGGCCCTCGGCGACTCCTACACCGCCGGGGTCATCGAGGCCACCGGCGCCGAGACCGAGCCGCGCGACGGCTGCGCTCGCACCGTCAAGTCCTATCCCGAGATCCTCCGCCGCGACCTCGGCTCCCTGGTCGAGCTGCGAAACGTCAGCTGCAGCGGCGCCACCACCGACAGCGTCCGCGCCAGCGCGCAGTCCCCGCTCGGCCGTCCGCTCCCGCCGCTCGGCACCGACCCCAACGGCCCCTACCCGGCCGTCCCGCCGCAGATCGACGCCGTCGACCCGGCCACCGACCTGGTCACCGTCGGGATCGGCGGCAACGACCTCGGCTTCGCCGAGATCCTCAAGAGCTGCATCGAACTCGGCGCCGTCCAGCTCGGCCGGGGCACGCCCTGCAAGGACAAGTTCGACGCGAGCCTGCCCGACCGCCTCGACCGGCTGCGCGACGACTACGACCGGATGCTGACCGCGCTGCACGCCACGGCCCCGTCCGCCAGGGTGCTCACCGTCGGCTACCCGCACCTCGTCCCCGAGGACGCCGCCCGCTGCCAGTACGGCAACCCCCTGCAGTTCGGCACCTTCACCACCGGCGACCTCGCCTGGGCCCGCACCGCGCTGCTGGAGCCGCTCAACGCGGTCGTCGCCCGGAGCACCGCCGCCCACGGCGACACCTTCGTGGACCTCTACCCCGCCAGCGCCGGCCACAGCGTCTGCGACGCCGACCACTGGCTGGACGGCGTGCTGACCAGCGTCCTGCCCCTCAAGTACGCCGTGGTGCACCCCAACGCGACCGGCCAGGCGCACACCGCCGCCCTGATCGAGGACGCCGTCCTCGGCGGCTGACCGCCGGCCTGCCTGCCCGGCCGGGCAGGCGGGCCGCGGAAAACCGCTGGCCGGCCCGCCCGCCGGGCCCCATCCTGGTCCGATGCCCATCGACATCCGCGAGGCCGTCCCCGAGGACTGGCCCGCCATCTGGCCCTTCTTCCGCACCATCGTCGCCGCCGGCGAGACCTTCCCCTACCCCCTGGACATGCCGTCCGAGCTGGGCCGGGAGTGGTGGATGCTCTCCGCCCCGAACCGCACGGTGGTCGCGGTGGACGAGGACGGACGGGTCCTCGGCACCGCCAACATGAACCGCAACCGCCCCGGCAACGGCTCGCACGTGGCCAGCGCCAGCTACATGGTCGACCCGGCCCACCACGGCCGGGGGATCGGACGGGCCCTGGTCGAGTACACCCTCGACTGGGCCCGCCGGTCCGGCTTCCGCGCCATGCAGTACAACGCGGTGGTCGCCGCCAACCACCACGCCGTGAAGCTCTACGAGTCGCTCGGCTTCGAGATCGTCGGCACCGTCCCCGAGGCCTTCCACCACCCCGTCGAGGGCTACGTCGGCCTGCACGTCATGTACCGGCCGCTGTAACCCCCTACTCCTCGATCGCCCCGCCGACCCGCCGCAGGTGCTGCCGGAAGCTGTACGCCGGGTCGGCGGCGCGCCGCTCCAGGTACTCGTCGAAGGCGGTCTGCCGGCGCAGGGTGTCCCCGGCGGCGATCCGCGCGGCCTGCGCGCGCTCGGTCCGGGCGATCGCACCGGCCGTCTCCAGCACCTCGGCGGCCCGGTCGGCGGGCACGAACAGCACCCCGTCCGCGTCGGCGAACACCACGTCCCCGGTGCTCACCAGGTGCGGCCCGAACCTCGCCGTGACCAGCGCCTCCGGCTCCCGGTCGTCCAGTCGCAGCGGTCCGAGCGGCAGCGCCCCGTAGCTGAACACCGGCAGCCCGATCTCCCGCAGCTCGGGGGTGTCCCGGTGCAGCCCCCACACCACGATCCCGGCCACCCCGGCGGCCCGCGCCTCCAGCACCGCGAGGTCCCCGATGCAGGCCTCGTCGGTCCGCCCGCCGTTGTCGACCACCAGCACGTCCCCGTCCCGGGCCGCCCCGTACGCTTCCAGGAACACGTCCACGCTCCCGTAGTGCCGCACCGGCAGCACCCGCCCCGCCACCCGGGCCCCGGACACCACCGCCCCCACCCCCGCCGGCGCCACCCGCAACCCCACCCCGAGCCGCACGCAGGCATCCGCCACCAACGGCGTCGACAGCTCCGAGAATTCCTTCAGCATCCCCAACTCCTCTCACCGACAGCCAAGTTCACCAGCCCGGATCCTATGCCGGGCTTCAAACTCACACCATCGAGTGAAACTCCGCCGCATACGGCACAACCCCGCCGAGCAGCGAATAGCGTGACGACCACCTGAAGGAGGGGCATCATGAGTGCTGTGGCGCATGAGCAACCGATCACGGGCTCCCCATCGCAGGCCGACATCCTGCTGGAGAGCTTCCTGAGCCTGCACTCCCCCGAAGGCTTCCGGGCCGAGCTCATCGAGGGAGAGATCATCGTGGCACCACCGCCGGACGGCGATCACGAGGACTACATCGACCTTCTCATCGACCAGGTGAAGGCCAAATCAGCGGTCCACATGCAAGTGTCCGGCGGCAAGGGCCTCCGCCTGATCAGCGGCGGCCTCTGTCCGAAGAACCACGTCATCCCCGATGCGACGTTCGCGCCGCGAGAACTCCGCCTCTTCCGCGGCGCCCCGCCCTGGATGGAACCGGACGGCGTGGCCATGGTCGCCGAGGTCACATCGAGCAAGCCCGACCAGGACCGCATCGCCAAGCGCCACTGCTACGCGCGAGCCGGCATCCCGCTCTATCTCCTCATCGATCGGGAGAAGTCCCAGGTCAGCCTCTTCAGCCAGCCGCACCGTGAGGAGTACACGGAGGTACACCTGGCGGCCTTCGGCGAACCGCTCGCCCTTCCCACCCCGTTCGAATTCGAGCTGGACACCAAGGACTTCCTCTAGGAACGCGAACGGCCCGCACCCCCCGTCAGGGGTGCGGGCCGTGGCCTGTTGGCGCCGGGTCAGCCGCGGGTGGCCATGGCGCGCAGGAAGAAGGTCAGGTTGGCCGGGCGCTCGGCGAGGCGGCGCATGAAGTAGCCGTACCACTCCTGGCCGTACGGGAGGTACACGCGCATCGTGTTGCCCTCGCCGGCGAGGCGCAGCTGCTCCTCGGGGCGGATGCCGAACAGCATCTGGTACTCGAAGGAGTCCCGCTTGCGGCCGTTCCACTGGGCCAGCTGGCCGGCGATCTTGATCATGTTGGGGTCGTGCGAGGCGATCATCGGGTAGCCCTCGCCCGCCATCAGGATCTTCAGGGCGCGGACGTACGCGAGGTCGACCTCGTGCTTGCCCTGGAAGGCGACCGACTCGGGCTCCTTGTAGGCGCCCTTGCACAGGCGCACGCGGGAGCCGGCGCCGGAGAACTCCCGGCAGTCGGCCTCGGTGCGGCGCAGGTAGGCCTGCAGCACGACGCCCAGCCAGGGGAAGTCCGCCCGCAGCTCACGCGCGATGGCCAGGGTGGAGTCGGTGGTGGTGTGGTCCTCCATGTCGAGGGTCACGGTGGTGCCCGCGTCGGCGGCGGCCGCGCAGATGCGGCGGGCATTCTCCAGCGCGATCTTCTCGCCGTCCACCGGGAGGAACTGGCCGACGGCCGACAGCTTGACCGACACCTCGGCGCCGGCCGCGAGGCCGGTCTCCTTGAGGGCCTTGAGCAGGTGCTCGTACGCCTCGGCGGTGCCGGCGGCCTGGGCGGCGTCCTGGGTGTCCTCGCCGAGGTGGTCCAGGGTGACCTTGCGGCCGGTCGCGATCAGGTCGTCGGTGGCGGTGACGGCGTCGTCGAGGACGTCGCCGGCGACGAAGCGCTCGACTATCGCGTGGGTCGGGGGGAACTTCTCGACCACGGTGCGGACCTGCGGGGACCGGGAGGCCGCGAGAAGGGCGGAACGGAGCATCGTGACTCCTGGAGCTGGTGTTTCCAAGGGTGGCAGAAAGGCCGGGGCGGCGGGCGGCGGGGGGTGTGCCCGCCGCCCCGGAGGGGCGACGCCCGGCTGCGGGACCGGGCGTCGCGGGTGACCGGTGGCTACTGGACGAGCCGTGCGGTCGGTGGGGCTGGTCAGCCCATGTGCGGGTAGCGGTAGTCCGTCGGCGGGACGAACGTCTCCTTGACCGAGCGGGTCGAGGTCCAGCGCGCCAGGTTCTGCTTGGCGCCGGCCTTGTCGTTGGTGCCCGAGGCCCGGCCGCCGCCGAAGGGCTGCTGGCCGACGACGGCGCCGGTCGGCTTGTCGTTGATGTAGAAGTTGCCGGCGGCGAAGCGCAGCTTGTGCATCGCGTCCTGGGCCGCGGCGCGGTCCTGGGAGATGATCGAGCCGGTCAGGCCGTACGCGGACACCGACTCCATCTGGGCCAGCATCTCCTCGTACTTCTCGTCCTCGTAGACGTACACGGCCAGGATCGGGCCGAAGTACTCGTCCTTGAAGTACTCGCTCGCCGGGTCCTGGCAGACCAGGACGGTCGGGCGGACGAAGTAGCCCACCGAGTCGTCGTAGGTGCCGCCGGCCAGGACCTCGACCTGCGGGTCGGCCTGGGCGCGGTCGATCGCGGCCTTGTTCTTGGCGAAGGAGCGCTCGTCGATGACGGCCGACATGAAGTTGGACAGGTCGCTGACGTCGCCCATGGTGAGGCCGTCGACCTCGGCGGCGAACTCGTCCTTGAGGCCGGCCCAGATCGACGCCGGGACGTAGGCCCGCGACAGCGCCGAGCACTTCTGGCCCTGGAACTCGAAGGCGCCGCGGGTCATCGCGGTCTTCAGGACCTTCGGGTCGGCGGACGGGTGGGCGACCAGGAAGTCCTTGCCGCCGGTCTCGCCGACGATCCGCGGGTAGGTGCGGTAGCCGGCGATGTTGTTGCCGACCTCGCGCCACAGGTGCTGGAAGGTGGCGGTGGAGCCGGTGAAGTGGATGCCGGCCAGCGCCGGGTGCTTCAGCGCGACCTCGGAGACGGCCAGGCCGTCGCCGGTCACCATGTTGATGACGCCCTTGGGCAGGCCGGCCTCCTCCAGCAGCTGCATCAGCAGGTGCGCGGAGAACTGCTGGGTCGGGGACGGCTTCCACAGCACCACGTTGCCCATCAGCGCGGGCGCGGTCGGCAGGTTGCCGGCGATCGCGGTGAAGTTGAACGGGGTGATCGCGTAGACGAAGCCCTCGAGCGGGCGGTGGTCGCTGCGGTTCCAGACGCCGTCCGAGGAGATCGGCTGCTCGGCCATGATCTGGCGGGCG
This sequence comes from Kitasatospora sp. NPDC001547, assembly GCF_042894165.1. Classification (NCBI taxonomy): domain Bacteria; kingdom Bacillati; phylum Actinomycetota; class Actinomycetes; order Kitasatosporales; family Streptomycetaceae; genus Kitasatospora; species Kitasatospora sp. NPDC001547. The sequence goes on along the minus strand of NZ_JBIAVL010000017.1, from coordinate 22,534 downwards.
AAGTGCACGTTGAAGCGCAGGAAGTCGACCAGCTCGCAGGGGGTGTCGATCTCGGCCTGCTGGGCCGTCTTCGACTGGCCGAGCATGGTGGCGGCGGCCAGGGTCTCGCGCCAGGGGCCGGCCAGCAGGTCGGCGGCCTTGAGGAAGATCGCGGCGCGGGAGTCGAAGGAGAGCGCCTGCCAGGCCGGGGCAGCGGCCAGGGCAGCGTCGATGGCGTCCTGCGCGTCGGCCTGGGTGGCGTTGCGCAGGGTGCCGAGCCGAGCCGCGTGGTTGTGCGGCTGGACGACGTGGATCTCGGTGCCGCCGCCCATCCGGCGCTCACCGTTGATCGTCATGGTCAGCTGGACCGGCTCCTGGCCGCCCAGCTCCTTCAGCTTGGCCTCCAGACGAGCCCGTTCCGGGCTCCCGGGGGCGTAGCTGTGGACCGGCTCGTTCACCGGCGCGGGGACCTGGGTCACAGCGTCCATAGAGCGCACGCTCTCCTTCGTTCAGTGCGGGGGGACTGCCGGCGCGGGTCGCACGCCGGCCACAGCACGAACGCTATTCCTGGCCACCGGGCCACATGATTGGCCGAGCGGCTAAATTCCCCCGTACGGCGTTGTCCGGCCCGACGAATCGGGTCACGCGGCGGTCACGAACCGCCCTCACCGGCCGCACCGGTCACACCACCGGCTCACACGCCCCGGCTCGGACCGGGGGTCCGAGCTCCGGCTCGAACCCCGGCTCGGAGCCCAGCGCGCACCACCGGCTCACACGCCGGCGCTCGCCTTCCGGCCGTTCACCACCGCCGCCCTGGCGGCGACCTCCTCCACCACCGGCCGCCGGGCCGCCTCGTACGCCGCGAGGGCGCTCGGCAGGTCGGGCCGCCCGCTCAGGCAGCGGGCCAGTTCGACGGCGCTCTCGACGGCCAGGGAGACCCCTTGGCCGGAGCTGTTGGACGGGGCGTGCACCGAGTCGCCGACCAGCACCATCCGGTCGCGGTACCAGTGCGGGACGGACGGCATGATCTCCAGCCGCGGGAAGACCTCGACGCTCGCGGTGTCCGCCGCCGCCAGGACCTCCCGGGCGGGCAGGTCGTCGGCGTGCAGGTCGCGGGCCAGCGCCAGCCAGTCCTCCCGCGACGCCTCGCGGGCCTGCTCCGGCGTCAGCTGCTCGGGCCTCGGGATGTTGCTGAACCAGGCGGTCCCGGCGCCGTCCCGCAGCGCCCAGTAGCCGAAGAACGCCCGCGCGCCCTGCGCGAAGTGGATGGACTCCCCGGCCGCGCGCGGGCCGGTGAGCCGGTGCGCGCTGTACCCGCCGACCCCGATCAGGCCGGTGTACCGCGGGCCGGGCGCGGCCGGGTCGATCAGCCCGCGGACGACGGAGCGGGTGCCGTCGGTGCCGATCAGCAGGTCGCCGGCGGCGGTGGTGCCGTCGGCGAACCGGGCGGTGACGCCGGTCGCGTGCTCCTCGACGCCGACCAGCCGCTTGTCGTACCGGACGGGGACGCCCTCCTCCCGCAGCCGCTGCTGCAGCACCGCGTAGAGCTCGGCGCGCCGCATCACCCGGCCGCGGACGTCGGGCAGCTCGGCGAGGACGCCGCCCCGGGCGTCCTCGATGACCGTCCGTCCGACGGGCTGGCCGACCGCGCCGACCTCCGCCTCGAGCCCGACGGCGGCCAGCGCGGCCAGTCCGTTGGGCGCGATCATGAAGGTCCCGCCGATGCCCTCGGCGGAGGTCCGGTAGGCCTCGAAGACCTCCGCCTCGACGCCGGCCCGGCGCAGCGCCAGCGCCGTCACAGGTCCGGCGATCCCGCCACCGATGACCAGGGCCCTGTCCACGGTTCGCGTCTCGTTCATTGCAGCCTCCCGAAGGTCTCGTGCCAGGTCCGGACGAATTCCGGCTCCCGGAGCTGTTCGACCAGGCGCTCGACGAAGGCGGTCTCGGCCCGCAGTACGCCGACCCGGTACTCCTCCTCGATCAGGAAGAGCCAGCCGACGCCCTCGGCCGCCGCCTTGCGCAGCTCCGCCGTGATGCCCGCCACCTCGGCGGTCAGCGCGGCCTTCCGCCGCTCCAGCAGCTCCACGGCCTCGGCCGGCGGGAGCACCATGAGCAGCGACAGCGAGACCCCGAACGCGGGGTACTCGTGCTGCGGTTCGGCGACGAGTTCGCGCATCCAGTCGCGGAGCTCCGTCCTGCCGTCGGGGGTGATGGCGTAGACGGTGCGCTCCGGCCGCTGGGTGTCGCGGACGGTCTCCTGCTCGGCCACGAACCCGGCCTTCCGCAGCTGCTCCACGACCATGTACAGCGAGCCGCGGTTGTACTTGATGTTGCGGTCCTTCGCGTGCTCCTGGAGCCGGCGCCCCATCTCGTACGGGTGCAACGGCTCGGCCAGGAGTTCGGCCAGGACCGCGAGGGCCAACGGGTTCGACACCTTGCGTCGCTTCGCCATGAGACGTGCCTCATCTCTTGGTCAGTACTGACTATCCAGTCCCGAATAGTCAGAGTCAACTATTCTGAAATGACGGGTCCGGACTCTGTCCGCCCGGCTAAAATCAACCACACGCCGTTGTCCGAGCGGATGAAGGAGGCCCGGATTGACCACGCCCGGCCTGCCGCTCCGTCAACTGCTGATGTCGCTGGGCGAACCGCTGGTCGAGCTGCAGGCCGCCCCGCAGGGCCTGGACGTCCCGGTGCGCGACGTCGCCATCCTCGACCCGGAGGACCCGCCGACCGCCGCCCCCGGCGAACTCGTGCTCGCGATCGGCGCCCGCGGCCGCGCCGCGCTGCCGGCCCTGCGCGCGGCCGGCCGGGCCGGCGCCGCCGCCGTCGCGGTCAAGCTGGACGGCCCCGGCCAGGCCGACGCGCTGCGCGAGGCCGCCACCGACGCCGGCGTCGCCCTGCTCTCGGTGCGCCGCGAGACCCGCTGGGAGCACCTCGACTCGCTGGCCCGGGCGATCATCGCCGGCCCGGACGCCCCGGCCGCCCCCGGCCCCCCCGAGCCCAACGCGGGCGACCTCTTCTCCCTCGCCCAGACCGTCGCCGTGCTCACCAACGGCATCGTCTCGATCGAGGACACCTCCAGCCGGGTGCTGGCCTACTCCCGCTCCTCCGACTCCGACGAGGTCGACGACCTGCGCCGGCTGTCCATCCTCGGCTGGCAGGGCCCGGAGCCGTACCTGTCCAAGCTCCGGGAGTGGGGCATCTTCCAGCACCTGCGCAGCTCGGACGCCCCGATCGCGGTCGAGCCGCACCCCGAGCTGGGCCTGCGTCGCCGCCTGGCGGTCGGCATCCGGGCCGGGGCGCAGCCGCTCGGCACCATCTGGGTGCAGGAGGGCGCCCAGCCGCTGGCCCCGCTGGCCGAACAGGCCCTGGTCGGCGCCGCCCGGGTCGCGGCCGCCCAGCTGGTGCGCCGCCGCCGGGAGCTGTCCGCCGACGTCCGGCTCACCCAGACCCTGCTCACCGGCCTGCTGGAGGGCTCCACCGGCCCCCAGTCGCTCGCCACCCACCTCGGCCTGGACCTGCGCCGCCCGGCCACCGTGCTGGCCTACAGCGCGCGCACCACCGACGCGCTGCACCGCTCCGACGTCACCGGCCTGATCTCGGTGCACACCGCCGCCCGGCACCGCACCGCGCTGCTCGCCCCGATCGACTCCCGGGTGTACGTGCTGCTGCCGGAGCTGCCGCCCGGCCTGCCGATGACCACCGTGCGCGACTGGGCCTCCGAGGTGGTGACGGCCGCCCGCGAGCACCTGGGCGTCCCGCTGCGTGCCGCGATCGGCTCGACCGTCGACGCCCTGGCCCGGGTCCCCGAGTCCCGCGCGCAGGCGGACCGCATCCTGGACGCGATGGGCCGCGGCGGGGTGGACCTCGACGTCGCGGCGCTGATCGACGTCCAGGCGGAGGTGCTGGTCAGCGAGATGGTCGCGCTGCTCCAGGAGCGCACCGGCCTGCGCGACCCGCGGCTGACCGCGCTCACCGAGTACGACCGCCGGCACGGCACCCGGCTCGCCGAGTCGGTGCTGGCCTGGCTGGACGCGCTGGGCGAGGTCCGGGTGGCCGCGGACGCCCTGCACATCCACCCCAACACCCTGCGCTACCGGGTGCGCCGCGCCGAGCAGTTGACCGGCATCGACCTCGCCCAGCCGCAGCAGCGCCTGCTGGCGATGCTGCAACTGCGGCTGCCCGCGGACGAGTGGTCCGCGGGCAGCCGGTCACACTCCGAGGGTCACTCGCCGTAACCCTGGCCGCGCTTGTGCTCGTTCAGCCGGCGCCACGGGCCGCTGATGGCCAGCTGGACGCCCGGGGTCTGGATGTTGGCGAACAGGGTCTTGCCGTCGTCCGAGAAGGTCACCCCGGTGAACTCGCTGAACTCGGGCTTCTCGGCGGTGCCGATGTTCAGCTCGTTGCGGGCGATCGGGAAGACCAGGCCGTCCTCGGTGGCGCCGAACAGGTGCGAGACGCCCTCGCCGTCCTCGGCGATCACGATGCCGCCGTACGGCGAGACGGTGATGTTGTCCGGGCCGTCGAAGTTGTCGTGGTCGCCCCAGACGTCGTTGTTGACGCCCAGCAGCACCTTGAGGGTGATGGTGCGGCGGCTCGGGTTGTAGAACCAGACCTGGCCGTCGTGCTGGAGCGGGCTCTCCGAACGGGCGTAGCTGGAGACGAAGTAGAAGCCGCCGTCACCCCACCACATGCCCTCCAGCTTGCGGGCGCGGGTGACCTCGCCGTCCTTGAACTGCTTGCGCACCGAGACGGTCCTGGCGTCGCGGTCCTGGACCTTCACCCAGTCCACGCCGTAGGTGGTGCCGACCTTGGTGGCGCGGGAGAGGTCGTCGACGAACTTGCCCTGCGCGTCGAAGACCTTGAAGGCCTCCAGCACGCCGGCGTCGGCGGCCAGCTGGCGCAGCTTGTAGCGGCCGTGCTTGAAGCCGGCCGGCGGGGTCCAGCGGAACAGCAGGCCGTTGGGGTTCGAGGCGTCCTCGGTCAGGTAGACGTGGCCGCGCTTCGGGTCCACCACGACGGCCTCGTGCGCGTAGCGGCCGAAGGCCTTCACCGGCTGCGGGTCGCGGTTGTAGTCGTCGTCGAAGGGGTCGACCTCGAAGATGTAGCCGTGGTCCTTGGTGAAGCCGTTCTTGCCGGCCTTGTCCTCGGTCTCCTCGCCGGACAGCCAGGTGCCCCACGGGGTCACGCCGCCGGCGCAGTTGGTGGAGGTGCCGGCGATGCCGACCCACTGCTCGACCGAGCCGTCCCGCTTGGCGTGCACGATGGTGCAGCCGCCCGCCGCGCCCGGGTCGTAGACGTGGCCCTCGGTCAGCGGCACCGGGTGCGGCCACTTGTCGCGGGAGCCGGACAGCTCGTGGTTGACGACCATCAGGTTGCCGCCGCGCTCGTCCTCGAAGGCGGAGGTGCCGTCGTGGTTGCTCGGGGTGAACTCGCCGGTGCGCAGCTTGGTGACGCCGGCCCGGTTGAGGACCTTGTACGAGAAGCCCTTCGGCAGCGACAGCAGGCCGGCCGGGTCCTGGACCAGCTGGCCGTAGCCGACGGCGGTGCCGGCGGCCGAGTTGGTCCCGGCGGCCGCGGCGGCCGGGACCTCGCCACCGACCGGGGCGGCGATCGCGCCCGGGGCGCTGGCCAGCGCCTCGGCGCTGCCGGCGATCAGCACGCCGGCCCCGACGAGGGTGGAACGGTTGACGAAGTCCCGGCGGGACAGCGACATGGCAGCAACTCCTGAGGATGAGCGGGGGCGTCGGTGCGGGATGCCGACGCCCAGCAGGCTCCGCCGGACGGGTGAACCCGACATGACGTCCACCTCACACCCAGGCGGCCATTTGCCGACCGATGACCGTCGCATGACCGCCGCTTTACGCGTGTCCCCGTCAGAACCGCCGAGGCCGGAGCCCCTGCGGCCGTCCCGGACGGCCCCGTCAGCGCCGCGCCGACCGCCACTGCTCCCAGGCCGACAGCCACAGCTGCTCGGCCAGCCGCTGCTCCTCCCAGACCCCCGCCCCGCCGCCGCCCGGCCGCTCCCGCCACAGCTGCTCCCAGGCCCGCTGGGCCGGCAGGCTCGCCACCTCGCTCGCGAACACCGTGTACCGGACGACCTCCTCGACGGCCGCCTCGCCCTCCGCCGTGCCGACCAGCCAATGCGTCTGCTGGGAAAGCCGGTTGACGTGGTTCACCATCGAGGTGACCGCCGCCACGGCCTCCTGCCGGCTCTCGGTGGCCAGCCGCATCTGCTGGCGCACCGCCGCCTCCCAGCGCACCGCGCCGACCTCCCCGCGCAGCCCGCGCGGCAACCGCGGGGTACGCCCGACCCGCACCTGCGCCTCGATCGCGGCGGACTCGGCGACGGTCTGCGCGATCAGCGCCCGGTGCGCCTCCATCCCGACGGCGGGCGGCAGTTCGCGCTCCTCGACCGGCACGTGGCGGGCCCGCCGGGCGGCCAGGTCGCGCAGCAGCTCGGTGCGCCCGCGCAGGCAGCGCTCGAAGTCGCCGATCGAGCCCAGCTCCACGGCGCCGGGGTCCACCCCGCGTCCGCACACCGTCACGGTCAGCCCGCCGACCCGCAGCCGCCCGGCCCACACCGGCGCCGGCCCGTCCGCCGCCGGGGCGCCGGGCTCCGGCACCGGCCGGTCCTCGTGCACCTCCACCGCGCAGGGCTCGCCGTCCACCGTGATCCAGGCGCGCAACGCCCGTACCCGGCCCGGCCCGTCGCCCTCGTCGATGCCCAACTGCTCGTAGACGCGGTCCCGTTCGTCCTCGACCAGGTCCTCCAGCTCGGGCAGCTGCTCGACCCGGTCGGCGCCCGGCCGGTAGGTGCGCACGGTCACGTACGGGCCGGCCGCCGAGCGCCAGTCGCCGCACTGCACCTCGACCCAGCGCAGCTCGCCGCCGGAGGTCTCGAAGGCGGCCAGCGCCTCACCGGCCCGGGCCTCGGCGGCGGGCGTCGCGTCGGCGGGCGCACCGTCGGCGGAGGCGGGGCCGGAGGCGGGGGCGGGGCCGGGGGCGGAGGCGGGGGCGGGGCCGGAGGCGGGGGCGGGGCCGGAGGCGGGGGCCGTCCCGGCGGTCACGCCGTACACCGGGAAGTCGGCCGCCGCCAGGGTCCGGCGGGAGAACTCCTCCTGGTCGGCGAACCGGTCGGCGGGCCGCTCCGCGGACCGGTCGGCGGATCCGACGGGCTGGTCGGCCGCCCGGTCCAGCGGCCGGTCGACGGGCTGATCGGCGGGCTGATCGACGGGCGGACCGGCGAAACGGTCCTCCCGGACCGGCCCGCCCGGAGCCGGGGCGGACCCCGGAAACCCGGTGTCCCGCTTCTGGTGCCTGCCGCCGCTCTCCCGCATCATCCTGTGCCGCACCCCCGGTTCCTCGCACCCGCACCGCTGACGCCACCTTACGTGCCCGCAGCTGCCGGGTCATCAGCTCCGCCCCCCGGACGGGGGCGCCGGCCGTGTCAGGAGGCCCGGTTGTCAGCCGCCCTCCCTACCCTGGGCGGCATGACAGCACAGAACGACGCAGCACAGGACCGGGCCGCCGAGGGCGCCTTCCCCGCCCGGATCAGCATCGTCACCCTCGGGGTGACCGACCTCGACCGCAGTGCCCGCTTCTACGAGGCGCTCGGCTGGAAGCGCTCCGCCGCCTCCAGCCCGGAGATCGTCTGGTTCCGCACCGCCGACTCGGCGCTCGGCCTCTTCCCCACCGAGGAGCTGGCCGCCGACGCGGGCGTGCCCGCCACCGGCGAGCCCTCCTTCCGCGGCGTCACCCTCGCGGTGAACCTGGAGTCCCCCGCGCTGGTGGACGCCGCGCTGCGGACGGCGGTCGAGGCCGGCGCCGTGGTGGTCAAGCCGCCGGTGCCGACCGACTGGGGCGGCTACTCCGGCTACTTCGAGGACCCGGACGGCCACCTCTGGGAGCTGGCCCACAACCCGTTCTTCCCCTTCACCGAGGACGGCTCGCTGGACCTGCCCTGACCACCCGCACCCGCACCCGCACCCGCACCCGCACCCGCACCCGCCCGGGAGCCTGCCCGCTCAGTTCCTGGAGCGCGCCTTGAAGGCCGCCTTGCGCGCCTCCTTGGCCAGCGTCCGGTCCGGGTGCAGCTCCCCGATCGCCTCCAAGACGTCCGCCGTGTACGGGTGGTCGACCCGCCACAGCTCGCCGAACCACCCGGCCGGATCGCCGTTCACCGGCAGGTCGGTGATCAGTTCGCGCAGCAGCTCGGCGTCCCCGCCGTTGTCCAGCAGCTGGGCGGCGAAGGTGTCGACCACCGTCCACAGCGCCATCGCCCGGTCCGGCACCGGCACGTCCGTCGCCCCCTGCGCGGTCAGCCAGGCCCGCGCCGCGCCACCCAGCTCCGGGTCGTCCATGACGTCCCGGACGGCCGGCGCCGCGTCCGGCCCGAGCAGGTTGAGCGCCGAGACGCAGAGCATCCGGCGCAGCGGGCCGTAGCCGTCCGCGCCGCGCGCCGCCGCGAGCAGCTCGCGCGCCGCCGCCACCGGCTCCCGGCCCGCGGTCCACACCCGCAGCTCCTCCTCCGGCAGCACGTTGGCCGACTCGCAGACCCCGCGCAGCAGCTCGGCCGCGTCCCCCCGGGCCAGGTCGCCGACCAGCGGCGCGTCGTAGCCGTCCTCCAGCAGCCACTGCCGGATGCCGTACTGGCCGAGCGGGGTGAGCCGGACCAGTCCGAAGCGGGCCGACTCCTCCTCGTCCAGCGGCTCCTCGCCGACCACGGCGGGCTCCTCGCCGTCCTCCTCGTCGAACAGCTCCGGGTCGATCGGGCGGTACTCCAGCAGGCCGAGCTCGGCGAGGTCGCCCAGCATCGGGTCCAGCGCGACCATCACGTCCGTGATGTCGCCGAGCAGCTCCTCGCTCGGCTCCTCGCCCTCCGGGACCACCAGCAGCGCGGCCAGCACGCCCAGCGGCACGGTCTCGTTGCCCGGCTCGGCGAAGGCGGTGGTCTCGTAGAGCACCTGCAGGGCCTCGTCCAACAGCTCGGCGGCCTCGTCGCGGGCCTCCTCGACCTCGTTCAGGCCGTCCTCGTCCTCCTCGGCCTCCCCGGCCGGCGTCTCCCCGGCCTCGCCGTCCTCCTCCGGCAGCGAGTCGGCCTCCACCGCCAGCTCCCGGACGATCCCGGCGGCGGTCAGCCACAGCTCCAGGACGGTCTCCGGGTCGCCCTGCTCGGCGGGCTCCAGGTCCGGGCCCGGGACGGCGACGTGCTCGCCCTCCGTCGTCGTGCCCAGCTCCACCAGGTCCAGGTCGCAGGCCAGCGACCAGGCCCGCAGCGCCTCGACCTCGGCCTCCTCGGGCACCTCGCCCTCGGCCGGGGCCAGGCCCAGCAGCCGGGCCGCGGGGGCCCGGTCCTCCTCGACGAGGTCGCCGAACTCGTCCACCGTCCGGTGCGGGGCGGCCCAGCGGGCCAGCGCCAGCGCGTACCCGAACATCGGTACGGCCTTCGCCTGCTCGGCCAGCTCGCGGTCGGCGGGCAGCTTCACCGGCGGGACCAGGACGGCCGCGTCGTCCAGGTCCTCGTCGTCCAGCCCGTGCGCGGCGAACGCCCCGTAGAGGTCCTGGAGCTCCAGGTCGGCGGGCAGCACCGCCTCGGCCGCGCCCTCCCCCGCGGGGGCCCCCGTGTTCTTGCGACGTCGTCCGGCCATCGTCGTGCGCTCTCCCTCAGCCAGCGGTCAGCCCAACAGCGCCGCGTACCGATCCACCACCTCAGCGTATAGGCCGGGCACCCCCGACGCCCGGCCGTACGGGGCGCACCCAGGGGCGCGCGCCGTGGGCGTGCGCCCACCCCTTATCCTTCGGTCTGGTAGCGCGCACACCCCGCGCGCACCACCAGGGCAACGAAGCCCACCGCCCTCCGCCCGCCCCGGGCCGGAGGGGCCCTCTTCAGCTCACCTCGCCCCACCAGGGAGCCCGTACCCGCGGCCACCACCACAGCGCCTCCGGACGGGCGCGCCGGCACACCCCGCCGACCCCGGTGGTGCCCGGCCACAGGAGACCCCTGCCATGGCGGACCTCTCCCCCGCCGGCTCCGGCCTGCGCACCGCGCAGCTCGACGGACGCCGACTGTCGGAGGCCCTGCTTCCCCTGGAGCTCGCGCCGCGCGCCCAGCTCCAGCTCGCCGCGATCAGCCGCTGGAACGCGCTGCGCGGCATCCGCGTCGGCCTGGTGGCCGCCGCCCTGCTGCTGATGCTGATCGGCGCCAACCTCGCGACGCCGATCTACTCGCTCCTCCAGCAGCAGCTCCACCTCACCGCGCTGGACACCACCGTCCTGTTCGCGGTCTACGTCTTCGCGCTCGTCCCGGTACTGGCCGTGGTCGGCCACTGGTCCGACCACCTCGGCCGGCGCGCCCTGATCCTGCCCGCCGTCGCACTGGCCGCCGCCGGCGACCTCGTCTTCGCCACCTCCGGCAGCTTCTGGCAGCTCGCGCTCGGCCGCGCCGTCCAGGGCATCGCCGTCGGCCTGTCCACCGGCGCCGCCGGGGCCGCCCTCGGCGACCTGCTGCCCGACCAGCCGACCCTCGCCGCCAAGATCACCCTGGCCTGCTCGGCCGGTGGCGTCGCCCTCGGCCCGGTGGTCGGCGCCCTGCTGGCCGGCGGCTCCGACCCGCTGCTGACCCCGTTCCTGCTGCACGCCGTCGCCCTGGTCGCGCTCTGCGTGCCGCTGGCCCTGGTCCACCCGCGGATGCCCGGCCGCAACCGCCCGCCCGCATCGCCGCCGCGCATCACCACCCCGGCCCACCTGCGCCCCCAGCGCCTGCGGCTGCCGCGCACCGGCCGCCGCGAGTTCAAGCTCGCCGCCTCGGCGGGCTTCGTCTCCTACGCGGTGTTCGGCGTCTACCTCAGCCTGGCCCCGGCCTTCGCCGCCAAGCTGCTGCACACCGACTCCAAGCTGGTCGGCGCGATCGTGGCCGCCCTGCTGCTCGGCTCCTCGGCCGCCACCCAGCTGATCGTGCCGCCGACCTCCGACCGCGTGGTGACCGCCCTCGGCATGACCGGCCTGGCCACCGGCCTCGGCCTGGTCGTCGCCGCCGGCTACACCGGCACCCCCGCGCTGCTCTTCATCGGCAGCGTCCTCGGCGGCATCTCCCAGGGGGTGGCCTTCCGCTCCCTGTTCACCAGCGCCGTCGGCGCGATGGACCCGGAACGCCGCGGCTCCGAGCTCAGCTCCCTGTGGGTCATCGTCTACCTCGGCAGCTCCGCCCCCATCATCGCCGTCGGCGCCCTCGTCCAGCGCTACGGCCTCCTCCCCTCCGTCAGCGGCTTCGCCGCCCTCGCCGCCCTCGCCTGCGCCGCCCTCGCCCTCACCGTCGCCCGCAAGCCCAAGGCAGCCTGACCCACCCGCCGAACGCCGCTGCCCGGGACGTCTTCGGAAGTCCCGGGCAGCGGCGTTTCCACACTCCCGCTTCGCCCGTCGCGAGGTGAACACCCGCGCATCGTCTGCTTCGGTGAGCGGGTTTCCCGCCGTTGCCCCCCCAACCCCCCCCCCCCCCCCCCCCCCGGGGGGCCCCCCCCCCCCCCCCCCCCCCGCGCCCCCGGGCGGGGCGGCCCGCGGCGCTCATGAAGCAGGCCCTCCGTCGTGGATCCGGCGGGCGGCACCCGTGCCACACCAACGGGTCCGGACGCCGATGTCCTTGACGGCCGGAGCCGGGGCTTCGGTGCAGCCGTCCGGAAGGGCCTCGGTCATGCGCTTCCAGTAGCGGTCACCAACCTCAATCGTCCCCTGGCCCCCACACCGAAAGCCGCTGCCCGGGACGTCTTCGGAAGTCCCGGACAGCGGCGTCTCACCTGCACCTATGCGTTCCAGGGCTTCCAGGCAACGGTGTCGATCTTGACGTCGAACGGCTTCGGCAGCCGGACGGACTCGCCGAACTTCCACTCGCCCAGCACCTCGTACGTCCCCTCGCGCCTGTTCGGCTCCCCGAACAGGGTGATGCCAGGCTGCCTCGGGTCACGGTCCACCAGCAGGTAGAACGGCACCCCGGTCCGCGCGTACCCGCTCCACTTCGTGGGCTTGCCTGACACGGGACGCCGGTCGTTGTGCGCGCTGGGACACGCGGTGACCTCGGCCACCAAACTGATCTCGTTCGGGCTGAGGCATCGGTCCTCCGCCCTTGCCAACAGGTCCACTTCGGCGGTCACCACAATGAGGTCAGGGCTGTAACCGTCCCCGATCTCCGCAAGATCGACGCCGACATGCTGCACCACCCGCCACGGGAAGCCCCCGTCTCTGGACTCGCCACGGAACAGCCACTCGTGGATGTCCCGAAGCATCAAGGCGTGATTCACGGGCGGATACGGCGTCACAACGAACTCTCCGCCGACCACCTCAACCCGCAGCACCTCAGGTAGCCCCAGCTGCTCATCGAGCGCGCCCCGAGCCCAGAGCACGTATGGCGATTCGGGCAAGACCCACTGCCCGAGCGCAACAACAGACGACATGAGCCCCACCTACACCGCCCGCGAGCAGCCCTACCAGTGGCACACAGTTCTTTCCGCCAAAGGAGAGGTTTGCGCAGTAGGAGGTTGACGACTTATCTCCGGAGTGCGCTGCTGCCAGGATCAACGCATGAGGATTCTCGTGCTGGGTGGCGGCTGGTTCCTGGGCCGCGCGGTCGTGAGTGGCGCGCTGGAACGAGGCTGGGAGGTGACCACGTTCACGCGGGGACTGTCCGGTGTCCCGGTGCCCGGGGCGGCCTCCGTGCACGGCGACCGGGAACGCCCCGAAGACCTGGCGCGCCTGGCCAGTGAAGGCCCATGGGACGCCGTGATCGACACCTCGGCCTCGGAGTTGTCGCCGCATGTTGTCCGGTCGGGCGCACACGTCTTGGAGCCGGTCGTCGGCCGCTACGTGTACGTTTCCACGGTCGCGGTGTACGAAGGCTGGCCCGCTGAACCCCTGAACATCTGTTCCCCGGTCTGGGTGGCTTCGGCCGGTGCCGGGCCGGACGCTGTTCGGCCGTCGGACAGCGCCTCGGGCATCAACCCCGACTACGGGCAACGGAAGGCGGGTACCGAGCATATGGTGACCGAGACGTTCGGTCTCGCCCGAACGAGCCTCCTCAGGCCGGGCGTGATCCTCGGCCCCGGGGAGTACGTCGGCCGACTGCCGTGGTGGCTGCGCCGAGCCGAGCGGGGCGGAGTCATTCTCGCGCCTGGGGACCCCACACGACGGGTCCAAGCGGTCGATGTTCGGGACGTCGCCACCTTCGCGCTCGACCAAGCTCTATCTGTCGGTCATCAGGTCCACAACCTCGGTAGTCCGATCGGCCGGGAGACGATGGGCGGCTTCCTCCAGGCGTGTATGGACGTGACCGGCAGTACCGGAGAGCTGCTCTGGGTGGAGGACGAGATCTTGCTTCGCCACGGCCTGCGACAGTGGACCGAACTGCCACTGTGGTGGAAGCACCCTGGCGTGTCCGTCATCGACTCGTCCTCGGCGATCGCGGCCGGCTTCCACAGCCGGCCGCTCGCAGAGACCGTGGCCGACACCTGGCAATGGCTGAGGCAAGGCAACATGCCTGTTCCGCACAGGCGTTGGGCCAAGCACGGAATCGAGCCCGCCAAGGAGCAGGCCGTCCTGAACAGCGTGCGCTAGTGACCGCCTCCACCGAGGGCGATCCGCGTCGTGCCAGGTCCCAGAACCTGAGGCGCAGCTACCAAGGTGAAGTCGTCGATCTGGTCCGCAAGATCCCGCGCTAGCTGAGCACTACGAAAGGCCGGCAACGCCAACTCGGTTCGGACCGCGTTGACCCTGCCCGTAAGGCCCGCACCGCGCCACTCTCGGGGGAGGGTGAGCACCGGGGCGAGCGCATCAGCGGCGCCGTCCAGATCATGGCGCATCAGGAGGGCGGAAGCCAGATCGGCCCGGGCCTGGGGAACAATGACAAGAGGGTTGGAGTTCGCGGAGCGGGCAGCGATCAATTCCAGTGACCGCCGGGCAGAGGCCTCGGCGCCAGCGCTGTCCCGCAGGAGCAACAAGCTGGCGCTGTTACTCATCTCGACCCGCTCCAGGTCGAAGTCGAACTCGCCACCCACGCCGTCGTGCAAGTCATCCTCGACACGCCCGCGCTCGGCCACACTCTCCACTATCGCCCGGTGAGCTTCGTCAGCTCGGCCTCGATGCGCGTATGCACGGGCCGCGATCGCAGCCAGCCGCGCCCTGCCCGTGGCACCGATGCCGGAGAACGACCGAGCCTCCTCGATCTTGCGGACGGCTTGGGCGGGGTTACCGCTCCAGTAGTACAGGACAGCCAGGTAGCCGTGGGCGTATGCCTGCAGGGGCTGGTGCTCGGCAACCTGGCCGTACAGGGCTGCTGCCCGCGTCAGTTCGAACGCGTAGGGCATGGCGCCGAGGTCGAAGGCGCAAGCGGCCAGGAGCGCTGAGGCCTGGCCGGCCACGCGGTACAGACGTCCTCGTTGCGACAACGCCTGGGTGCGATCCAGCTGAACCCTTGCGACGCCGAGCAGTTCCTTCGCTGACATGAAGATCAGATGCGGCGGTTTGGCCCCGGTGTCCCGGGCCAGGCGTACCAGGTCGTCTTCGAGCTGGTCGAGGCTGAGATCCGGCAGGAGTCGAGCAGCCGCGTCGGCGGCGTGGACGCGGGCATCTCGTGCGGTCATGGCCATCTCTCCTTCATCGAGCACAGGGTCCACCACTGCGAGCAGCGATCGGACTTGCTCGTCACTCCGAGGAGCCAAGAGCTCGTTCACCGACCTACCGAAGATGTGCTTGAGGATCGCGGGCGCTGGGTGATGGGGTCGCGCGACCTGGCCGGAGCGCCACCGCATGAAGCTCTTGTCCGTCAGGTCGACGTTCCTGAAGGCGAGATCGCCGGTCCTCTCGTGGAGCAGTGCGGCGGCCCGCCTGTACTCGGCCAGGAAACCGCGGAAGTCCATGCCGGACTCGGTGACCAAGGCATCGAACAGGTTCATCGCCGTTCCCTTCGCCGCAGCCCGGTGCGAACTGCGTCTGTTCCCTGCCTACCACCGCCGGGCTTCAGCTCACACGACTCGCGCGGAAGTGTCTCCGAACTGTCCGCGGACTGTCTCCACCGGTCACCCCAAAGAGCGGCAAGTGTCCAGGGTCTGCCAGTAGTTCTGTCCCGGCTACCAGTCCAAGGTTGATCCCCGCAGGCAACCAAGAACGGGGGCGTTCAAGCGCTCCTGCCGATCGGAGCGATGCACATGGTGGCCATCGGATGTGAGAGGTTTCTCCATCGCTGGAAGGGCGCTTTCCCTGCGGAGGTGGCCTCGGTTCCCACGGCACGTCGCATCGTGCGTTCCAAGCTCCGGGAGTGGGGCTGGGAATCGGACGGCGAAAGGGCTCGCGACGTCCTGCTCGTCCTCGTCGAGTTGACGACGAACGCGATCCGGCACGCCAGCAAGCCGGGCGACGTCGTCAGGGTGCTGGTTGACGAGACCGACGGCTACTGCCGCATCGAGGTCCTGGACTCCCGCCCCGACCTGCCTCTGCTCGCGGTTCAGGCCGACGGCGACGACGAACATGGTCGCGGGCTGCTCCTCGTTCGGAGCCTGGCGCACGCCATGGGAGAGGAGCTGGCGGCCACCACCAAGAAGGTCTGGGTGAGCGTTCGAATCGCCGACGTCCTGGCTCGCCCCCGCTGCCTGTAGCGCGTACCAACACCAAGGAGACATCGTGACCACCGAACCCGCACCGAACGCCCCGGAGACCCTGCGCGCCGCCATGGTCGCGGCGCTGCGCGAGGACGGGACGATCCGTACCGCGCGCATCGCCGAGGTCATGGGCCGTGTCCCGCGCGAGCGTTTCACCCCCGAGGCGCAGCCCGCCGACGCCTACGACCCGGAGCGCGCCGTGGTGACCAAGCGCGACAAGGGCGGGCTCGCCATCAGTTCCGTCTCCGCCGCGCGTATCCAGGCGTTCATGCTGGAGCAGGCGGGCCCCCGGCCCGGGGAGAACGTTCTGGAGATCGGCTCCGGCGGCATGTTCGCCGCCTACCTGGCCGAACTCGTCGCTCCCGACGGTGCGGTCACCACCATGGACATCGACCCGGAGATCACCGGCCGTGCCCGCCGACTGCTCAATTTCGCCGGCTACGAGCACGTCAGGGTTATCACCGCAGACGGCGCTTTCGGCGTTCCGGAGCGTGCTCCGTTCGATCTGGTCGTGGTCACGGTCGGGGCCCCGGACGTTCCACCGGCCTGGGTGGAGCAACTGGCTCCTGGTGGGCGGATCGTCGTGCCGCTGCGCCTTCGAGGCCTGATGCGGTCGGTCGTGCTCGTCCGCGAGGACGACCACCTGGTGAGCACCGGGTACGAGCTCTGTGGGTTCGTGCCGATGCAGGGCCTGGAGGAGAACCGCGAACGCCTGGTACTGCTGCACGAGGTGCCGGGCGAGGAGGTCGGGCTGCGGCTGGACGACGGCGATCAGGTGGACGTCGAAGCCCTGCGCGCGGCTCTGGCGTCGCCTCGGCAGGAGGTGTGGTCGGGTGTGACGGTCGGCGGTGAGGAGCCGATCGACGACCTGGACCTGTGGCTGGCCACCGCGCTGGTCGGTCACACGCGGCTGACGGCCACACCGGCCGCACGGGACAAGGGGATTGTCGCGTCCGCCTCCCCGCTCGGCGTGGCCACGGTCGTGGTGGGCGGCACTCTCGCGTACCGCACCGTCCGGCCCACCGACGAGACCCGCGCCCGCTTCGAACTCGGCGCGTACGGGCACGGCCCGGCCGCCGCCGCTATCGCCGCCCACCTCGTCCGCGAGATCCGCGTCTGGGACCAGGAGCACCGGAGCGGCCCCGGTGCCCGCTTCGAGGTCCACCCGGCCGGCACTCCGGACGACCGGCTGCCCGCGGGCCGTGTGGTCGACAAGACCCACACCCGCATCGCCATCTCCTGGCCCGGAAAGCCGTGACCGGCCCCGATGCCAGGTGAAGCACCACCTCACCCTTCCCCAACTCCTCCAGGAGGTACGAGCCATGGCTCAGGACCAGGACGACGGCTTCGAGCTGGACGTCACGATCATCGAGCAGGGCCCCGTGATCGGCGAGCTGATGAGCAGCACCGATGACGGCTGTGGCAAGACCTGCCAGTCGGCCTGCTCCAACAGCGGCTGCATCGCCTGATCCACACCCGCACCTGGTGCCGGGGCCAGCACGGCCCCGGCACCAGGTGCGGGCAACGACCTCACCGACCCCGAGCTGGAGGCGCACATGTACCGGGCTCTGGACGTGGCGCTGTTACGCGCCGTCGTACACACCGGCACACCCGAGGTCCGCCCATGGCCGGACCTCGATGCCGGTCCGACCGCGACAACGGCGTGGCGGTCCTGGATGTCCCACACCTGGGCGGACCCGCAACTCGCCGAGGCCGTCCTCCTGGCCAATCCCGCCTACGCCGCGCGCGTCGAGGACATCATCGACGGCCGGGTGGATGCTCCTCGTGCCGTTCGCAAGGCCGGTGGGACGCTCGTCCGCTACTTGCTGCGCCAGCGCCACCGCGCCACTCCCTTCGGTCTGTTCGCCGGCGTCGTCCCGGTACGGGCCGGCCACGCGCTGGAAGGCACCTGGAACATGGACCACCGCGCGATCGTCCGGCCCGACGCCCGGTGGCTCGCAGGTGTGGCCGACCTGCTTGAGCGCGACCCCGAGCTGCTGCCGCGCCTGCCGGTAACGGCCGATCAGACCTGCAAGGTGCGTGGCGACCACCTGGTGGTACCGCTCCGCCGGCCTGACCACCACCAGCCCGTCGGAGCACCCACCGAGGTCGCCCTGCGCTGCACCGAGCCTGTCCGTATCGCGATCGACTCGGCCCGGCAACCGATCCGCCTCGGCCACCTGGCCGAACTCGTGCTAGACGCCCACCCCGGCGCCGGCCCCGAGCAGACCCACCGAATGCTCGCGCAACTGGTCCACCACGGCGTTCTGGCCACCGCCCTGCGGCCACCGATGACCTGCAACCCGCTGGAACACGTCTTGGACCGGCTCACCGAGGCCGAGGCCGAGTCGATCCCCGCGGTCGTAGGCATCGTCCGACTGCTGGGCGACATCGCCCGCAGGACTACCGCACACAACGTGGCTCCGAGCCGAGCACAGCGGGAGGAGCGCGCCCGCCTGCGGGAGCTGACCGGCGGAGCGGATCGTCCCGCTCTCGCCGTCGACCTCCAGCTCGGCGCCGACCTGGTCATCCCGCACACGGTGGCCCGCGAAGCGGAGACTGCCGCCGCCCTGCTCGCCCAGGCCAGCCCCCACCCGAACGGCTCTCCGGCATGGCGCGACTACCAGCTGCGGTTCCTGGAGCGGTACGGCATCGGAGCGTTGGTGCCGCTGCTGGACCTGGTGAATCCCGATACCGGGCTGGGCTTCCCGGCCGGGTACCGCACCAGTGTCCTGGATCTTCCGATCGCCCCGGTGACGGCCCGCGACAAGCAACTGGTCAAGGCCGCGCAGCTCGCCGCCCTCGACGCGACGGACGCCATCGAACTTTCCGAGCTGCTGCCCGGTCTCGGGGAGCAGGCCGATCACCTACCGCCCCACCTCGACCTTTGCGTCCGGATCCACGCCGCCAGCCGACAGCATCTCAACGACCGCGACTTCCGCCTCGTGGTCACCGGCCTGTCACAGGGTGCGGGCACGACCATCGGCAGATTCCTGCACCTGCCCCATGCCGATCTGCGCCGCCTCTCGGCCCAGCTGCGCGACGTCCCTACCTTGAGCACCGATGCCCGGCGGGTCCAGGTATCCTGCCCGCCACTGTGGGCCGACACCGACAACGTCGCCCGCACACCGCGGGTCCTGGACGACGTGATCGCCGTCGCCGAGCACGCCCAGGGGACTCTGCCGCTGCGGGACCTGCTGGTGACCTCCGACGCCCGGCGGATGCGCCTGCTCTCCCGGGCCTCCGGGCAGGTGATCGAGCCGGCGGTGTTCAACGCCGTCGAGGCGGTCAACTTCGCCCACCCGCTCGCCCGGTTCCTCACCGAGCTGCCCCGCGCCCGCGCGGCCGTTCTCGTCCCCTTCTCCTGGGGGACGTTGGCCGAGGCCCTGCCGGTGCTGCCCGCCGTCCGGCACGGACGCATCATCCTGGCCACCGCCCGATGGCGACTCAACGCCGCCGATCTCCCCGCCCGAGGCCAGAACCCGGCGGAATGGGAGCGGGCCTTCGACGGCGTACGCCACCGCCTGCGGATCCCCACGTACGTCGACCTCGGCAACGGCGACCAGCGCCTGCGGCTCGACCTCGACCAGCGCTCGCACCGGCAACTGCTTCGCGCCCAGCTGGAGCGCAGCGGCAGGACCGTCTTGCGGCAGGCCCCCGGCCCGAACGACCTCGGCTGGGCGGACGGCCGAGCTACGGAGATCGTCCTACCGCTCGTCTGTCTCCAGAAGCCGCACCGGCCGGCGGCAGTGGACTTGGGGGCCGTCGCCACGGCGTTGTCCGGCGAGCAACCGGCCGATCCTCGGAGTCGCTGGGCGTACGCCAAGGTCTATGCCCAGCCGGTGCGGCACAGCGCGATTCTGGCCCGCCTACCCGAGCTGCTCGCGACCCTCGCAGGTCCGGACTGTTGGTTCGTCCCCTACCGCGACCCGGAGCCTCACCTGCGCCTCCGCATCCGTCAGAGCGGCCCGTTCGACTGCCTCGCCCGACGAACCGCCGCTTGGACCAGCGCCCTGCGTGCCGCGGGCCTGGTCACCGGCCGCCTCCAGTGGGACACCTATCAGCCCGAGACCGGACGCTACGGAACCGGCCTCCTGCTGGAGCTGGCCGAAGCCGTCTTCGTCGCCGACTCCACCGCCGCCCTCGCCCAGCAACGCCACACCGGGCCTGGCCGCCTGAGCCGACAGGCCCTCACCGCCGCCAGCTTCATCGACCTCGCTGCCGCCTTCACCGGCGACACCGGGACCGGGGCGGCCTGGCTGGCCGAACGCATCACCCGCACCGACGGTGCTCCGTGCCTCGACCGAGCCGTACTCGCGCAGACGCTGCACCTCGCCGATCCGGACGACGCCCGGGCCGGGCTACGCGCCGAGACCGGAACCGAGATCATCCGTGCCTGGGAGATACGCCGCACCGCCGTGCACGCCTACCGTGCCGCCCTACGCACCCACACCGGGCCCGACCCGGATTCCGTCCTCGCCTCGCTCCTGCACATGCACCACATCCGTGCCGCCGGGATCGACCAGGACAGCGAGCGCGACTGCCACCGCCTCTCCCGCGCCACCGCGCTCGCCCTCACCCACCGACACCAGGGAAGCCGCCCCCGATGAATCCCGCCACCGCCCGCAGCACCGCGTCGTGCGGCCCCGCCGACGCAGACGCCGCCCAGTCTTTGGCCACCGGCGCCGTGGGCATCACCCTGCTCCACATCGAACGCGCCGCACTCGGACACACCTCCTGGAGCACCGTCCAGGACTGGCTGACCGGCATGACCGGCCAGGCCCTCATCGGCTCTGACAACGCCGCCCTGTTCATCGGCGCGCCGGCCCTGGCCTTCGCCCTCCACACCGCCGCCGCAGGCAGCGAGCGCTACGCGAAGACGCTGCTCACCCTGGACAAGGCCATCCACCAGCTCGTCCATCGCCGCCTCGACCAGGCCCACGCCCGCATCAACTCCGGCGAGTTCGCCCGTGCTGCCGAGTACGACCTGCTGTACGGGCTCACCGGCTTCGGCGCCTACCTGCTCAGGCGCGACCCGCACGGCGACACCCTGCACGACGTCCTCACCTACCTCGTCCGCCTCACCGAGCCGCTGCCCGGAACCGACCTGCCCGGCTGGTGGGTTCGCTACGACCCCGCCGGACGAACCTCCGCCGCTTTCCCCGACGGCCACGGCAACCTCGGTCTCGCCCACGGCATCACCGGCCCCCTTGCCCTCCTCGCCCTGGCCAAGCTCGCAGGAGCCACCGTCGAAGGCCACACCGCCGCCATTCTGCGCATCCTCGACTGGCTCGACTCCCTCCGTCAGCCCGGTCTCTCCGGAGAACCCTGGTGGCCCCAGTGGGTCACAGCGGACGAACATCGCCTCGGTGTAGTCCTCCAGCAAGGCCCGCCCCGGCCCAGCTGGTGCTACGGCACCCCCGGCCAAGCCCGCGCCCAGCAACTCGCCGCCATCGCCCTCGGGGACCCCCACCGCAAGCGCTCCGCCGAACACGTCCTGCTGCGCTGCATCACCGACCCCGCCCAACTCGACCTGGTCACCGACGCCGGCCTGTGTCACGGAGCCGCCGGGCTCCTGCACAGCGTCCACCGCGTCGCCCACGACGCCACCAGTCCGGACCAGTTCACCGCCCACCTGCCCGCCCTGCGCACCCTCCTCCACGCCCGACTCCCCGCCCGAGAACCGGGGTTCCTCGACGGAACCACCGGAGCGCGCCTGGCCCTGCACGCGGCCGACCGCAGCGGCGCCCCCGCCACCGGCTGGGACGCCTGCCTACTCCTCGCCTGAAGCGCTCATGGCCCGCCACAGCGAACCGCCGTGTCTGGAACAGGCGATCCTCGCCGTCCTCACCGGAGCCGACACCACCCGAGAGGCCGCCCGCCTCGGCATCGACGCCGCCGACCTGGCCACCGCCGCCGAGACCTACCGCACCGCCGGCCGCTCCGCCATCTCCACCCCGCCCGACACCTGGGTGCAAGTCAACATCCGGCCCACCGAATGGCACACCGCCGAGGCCGCCATGGCCGCCCACCTCGCGCCCACGCTGCGCGACGCCGAAATCCGAGGCGCCGTCACCTCCTGGTGGTACGTCCGCAAGCACCCGTACTGGCGGCTTCGCCTGCACACCGGCCACCCCGCACTTCGCACCCATCTGGCCGAGCAGTTGGACCGGCTCCAGCACCAGGGCACGATCGCCTCCTGGTCACCCGGCATCTACGAGCCCGAAACCGAAGCCCTCGGCGGCCCGTTGGGCATCGAAGCGGCGCACGCCCTCTTCCACGCCGACAGCCGTGCCGTCCTGGCCGAAGGCCATCGGCCGGACACCCGGCGCGTCGGGCGGCGAGAACTGTCCGTCCTGCTGTGCAGCACCATGCTCCGTGCCGCCGGCCAGGAGTGGACGGAGCAGGGTGATGTCTGGGCCCGGGTCGCCGCCATGCGCCCGGCACCCGCAGAACCACCGCAACCGGGCGCTGACAAGATCGGAGCGCTACTGTCCGCCGACACCCTCGCCATGACCGCCCCTGGCCAAGCCCTCCACGCAGAAGCCGATCGCGTCCACGCCTTCGCCCGCGCGGGCCGTGAACTGGCCGACCTCGCGCTGTGCGGAAGCCTCACCCGTGGCCTGCGCGACGTCCTCGCGCACATGATTGCCTTCCACTGGAACCGCGCCGCGATCCCCACCCCGCATCAGGCCACCCTCGCCCGTGCCGCACGCAACCACATCCTCGGAGTCCCCACACTGAGGCGATGAACTCATCGAGGGACGGACGATGCGGAACATCCATACTCGAATCGTGAGAACGCTCCTGTGGCGTTAGGCCGTGTCTCATAATTGATCTTGTGGTGGGTCGAGGAGAGATAACGGATGCCGCGTGGGCTCGGATAGAGCCGTTGTTGCCGCAGCGGGACG
>NZ_JBIAVL010000016.1:0-184014 GCF_042894165.1 Kitasatospora sp. NPDC001547 | reverse complement strand
TCCGCCGCGAACGGAGCGATCTTCGCCTCGGCCAGCGAACGCACCGCCTCACGGAGCATCCCGTGCTCCTCGGAGATACGGAAGAGATCGAAGTCCTGGCTCATGATCGCCACTCCTGTTTCACGACGGTACTCAGTACCCTTCATTATGCATGCGCGAGGCAAAAAGGGAACTCAGTGCCTTCCCTTCGCGGCACTGAGTTCCCTATCCTTTTCGTGCCGAACTTCTGGCGTACTTCCGCCGTACTTCTGCCGAACGAGCCGGCCCGAGCGCAGGGAGATGACAGCGTGGTCCACTCAGCCATCGCCGAAGCCGACACCCGGAGCACGACGCTGTACTTCCAGCGCTGCGCGTGGTGCAACAACCCGACCTTCCAGCGGCTGCTCTGCCCCACCTGCGGATCCACCGACCTCCGACTGGAGCCCAGCGAGGGCACCGGCGTGGTGCGGCGCTGCGCGGTCGAGCAGGCCCGGACGCCGCTGGTCCGTCAGAAGTCCCTGATCCGGATGGCGGAGGGCTTCGACGTCTGGTGCATCGTGGACGGGATGCGCAGCACCGTCCCGGTCGGCACCCGGGTGCGGCTGCTCTCCTCCCCCGACTCCGACCAGCCGGAGCTGCGGCTGCTGCCGGTGGAGGAGCCGCCGGTGCCCCAGGACCCCGAGCCTCGCCCGCTGCCGCCCGCCCAGGGCGGCTTCACCCAGCACCTCGCGGCCTTCGTCACGGAGTGAGCCGTACGGCGACCGGGACGGGCGGCGCGCCGGGGCGCCGCCGGGAGACGACGGAGGGCGTGGCACCGAGTACCCCTCGGTGCCACGCCCTCCTCGGTCGTCCGGGGATCAGGCCTTGCGGGCCTTCACCTCGGCGGTGAGCTGCGGCAGCACCTCGAAGAGGTCGCCCACCACGCCGTAGTCGGCGAGCTCGAAGATCGGGGCCTCGGGGTCCTTGTTGACGGCCACGATGGTCTTCGAGGTCTGCATGCCGGCCCGGTGCTGGATGGCGCCCGAGATGCCGTTGGCCACGTACAGCTGCGGGGAGACCTGCTTGCCGGTCTGGCCGACCTGGCTGCTGTGCGGGTACCAGCCGGCGTCCACGGCGGCGCGCGAGGCACCGACGGCCGCGCCCAGCACGTCGGCGAGCTCCTCGACCACGCCGAAGCCCTCGGCGGCACCGACGCCGCGGCCGCCGGAGACCACGATGGCGGCCTCGGTCAGCTCGGGGCGGCCGGAGGACACCCGCGGGGTGCGCTCGACGACCTTGGCGGCGTTGCCGCTGAACTCGACGGCGACGTTCTCCACCGCGCCGGCGGCCGGGGCGGCCTCCGGGGCGACGGCGTTCGGCTTGACGGTGATGACCGGCACGCCGTTGCTCACCCGGGAGTCGACGGTGTACGAGGCGGCGAACACCGACTGGGTGGCGACCGGGCCCTGGTCGCCGGCGCGCAGGTCGACGGCGTCGGTGATGATGCCGGAGCCGAGGCGCAGCGCGACGCGGGCGGCGACCTCCTTGCCCTCGCCGGAGGACGTCACCAGCACGGCGGCGACGTCGTTGGCCTTGGCGATCTGGGCCAGGGCGTCCACCTTCGGGACGACCAGCTGGTCGGTGAACTCGGCGCCGTCGGCGACGTACACCTTCGCCGCGCCGAACTCGCCGGCCTTGGCGGCGATGTCGGCCGCGGCCGCACCGGCGCCCAGGACGACGGCGGACGGCTCGCCGATGCGGCGGGCCAGGGTCAGCAGCTCCAGGGCCGGCTTGCGGACCGCACCGTCGGCGTGGTCCACCAGGACGAGAATCTCAGCCATTGCTCAATGTCTCCGTGTTTCGCTGGGTCGGGGGGTGGGGGCGGCTCAGATGAACTTCTGGTCGGCGAGGAAGGCCGCGAGCGACTTGCCGCCCTCGCCCTCGTCCTTGACGACCGTGCCCGCGGTCCGCGCCGGACGCGCCGCCACCGACTCGACCGCCGTCCACGAACCCGCCAGGCCGACCTCGTCCGCCTCGATGCCCAGGTCGTCCAGGTCCAGCGACTGCACCGGCTTCTTCTTCGCCGCCATGATCCCCTTGAACGACGGGTAGCGGGCCTCGCCCGACTGGTCCGTCACCGAGACCACGGCCGGCAGCGGAGCCTCCACCAGCTCGGTCGCCGCGTCACCGTCACGACGGCCCTTCACCACGCCGCCCTCGACCGACACCTCCGACAGCAGCGTCACCTGCGGCACGCCCAGACGCTCCGCCAGCAGCGCCGGCAGCACGCCCATCGTGCCGTCCGTCGACGCCATGCCGCCGATCACCAGGTCGAACCCGACCCGCTCCAGCGCCTTCGCCAGGATCGCCGACGTCCCGATCACGTCGCTGCCGTGGATGTCGTCGTCGTTCACGTGCACGGCCTTGTCCGCGCCCATCGACAGCGCCTTGCGCAGCGCGTCCTTGGCGTCGTCCGGCCCGACCGTCAGCACGGTGACCTCGGCGCCCTCGTTCGCCTCCGCGATCCGCAGCGCCTGCTCCACGCCGTACTCGTCGAGCTCCGACAGGAGGCCGTCCACACCCTCCCGGTCGGTGGTGTGGTCGTCCGCGAAACGACGGTCCCCCGTCGCGTCCGGGACGTGCTTCACACAGACGACGATCCTCAAGCTCATGAGCGGTTCTCCTGTCACGGGTGCACGGATGCACTGGATCCATGGCCTCAGGCATGCCGAGGGTACTGAGTGCCAAGTCCGGCCCGGGCGCGACCCGCGCACCGCAAGCGCCACCTGGACCGGCATACCGTGTCGGCTCTCTTCGACTGGCGTCAGAGGCTCCACGGAGAGAATACGGCACTCAGTACCCCTCGTAAAGGAACTCAGTACCCTTGCGGCCCCCGCGCCCGGACGGGCGGGCCCCGGAAAGCGGACACAAGGTTTCCGCAAGGGCCGACCAGGTCGCGTCATGGAATCCGCCAGACGGCCCGGGGAGCATCGACCCCGGGGCCGGCCGACGGCTCCGGCCTGGGATCAAGGAGGGGGAGAGCGATGACCTTGGTGCACGGGGAACAGGACGTCACGACGACGGACGGCGGGCGCGGGACGACGGCGGCCCGGAGCAACAACGGGCCGTGGGAGACCCTGCGGGACCGCAAGGAGGTGCTCGTCGTCGCGCAGACGATGGTGTACGCGAAGCGCCTGCACGACTTCTACTCGCTGCTCGCCGCCGACCTGCGGGTCCACGTGCAGTTCACGGTGGCGCCGCACGTGTTCAACGGGGGTGCGGCGGAGATCCTCCGGGCGCTGGGCGGCACCGTGCTGCCGTGGGAGCAGGCGGTCCGACGCGAGTTCGACCTGGTCCTGGCCGCCGGCTCCCAGGGGATGGAGCAGTTGCACGGCCCGGTCGTCCGGCTGCCGCACGGGGCCGGCAACATCAAGCTCTCGCGGCGCGGCGCCCCGGGCGGCGAGCGGACGGCCATCGGGCTCGGTCCGGACTACCTCTACTGGGAGGGGCGGCTCGTCCCCGCCTCGTTCGCGCTGGCCCACGAGGAGGAACTGGTCGAACTCGGGCGCGGCTGCCCGGAGGCCCTGCCGATCGCCGAGGTGGTCGGCGACCCGTGCTACGACCGCATCGCCGCCGCACTGCCGCACCGGGAGCGCCACCGGGCCGCGCTGGGGCTGCGGCCGGAGGAGAAGCTGGTCGTGGTCTGCTCCACCTGGGGCGACGGCTCGCTCTTCACCCGGCTCGACGCCGTGCTGCCGAGACTGACCTCGGAACTGCCCCGGCACGGCTACCGGGCGGTCCTGCTGACCCACCCCAACATCGCGGCCCAGCACTCGGCCTACGCGGTGCGCTCCTGGGCGACGGCCACCGCCCGGGGGGCCGTCACAGTGGTCCCGCCCGAGACGGACTGGCGGCCGCTGCTGGTCGCCGCCGACTTCGTCATCGGGGACCACGGCTCGGTCACCCTGTACGGCGCGATGACCGGCGCCCCCGTCCTGCTCGCCGAGTACCCGCACCGGCACGTCAACCCGCGCTCGCCGGCCGCGCAGCTCGCCCGCACCGCGCCCGCGCTCGCGCCCGGGCACCCGCTCACCGGCCAACTCGCGTACGCCGCCGAGCAGTACCGGCCGGAGGACTACGCGGCGATCGCCGCCCGGATCAGCTCCGAGCCGGGCCGCTTCGACCGGAACGCCAGGCGGCTGCTGTACCGCGTCCTCGGGCTGGGCGAGCCGGCGCACACCCCGGATCCGGAGCCGCTCCCGCTGCCCGAGCCGCTGGACGCGATCGCGGCGGCCGGGGAACGGCGGGCCGGATGACGGCCGCGCTGCACACGGTGCGGCTGGTGCCGGTCGGCGGTTCGGCGGGCCCCGGCTCCCCGGGCCGCGACGGTTCCTCGGCCTGCGGCGGTTCCTCGCACCGCGGCGGCTCGGTGGCCTGCGGCGGCTCGGCGGCCGCACTGTTCGAGGCGCGGGTGATGTCCACGACCGGGATCCATCGCGGGCTGCTGGCCGCGGACCCGGCGTGGCCCACGTCCTCGGCGTCCCCGGCGTCCCCGGTTCCGGGCGGACGGTCGGGGCCCGGGTTCGTGGACGAGCACCTGGTGCTCGACCTCACCGGGCCCGGGGGCCTGCGCTGGCGCCGGCACGCCGACGTGCTGCACCTCGGGCCGATCCCGGCGGCGGGCGCCCACGTGCGGCTCGCGGACCTGCTGTCCGCCCACCCCGGGTGCGCGGTGGCCACGGCGGAGCACCGTCCGGGGGCGCTGCTGGTGCTCGCCCGGACCGGGGCATGGCTCGTCCTACGGGCCCGGGGCCCGGCCGGTGGGCCGCTCCCGCCGTCGGCCCTCGGCTCGCTGGCGCACGCCTGGCTGGCGGCCGGGCGGGCGCTGGGCGAACTCGACCGGATCAGCGCCGCCAGGTGGTACGGCCCGGGCGCCGGGTGGCACGCCCAGAGGTCCGGGTGGCGCGCCCCGGGCTGCGGGAAGCACGCCCCGGGCTCCGGGTGGCGCCGGCTCACGCCTCCGGGTCGTCCGGACGCGGGGTGACGGCGGAGTCCGCTCCGTACGCGGCGAGGCGGTCGGCCAGTCTGGCCGCCTCGGCCGCGGCACCCACCTCCCGGTACCGGGCCATGGACTGCTCGAACCGGGCGCGGGCCGCGTCCGGACGGCCGCGCAGCTCCTCGACCTGGCCGGCGAACTCCAGCGTCCGCGCCTCCCAGTGGGCGGACAGCCGGGCCCGGAAGCCCGCGAGGGCGTCCTCGATGCGGGCCTCGGCCGGCTCGAACGCGCCCAGCCGGCCGTGCGCCAGACCCAGGAAGGCCATCGCGCGGGCCGCCTCGTAGTCGTCCTCGATCGAGGCCAGCTCGCGGCCCGCCCGCTCGATCGGCTCCACCGCCTCGGCCGCCCGGCCGGCCAGCAGCAGCACCTCGCCGTACGCCAGCCGGGCCAGCGCCGAACCGCGCAGGTAGCCCTCGGCCTCGCGGAGCCGGACCACCTCGTCCAGGCACTCGGCGGCCGCGTCCAGCCGACCGGCCATCCGGTGGGTCTGGCTGAGCCCGTACAGTGCGTCCGCCTGGGCCGGCGGACGGTCGGCCTCCCGGGCGAGGGCGAGGGCGGCGGTGAACCAGTCCGCCGCCTCCACCGCCTCGCCCGCGTTCCGCAGGCCGTTCCCGCCGCTGGTGAGCATCCGCAGCTCGCCGCTGCGGGAGCCGTCCGCGCGGGCGGCCCGCAGGCCGATCCGGTGGGCCTCGACCCACAGCCGGCCCGGGCGCAGCCGGAGGAACAACGGCCACATGGCGTCGGCGAGTTGCCAGGCCGCGGCGGGGCGGCCCAGCTCCTCGCACCAGCGCAGGACGTCGGCGAGCCGGTCGCGTTCCGCGTCGAGCCACTCCACGGCCGGCACGTCGCCCGTGAACTCCCGGGCCGGGTGGGCGGCGCGGGTGCGGTAGTCGCGGGCGAGGGTGCGGTGGCTCGGCGAGACGACCGCCTCGGCCGCCGTGGCCGAGGCCAGGTACCAGTCGACGACCCGGTCGAGCGCGGCCGCCGCGGGCGGGGTGCCGCGGACCAGCTCCCCCCGCGCCCGGGCGTGCAGCCGCACCAGGTCGTGGAAGCGGAACCGCTGCGGGCCGGTCTCCTCCAGCAGGTGCACGTCGATCAGGCCGTCCAGCAGCCGATCCGCCCCGGCCGGGTCCAGGTCCGCCAGCACCGCGGCGTTCTCCAGGGTGAACTCGGCGAAGGGCAGCAGGCCGAGCAGCCCGTAGAGCCGGGCGGCGTCCGGCTCCAGCACGCCGTAGGAGGCGTCCAGCAGGTCCCGCACCGTCTCCCCCTCCACGTCCAGCGCCGCCAGCCGGTCGGTGCCGCGCCCGAGCATCTCGGCGGTCGCCGCGAGCGACTGGGCCGGGCGCGCCGCGATGCGGGCCGCCGCCAGGCAGATCGCCAGCGGCAGCCCGGCGCAGGCGTCCACCACCTCGGCCGCGGCGTCGCGTTCGTCGACCACCCGGCTCCTGCCGACCCGCGCGGCGAGGATCTCGGTGGAGGCCTCCGGGGCGAGCGGGGCCAGCGGCCGGAACACCGCGCCGTCGATGCCCAGCCCGGTGAGCCGGCGCCGGCTGGTCACCACGACCACGGTGTGGTCCGAGCCTGGCAGCAGCGGCCGCACCTGGGCGGCCGTCGAGGCGTTGTCCAGCAGCACGGAGATCCGCCGCTCCGCCGCCAGCGAGCGCCAGAGCGCGGCGCCCTCCGCCAGGCTGCCGGGCACCGGGGAGATCCCGAAGGCCCGCAGGAAGCCGCCGAGGGCCTCGGCCGGGTCGGCGGGGCCGTCGGGCGCGTAGCCGCGCAGGTCAGCGTACAGCTGGCCGTCCGGGAAGCGGTCGGACTGCCCGCGCAGCCACTGCGCGGCCAGGGCCGTCTTGCCGACCCCGGCGGGGCCGGTCACCACGACCGTGACGTCCGCCGCCCCGGCATCCGGGTCCAACGAGGAGTCAAGCGAGGCCAGTTCGGCCTCCCGACCGATCAACCGCCGCGGGCAGGGCGGGAGTTGCCTGGGCGTCGGCAACGCGGACGGCCCGTGCAGGTGCAGTCCGCCGTGGATCGCGCCGGCCTGCACCACCGGGCCGGAGACCGTCGTGGCGCCGGCCAGCGAGTTCCGCACCGCTCCGTGCGGCAGCTTGGCGTCGTTCACCGGCACCCGCCGGCCACGGTCGATCCTGTCACTGGCTCCCCCGGCCTCGGACGAATGATCGCTGTGCCGCTAGCATATGACGCATCGCCATGTCGAGATTATGGCCAAAGGGGCGGCCGCGGAACCCCTGCGGCGGTATGGGCGAATGCCCGGGCGCCTGCCGTGCTCACCCGGATCCTCACGTCGGTCCCGCTGCGGTGCTAACCCCGTAGGACGACGGCCGCCTCGCCCGTGTACACCCGGAACGTGAGCGTCTCCTGCAGGTACAGGCGAATCGTTTCGGCGTCGTGGGAGAGGTAGCCCACCGAGGCGTCCTGGCCGAGGAACAGTTCGAAGTCCCCGCCGCGGGCGGACAGCAGGTAGGCGCCCTCGATGGCCGGGGCCCAGATGATGTCGCCGTCGAGGAGCCGGGCGATGTGGTTGTGGACGGGGTAGCCGTGGTCGCTGGTCTCGTTGACGGCGGTGAAGGCGGCCGCGCCGAGCAGGAGCGAGTAGGGGCCGCCGACGCCGGCGAGGCGCAGGGCGGTCAGGGCCCGGCTGACCGCCTCCGGGTACTCCCGGACGTCGTCGGGGAGCTGGACCGGGGGGTTGGTGGAGGCGGCCCGGATGCCGTCGATCGCGGCGGCGCGGTAGCCCTCGAACACGGCGCGGTCCTCGGCCAGGGCGAGGGTGCGGGCCGCGTCCTTGACGGGCTGCCAGTCGCTGTCCTTGGAGCCGCGTTCGACGTCGTCCACGGCGTCCCGGCGGACGGTGAAGGGGACGCGCAGCTCGACCACCGGCTGGGCGGCCCGGGCGCGGGCCTGGACGCCGTCCGCCGGGGGGTCGACGGCGGTCAGGTGGCCGGTGCCGACGGCCGCGAGGGTGGCGCCCTCGGGGCCGGTGAGGTCGACCACCCGGCGGCCGGCGATGTGCAGCTTGAAGGTCTGGCGGGCCTCCTCCTCGATCTCCTCCCACGCGGCGGCGGAGATCGGGGCGAGGTCCCGGTGGAGGTTGTTCATGTGCGCGGTCCTGTTCGACGGGGCGGTCAGGGGCTCTGCTTGAGGCTGCCGATGCCGAGCGAGCCGTCCCCGGCGGCGGACTCCGGGGCGGCGGCGGGCACGACGGGCGCGGAGGCGGCGCCGGGCACAGCGGGGGCGGGGGCGACGGAGGGCGCCGGCGGCGGGGAGTCGAGGAAGTCGGCGGTGGGGACGAAGAACAGCCCGCCGGTCACGGCGGTGGAGAAGTCGAGCAGCCGGTCGGTGGTGCCCGGCGGGTCGCCGACGAACATGTTGCGCAGCATCTCCTCGGTCACCCCGGGGTCGGCCGCGTAGCCGATGAAGTAGGTGCCGGCCTCGCCGCCGCTCCCGGCGGAGCCGAACGTGCCGTACGGCATGTTGAAGCGGACGATCTTCCGCTCCTCGCCGTCCGGTCCGGTGATCACGGTGAGCGCCACGTGCGAGTCGGCGGGCTTGACGTCGTCGTCCAGTTCGATGTCGGTGAGCTTGGTGCGGCCGACCGCGCCCTCCTGCTGCTCGACGCTCAGCGCGTTCCACCCGTCCATGTCGTGCACGTACCGCTGCACGACGACGTAGCTGCCGCCGGCGAACGCCGGGTCCTCGGCGCCGACCAGGGCGGCCCGCTCGGCGGCCCGGCCCTCCGGGTTCTCGGTGCCGTCGACGAAGCCGAGCAGGTCCCGGTCCTCGAAGTACTTGAAGCCCTGGACGGAGTCGACGACGGTGGCCGCCCCGGCCAGCCGCTCGGTGAGCTGCGCGGCCAGCTCGTAGCAGAGGTCCATCCGCTCCGCCCGCAGGTGCAGCAGCAGGTCCCCGGGGGTGGCGGGGGCCCGGTGGCGGGGTCCGACCACCTCCTGGAGGGGGTGCAGGGAGGCGGGCCGGGGGCCGTCGAAGAGGCGGTCCCAGAGTTCGGAGCCGATACCGGTGACGCAGGTGAGGGCGCCGTCGGGGGCCCGGAAGCCGACCGCGCGGCGCAGCCCCGCGAGTTCGGGCAGCAGGTCGCGGACGACCGCCTCCCGGCCGGGTTCGACGGTGAGGACCAGGAAGACGGCCGCGCTGGTCAGCGGAGAGAGTACGGCTTGCGGTTCGGCCCGCACGGTCGTGATCATGCGAACGATTACACCGCAGAACGGACGATCCGGCGCGGCCGGCGCACAGCCGAACGGCCCCACCGGGCAGGCCGGACGGCCCCGCCGGAGTGCGTTCCGACGGGGCCGTCCGGCTGACGCGACCGGCCCTTCCGAGTGAACGTCAGGCGCGTCGCCGCCCGGAGCCGGTGGCGGCCACCACGGCCCCCAGCACCGCGGAGACGACCGGCACCACCAGGGCGGCCCGGAAGCCCTCCAGCGCGGTGGCCCCCGACCCCAGCGCGGCCAGGTCCACCGTGGTCACCACCGAGAGGCCGAGCGCCGCCCCGAACTGGAACGAGGTGTTGAGCAGCCCGCCGGCCAGCCCCTGCTCCTCCTCCGCGATCCCCTCGGTGGCCGCGATGGTCAGCGGCCCGTACGCGAGGGCGAAGGCCAGCCCGGTCAGCAGCATGGTCGGGAACATCATCGGGTACGTCCAGTCGACGCCCACCGGCAGGAACAGCCCGTACGAGAGCGCGGCCAGCAGGAAGCCGCCGAGGATCACCCGGGCGTTGCCGAAGCGCTCCACCAGCTTCGGGGTGAGGGTCGGCGCCAGCACCGAGTCCACGCCGACGGCGAGCAGCGCCAGGCCGGTCTGGAGCGGGGACCAGCCGCGCAGGTCCTGGAGGTAGAGGGTGGCGGTGAACTGGAAGCCGAAGAACGAGCCGGCGAACAGCACCGCGCCGAGGTTGGCCCGCAGCAGCGGCCCGGAGCGCAGCACGCCCAGCCGCACCAGCGGCGCGGGCGAGCGCCGCTCGACCACCGTGAACACCGCCAGCAGGGCGAGCCCGCCGGCCAGCACCGCGGCGGTGGTGCCGGCCCGCGCGCCCGGCTCGCCGATCCGGACCACGCCGTACACCAGCAGCAGCATCGCCCCCGTCGCGGCCGCCGCTCCGGCCAGGTCGAAGCGCCCGCCGGCCCGCCGCGGCGCGGCCTCGCGCGGGATCAGCGGGACGGCGGCCGCCAGCAGCGCCCCGGCCAGCAGCACCGGGGCGAAGAACACCCAGCGCCAGCTGACCGCCGTCAGCAGGCCGCCGACCACCAGGCCGAGCGAGAAGCCCGCCGCGGCCGTCCCCGCGTACACCAGCAGCGCCCGGTTGCGCCGCGGGCCCTCGGGGAAGGCGGTGGTGATGATCGACAGCCCGGCCGGGGTCATGAAGGCCGCCGACAGGCCGGTGACGAAGCGGGCCAGGATCAGTACCCAGCCCTCGGTGGCCAGCCCGCCGAGGCCGGAGAAGAGCACGAAGACGGTCAGCCAGCACAGGAACATCCGGCGCCGGCCCAGCAGGTCGGCCGTCCGGCCGCCGAGCAGCATGAAGCCGCCGTAGCCCAGCACGTACGCGCTCAGCACCCAGGACAGCGCGCCGGTGGACATCCCCAGGTCGGCGCGGATCGAGGGCAGCGCCACGTTCAGCATGGCGACGTCGATGCCCTCCAGGAAGATCGCGCCGCAGAGCACGGCCAGCACGGCGGCGGAGCGGCCGCCGAGCCGGGCCGGGGGCTCCGGCGGCGGGCGATCCCCGGGTCCGGGAACGGCCTCCCGGCTGTTTTCGGGCAGGGCTGATGACACGGACACCTGGGGCTCCTCGGGGAGAACGGGGGTGGCGAGGGCCCCGGACGGTTCTTCCCCGTCCGGTCGGTTCCCTCTTGTAACCACTCGTCATCCTCGGGCAGCATCGGGAGGCATGGAAGAAGGCACTTCGAAGGAACCGACGCACTGCGCGGGTACCGAGGACGGCTACGACGTCCTCCAGTGGGACGTCCGGGAGGACTGCGAGGTGCGGCAGATCCTGGACCGGATCGCCGACAAGTGGTCGCTGCTGGTGATCTCCCTGCTGGACCGGCGGTCGCTGCGCTTCACCGAGCTGCGCCGGGCGATCGACGGGGTCAGCCAGCGGATGCTCACCGTCACGCTGCGCCAGCTGGAGCGGGACGGCCTGGTCGAGCGGACGGTGCACCCGGTGGTGCCGCCCCGGGTCGACTACGCGCTGACCCCGCTCGGGCGGACGCTGCACGCCACCATCCAGTCGCTGGTCACCTGGACCGAGGCGCACCAGCGCGAGATCGCGGCGGCGCGGGCCGCGTACGACTCCCGGGAGAACGCGTCCTGAGGCGCGGACGTGCGACGTGTCCTGGGACGCGACGCGGGGCGGGCGCGCCTCGTCGCGCACCCGCCCCGCGTCCGCCCCACGTCCGCCTCCCGCCCGCAGGCCGCCCCTCGCGGCCTCGGCCCGGCTCAGACCCGCAGCGCCGCCAGCTGCTCGGCGAACGGCACCACCTGCTCGGGGCGCGCCGGCGCCGCCGGGCCGCGCCCGGCCAGCAGCGCCGCCAGCTCGCCGGCCGCCCGGTCGATCCGGCGCGGCAGGCCGTCGGTGAGCCCGTCCCCCGCCGCGCCCCAGTCGTCGGTGGCCGCGTAGACGGCGGTCGGCAGCACCACCGCGCGCAGGTAGCTGAACAGCGGACGGACGGCGTGTTCCAGGGCGAGCGAGTGCCGGGGCGTGCCGCCGGTGGCGGCGATCAGCACCGGCTTGCCGGTGAGCGCGTCGTTGTCGACCACGTCGAAGAAGGACTTGAACAGACCGCTGTACGAGGCCGTGAAGATCGGCGTCACCGCGATCAGGGCGTCCGCCTCCGTCACCGCCTCGATCGCCGCGCGCAGCCCGCTGCCGGGGAAGCCGGTGACGAAGTTGTTGGCGATCTCCACCGCCAGGTCCCGCAGTTCGACCACGGTGGCGTCCACCTCCCGCCCCTCCTGGGCGAGTCGGCGCACGGTCGAGTCGGTGAGCCGGTCCGCCAGCAGCCGCGTCGAGGACGGCTTGCTCAGCCCGGCACTCACCACCACCAGCTTGAACGCGGTCACTTGGCCACCTCCGTCGTCTCGTTCTCGCGCGCGTCGCGGGCCGCGACCAGCGCGGTGTGGGTCGGTCCGTCCGGCACCTCGGCCGGGCGGCCCTTGGCGAACTCCTCGCGCAGCACCGGCACGACCTCCTCGCCGAGCAGGTCCAGCTGCTCCAGCACCGTCTTGAGCGGCAGGCCGGCGTGGTCCATCAGGAACAGCTGGCGCTGGTAGTCGCCGAAGGTCTCGCGGAACGTCAGGGTCTTCTCGATGACCTCCTGCGGGCTGCCCACGGTCAGCGGGGTCTGCTCGGTGAACTCCTCCAGCGAGGGCCCGTGGCCGTACACCGGCGCGTTGTCGAAGTACGGGCGGAACTCGCGCACCGCGTCCTGGGAGTTCTTCCGCATGAACACCTGCCCGCCGAGGCCGACGACGGCCTGCTCGGGCGTGCCGTGGCCGTAGTGGGCGTAGCGCTCGCGGTAGAGGTCGATCAGCTTCTGGAAGTGCTCCTTGGGCCAGAAGATGTTGTTCGCGAAGAAGCCGTCGCCGTAGTAGGCGGCCTGCTCGGCGATCTCGGGGCTGCGGATCGAGCCGTGCCAGACGAACGGCGGGACGTCGTCCAGCGGGCGCGGGGTGGAGGTGAAGCCCTGGAGCGGGGTGCGGAAGCGGCCCTGCCAGTCCACGACCTCCTCGCGCCACAGCTGGTGCAGCAGCGCGTAGTTCTCGATCGCGAGCGGGATGCCCTGGCGGATGTCCTGGCCGAACCACGGGTAGACCGGGCCGGTGTTGCCGCGGCCCATCATGACGTCCACCCGGCCCTCGGCCAGGTGCTGGAGCATCGCGAAGTCCTCGGCGATCTTCACCGGGTCGTTGGTGGTGATCAGCGTGGTCGAGGTGGAGAGGATGATGCGGTCGGTCTGCGCGGCTATGTAGCCGAGCATGGTCGTCGGCGAGGACGGGACGAACGGCGGGTTGTGGTGCTCGCCGGTCGCGAAGACGTCCAGGCCGACCTCCTCGGCCTTGCGGGCGATCGCCACCATCGCCTTGATCCGCTCGTGCTCGCTCGGGGTGCGGCCGGTGGTGGGGTCGGTCGTCACGTCGCCGACGGAGAAGATTCCGAACTGCATGCTGATCACCACGTCCCAGGTAGTCCAACTTTCAACCACCCTAGCATCCGGCCGCCGCCCGGTATTCCCTCCGGGCGCCCGCCGTGCGGTGCGACGACAATGGAAGGCGCGGAGAGGCAAGGGAAGGCTCCGGAAGGGCGGCGGACGATGGGTCCGTACATCGCGGTGAGCGCGCTGAGCCACGAGGGCCTGGTGCGCGGGCACAACGAGGACAGCCTGACGGTCGGGCCGTGGACGCTCTGCGCCACCGTGACCACCAACCCGCAGACCCTGCTCTTCCCGGTCGGCCCGCCCTGCGTGGTCGCGGTCGCCGACGGCCTGGGCGGCCACCCCGGCGGCGAGGTGGCCAGCGCCCTGGTCGCCCGCCGGCTCGCCGCCGACGGGGGCGCGCTGGACGACGAGGACTCCGTCCGCGAGGAGCTCCAGGGCTGCAACCGGGCCGTCTACGCGGCCGCCGCCGAGGAGCCCGAGCTCGCCGCGATGGGCACCACCGTCGCCGGGCTGGTGCTGCTGCCCGAACGGGCCCTGGTCTTCAACGTCGGCGACAGCCGGGTCTACCGGATCACCGGGGACGGGCTGCGCCGGGTGAGCGTGGACGACAGCCCGCCGCTGCCGCCCGGGCAGCGCACCACCTCGGTGGTCACCCAGACCCTGGGCGGCTCGCTCGGGCTCACCTTCGTCGAACCGCACGTCCGGGCGGCGCCGCTGGCCGCCGGGGACCGCTACCTGGTGTGCAGCGACGGGCTCACCGACCCGGTGCCCGAGGAGGAGCTGGCCGGGCTGCTGGAGCGGTCGTCGGAGGGGGCGGACCGTTCGGACGGCAGGGCGGCGTTCGAGCTGTGGAAGGCGGCGATCGAGGCCGGCGGGCCGGACAACATCACCCTGGCGCTGGTGCGGGTCGGCGCGTAGGGCTCCCCGACGGCGCGGGTCCGCCCCGGGCGGGGCGCCGTAGCGCTCCGCCCGGGGCGGTCACCTGTCCGTTCGCCGTACTCGGCTCAGATCTCGCTCGTGACGCTCACCCCGCTGAAGCCCTGCTGGGCGTGGAGGCTGAAGTAGACGTAGCCCGCCGGCGGGTTCGTGACGGTCAGCGTCTCGGAGTTGTCCGGGTTGGTCGACCGCGCGGTGTTGGCGTTCGTGTAGGCCCAGCCCGCCGCGTTGTAGTAGAGGTCGCCGTTGCCGGTGCCGCCGCTGGTGGTGATCTTCACCTGCTTGGTGCCGGCCGGCACCAGCAGGTAGAAGTGCGCGTAGTTGCCGGTGCTCGCCGCGACGTTGCTGCGGGCGCAGTTGGCGTCCAGCTGCCGGGTGTCGGCGGCGCTGCACTCGGGCACCTGCGGGATGGTCGGGGTGGTGCCGCAGGCGCCGCTCGCGCACTTGGTCAGCCAGCTGTCGAAGTCGGCGTCGTAGCGGGTGCCGATGGTGGTCTTCAGGATGGCGCGGGCGCCGTCCCAGTCACCGGCGCGGTACTTGGCGAGGACCGCGTCCACGTCGGAGCGGTGCTGCTCCATCATGTAGCGGACGGCCAGGTAGCCCCAGCGGTAGACCCGGTCCTGGTCGCCGTAGCCGGTGTCGAAGAGGTCGCTCAGCCGGTAGGTGTGACGGCCGGCCGCCGCGACGGCGGCGTCGTTGGCCACCTTGCGGTACGAGTAGGACACGTACTCGGCGAAGCCCTCGACCCACCAGATGGTCGGCGTCTTCATGCCGGCGTTGAAGTCGCCGTACATGTCGAACCGGCCGTCGAGGTAGTGGGTGTACTCGTGGTTGAGGTTCCAGATCTCGAAGGACGGGCGGGCCCACTCGGCCTCGTAGCAGAGGAAGCGCGGCTGGTTGCCGGCCTTGGCCGGGTCGCCCTCCAGGTACATGCCGCCGTTGTTGGTGTCGATGCCGTAGATCGCGGCGGCCAGCACCTGGTAGTCGAGCGAGGAGTGGAAGACCACGACCTCGATCGTGGTGTTCCGGTCGTCCTTGACCGCGCCGTTGTCCTTGGCGACCGAGTGGAAGTACGCGTCCTGGCCGTTCAGGCTGGTGCAGGCGGTGCCCAGCTGGGTGCTGTCCAGCGCCTGGGCGAGCAGGGTGATGCTCGGGCTGCAGGTGTGCTTGACGGTCAGCACGCCGGCCTTGAGCTGGTCGGACTTGTTGCAGGTGCCGTAGTACGAGCAGTTGCCGACGTCGTAGTAGTCGACCGCCTCGGCGACGGCGGCCCACTGGTAGACGGTGCGGCCCTTCGGCTCCGACTTCTGGACCAGCGCCTTGGCCAGCGGACGGACCTTGGCCTGGAGCGCCGTGTCCTTCAGGAAGCGGCTCAGTTCCTTGGTGGCGTTGTAGACCAGCACGCCGTAGGTGTCGCCGAGCAGGGCGTTGTTGCGGGTCGCGAAGTCGGACAGCGCGTCCAGCACGCTCGGGTCGGCCTCGACGGCCGCGTCGAAGCCGGGCACCTGGTGGCCGCGGAACAGCACGGTGAACACCGGGTTGACCGCCCACGCCATGCCGGCCGGGTTCCAGGTGTCGGCCTTGTAGTCGCCCAGCAGCCGCTTGACCACCGGCAGGTAGCGGACGTTCTCCTGCGCGCTGTCGATCAGGGTGACGGCCTCGCCCAGGATGGGCGCGTTGCCCGCCGCGACGTCGCGCGAGTGCGCGCTGTTGAAGAAGGCGTCCAGGCCGGACCGGATCGCGGTCTTCAGGCCGGCGCCGTACTCGCCGACGTCCTCCTTGTGGTACCACTGCACGAAGTAGCCGGCGCGCAGGAAGAGCACCAGCTGCTCGACGGAGGTGGAGTTGTCACCGGGGTAGCCGGCCGCCGCGTCGCGCAGCGCGTAGGCCACCGTGCTCATCTGCTCCTCGCGGAACGCGCCCCGCGCGTCGCCGCCGGTGAGCTTGAACAGCGAGTTGACGCACTGGAGGTCGGCGTCCTTGATGTGCTGGACCAGGTCGCCGCCGGTCCGGCCGGTGAAGTCGCCGGTGTTGCAGGGCTTTTCGGCCGCCGCGCCGAGGCCGAAGGCCTTGGCGGTCGAGCGGACCTCGGCCGGCCGGGTGTCGACCGGGAGCGGGGCGCGCTCGTCGACCGAGGCCAACTGCTGCCCGCTGTCGGCTCGTTCGGGCGCGTCGATGCCCGGCTGCGGGGCCGGTCCGGCGGGGGTCGGGGCAGGCGCGCCACCGGCGGCGGGGCCGGCGGGGGCGGCCTGGGACTGGGGGGCGAACAGGCCGACCGCCAGGAACAGGGACAGGACGAGCGTCAGCAATCGTGCCAGCTGCGGGAGTCGCAGCAGACGTGAAGGACTCACGTGGGGGCCTCCGGGCCGTCGTCGGCCGCGACCTGGGGGCGCGGCCGGTGGGGGTGGCGAGGACCGTTGGTGACGGCGCCGCGTGGGGGCGGTTCCGTCGGGCACGGCGGGGGGTGTGACATGTACCATGGCACACATCACATGCCTCTGGGAACCCGCCGCGTTGTGTACGGTTCGCGGGGAACGGAGGCGGGATCCGTGATGACGGGCCGTCAGGCCACCGGCTCGGGGCGGGGCGCTCCGCCCTGTCCGGGGGCCGCCCGTCCCGCAACGACGGGAAGGGCATGGCGACGGGTCGTCACCATGCCCTTCTTCCGTCCGCGGAACAGCTGCTCGCGGAGCGGTTGCCGGCAGTTGCCGGGGGTGCCTGCGATTGCTCGCGGTTGCCTGCGGTTGCTCGCGGCCGTTCGCGGTGCGGCCGCACCGCGGCGGACTACTTGCGGAGCAGCAGGATCACGCCCGCCGTCGCCAGGCCGACCACGACGGCGGCCGCGCCGTACGCCAGGCGGTGCGCCCGCAGCACCGGCAGGAAGCGGTCCACGGCGTAGCGGCCGGGGCCGGTCAGGGCGAGCGCGGCGGCACCGGCGGTCAGCAGCAGCTCGTACTCGCTGCCCTTCGGGGCGAAGAAGCCGCCGCCCCAGGTGACGGCGATCGCGTTGACCATCGTGCCGACGATCGCGGCGCCCGCCAGCGGGGTCAGCAGGCCGACGGCGAGGGCGAGTCCGCCCAGCGTCTCGGTGAGGCCGGCCACCACGGCCATGGCGTCGCCGGCCGGGTAGCCGCTCATGGTGAAGAACTGACCGGTGCCGTCGATCCCGCCGCCGCCGAACCAGCCGAACAGCTTCTGGCTGCCGTGCGCGGCCATGGTCAGGCCGAGAACGAGGCGCAGGAGCAGGAGTCCGGCGTCGTAGGCGTGCGGGGAGGTCGTCGCGGGCCCGGCGGCGTCCCGGGCCGGGCTGACGGTGGTGGTGGCGGCGGTCGTGCTCGGGCTGCTGCTCGGCATGCGCGTCTCCATCGATCGGGGTTCGGTCGTCGTCCGGCGCGGCCGGACGTGGTCACAGGTCGTGGTGTGCGGCGGGCGGGCGGGGGTCGCCCCCGCGCCATTGTTCAAATTTGAACGGCCGCTCTTCCGACCGTACCGCGAAGTTCGAATTTGAACAACTGACGGGGCGTCGACAACTCGCGGGCCCCCGCGGGGCCGGGGAGGGTGGAGGCATGGCTCAACACAGGCAGCACCGACGGGAGGCACGGACGGGCACCCCGTACGCCGAGGCGCTGGACGCCTTCGGCGAGCGCGTCCGACTGATCGGCCCCGGCCAGTGGGACGCGCCCACCCCGTGCAGCGACTGGTCCGTCCGCGACCTGGTCAACCACCTCACCGGCGAGCAGCTCTGGGTGCCCGAACTGCTGATGGGCGCCACCATCGGCGAGGTCGGCGGACGCTTCGACGGCGACGTGCTCGGTGACGACCCGGTCACCGCCTGGACCGAGGCCGCCGAGGCCGCCCGGGAGGCCTGGGCCGTCCCCGGCGCCACCGAGCTGACCGTCCACCTCTCCTACGGGGACGTCTCCGGCCAGTACTACCTGGACCAGCTCACCACCGACCTGGTGATCCACACCTGGGACCTCGCCGAGGGCATCGGCCGGCGCACCCGGCTCCCGGCCGGGCTCGTCGAGTTCGCGCTCGACGAGTTCAGCGGGTACGGGGACCTCTCCGGCAGCGGGCTCTTCGACCCGCCGGTGCCGGTGCCCGAGGACGCCGCCCCGCAGACCCGGCTGCTCGCCCTCGCCGGGCGGCGGGACGGCGGGTGAGCGGGGGCGACCTCGGGTGAAGGGCGGCGGGACGGAGGGTGAGCCCGGGCACGACTCCGGGTGAGCGGCCCGGCGCCGGATACTGGAAGGCGGCGGGGGAAGTCTTCCGTGCGAGAGGCGGGCGGGCCATGAGCCGCAGGCCTGACATCCTCGGCGAGTTCACCGCCGACCACCGGGCGGCCACCGAGCTGCTCGACCGGATCGAGGCCGCGCCGGCCGACGACCCCGGGCGCGGCGAGCTGGTCGCCCGGCTGACCGACCTGCTCTTCGCCCACTGCGCCGCCGAGGAGGAGCACCTCTTCCCGGTGGTGCAGCACGACGTGCCCGACGGCGGGGCCCTGGTGTTCCGCAGCATCCACGACCACCTGGCGATCGGGCAGTACCTCGCCGACCTCCAGGGGCTCGAACCGGCCGACCCGGTCTTCGGCACCCTGCTGCGCGGCCTCGCCGAAACCCTCCGGCGGCACCTGCGCGGCGAGGAGGAGCAGCTCTTCCCGGCCGCGCGCAAGGCCCTGCCCGCGGCCGCCCGCACCGCGCTGGGCGACCGGCTGCGGGCGGAACGGGCGGAGCTGGAGGCGCCCGAGGGGCCGGCCGGGCCTTCCGGCTGATCGATTCTTCCTGCCGATCGATCCTTTTCGGTCGATCCCCGTCGGTCGATCGATCCCTTCCGGCTGATCAGTGGCCGATCAGCGGTTGGTCGGCCACTGATCAGCCCTTCGGCCCGATCACCGCGAACCGGGCGCCGTCGCGGTCCCGCAGCCGGGCCACCCGGCCGTACGGGGAGTCGAAGGCCGGGCCGACGGACGCGCCGCCCAGCTCCACGGTCCGGGCCAGCGCCCGGTCGGTGTCCGGAACGGCGAAGGACACCTCCCAGTGCGGCGGCGTCCCGGCCGGTCCGCCCGCCTGCTCCTTGGCCAGCGCGGCCACGCTGTGCCCCTCGGCCCGCAGCACCACCCGGTCGTGCTCCCAGCGGACGTCGAAGCGCTCCGGGTCACGGCCGTCCCAGCGGAACACCTCGCCGTAGAACAGCGCCGCCGCGAACGGGTCCGGGGTGCGCAGCTCGATCCAGACCGGCGCCCCGGGCAGGTCCAGCCGCCGGGCCCGGCCCAGCGGGCCCTCCCAGATGCCGAACGCCGCGCCCGCAGGGTCCGCCGCGAAGGCCACCCGCCCGGCGTCGAAGGCCAGCGGCCCGACCGCCAGGGTCGCGCCGCGCTCGCGCACCGCGTCCGCGGCGGCGTCGGCACTCTCCGTCCCGAAGTAGCTGGTCCACGCGCGCGGGATCGCCCCGCCGCCGGCGACGCCCAGCCCGGCCACCGCCTCCCCGCCGGTCACCGCGTGCACGTACGGACCGAAGCGGTCCGCCACGGGCTCGAACTCCCAGCCGAGCAGCGGACCGTAGAACTCCTCGGCGTCCTCCAGGTCCCGGGCCATCAGGCTCACCCAGCACGGTACGGCCGCCACACAGCGCACCCTCGCGGCCGTCTCACCGCTGCCCATCGCGAACCTCCTCGCCCACCCGGCCGCCGGGCCCCTCCCGACTCCCACGGCCCACCGGCCGCCCGGGACACCCACACCCTAGGCCGCCACCCGCACCGCCCCGGGGAAGCCATGCCCGGGATCAGCGCACCCAGTTCTTGAGGGGCTCGGTGTCCAGGGAGATCCCCACCGGGTCGGGCAGGTGGACGGTCCTGCCGAACGGAACGGTCCGGACGGTCTCGTAGCGGACGCCGTCGGGCTGGCTGTGGACGACGACCTCCGCGGAGTCCCGGTCGATCAGGAGGTAGACCGGGATGCCGGCCTCGGCGTAGGCACGGGGCTTCTCGACGCGATCACGACGGTCGGTGTCGGAGTCGTAGGAGGTGACCTCCGCAACCATCAGGGCCCCGCCGGTCGGCGCCCAGTCGCCGCACCCGACGAAGGCGTCCGCATCCGCGAGCGTGCCGTCCGGGCGGGCGCGCCCGTCCCGGTAGCCCTCGAGCCTCAGGCCTTGATCATGCAGGTAGAGCTCCGGCCGGGCCTGGATGCAGATCCGCAGGAGCCACTGGACGATGCGGCCGTGGTCGCCGTCTGGCACGGGCTTGATCCCCAACTTCCCGTTGATGAACTCCAGCCGGATGCCTTCGACGGTTCGACCCAGGTGACGGGCGAACTCCTCGAACTGCTCGGGCAGCATCTGCGGGCGCTCGGAGATCACAGTCACGGGCCTTCCTCCTTCGCCTGGACACCCTCCGGGTGAACGAGTTCACCGGCGGGGCGGTTACGGCCGTCCGCTTCCGACCATAGCCGAGCCGATCGACCCGGTCATCGATGTGGCACAGGACACATCACCGGCGGAAATTCCGGGGACGGATTCCCCGTTTTCGAGTACGTTGGCAGAAGCGGGGAGAATTTCCCCGGTATCCTGAGGAGCAGTCGTCGTGACCACCACCGCCGAGTCGGGCCGTCCCGCCGGGAGCGCGCGTACGCCGAAGTTGCGTGCGGACGCGAGCCGGAACCGGGAGCGGATCGTGCTGGCGGCCCGGGACGCGTTCGTCGAGTACGGTGCGGACGCGCCGCTGGACGAGATCGCGAAGCGGGCGGGGGTCGGCAACGCCACGCTGTACCGGAACTTCCCGGACCGGGTGGCGCTGATCCACGAGGTGGCGTTGCTCGTCAAGAACCGCATCCTGGCCCTCGCCGAGGCGGCGACGGCGGAGGCGGACGCTCCTGACGGCAGCGGCCCGTTCGACGCCCTCCAGCGGTTCGTGCACGCGTCCGTCGGGGAGAAGATCGGCGGGCTCTGCACCCTGTTCAGCACCCATGTCGACCCGTTCGGCCCGGAGTTGACCGAGATCCGGGAGCGTCTGCAGGCCGCCGTGGGCGGGCTGATGGAGCGCGCCCGGGCCACGGGCGAGCTGCGGGCCGACGTCGAGCACGGCGACCTGTTCATCGCGATGAGCCAGCTGACCCGGCCGCTGCCGAACACCTCCTGCCGGCTCGACGACTTCGTCCACCGGCACCTGCAGATCTTCCTGGACGGCCTGCGCGCACCGGCGCCTTCGGCCCTGCCCGGCCGGTCCGCGACCTTCGAGGACTTCCAGCCCCAGAACTGACCGACCACCAGCACCGACCGCCCGTGCCGAACACCGGCACCCAGCACCAGCACCGACCACCAGTACCGGCCGTTCCGGCGGCGCCCTGCCGCGCCCCGGCGCGCCCTGACACCGCACCTTCCCGTACGGCGACCAGCCGTGTCCCCGTACGGCGCTCGACCGTTCACGCACACCACACGCACCGTGAAGTGAGTACCCCCATGCCTCAAACCGACGCCCGACCGGCGACGCTGC
The DNA here is from genome assembly GCF_042894165.1 of Kitasatospora sp. NPDC001547. Classification (NCBI taxonomy): domain Bacteria; kingdom Bacillati; phylum Actinomycetota; class Actinomycetes; order Kitasatosporales; family Streptomycetaceae; genus Kitasatospora; species Kitasatospora sp. NPDC001547. Next base: position 162,380 of record NZ_JBIAVL010000016.1, on the reverse strand, counting down.
CCGATCCCCGGCGCTGGAAGGCGCTGATATTCATCGGCCTCGCCCAGCTGATGGTCGTCCTCGACGCGACCATCGTGAACATCGCCCTGCCGTCCGCGCAGCAGGACCTGGGCATCTCCGACGGCAACCGCCAGTGGGTGATCACCGCCTACGCGCTGGCCTTCGGCGGACTGCTGCTGTTCGGCGGCCGGATCGCGGACCTGTGGGGCCGCAAGCGGACCTTCATCGTCGGCCTGACCGGCTTCGCCCTCGCCTCCGCGCTCGGCGGCGCCGCGGCCAACACCGCGATGCTGCTCGGCGCCCGCGCCCTGCAGGGCGTGTTCGGCGCGCTGCTCGCGCCGGCCGCGCTGTCGCTGCTCGCGGTGACCTTCACCGAGGCCAGGGAGCGCGCCAAGGCCTTCGGCATCTACGGTGCGATCGCCGGTGGCGGTGGCGCCATCGGTCTGATCCTCGGCGGCCTGCTCACCGAGTACATGAACTGGCGCTGGACCTTCTTCGTCAACATCCCGTTCGCGATCGTGGCCGCCGTCGGCGCCGTCATGGTGATCCGCGAGCCCGCCGAGGGCCGCAACCGCAACAAGCTGGACGTCCCCGGCGTGCTGCTGGTGACCGCCGGCCTGGTCTCGCTGGTCTACGCCTTCACCCGCGCCGAGTCCGACGGCTGGTCCTCCGCCAGCACCGTGGGGCTGTTCGTCGCGGCCGCCGTGCTGCTGACCGCCTTCGTGCTGGTGGAGCGCCGGGTCAAGGCCCCGCTGCTGCCGCTGCGCGTGGTGCTCGACCGCAACCGCGGCGGGGTGTACCTGTCGCTGGGCATGGCCGTGATCGGCATGTTCGGTCTGTTCCTCTTCCTGACCTACTACCTGCAGATCGTGCTCGGCTACAGCCCGGTGCTGACCGGCGTCGCCTTCCTGCCGATGGTGGCGGGCATGATCACCGGCTCGACCCAGATCGGCGCCCGGCTGATGACCCGGGTCCCGGCCCGCTACCTGATGGCGCCCGGCTTCCTGGCCGCCTCGGTCGGCATGTTCCTGCTGGCCCACATCGGCGTGGACACCTCCTACCCGGCGCTGATCCTGCCCGGCCTGGTCCTGATGGGCCTGGGCATGGGCACCGCGTTCATGCCGGCCATGAGCCTCGCCACGCACGGCGTCCAGCCGCGCGACGCGGGGGTGGCCTCGGCGATGGTCAACACCTCGCAGCAGGTCGGCGGCGCCATCGGCACCGCGCTGCTGAACACCATCGCGGCCAGCGCGACCACCGGCTGGCTGGCCTCGCACGCCACCGCCGCGGCCGCCTCGCCGGAGGCCGCCAAGGCGCTCCAGTTCCAGGGCATGGTGCACGGCTTCTCCACCGCGATCTGGGTGTCCTTCGGGATCCTGGTGGCGGCCGCCGCGGTCGCCTTCACCTTCGTCAACGCCGGCCGGCCGGGTGCCGCGGCGGGCTCGGACACGGGCGCGGCGAAGGAGAACGAGGTGCCGGTGCTGGTGCACTGACGCCCAGGGGTTGCTCGGGTGCGTACGCGGCCCGTCCGGTGTCCTCCACGACACCGGGCGGGCCGCTCGCCGTTTCCGGGCCTCGTGGGGGACCGGGCCTGCGTGGTGTTCGGGCCCGCGTGGTTTGCGGGCCCGAACACCCGGCTCACGGCGCACGAACAGCCCCGCCCCCTCGAACAGGCCGCCGCGGTCGACGAGAATGGAGTGGCCCGCCCCGCGGGCGTGCTCACCCGCACCCCCCGACGGCACAGGGAGGACAGGTGCACCACCGAACCGACGGGCTCGCCGACAGCAGGTACCTCCTGCTCACCACGTTCGACCAGGACGGCGGCCGCATGGACTCGCAGCTCTGGGTGGTGCCCGACGGCACGGCCCTCGGGGTCTGGGCCCCGGCCCACTCCGGCGAGGCCGAACGGATCCGCCGCCACCCCCGGGTACTGATCGGCCCCTGCGACGCCCGCGGGCGCCCCACCGGCCGCCAGGTCCCGGCCCGGGCACGGCTCTGCGACGCCGACGACACCGCCCGCTACCGCACCTCGCTGATCAACAAGTACGGCCTGACGGCGCTGATCGCGCTGGCCCGCAGCCGGTTCCGGGTGGGGCTGGCGGGGACGGTCGGGATCCGGATCACGCCGAACGAACTGGAACAGCGGCTGGTCGGGCCGGAGTGGCAGCCGCCGACGGGCTACTGCGCGAACTGACGGACCGTCAATTCGCTGGGCACGCCGAGCGTCCAGGAGTGGCGACCCCGGCGCTCGGCGCCTCCGGGGCCGCCCTCGGGACTGCCTCCGGCGCCTCCCGGGGCACCGCTCGACCGTCGAGCGAGCACCGACCCGTCGCCGACCGGCCGCGGGGAAGTCAGGACAGCGGGTGGGTCGGGACCGGACTGACCTCCTGGATCTCGCCGTGGGCCTTGGTGAGCAGCTGCGAGGCGAGCTCGTTGAGCGCGCGGGCCCCCGCGATCTCCTCGCCGACCCTCAGCTGCTCCGGGTCGGAGGGGTGACGGCTGCTGTAGCCGTGGGCGCGTAGTTCGGTCCCGTCGCCGAGCCGCAGCAGTGCGGCGGCGCTGGTCCGCGGGCCGTCTTCGCGGAACTCCATCTCGATGTGCCAACCGACCAGAGTCTGCATGGCGGATCACCTCCATCGGTTACTCCTCCAGGGTGCGCCGCACCCACCGTGAACACCAGGCCAGCCGATCCGGACGGCTCCCGGGCCGGCGCCCGGGGGAGGGTTGAACGCGTTCAATTCAGCCGCGTAGAGTCGGTGAGGGAAGCCATTTGAACGCGTTCAAGGGGGTGTGCCCACCATGGGCAAGGGCACCACGGAACTGGTCGACCTGCTGATCCTGCTCGGCATGGGCGCCGTCGTCCCACTCGGCCTCGCCCTGGTCGACGAGCCCGGGCTCGCCCGGGTCCGCCGGTTCTGGCCGATCGCCGCGGTACCCGGCGCGCTCTCGCTCTGGCTGCCCCGCGGCGGCCTGGCCACCGGCAGCGCCGTGCTCTACGCGCTAGGCACCCTGGCGATCGCCCTGCACGCGCCGCTGCGGCTGGCCCGCACCCGTTCGCTCGCGCCCGCCGAGGTCGCGGTGCTCGCCGCGCTCGCCGCACCCTCGGTGGCCGGGGTCGCCCTGGTCGCCGAGCGCTCCGGCTACCCGCTGTTCAGCTTCGAGCCGCACATCCTGGCGCTCACCGTCCCGCACTTCCACTACGCCGGGTTCACCGCCGCCCTGGTCGCCGGACTCGTCTGCCGCACCGTCCGCCCCGGTTCCGGCGCGGCCCGCTGCGCGGCGCTCAGCGTCCCCGCGGGCACCCTGCTGGTGCTGGCCGGGTACTTCCTCGGCAACTGGTGGCAGTTCGCCGGGGCCGCCGTACTGAGCGCCGGGATGTGGCTGGTCGGCCTGGTCACCTGGCGCGAACTGCGGCCCCGCGGCGACGACCGGGCCACCGCCCGGCTGCTCGCCGTCTCCTCGGCCGTCCTCGCGCTCACCATGGTGCTCGCCCTGTGGTGGGCCCTCGGCCGGGCCGCCGGCCTCCCCCACCCCACCCTGACCTGGATGGCCGCCACCCACGGCGTCGGCAACGCTCTCGGCTTCGCGCTCTGCGCCCTGCTCGCCTGGCGTCGGATCGCCGCCGGCCCTACCGGCGCCGACCGGGTCACCACCACCCCGACCGAGGCCCGGGAGGCCGCCCGATGAACGACTACAGCTACCCCGAACAGGGCGCCAGCCGCACCGGCGAACTGCCCGCCGGCTACAACCACCTGCGGCACAGCGCGCTCATCGGCCGCGGCCGGCCCGCCCTGGCGGCCGCCGGAGCCGCCCTGCTCGAATGGCGGATGCACCGGCTCGCGGGCGTCCGGATCGACGCGGCGGCCGACCGCGCCGCCCCGGACGTCGCCGTCCACTGCGCCATCGGCCTCGGCTCGCTGCGGGCCGGCGCCCCCAACCGGGTGCTGGCCGTGGTCGACGGCCCGGACCGGTACGGCTTCACCTACGGCACCAGGGCCGGGCACCTGGCCCAGGGCGAGGAGACCTTCCTGGTCGAGCTGGCACCGGACGGCGGCGTCCGCTTCTCCGTCACCGCCTTCAGCCGACCGGTCGCCTGGTACGCCCGGCTGGCCGGCCCGCTGCTCCCCCTCGCCCAACGCGCCTTCGCCCGCCGCTGCGGGCGCGTACTGGCCCGGATCGCCGCCGACGCGGGGTGAGCGCCGGGAGCCGCCCGGGGAGCGGGTAGCGGACGGCGGGGGCCGGCATCCCGCCAGCGCCGTCAGCCAGTCGATCACCGGACACGCCCGGCTCGCGGCCTCCACCGCGCAGGCACCTGCGCCCGCCATGGAGGGCCCGCACCGGGCCCCCTCGCGACCCGGGCCGGGCGAGGGCCCGTTCCCCGGCCACCGCCATCAACCAGCAGTCGCCTGGCACACCTGGCTTGCCCGGCGCCCGCCGCCTGTCGCCCGCCGCTACGAACGCGCCCTGCCCTGGATCACGGCAGAACCAGTGGAACAACGCAGGCCGGTCGAGCGAGCCGCCCGGCTGTCGCTGCGGACCCAGTCCCGCAGCCGCCGCCTTCAGCCGGCCGCTCGTCCGACATTCCCGACTCGCCCACCCACGGCCTCCAGCGCCGGGGCATCTTCGCCCGCCACCGCGGACACGCACCGGCCCGCACCACGGCGCCCTGGCCGGTTGTGCGGCAGCGGAGCGGTCGAGACACCGGAGCCGAGTACGGCGGCGGAGCGCGGCCAGGCCCGGCGCGCGGCGGGTCGCGGGAGGCGGCCGACCAGGAAGTGGGGCCCGGCTCTCCCGCGCCGCCTCCGGTCGGCCAGGCGCCCCACGCCCGCCTGGCCGGGCTGCTGCTCCCGCTCGCCCAGCGCGTCATCGCCCTCCCGTCGAGCCCTGGCCCGGATCACAGCGACCGGTCCCCCAGCGCCGGGTGCAGGGTGGCGTCCGATCAGGCACGGGAACCGGGCTCCGGCGCTGCCTCCGGTCGGCCGGCCACCTGGCACACGAACTCGCCGGATCGCGGCCACGCCCTCCCGACGTGCCGTAGCCCGACCGCGGACCTGCCTGGCCCGCACGCGGGCAGGGCGGGCGGAGGCCGACCGGGGCGGGCGTAATCGCGCTGGTCAGGACGGGGGCCGTTCGGCATGATCGGCGGATGATGTCGATGCGACCGGTCCTGGAGTTCTCCGCCCCCGACGGCTTCACGCTCTGGCCGACGGGCGGCCACGAGCCGTGCGGAAGCCTCACGCTGGACGGGCGGCTGACGCCGGACGAGGTGGGCACGGCGGTGTTGTGGCTGGCCGAGCGCAACGACGTCGAGGGCGAGGAGCGCGGGGCCCGGCCGGCTGAGCCGCTGGGGGCCTTCCTGCACGGGCTGCTCACCGAGTCGCACCCGTACGCGCCCGGCGGGCTGGTCGTGACGGACTCCGCCACCGGTGCCGTCTTCGAGCCGGGCTGCTGCAGCGGCCTGGAGGACTGGCGCGACTGGCTGAACGTCACGGACGGCTCCGGCACCGCCTGGTTCGGCCACGACCCCGACGCCCGGGCCGAGTGCGTCGGCCGGGTCGTGCGGCTGACCCAGGACGCCCAGGAGGCCGAGAACGCCGAGGACGGTGGGGGCAGTGGGGGCGGCGGCCCGGTGATCGAGCTGCCGGTGGACGAGCTGCGCCGACTGCTCGCCGGCGCCGAGCGGGACCTGCGCGACTTCCTCGCGCTCGCGGCGCGCTGGGCCGAACGGCAGGTGCCCGGGTACGCCGCCGCCGTCACCGCCGCGCTCGCCCGCGCCCTGGACCTGGAGCCGCCGTCATGACCAGCTTCCACACCCACCGGGCCCGGGTGCACGACGCCTCGCTCCCGCCGTGCCGGCGACACTCCGCGCTGCGCACCTGCCTGACCCGCTTCGCCCCGTACAGCCTGCGGGCGACGTACCACCACCTCACCGTCAGCGCCCGGATCCCCCGCTGTCTGGAGACCGACCCGGACGCGCTGGTCCGCGCGGTGGACGAACTGCACGAGGCGCGCGAGCTGTGGCGGGTCCGGGCCGAGGAGTACGGGGCGCGGCGCCGGGCGAAGAAGCGGGAAGGGCGGCGGCAGCCGCCGGAGACCGCTTGGTGGCACCGGCGCTGGTGGGGCTCGCCGGACGCGGCCTGGCAGCACGACCCTTTCCTGCACCCGCCGTTGAGCCTGCCCGACTACGTCCGGCGGCAGAACGCGCTGCTGGACGGCGTCGAGCTGCCGGGCTGCCCGGCCTGCGGGGAGCAGGGCCCGCCGGTGCGGATCCCGACCTGCCACGGCAGCGGCCACGCCGGGCTGTGCCGCTGCTGCGCCCGGGTGCTGGTGCCCTGCGGCTGCGGGCGGTGGCACAGCTTCGAGCCCGCGCTGCGGGTCGGCTGGAGCCGGACCTGGCGGCGGGAGCACATGACCGCCACCGGCGGTGCCAGCCCGCACTGGCCCGGGGTCCGGGGGACGGCCCGGGTGGAGCGGTTGGAGTCGTACACGGTCCGCTGGGAGTCAGGCGTGGTGTGTCGGGATCGCGACCAGTAGCGCGCCGCCGTCCTGGACCCGGACCTCGAAGTGGTCGATGTCCCCGGGCTGGAGCGCCGTGCCGCCGGTGGTGCGCACGGTGCCGTCCCCGCCTCCGTTCCCGTAGCCGCCCGCCGGGACGGACCAGGTGGTGACGGTCTGCTGCTCGCCGGTGCGCGAGACGGCGACCAGCCGGCAGGTCAACGGGCCCTGGACGCCGCCGAGTTGCAGACTGATCCGGCTGCCCCAGGTGGCGCCGTCCACGCCGACGGTGGCGTGCGCGCCGGTGCCCGGGTCGGTGGCGCTGTACTGCTGGGCGGCCGCGACGACGGCGGGCGTCTGCTCGGCGATGAGGACGGCGGCGGTGACGGCGGGGCCGGCCGCCACCATCACGGTCGCGGCCAGGGCGAGCACCAGCCGCCGCACCCGGCCCCGCCGCCGGGTGGCGCCGACCTCGGCGACCAGCCGGTCCAGCAGTCGCGGATCCGGTTGCGGGCCGGGGCCGGCCGGGTCCGTTCCGGCCACCCGCGCGGTGGCCGCGTACTCGGCCAACAGCGGCTCCACCGGGCGGAGCCGGCCCACCTGATCGGCGCACTGCGGGCAGTCGGCGAGGTGCCGTTCGAAGGCGGCGCGCTCGGCGGGCTCCAGCAGGCCGAGGACGTACGCGCCGGCGTCGACGTGCTCCGGGCCGGGGGCGTGGCGAGGTGCGCCGGAGGCGTCGCCGGGCGGGACGGCGTCGCCGGGCAGACCGTCGGGCAGCCGGTCGGGGGCCGGCTCGGGGTCGGGGTGCCTGGTCACGATGTCACTCCCCGTTCCTCCAGCGCGAGCCTGAGCGAGCGCAGCGCGTAGAACACCCGCGAGCGCACCGTCCCGGCCGGGATGCCGAGTTCGGCGGCCGCCTCGTTGGCCGTGCGGCCCTTCAGGTAGGTCTCGACGATGATCTCCCGGTGTGCGGGCGAGAGGTCGCCGAGCGCGTCCGCGACGGTCATCATCCGCAGCGCCCGGTCGGTATCGTCCTCGGCGGGCAGCTGGTCCAGCGCCGAGGCGTCCACCTCGCGCGGCCGGGCCAGGGCGCTGCGGTGGCCGTCGATCACGATCCGCCGAGCGACCGTGACCAGCCAGGGCCGCAGCGAGCCGCCCTCCGCGTCGAGCCGGTGGATGTTGCGCCAGGCGCGGACCAGCGTCTCCTGCACGACGTCCTCGGCCCGCTGCCGGTCCCCGGCGACCAGGTGGAGCACGAAGCCGAACAGCGGACCGGTGTGCTCCCGGTAGAGGGCTCGCATCAGGTCCTCGTCCGGCGCCCCCGCGCCGTGACCGCCGGAGCGACCGACGGGGTGCTCCTCGGTCACCACATCATCGTTGCGCACCCGGGCCTCCTGGTCGAGGGCGGTCGGAACCGGTCAGTAGCCCGGGGTGCCGGGCATCGGGCTGCCGGGATTGCCGGGGCCGGCCGGGTTCGGTGTGGAACCGCCCGGGGTGCCCGCCCTGTCGCCGCCCGGGGTCAGCGCGAACCAGGTGCCGCCGACACCCTGGCCCTTGGTGTCGCCGGGCTTGGTGTCCGGCGAGTAGCGGTACGCCGGCCAGCCGTTGAGGGTGACCTGTTCGGTGCCGTCGGCACGGGTGACGGTGCCGACCAGCTTGCTGTCGATGCCCTTCACCGTGACGTCGCCGTCGGCGTGCTCGGGCGGCCAGACGACGGCGCAGCTCCCGTTGCAGGAGGACTCCGGCGGGCTGTTCCGGTCCTGGTCGAAGCGGTAGAGCGTGAAGCCGGCGCTGTCGGTGACGATCGTGCCCAGCTTCGGGTCCTGGGCGGTCTGCAGGGTGACGCCCGCCGGGGCGCTAGGCCTGCTCGACGAACCCGAGGAGCCGCCGGACGACCCGCAGCCGGCGATCAGGGCGGCTGCCGGGATGCCGGACGCGGCCAGCACGGCGGCCCGGCGGGTGCGGAGTGTGCTGCGCATGGGGTGCCTCCCGCGCGGGGGAATGGATCGGGACGGACCGGACACCCTCCTGTACGGGCGGCGGCCGCCGGCTGCTCGATCCCGGACGCCGGGACTACCGGCACCCCGTCCGGAATACCCCGCCGACCGGGGCCGTTGTGGCGGGCACCAGGCCCGAACCGGCCCGGACCGCCACCTCCGGAAGGGAAGGAAGCGCGAGATGAGCAGCACGGTCGAGCTGACCAAGGAGAACTTCGACGAGATCGTCCCGGGCCCGGAGGGCAAGGACTTCGTCTTCATCGACTTCTGGGCCGGGTGGTGCGGGCCGTGCCGCCAGTTCGCCCCGGTGTACGAGAAGGCGGCCGAGCGCCACTCGGACCTGGTCTTCGCCAAGGTGGACACCGAGGCGCAGCAGGAGCTGGCCGCCGCGTTCGACATCCAGTCGATCCCGACACTGGCGATCATCCGTGAGGGCGTGCTCGTCTTCTCGCAGCCCGGAGCGCTGCCGGAGGCGGTGTTCGAGGACCTGATCGGCCAGGCCCGCGGCCTGGACATGGCCGAGGTGAAGCGCAAGGTCGCCGAGGAGCAGGCGGCCGGCGGCCAGGCCTGATCCGGACGTCCGAGGGCCCGGGGAGCATCGTCTCCCCGGGCCCTCGCCGTTCCCGGCCTCCTGTCGGCCCCCGCGCGTGGCCGCCGCGCCCGGGCTCCGGGCGTCAGTCGGGGTCGGCGCCCCAGGCGGCGAGCCGGGCCGCGAGCGCCCGTACCTCGGCGCGCAGCGCGGCGGGCTCCCGGACGGTGAACGGCCACCCCAGCCCGGCCAGCAGCACCGCGACGCCGTCCAGGTTCTGCGCCCGGGCCCGCAGCAGCACCCGATCCTCGGCGAGTCCGGTCAGCGTGCCGACGGCGGGCGGCAGCCGGCGGCGGGCCTCGGCGAGGGTGGTCTCCAGCTCCACCTCGACCCGGTGCCGCCAGGGCACCCCGGCCAGTGACTCCACCACCCGCTGGACCGGGTCGAAGTCCTCGGGCGGCTCGAAGCCGGTCTCGCCCTGCTCGACCCGGGTGATCCGGTCCAGCCGGAAGGTGCGCGGCTCGCCGCTGCGGTGGTCGAGCCCGGTGGTGTACCAGCGCCCGGAGTGGAAGACCAGCCCGTACGGGTCGAACTCGCGCTCGCTGGGCCGGTCCTCGCGGTCCCGGTAGGAGAGCCGCACCCGGCGCCGCCGGCGGGCCGCCTCGGCCAGGGTGAACAGCGCGGCGGCGGCCGGGCCGGGTCCGGTGGCGGGGAGGGCGGTGAGACCGAGGGTCTGTTCGACGGCGGAGACGCGTTCGCGCAGCGGCGGCGGCAGGACCCGCTGGATCTTGGCGAGGGCGGTCTCGGTGGCCCCCTCCCCCACCGACAGGCCGGAGCTGCGGCCGGCCAGCAGGCCGAGCACCACGGAGGCGGCCTCGTCCGGGTTGAGCATCAGTGGCGGCAGCCGGTAGCCGGGCCGCAGGCGGTAGCCCCCGTAGCGGCCCCGGTCGGCCTGGACGGGGATGCCGAGTTCGGCCAGCCGGGCGGCGTAGCGGCGGACGGTGCGCTCGTCCACGTCCAGCCGGGCGGCCAGTTCGGCGCCGGTCAGGCCGGGGCGGTCCTGGAGCAGTTCCAGCAGGGCGAGGACACGGCTGACCGGGTGCTCCACCGCGTGCTCCTCTCCGTCTCCGCGCCGCTCTTCGTGGCCGGCCCCGCCGCTTTCCGTACCGGCCCGTGCCGCTCTCCGTGCCGCGTCCGTGCCGTTTCCTGAGGTCCTTCCGGGCGCCCGGCGGCGACGCGGGGGAAATCCGGGCGACTTCTGTCCGGATCCGATCCTAGAGTCGGCGGTGAAGGAGGCCCCACCGGGGCGATGCCCTCCGCGGGCCCGTCGAGGCCGTCGAAGCATGCCGGGGCTCGACCGGCCCGCCGGCTCGGCTCGTCCCGGCTCGCCGAGGCCTCCGCGACATCCCCACCGACGAATGGAGTGATCCGCCATGAGCACGTTCGTACTGGTCCCCGGTTTCTGGATCGGCGCCTGGGCCTGGGACGAGGTCGCCGAAGCGCTGCGCGCGGACGGCCACCGGGTGTACGCCGTCAGCCTGCCCGGAGTGGCCGAACGCACGGGTGAGGAAGGCGAGTTCGGATTGGAGGACCACATCGCCGACCTCGCCGGGCTGCTGGTCCGGGAGGACCTGTCGGACGTCGTCGTGGTGGCGCACAGCGGCGCCTGCGCCCCGGTCGGCGGGCTCGCGGACCGGCTGCCGGAGCGGATCCGCCGGGTGGTCTACCTGGACAGCGGCCCGCTGATCGACGGCTCTGCGCTCTTCGACGTCTGGCAGCCCGACTACCAGCGGGCGGCCGAGGCCTCGGTGGTCGACGGCCGTCTGCCGATGCCGTCCTGGGAGTTCCTGGCGGAGCACGGCGCGAGCGTGGCCGGGCTGGACGAGGCCACCCTCGCCCGCGTCCGCTCCCGCGCCACCCCGCACCCGGCCGGGGTGTACCGGGACCGGCTGCGGCTGACCGGTGCCGGGGCCGCGCTGCCGCAGGCGCTGGTCTCCTGCTCCTTCCCGCTGTCCCAGGTGCGCGAGCTGATCGCCGCCGGGCACCCGTACTTCGCCGGGATGTCCGGGCCGAACTGGGAGCTGCGCGAACTGCCCACCGGGCACTGGCCGATGTTCTCCCGCCCGGCCGACACGGCGGCGGTGCTGGCGGAGCTCGCCGCGCTCTGAGCCCGGCGGTCCGTCCGGTGGCGCGTCCGCCGCTCGGGCCGCCGTCACCGGCCGCCGCTCCCGGCCGCCACCGGCCCCGGGACTGTCCCGTCCGCGTCCGGCGGTGTTCCGACGGCGCCCTCGGCGTGTCCGTCCGTCGCGCGAGCGCGCCCGGACCGGCAGGATGGGGCCCACGCCGTACCCGAGCGAAGAGCGAGCACCCGTGCGCGAGCAGCCCAGCCGTACCGAACCGCCGGACTCCGGACCGGAGTTCCGGTCGGACGGCGGTGCGGGGCGGGGTGCCCCGCCGGGCACCCCGCCCGGCTCCCGCACCGTGGTCACCCCACGGCTGCGCCACGAGCGGGAGAAGTGGCCGCGGCAGGCGGTCCGGTTCAGGCTCGGGTACGGGTACGGGAACGGGAACGGCGGCGGCCGCGGCCCGAGCTCCCGGAGGGCCGCCCCGCCGGGCGGACCGACCGGTGGGCCGGCCGCGGACCGGCACGTCCGACCGCACGACAACCGCGAGCGCACACCCGCCACCGCCGCCCCACGGACCGGGGCGGCCATCTAGACGACGGAGGACCGGGCATGACCAGCACCGCCGAGGAGTACGACGTCATCGTCCTGGGGGCCGGCCCGACCGGCGAGAACGTGGCCGACCGGACGGTCGCCGCCGGGCTGCGCACCGTGATCGTGGAGGCCGAGCTGGTCGGCGGCGAGTGCTCCTACTGGGCCTGCATGCCCAGCAAGGCGCTGCTGCGGCCGGTGGCCGCGCTGGCCGACGCCCGTGCGGTGGCCGGCTCCCGCGAGGCGGTCGGCGACCGGCGGCTGGACCCGGCCGCGGTGCTCGCCCGGCGGAACTCCTTCGCCTCCGACTGGCAGGACGACGGCCAGGTGCAGTGGCTGCGGGACACCGGCATCGAGCTGGTCCGTGGCCACGGCCGGCTGGCCGGGGTGCGGACGGTGACGGTGGAGGCCGAGGACGGCAGCGAGCGGGTGCTCACCGCCCGGCACGCCGTCGCGGTGTGCACCGGCAGCCGACCGGTGCTGCCCGCGCACGTGCCGGGGCTCGCCGAGGCCCACCCGTGGACCAACCGGGAGGCGACCGGCTCGCAGTCCGTCCCCGGGCGGCTGGCGGTGGTCGGCGGCGGGGTGGTCGGGGTGGAGATGGCCGCCGCCTGGCGGGCGCTCGGCTCCGAGGTGGTGCTGCTGGTGCGCGGTGACGGGCTGCTGCCGCGGATGGAGCCGTTCGCGGGCGAGCTGGTCGCGGAGGGCCTGCGGGCAGCCGGGGTGGACCTCCGCTTCGGCACCGAGGTCACCGCGCTGGAGCGGGCGGACGGCTCCGGGCCGGTGACCCTCACCCTCGACGGCGGCGGGACGCTGACCGTCGACGAGGTGCTGTACGCGACCGGCCGGGCACCGCGCACCGCCGACATCGGACTGGAGCAGGTCGGCCTGAAGCCGGGCGACTGGCTGGAGGTGGACGACAGCTGCACGGTGCTCAACGTGGACGGGGCGGACGGCGAGGGCGGCGAGTGGCTCTACGCCGCCGGGGACGTCAACCACCGGGCGCTGCTCACCCACCAGGGCAAGTATCAGGCCCGGATCACCGGCGCCGCGATCGCCGCCCGCGCCCAGGGGCGCCCGCTGGACACCTCGCGCTGGGGCGCGCACGCCGCGTCCGCCGACCTCGCGGGCGCTCCCCAGGTGGTGTTCACCCAGCCCGAGGTCGCCGCCGTCGGTCTGACCCGGGCCGCCGCCGAGGAGGCCGGACTGCGGGTGAAGACCGTCGACCACGAGATCGGTTCCGTCGCCGGGGCCTCGCTCTACGGCGACGACTACCGCGGCCGGGCCCGGGTGGTCTTCGACCTGGACCGGCAGTTGATCGTCGGCGCCTGCCTGGTCGGCCCCGGGGTGGCCGAGCTGCTGCACTCGGCCACCGTCGCGGTGGTCGGCGAGGTCCCGATCGACCGGCTCTGGCACGCGGTGCCCGCGTACCCGACGATCAGCGAGGTCTGGCTGCGGCTGCTGGAGGACTGCCGGGGCTGACCCCGAACGGGGGCGGCCCCCGGCCGCGAACGGGCGGCCCCTCGACCCGAACGGGCGGCCCCTCGAACGGATGTCGGCCTCCCGGGTGACCGGCGCGGCGAGATGTGACCACCGGTGGACGGCGGGACACTGGCAGTCGGGGGCGTCCCGGGGGGCCGTACTCGTGACCAGGTGGTGTGTGGCATGTCCGAGGTGCTGTTGGCGGTCGGAACCGAGAAGGGCCTCTTCCTCGGCCGCAGCCGCGACCGGCTGACGTGGGAGTTCAGCGGGCCGCACTTCCCGATGAACGCGATCTACTCCGTCTCGATCGACCGCCGCGACGGCCGGACCAGAGTGCTGGTCGGCGCCGACAGCAGCCACTGGGGGCCCTCGATCTGGCGCTCCGACGACCTCGGCGAGAGCTGGTTCGAGCCGCCGCAGCCGGCCATCCGCTTCCCGGAGTCCACCGGCGCCTCGCTCACCCGGGTCTGGCAGCTCCAGCCCGCCGGCGCGGAGGCCCCCGGCGTCGTCTACGCGGGCACCGAGCCGGCCGCGCTGTTCCGCTCCACCGACGGCGGCGAGACCTTCGCGCTGGTCGAGCCGCTCTGGAACCACCCCCAGCGGCCGCAGTGGGGAGCCGGTTACGGCGGCCAGGGCCTGCACACCGTCCTGACCGACCCGCGCGACCCGCAGCGGCTGCTGATCGCCGTCTCCAGCGGCGGCGTCTACCGCAGCAAGGACGGCGGCGACAGCTGGCAGCCCTCCAACACCGGCCTGCGCGCCGAGTTCTTCCCGGAGGAGAGCCAGTACCCCGAGTTCGGCCAGTGCGTGCACAAGATCGCCGCGGACCCGGTCCACCCGGACCGGCTCTACCTCCAGAACCACGGCGGCGTCTACCGCAGCGACGACTGGGGCGGCAGCTGGCAGTCGATCGTGGACGGGCTGCCCGCCGAGTTCGGCTTCGCCGTGGCCGCCCACCCGCGCCGGGCGGACACCGCCTACCTCTTCCCGCTCGGCGGCTCGGACGACCGCATCCCGCCCGGCCGCCGCTGCCGGGTCTTCCGCACCACCGACGGCGGCACCAGCTGGCAGCAGCTCGCCCAGGGCCTGCCCGGCGAGGACCACTACGGCATCGTGCTGCGCGACGCCCTGCGCACCGACGACGCCGACCCGGCCGGGATCTACTTCGGCAACCGGACCGGCGACGTGTACGGCAGCCGGGACGAGGGCGAGAGCTGGTCGCTGCTGATCTCCCACCTGCCGGACGTGCTCTGCGTCCGGGCCGCGGTGGTGGCCTGACCCGGGGGGCGCGCCCGGGCCTGGCGACCGGCACCGGTGGACCGGCGCCGGTGATCCCACGACGCTGACACCGCGCCGGTACCCCACGACGGGGCCCACGCCGGGAGCTCCGTCCGGGGACCCCGCGCCGGCGGACCGGAATAACCGGTTGCCGGACGGCAGGCCCTCGGTGAGCATGGCCGCCGACGGACGACCGCGGGATCCGACCGCGAGATTGTGGGGTGGGCCATGGCCGAGGACTGGGTGGTCAGGCGGGGTGCCGACGGCGAGCCGGTGCTGCGCTACGTGCTGGACGAGCGGGAGGGCCGGCCCTGGGCCGACCTGCTGGAGGTCCTGGACGAGTCGGTGGACGCCGCCGCGTTCATCCGGGCCGAGCTGCCCGGCTGGGTGGTCTCCGGCGCTCCCGGGCTCGGCCGGGAGCTGGTGGCGCAGGGCTCGCGGGTGCTGCGGCACGCCCACACCTTCCGCCGCGACCTGCGCGCCGATCCCCCGCCCGCCGACTGGGCCGGGGCGCCGCTGCGCGAGGGCCTGCGGGCGGTGCCCTGCGACCGCGCGCCCGAGGAGCTGTACGAGGCCTGGCGGGCCGCCTTCCCCGCCGGCCACGTCGACCACTACCCGGGCGAGGACGCCCGGGCGCTGGCCGAGCGGCTCGCTCCCCTGCTCGCGGGCAAGGTCATCGGCCCGGTGCTGCCGTCCAGCGTGCTCGCCGTGGACGCGGAGGACCGCGTGGTCGCCGGGCTGGTCCTCACCGACCGCGACGGCCGGCCCTGGGTCGCCGACGTCTTCCGCCACCCGGAGCGCGGCTACCGCGGCCTCGGCGCCGACCTGCTGCGCCGGACGCTCGGGGACGCCGCCGAGCGCGGGCTCGCCGACGTGACCCTGGTGGTCTCCGAGGGCAACCCGGCCCGCCGGGTGTACGAGGCGCTGGACTTCGTGCTCCAGGAGACCTCGCTGACGGTCGTCGTCCCCGACGCGGGCTGACCGGAACCACCGGAGCTCGCCCGCGCCCCGGCGCCTCAGGGGCGGGCGAGTTCCAGGACGGCGATCCCGCCCAGCACGGTGAACGCCGCCGTCAGCCGCAGCCGGCCGAGGCCCTCGCGGAACACCACGGCGGCGATCAGCGCGGCGATCACGATGCTGGTCTCGCGCAGCGCCGCGATCGTCGCCAAGTCCCCCTGGCCTGTGCCCACACCATGGGTGCGGGCCCACGGGCGGGCCGCCGGGCGGGGCGTGGACCTGTCCCGCCACCCTCCGGGCGGCCGGGGCCTCGGCAAACGGGCTGGTCGGAGGGGCTGTGTAGGCTCAACGGTCATGGCGAGGGTGACGCGGGACGATGTGGCGCGGGCGGCGGGGACGTCCACGGCGGTCGTGAGTTATGTGATCAACGACGGGCCGCGGCCGGTGGCGCCGGCGACCCGGGCGCGGGTGCTCGCGGCGGTCGAGGAGCTCGGCTACCGGCCGAACCGGGTCGCCCAGGCGATGGCCCGGCGGCGGACCGACCTGCTCGGGATGGTCGTGCCGGACGCCCGCCAGCCGTTCTTCGCCGGGCTCGCCCACGCCGTCGAGCAGGCCGCCGCCGAGCACGGCCGGCTGCTGCTGATCGGCAACTCCGACTACGCCGACGAGCGCGAGGCGCACTACATCCGCGCCTTCCTCGGGATGCAGGTGGACGGTCTGATCCTGGTCACCCAGGACCCGGCGACCCCCGGGCTGACCGGCTTCGACGTGGCCGACGGCACCCCGGTGGTGCTGCTGCACCACCGGGCGGAGAGCACCGACGGCGTCGCCGTGGTCGCGGACGACGAGGGCGGCGCCCGCGAGGTGGTCCGCCACCTGCTCGGGCACGGGCACGCCGAGGTGCACTGCTTCGGCGGCACCCGCGCGCTCAGCCCGCACGACCCGGTCACCGGGCGGACGGCCGGCTGGGTCGCCGCGCTGGAGGAGGCCGGACTGCCCACCGAGGGACGGCTCACCCCGGCACCGTTCGACCGGGTCCGGGCGCACGCCGAGGCGCTCGCCCTGCTCGCCCGGCCCGACCGGCCGTCCGCCGTGTTCTGCGCGACGGACGACCAGGCGATCGGCCTGCTGCGGGCCGCCGACGACCTCGGCATCCGGGTGCCGGAGGACCTCGCGGTGGCCGGCTTCGACGACATCGCCGAGGCGGTGATCGCCGGGCCCGCGCTGACCACCGTCACCACGGCGCAGGACGAGATGGCGCGCGCCGCGCTGGAGCTCGTCCTCGGCGGGCCGGAGCGCCGCGCCCGGGGCGCCCGCACCTTCCCGGCCCGGCTGGTGGTCCGGCGCTCCTGCGGCTGCCCGCCGGCCGCGGCGCGGGACTGACGCCGGGGCCGCCGGAACTGGTGTCGGGCCGGCACAGGGCCGGGACCGGGGCCCACCGGACCTGACGCCCGGCCGGCGCGGGGCCGGTACCGGCGCGGCCCGGGCGTCAGCCTTCGAGCAGTTCGTCCGCGAGCAGGTCCATCAGCACGTTGTCGTGCCAGGTGCCGTCCGGCCCGCGCTCGTACTGGCGCATGGTGCCGACGGTGCGGAAGCCGACCTTGGTGTAGCAGCGGATCGCGGCGAGGTTGTCCGCGGCCGGGTCGATCACCAGCCGGTGGTAGTGGTGGTCGTGCACCAGGTGCCTGGCCATCGTGCGCACGGCGTCGGTGCCCAGGCCCAGGCCGTGCACCGTCGGGTCGAGGTAGAGGTCCATCCCGGCGTGCCGGTACTCGTCGTCGTTGTTGGCGTACCACTGGATGGCGCCGACCACCTGGCCGCCGAGGTCGATCGCGAAGGTCTCGGTACCGGGCGATTCCAGGTCGTTGGCGACCTCGCCGGCCAGGTCGTCGCCGCCGCGCCAGCGGGCGAACACCTCGGGCGTGCCGCGGATGGCCGCCAGTGCCGGGATGTCCTCGCCGGTGGCCGGGCGGAGCGTGACCAAGGTGCCGTGCAGAATCGTCCCCATATGGGGCATGTTGGCATGGAAACCCGGCTCCGGCGAGTGTTTTCGGACCACCGTCCGGCCCCTTCCGGCGTGCGGCGGCGGGCTTCGGGCGGCAGACCCGCGGGGCGGCGCCGGGGCGTCAGGCGGCGGGGCGGTCGAGGTGGCCGTGGAGTCGGACGGTGGGCCTCGCCCGGCGTGAGCGGGGCGGACGTCAGACGTCCTCCAGGCGCAGCCGGGCACTGACCGCGCCGAGGCCCTCGGCGAGGACCGCGAGCTGCTCGCGGGTGAGCACGTCGATCAGCAGCTCCCGCACCAGGGCGACGTGTCCGGGCGCGGCCTGGCGCAGCGCCTCCCGTCCCCGGTCGGTGAGTTCGGCGATGACGCCGCGCACGTCGCTGGGACAGGAGCGGCGGGCGACCAGGCCGGCCCGCTCCAGCTGGGTGACCTGGTAGGTCAGGCCGCTCTTGGAGGTGACCAGCTTGTCGGCGAGTTCGGTCATCCGCAGCGAGTCGCCGGGGGCGGCGGACAGGTGCACCAGGATCTCGTACTGCTGGTGGGAGAGCCCGGAGTCCTCCTTGAGCTGGCGTTCCAGCCGCCGGTTCAGCAGGTTGCTCGCGACCACGAAGCCCCGCCAGGCGGCCGCCTCGTCCGGGTCCAGCCAGCGGGGTTCGTTCAGAGAGGACATGGGTGAAGCCTACTCCTGTTGTTCAAATTCGAACGAAGGTGTACCGTCGACCGCAGTAGACGTTCAAATTTGAACTACCTGCCCACCGCCCACCGCCCATCCGGTCGAACGGTCCCGAGGAGGACGCCATGAGCACCGCGGCCCCCGAGCGCATGCCCGCCCTGTACCTGTCGCACGGCGCTCCGCCGCTGGCCGACGACCCGATCTGGCCGGGCGAGCTGGCCGCCTGGTCCGCCGACCTGCCCCGGCCCAAGGCCGTCCTCATGGTCTCCGCCCACTGGGAGGAGGCCCCGCTCGCCCTCGGCGCCGTCACCACCCTCCCGCTGGTGTACGACTTCTGGGGCTTCCCCGAGCACTACTACCGGGTCCGGTACGCCGCCCCCGGCGCGCCGGAGCTCGCCGAGCGCGTGCGCAAGCTGCTGCGCGCTCCCGGCACGCCCGTCCAGGACATCCCCGACCGGGGACTCGACCACGGCGCGTACGTCCCGCTGGTGGAGATGTACCCGGACGCCGACGTCCCGGTGCTCCAGGTCTCGCTGCCCACCCTCGACCCGCAGCGGCTGATGGAGATCGGGCGCAGGCTCGCCCCGCTGCGCGACGAGGGCGTGCTGATCGTCGGCAGCGGCTTCTTCACCCACAACCTGCGGGCGCTCAGCGCCGACGGCCGGGTCACCTCGGTGATGGCCGAGTTCGACGACTGGGGCCGGCGCGCCCTGGAGGCCCACGACCTGGACGCGCTGCTCGACTTCGAGCACAAGGCCCCGGCCGGGCGCCTCGCCCACCCGCGCACCGAGCACTTCGCCCCGCTGTTCGTCACCCTCGGCGCCGGCGAGGCCGACCTGGACAGCCAGCGCAGCGTCATCGACGGGTTCTGGATGGGCCTGGCCAAGCGCTCGATCCAGCTGGGCTGACCCCGCGGGACCCGGCGCTCACACCTCCCGGAGGCCCTCCCGCGGGCCGCCCGGTCCTCAGGCGGAACAGCAGGTGAAGCGCTCGCCGATGTGCTCGGGCTGCTCGATCTCGTCCACCAGGGCGACCGCGTAGTCCGGCACCGTGATCCGGCTGCGCCCCTCGGCGTCGGTGAGCAGCTGCTCCAGGCCGGTGCGGTAGCGGCCGGTCCGCTCCCCCGGGCCGATCTCGGCGGCCGGGCTGAGCACCGTCCAGCGCAGGTCGGAGACCGTCCGGTAGTAGTCCAGCGCCTCGCCGTGGGCGTGCATGATCTGGCGGACCGGCTCCGGCAGGCCCGGGGCGTCCCAGACCCGCACGCCCGGCGCGGTCTCCAGGCTGCCCGCGCCGCCGACCGCGACCAGCCGGGGCGCCGCGTCGCCCAGCGCGCGCAGGCCCTCGACCAGGGAGCGGGCGGCGGGCTCGATCAGCGCCAGGTGGCCCGGGCCGTCGCCGCCGCCGACGGCGCTCACCAGCACGTCCTGGCCGCCCGCCACCCGGGTCACGTCCGCCGGGACCAGCACGTCCCCGCGCTCCACGGAGGCGGCCGCGCCCCGGTAGTGGTCCGGGTCGCGGACCACGGCCGTGACCTCGTGCCCGCGCGCCGCCGCCTCGGCGACGACGGCGCTGCCGATGGTGCCGTTGGCGCCGATCACGGCGATTCTGGCCATGGGTACCTGCCTGCCTGGGGGCTCGCGCGGCGGGGGTGCCGGCGACCGGACGGAACACGTCGGACAGGGTCGATTATCGGACGGACTCCCGGCGCGGGCCCGGGCGTTGGGCCTATCGTGTGACGTTCCGTCGAAGGAGTGATCATGCGCAACGGCGACCCCGTACGAACCGCCCTGGACGCCTCGCTGGCGGTCCTCGCCCCGCACACCGGGGACCGCGACTGGGACGTGCCCGCCGGACTCCTGGAGTGGAGCTGCCGCGACACCGCCGCCCACATCGCCCACGACCTGCTCGCCTACGCCGGCCAGCTCGCCGCCCGCCCCCGGGACCGCTACCTGCCGCTGGACCTCACCGTGCGGCCCGAGGCGGACCCGGCCCAGGTGCTCACCGTCGTCACCGCCGCCGGGCACCTGCTCGCCACCGCCCTGGACGCCGCCCCGCCCGAGCTGCGCGCCTACCACCACGGCCCCTGCGAGCCGCTCGGCTTCGCCGCGATGGGCGTCGCCGAGACCCTGCTGCACACCCACGACATCACCAGCGGCCTCGGCCTGGCCTGGCGACCGCCGGCCGGACCGTGCCGCTTCGCGCTCGACCGGCTCTTCCCGGACGCGCCGCGGGAGCCGGCCGCCCACCCCGCGGAGGTCCTGCTCTGGTGCACCGGGCGCGCGGAACTGAACGGCCGCCCGCGCAGGTCCTCGTGGACCTGGCGGGCGGCCGTGGGCGAGTGGCCGGACTGACCGGTCGGTCAGGCGCCCTCGGTGGCGGCCCGCTCGGCCTGGCTGCGCTCGACGCAGAACTCGTTGCCCTCCGGGTCGGCCAGGGTCACCCAGCCCTTGCCGTCCGGGGTGCGGCGGTCCGCCAGCACGGTCGCGCCCAGGACGACCAGTCGGGCCACCTCCTCGTCCCGACCGCGGTCCTGCGGCTGGAGGTCGAGGTGCACCCGGTTCTTCGCCGACTTGCCCTCGGGCACCCGGATGAAGAGCAGCGAGGCGCCGGCGGAGTCCACCAGGACCTCGTCGTCACCCGGGTTGTCGTCCTCGCTCACGGTGCCCTCCAGGGCCTCGGCCCAGAAGCCGGCGAGGGCGTACGGATCGGCGCAGTCGATCGTCACGTGTCGTACCAGAGAAGCCATGGGCCTACTCTCACCTGCGCCGATCGGATCCGTCCAGCCTTTTCCGGGAGTGCCGGTGGCCGTCCCGCGGATACGGCGGGAAGGCCGGGACGATCTCCGCGAACGCGTAGCCGCTCTTCTCCGCGACCCGGCAGGAGGCGTGGTTGTCGCCCTCGTGCAGCAGGTCGATCCGCCGCAGGCCGTCCTCGGCGAAGGCGGCGAAGGCCCAGGCGGTGAGGGCCTCCACCGCGCGCGGGGCCACGCCCCGGCCGCGGGCCGGGCCGGCCGTCCAGTAGCCCACCTCGGCCGTCTCCCCGCCCGGGGCGCCGCGCTTGAGCACCACGTTGCCCACCAGCTCGCCGGCGTCCAGGACGGCGAAGGAGTACCGGGTGCCGGCCGCCCGGCCCTCGTCCTGGAGGCGCAGCCAGTGCGCGGCCTGCTCGGCGTCGTCCACCGGGGTGAGGGTGAAGCGGCGCAGGGTCTCGTCCCGGTAGGCCTCGATCAGCGCGGGCGCGTCGGCGTCCTCGAAGGGGCGCAGCAGCAGGCCGTCGGCCACCGGGGCCGCGCCGGCGGTCACTTGAGGCCCTCCCAGCCCCAGCGCGGGGTCGGGCCGGGCTCGCCGAGGTCGGTGCCGGCCGGGGAGGCGGAGACGTCCTCGGCGATCCGGGTGCCCCAGTCGAAGTACTCCAGCACCCGGCGGCGGAGCAGTTCGTTCTCGGGCAGCTCCGCGCGGACGGCCTCGGCCATCAGCTCCATCCAGCGCAGCCGCTGCTCCTCGGTGATGGCCAGGCCGAGGTGGACGCGGAGCAGCGCCTGGTGGCCGCCCAGTTCGTCGGTGTAGCCGGTCGGGCCGCCGAAGACCTCGGCCAGCCAGACCGCGACCCGCTCGATGTGGGTCGGGGTGAAGCCGGCGAAGACCGGGGCGAGCAGGGGGTCGGCGAGGACGCCCCGGTAGAAGGTGTGGCTGAGCCGGCGCAGGACGTCGATGCCGCCGACGGCCTCGTAGAGCGTGGTGTCGGGCCGTGGGTCGTTCATGAGTGTGCTCCCCGTGGGTGGACCGTGCGTTGGCCCCCTTCCTAGCAGTCGGAGGTGGCGGGCGGCGGGGCTTCGGGCCCTGTTCGCGGCGGGCTCAGCAAGCGGAGCGGCAGGTTCGGCAGGCGGGGCGGGGGCTCCCGTCGCGGGGGCGGGGGCTCCCGTCGCCGGGCGAGGCGGGCTCCGGTCGCGGAGGGGCGGGCTCCGGTGGCGGAAGGGCGGGGTTCCCGCTTGACCCTGACGTTGGCGGCAGGGTTGGAGGGTGGGGCCCATGAGCGATGAGAGCGGGACGCGGGGCAGGGTCGTGGTGGTCACGGGGGCCGGGACGGGGATCGGGCGGGAGACCGCGCGGGCCTTCGCCGCCGAGGGGGCGCGGGTGCTGGCGGTGGGGCGGCGGTTCGAGCCGCTGGAGGAGACGGCGGCCGCGTTCCCCGCGCTGATCGAGCCGCTGGCCGCGGACGTGACCGGGCCGGGGGCGCCGGAGGAGATCGTCCGGGTGGCGCTGGAGCGGTTCGGACGGCTGGACGTGCTGGTCAACAACGCGGCGATCGTGCAGGACCGGCAGAGCATCGGCGGCTTCGACCGTACGGGCGTCGAGGCGCTGCTGGCCACCAACCTGGTCGCCCCGGTGCTGCTCGGGCAGGCCGCGCTGCCCGCGCTGGAGCGGAGCCGGGGCGTGGTGGTCAACGTCAGCACCGCCGTCGGGCAGCGCGGCTGGCCGAGCAACTCGGTGTACGCGGCGAGCAAGGCGGCGCTGGAGACGGTCACCCGCAGCTGGGCGGTGGAACTGGCACCGCGCGGCATCCGGGTGGTGGCGGTGGCGCCCGGGGCGATCGACACCCCGATCGGCGACCACTCCGGGTACGGCCCCGAGCAGCGGGCAGCGATCCGGAAGTGGCAGATCGAGCACACCCCGTTGGGCCGGATCGGCCGGCCGGCGGAGGTGGCCTGGGCGATCACCCAACTCGCCTCGCCGCAGGCCTCGTTCGTGACCGGCGTAGTGTTGTCGGTGGACGGCGGCGCGCTGGTGGGCTGACCGGGAGGGGACGGATGGCGGTGCGGATCGGTGAGCTGGCGGCCCGGACGGGCAGTACCGCCCGGGCCCTGCGGCACTACGAGCAGGCCGGGTTGATCGACTCCGACCGCGCGCCGAACGGCTACCGCGAGTACGACGAGTCGGCGGTCGTCCGGGTGCGCAACATCCGCGCGCTGGTGGCCGCCGGGCTCACCCTGGAGGACCTCCGGCCGCTGCTGGGCTGCCTGGACGGGGACGTGCTGGCGGTCCGGCCGTCCGAGCGGGTGCTGGGGATCGCCCGGGAGCGGCTGGCGGTGCTGGAGCGCCGGATCGCCGCCCAGACCGAGGCCCGGGACCGGCTGGTGGCGGCTCTGGCGGCGGCCGGGGTGCCCGCGGAAGGGTCGCGCGAGGCCGGGCCGTACGAGGCCGGGCCGCCCGCGGTGGCGCCGCCCGCCGCCGGTCCTCACGCGGACGGGTGACACCCCCGATCGGGGGTGTGCAGGGCGCGACCGGGAGAGGACAGTGGCCCCATGCAGATTCCACTCTCCGTGATGGACTTCCTCGACCGGGCCGAGCTGGTCTACGGCGACCGGGTCGGCATCGTCGACGAGCCGGTGCAGCCGGCCGAATCCTGGGGCGAGCTGAGCTACCGCCGGATCGCCGAGCTGGCCCGGGCCCAGGCCGCCGGGCTGGACCGGCTCGGCGTCGGGCCGGGCGAACGGGTCGCGATCGTCTCGCACAACTCGGCCCGGCTGCTGACCTCCTTCTTCGGGGTGAGCGGGTACGGCCGGGTGCTGGTGCCGGTGAACTTCCGGCTGAGGGCCGAGGAGGTGTCGTACATCGTCGAGCAGAGCGGCGCCTCCGTGCTGCTGGTCGACCCGGAGATCGCCGACTCGCTGAGCGGGGTGGTGGCCAAGCACAAGTTCGTGCTCGGCGCCGACAGCGACGCCGTGCTGTACGACTTCGACGGCACACCCCGGCAGTACGCGGTGGCCGAGAACGACACCGCCACCATCAACTACACCAGCGGAACCACCGCCCGCCCCAAGGGCGTTCAGCTCACCCACCGCAACATCTGGCTGAACGCGACGGTGATGGCCCTGCACTACGGCGCCGGCGACCGGGACGTCTACCTGCACACCCTGCCGATGTTCCACGCCAACGGCTGGGGCCTGCCGTACTCGCTCACCGGCCTGGGCGCCCGGCACATCGTGCTGCGCAAGGTGGACGGCGCGGAGATCCTGCGCCGGGTCGAGCGGCACGGGGTGACCTTCCTGTCCGGCGCGCCCGCCGTGGTCCAGATGGTGCTGGACGCGGCCGCCGACTGGGACGGCCCGGTGCCCGGCCGGGACCGGGTGCGGATGATCGTGGCCGGCGCCCCGCCGCCGACCTCGGTGGTGCAGCAGGTCGAGGAGCAGTTGGGCTGGGAGTTCATGCAGCTCTACGGCCTGACCGAGACCTCCCCGGTGGTCACGGTCAACCGCTCGCGGGCCGAGTGGGACGCGCTGCCGGCCGCCGAGCGGGCCGAGAAGCTGGTGCAGGCGGGCGCCCCGGCGCTCGGCACCCGGCTGCGGGTGGACGCCCAGGGCGAGGTGCTGGTGCGCTCCAACACCGTGCTGGACGGCTACTGGCAGCAGCCCGGGGCCACGGCCGAGGCGCTACGGGACGACTGGTTCCACACCGGTGACGGCGGCACCCTCACGGACGGCCTGCTGACCATCTCCGACCGCAAGAAGGACGTCATCATCAGCGGCGGGGAGAACGTCTCCTCGATCGAGGTGGAGGACTGCCTGTACGACCACCCGGCGGTCGCCGAGGCGGCGGTGATCGGCGTGCCGCACGAGAAGTGGGGCGAGACGGTGAAGGCGCTGGTGGTGCTCCGGGAGGGCCACCAGGCGGTCACCGAGGCCGAGTTGATCGCGCACTGCAAGCAGCGGCTGGCCGGCTACAAGTCGCCCACCACGGTGGAGTTCCGGGACGCCCTGCCGCGCACCGCCACCGGGAAGCTGCAGAAGTTCCGGCTGCGCGAGCCGTACTGGGCCGGGCGGGACCGCCAGGTCAACTGACCAGCCCCGACTCCCGCGCAGCGAGGGCGAGTTCGGTCCGGTTGCGGACACCGAGCTTGTGCATCGCGGACTTGAGGTAGCCCGTCACCGTGTTGCAGGTCAGGCCCAGTCGGGCGGCGATCTCCGGGTTGGTCCGGCCGGTCGCCGCCCAGCGCAGCACCTCGTGCTCGCGCGGGGTCAACGGCGGTACGGGGGCCGCCTTCCGGGGCTGTTCGCGGTTCCAGGCGGCGGCCCCGGCGAGTGCCCGGGCCGCCGCCTTCGCCAGCGTGCCGACCGCGGAGATCCGCACGTCCCCGAACGGGACGACGGCGCGCAGCGAGGCGTACACCACGCCGTGCACGGTGCCGCCGTCCATCAGCGGGACGGTGAGCATCGCGTACAGGTCCTCGGCGGCCACGGCCGCGTCGTAGTGGTGCGAGATGTTCGTCGCCGCACGGTAGTCGGGCACCCAGGTGGGCGCGCGCTCGGCGAGCGCCCGGCCGCCGAGGCCGAGTCCGGCCGGGACGGGCACGTCGTGCAGCAGGTCGGCCCGGGTGCCGGCCCAGTGGCGCAGCACCATGCCCTCGCTGCCGGGGCGGCTCCCGGGCAGCGGCTCGGGCACGCCGACCAGTCCGACGTCGGCGCCGCACTCGGCCACCACCCGGCGGGCGAGGTCGCCGAGTACGGCGTCCCGCACCAGCTCGGCGGCGCGCGCGGCGAGTTCGGGGTCGTCGGGCCGCACAGCGCCGTCGACGGGTTGCGCAAGGTGGGGGTCCGCAGCCCTGGTCATCGCGGAATTGTCACACGCGGTGGGGCCGGTGGCGAGAGTCCTGACATGCGTGTTCCGTGGAGTCGCGGACGGCGGCGGCCGGGCGGGCGTAGGGTGCGCCGGGACACTACCGGCGGGTAGCAACCGCCGGACGGCGACCGCCCGGGCCCGCAGGGAGAAGTCGATGCCGGAGGGGAACATGTCGGAGGGGAAGATGCCGGAGGGAAGAGCGATGACCGACCCGAACGCCCCGGGTGACGTCCTGGGCGGGCTGCTGGCGGACCTGCGGGCCGAGAGCGCGGTGCTGGACGACCTGGTCGCCGGGCTGCCGGCCGGGGACTGGGCCCGCCCGACGCCCGCCGAGGGCTGGACGGTGGCGCACCAGATCGCCCACCTGGCCTGGACGGACGACTGGACGGCCCTGGCCGCGCGCGACCCGGAGGGCTTCGGCGCGTCGCTCGGCGGGCGCTTCACCGAGCTGCTGGCGGCCGGCGCCGACCCGGTCGAGGAGGGCGCCCGCGCGGGTGCGGCCGCCGAACCCGCGGCCCTGCTCGCCCGCTGGCGGGCCGGGCGGGCGCAGGTGCTGGCCGCGCTCGCCGCCGCCCCGGCCGACGTCCGGCTGCCCTGGTTCGGCCCGCCGATGAAGCCCGCCTCGATGGCGACCGCCCGGCTGATGGAGACCTGGGCGCACGGCCAGGACGTCGCGGACGCGCTCGGCGCCACCCGTGAGCCCACCGACCGGCTGCGGCACATCGCCCACCTGGGGCTGCGCACCCTGGGCTTCGCCTTCACGCTGCACGGACTGCCCGCACCGGAGCACCCGGTCCGGCTCGAACTGACCGCGCCGGACGGCGGGGCCTGGTCCATCGGCCCGGCCGGGGCGCCGGACGTGGTGGCCGGCCCGGCCGTGGACTTCTGCCTGCTGGTGACCCAGCGCCGGCACCGGGACGACCTCGCGCTCACCGCCACCGGACCGGTCGCCACCGCCTGGCTCCCGATCGCCCAGGCCTTCGCCGGGGCGCCGGGCAAGGGGCGGCAGCCCGGGGCGTAGAACGGGCGGGGGCGGGCCCCGAGGCTGAGGCCGGGGCCGGGGCCGGGGCCGGGGCCGGGAGGCTCCCGGTGGCGGGGCCCGGGACGTTCGGCGGCGGCCCCGGGAGGCTCGGCGGCGGCCCCGGCCGCGGCGCTGTCGGACCGCCGGGGTTGAATGGCCGCCATGAACGACCTGCTCAGCCACCTGCCCGCCGTCCCCGACCTGCGCGGCCGCTGCCGCGCGCTGGCCACGCTCGACGCGATCCTCAGCCCGGACGACTGGGAGTCGCGCTACCACTCCTTCGACGCCGCCTGGGACGAGGGCGAGGAGATGGCCTCGATGCGCAACGGCCAGGGCGACGACTGGGTCGTGGTCTTCTCCGCCGTCGGCGCCTACGGGCGCGGCTTCGAGGCGCCCAACGCCCCGGAGCTGCTCGCGGCCGTGCCGGAGGAGTTCCGCCGCTTCGCCGAGGAGCCCGCCTTCGGGGACGAGGACGGGCCGACGGTCACCCGCTGCTTCTGGCGCGCCCCCGGGGACGACGCCTGGCACGGCGCGGCCGCCGAACGCGGCGCGGAGCGCCTCTTCGACCTGCTGCTGGACGGCTCCGCCGAGGCCTACCGGGCGTGGGCCGAGGACTACTTCGAGCCGGAGCAGGCGCTGGACCCCGCCGCGGTCGAGCACGTCCTGGCGCTGCGCCCGCTCACCCCGGCCGTGGTGGCGGCGCTCAACCCGGACACCGACCTCGACGAGCTCGCCGAGGACCTCGCGGAGATCGGGTACCCGGGCTGACGCCCGCCGACTGACTGGCGTCCACGGGCGCCGACGTCCACCGGCGATGGCGTCCACTGGCGATGGCGTCCGGTCAGGCTGGCGTCGGCGCACCCCCTCCGGAGGCCTCAGAGGCCGATCCGGAGCGGGGTGAGCCGAGTGGCGATCAGGTTCGTGGCGCCCCGGTCCCGCTCGATGTGGCCGTGGACCAGCAGCCCGGCCCGGTCCAGGGCGGTGCGGCGCTGGGACTCCCAGACCGGGCGGTTGCAGATCACGTTGATCAGCCCGGTCTCGTCCTCCAGGCTGAGGAAGAGCACCCCGCCGGCCGTCGGCGGCCGCTGCCGGTGGGTGACCAGGCCGCCGACCACCACCGCCGTTCCCGGTGGCACGTCCGGGAGTTGGACGGCGCAGAGGGCGCCGCCGCGCTCCAGCTGGGTGCGCAGGTGCTGGAGCGGGTGGCTGGTGGCGGAGGTGCCGGTGGCCCACAGGTCGGCGATGGTCTCCTCGACCGGGCTCATGCCGGGCAGCTCCGGCGCCTCGGTGCCGGGGGTGGTGCCGGGGATCAGATCGGCCGAGATCCCGGCGAACGCCCCTGCGGCCCAGAGGGCCTGACGCCTGGTCAGTCCGAAGCAGTCGAAGGCGCCCGCCGTCGCCAGCGCCTCCAGGACGGGCCCGGGCAGGCCGGTGCGGCAGGCGAAGTCCTCCAGGTCGGCGTACGGCTGCCCGGCCACGATCGCCTCGGCCTGCGGGGTGCCGATGCCGCGCACCGTCTCCAGGCCCAGCCGGATCGCCGGCTGCGGACGTCCGGCGGTCAGCGGCGGCTTCGGGGTCGGCCCCCGGTACGGCTCCAGGGTGGGCCGCGCCCCGCTGGCGTTGACGTCCACCCCGCGCACCCGCACGCCGTGCCGCCGGACGTCCGCGACCAGGCTGAGCGGCGAGTAGAAGCCCATCGGCTGGTTGGCCAGCAGGGCGCAGGTGAAGGCCGCCGGGAAGTGGTGCTTCAGCCAGGCGCTGGCGTACACCAGGTAGGCGAAGCTGATCGCGTGGCTCTCCGGGAAGCCGTAGTTGGAGAAGGCCTCGATCTTGACGTAGACGTCCTCGGCCACCTCCGGCGGGATGCCGCGCTCGGCCATCCCGCCCAGCAGCCGTTCGCGCAGCCGGGCGACCCGCTCGTGCGAGCGCTTGGCGCCCATCGCCTGGCGCAGCCGGTCGGCCTCCGCGGGCGTGAA
Source organism: Kitasatospora sp. NPDC001547 (assembly GCF_042894165.1). NCBI lineage: Bacteria > Bacillati > Actinomycetota > Actinomycetes > Kitasatosporales > Streptomycetaceae > Kitasatospora > Kitasatospora sp. NPDC001547. The sequence continues at coordinate 133,640 of NZ_JBIAVL010000016.1, read as the reverse complement.
CCCGGCGCAGTCGATGGCGAGTTGCATCATCTGCTCCTGGAACAGCGGCACCCCCAGGGTCTTGCCGAGCGCGTTCTCCATCAGCGGGTGCGGGCAGCCGGCCGGCTCCACCCCGGCGCGGCGGCGCAGGTACGGGTGGACGGAGCCGCCCTGGATCGGGCCGGGGCGGATCAGCGCGACCTCGACCACCAGGTCGTAGAAGTGGTCCGGCTTGAGCCGGGGCAGGGTCGCCATCTGCGCCCGGGACTCGACCTGGAACACGCCGACGGTGTCGGCCCGGCGCAGCATCGCGTACACGCCCTTGTCGTCGTCCGGGATGGTGGCCAGGTCGTAGCGCAGGCCGTGGTGCTCCGCGACCAGGTCGCAGGCGTCGTGCAGCGCGGCGAGCATGCCGAGGCCGAGCAGGTCGATCTTCACCAGCCCGGCGCCGGCGGTGGACTCCTTGTCCCACTGGAGCACGGAGCGCCCGGGCATCCGGGCCCACTCGGTGGGGCAGATCTCGCCGATCGGCTCCCGGGTCAGCACCATGCCGCCCGAGTGGATGCCCAGGTGGCGGGGCAGGCCGTGGAGCTGGGTGGCGAGCTGGAGCACGTCGGCGGGGATGACGGCGTCCGCGCCGGGGGCGGAGCGGAAGTCGGTCTGCCGGCTGAACGCGTCCACCTGCCCCTGCGGGTAGCCGAGCACCCGGGCGGCGTCGCGGATCGCCAGCCGGGGCCGGTAGGTGATCACGTTGGCGACCTGGGCGGCGTGCTCGCGTCCGTAGCGGCCGTAGACGTACTGGATGACCTCCTCGCGGCGGCGGTTCTCGATGTCCAGGTCGATGTCGGGCGGCCCGTCCCGGGCGGTGGAGAGGAAGCGTTCGAACAGCAGCTTGTAGTGGATCGGGTCGACGGCGGTGATCCCGAGGGCGTAGCAGACCGCGGAGTTGGCGGCCGAGCCGCGGCCCTGGCACCAGATGTCCTGGCGGCGGCAGAAGTCCACGATGTCGTGCACGATCAGGAAGTAGCCGGCCAGGTCGAGGTCCTCGATCACGTCCAGCTCCCTGGCGAGCTGGCGGCGGGCGGCGGCGTTGCCGGGGCCGAAACGGGCCGGGCCGCCGGCCGCGACCAGGGCGCGCAGGTGGCTGATCTCGGTCTCGCCCTCGGGGACGGGGAAGCCGGGCAGCTCCGGGTCCAGCTTGGCGAAGTCGAAGGCGCAGGCCCGGCCGAGTTCGGCGGTGGCCCGCTGCACCCCGGGGAAGCGGGCCAGCCGGCCGGCCATCTCGCGGCCCGAGCGCAGGTGCGCGGTGCCGGCCGCCCTGGTCCAGCCGACCGCGTCCTGGAGGGTGCGGCGCCCGTGCAGGGCGGCGAGGCTCTGCGCCAGGCGGCCCTGGGCGGGGCCTGCGTGGTGGGCGTTGGTGGAGGCGACGACGGGCAGGTCCAGCTCCGCGGCGAGGGCGGCGAGGGCGTCGTTGCGCCGGTCGTCGCCGGGCAGCCACTGGTCGATCAGCTCGACGTGGACGTTCTCGCGGCCGAACGCCTCGGCGAGGGTGCGCAGTCGGCGCCCGGCCTCGCCCCGGTCGGGCAGTGCGGCCGGGACCCGGCCGAGACGGCAGCCGGTGAGCACCGCCCAGTGACCGTCGTGCGCCCCGGCGAGCGCCGCGAGGTCGTACCGCGGGTTGCCCTTGGCGCCGCCGGCCAGCTGGGCGGCGGCGATCGCGGCGGACAGGCGGCGGTAGCCGGCCGGGTCGCGGGCGAGGACCAGCAGGTGCTCCTCAGCGTCGCCGTCGCGGATGGTCAGCTCGGCGCCGAACACGGTGGCCAGGCCGGTGCCCCGGGCCGCCTCGGCGAGCCGGACGGCGCCGTACAGGCCGTCGTGGTCGGTGATCGCGAGGGTCTCCACGCCCAGCCGGACCGCCTCGGCGGCCAGGTCCTCCGGGTCGCTGGCGCCGTCCAGGAAGCTGAAGGCGGAGTGGACGTGCAGTTCGGCCCAGGGTTCGGGGGCCTGACCGGGGGCCTGACCGGGGGCCTGACCGGGGGCGGGGCCGGGGGCGGGGCCGGTGTTCGGGGTGGAGCCGGCGTTCGGGGCGGCCCCGGTGTTCGGGGCGGGGAGTTCCTCGGGGGTGGGCCCGGCGTCCGGCTGCTCCCGGGTGGAGCGGCGCAGCGGGACGACCGTACGGTCCGGCGCCGTGCCGGACAGCCGGCGGTGCAGTTCGCTCCAGGGGAGGGTGGGGTGGCTGGTGAAGCCCATCAGGGGTTGCCTTCGTCGTTCTCGTGCTCGTTCTGCTCCCCCCTCCGGGTGCCGGGGCGCCGCTAGTCGTAGCCGGCCTCCAGGTACCAGGCACCCCCCTCCACGGTGAGCAGCAGCGCCCGGCCACCGCCCACCACGACCTGGAACCGCGCCCGGCGCCGGGCCCGCGACTGGTCCCACCAGTACTCGACCGCCGGCCAGGGCCCGGTCCAGCCGTCCACCCGCTCCTCCCGGCCCCCGGCCACGACCAGGGCCGGCCGGGCCGACACCCCCGCCCGGCCGTCCACCGTGACCGGCCGCCCGGCCCCGTCCAGCACCCGCACCGGCGCCGGCTCCCGCAGCACCACGGTCGGCCACACCTCCGGCAGCCGCCCCGGCCAGGGCGCGTCGGCGGGCACCGCCGCCTCGTACGGCTCGCCCCACGGCACCTTGACCACCTGCTCGCCCGGGCCGCGCCCGCCGGCCGGCTCGATCCGGCGCAGCCCGGCGTGCCCGAGCACCGCCTGCACCCGGGCGACCGCCCGCTCCACCCGGTCGTCCGCCACGGCCTGGCCCCACAGCGCGAGCTGGCGGCCCTGGTCCGGGGAGAGGCCGTCGGGGGCCAGCCGGAGCAGGGTGAAGCCTTCCTGGCCGCCCGGATCTCCGTTCGGGTGGGCGTTCGGGTCGCGGCTGGGGTGGCCGTTCGAGAGGCCGTTCGGGTCGCGGCTGGGATCGGGGCTCGCGAAGGTGCCCGCGCCCTGCCAGGCCTGGAGCTGCCAGCGGACCCGCTCGGCCAGCGCCGTCGCGGACAGCCGGCCCTCGTGCCGCCACAGCCGGGAGGCCGTCCGGCCGTCCGCGCAGGCCACCTCGACGGCCACCCGGCGGCAGGTCAGCCCGGCCCCGGCCAGCCGCTGGTGCAGCTGCTCGGCCAGCGTGCGGGCGACGAACACCAGCGGCTCGGCCAGCGGCTCCGGCGGGTCGAAGCGCTGCTCGACGGCGAGGTCCGGCTCCTCGTCGCGCGGCACCAGCGGGCGCGGCTGCAGGCCGCGGGCCAGCCGGTGCGCGACCGTCCCGGCCGGGCCGAAGCGGTCCGCGACCGACTCGACCGGCAGCGCGGCGAAGGCCCCGACGGTGAGCAGGCCGAGCTGCCCGAGCAGTCCGGCCAACGCCTCGTCGCCCAGCGCGCCCACCGGGTACGGGGCGAGGAACTCCGCCGTCCGGCCGGCCGGGACCAGCACCCCCGCCCGGGCGGCGAGCACGGCGGCGAACAGGCCGTCGGCGACACCGACCTGGGCCTGGGGGGCGTCCGCCGGCCGTTCGGCCACGGCCCCCGCGTGCCCGTCCACGGGCACCGGGCCTTCGTCCACGGCCACCGCGCCCGGGACGGCGTCCGGGACGAGCGGCTGCCCGAGGGCGTCCGCCACCGCTCTGCCGACCTTGGCGGCCAGCGCCTCCTCGCCGCCGAAGTAGCGGCCCGGGCCCTTCACCGGGATGGCGCACAGGCCCGGGCGGATCACCTCCACCCGGGGCGTGAACGCCTCCACGGCCGCGACCACCGGTTCGAAGCGTCGGGTCTCCGCCTCCGGGTCGCGGTCGCGCAGCTCCAGCTCCGGGCAGAGCCGTTGGGCCAGCTTGAGCCGCTGCCCCTGCCGCACCCCGGCCGCCCTGGCGCCCGCCGAGCAGGCGAGGATCCGCCCGCCCTCGGTCACCGCGACCGGGTCGTCGCCGGTGACCGCCGCCACCGGCCAGTCCGGGCACCAGACCACCAGCACCCGGGGGGTTCTGTCGTCCGCCATCTCAGACCACCGCCGCCACGAGGGGGGCCACCGGCTCCGCCGCCGGTACCACCGGGACCACCGGTATCGCCCGTATCGCCGGTATCGCCGGTGCCGCCGGTTCCGCCATCGGCTGCGGCTGTTCCTGCTGCGGCTGCTCCTGGAACGGGCGCACCGCGCCGTGCTCGTCCGGCAGCCAGAGCCGGGCCGTCCGGCCGCGCCCCGCCGAGCCACGGCCCTCGGCCACCACCTCCACCTGTCGGCCGACGAGCTGCCCGTGGCCGTCGCCCAGCCCGAACCAGCGCCCCGAGCGCACACCCAGCCGCAGGGCCGCGCCCGGCCACGGCCCGGCGACCAGCAGCACGCAGCCGCTGCGCCGCAGCACCGCCGCCAGCCGGGCGGCCAGCTTCGGCGGCACCGGCCCGTCCGGGCGCAGCATGATCAGCTCGACCGCGCCGGCCAGCACCGAGACCACCTCGGCCCAGTGCGGCCCCGGATCGTCCGCGACCAGCAGCCGGCGCAGGTCCAGCCCGTACCCCTCGGCGGCGGCCAGCCCCAGGTCCGGCAGCCCGACCGCCGCGGCCCAGCCGCCCTCGGTCTCCTTCACCCCGGCGGCGAGCGCCAGCAGCAGCCCGGTGTCCCCGCCCGCCACCGACACCGCCGTCCCCCGGCGCAGCCCGGCGTCGGGCAGCACCTCCCGCAGCGCGGGCGCCACCGGCAGCAGCCCCCGGCGCTCCGCCGCCTGCCCCTCCCGCTCCCCCGGCGTCCCCGGCGTCCCCGGCGCGGCAGCCGGGGACGCCACCGGGCGGAGCACGGGACGTGCGGGCTGCTCGGCGGTGGATTCGAAAACAGATTCGAAAACGGGCACACCCCCAGGATCGAACATTCGTTCGCAAAGATTCAAGTCCGACCTGGTCAACCCACCCGTCACTCTCCGTTGCACCGCCCCACCGAAGATCGAGGAGAGGTACGGCGCGGACACCATCGAGAGTCCAGCGGGTACGCCCGGATGGCGCCGAGCGTGTCCACCGTGGTCTCGTGCCGCCGGCGATCAGGCCGCACACGGGGATCCCGGTCCGCCGACGGACCGCTGACGCCCCGTCGGCGACCCTCCGGCGCCCCGCCGGGAACGCGGACGAGTTTTCCGCGGTGGGGCCGAATCCTTTGGAGCGGCCCGTGCCTCTTATAAACGTTCCGACAAACGTCGGGCACGGGATCTGGAGGTAGTGATGGTCATCGGAATCGGCATCGCCGTCGCCCTGGTGCTGCTCTGCACCTGCATGCTGGTCGTGAAGCGCAAGCGAGCCGGGCGTGGCTGAATCGACCTGGCCCGGTGAGCAGTTGATCGCCGCCGCGCAGGGCGGTGACGTCGACTCGATCGCCGCGCTGGTGTCGGGCTCGCACCCCAATGTGCAACGGTTCGCCCGCTCGCTCTGCGCCACCCCGGAGGACGCGGAGGACGCGGCGCAGGAGGCTCTGATCATCCTGTACCGCAAGATCGGGATGCTGCGGGCCTCCGGCGCCCTGGCGTCGTGGATGTTCCGCATCGTCCGCAACGAGTGCCTCCGGCGCGCGCGGACCCGGCTGCGGGACGACGCCGCACCGCTGCGGCAGGACGCCTCGGTGGCCTCGGCCGAGGAGGCGGTCCTGCGGCGCCTGGAAGCGGACCGGGTCGCGGCCGCCGTCGCCGCCCTGCCCGACGACCAGCGCCGAGTGCTGATCATGCGGGACGTCCAGGGCTACAGCGGCCGGATGGTCGCCGACGCGCTGGGCCTCAGCACGCCCGCGATGAAGTCCCGCCTGCACCGGGCCCGTTCGGCGGTTCAACGGGCCCTGCTGGCCACCCCCGAACCAGTCCCCGGAGGGAACCGATGCCCGGAACGATGACCAAGGCGACGGCCAGGACGACGACCACCACGCTGATCAAGACGCCGACCGGAACCGGAGCCGGAGCCCGCCCCCAGGGCCCCGACTACGCCAGCAGGTCCCTGCCCGAGCACGTCGCGCGCGGAGTGGTCGGATTCGGCTCGCTGATCGGCTCGATCGCCCTCCTCCCGCTGGTCGGACCGGTCGGCCTGGTCCTCCTGCCGGTCGGCCTGTTCGCCCTGCGCGGTTGCCCGATGTGCTGGACGATCGGCCTGATGCAGACCATCTCGCGGGGCCGCCTCCAGCGTTCCTGCGAGGACGGCCAGTGCAGGCTGACCGTCGCCGGCCACGAGAAACACCCCGGGAAGACCGGCTCCTGAAGGACCGACCGTGCCCGTGCCTCGCAGGGGAGGCACGGGCACGGGGCCGCTCGGGTTTCCGACAGGAATTTTTTCCTTGACAAATTTTTTTGTCGGGCGGATCCTGGAACGGTGCTGGAAGTCGCCGTGATCGAAGAACCCGCCGCGGCCGAGGCCTCGCTGGACCCGATGCGGTCACGCCTCCTCGCCGCCCTGACCGAGCCCGCCTCGGCCGCCATGCTGGCCGGCCGGCTGGGGCTGCCCCGGCAGAAGGTCAACTACCACCTGAAGGAACTGGAGCGGCACGGCCTCGTCGAACTCGCCGAGGAACGCCGCAAGGGCAACGTCACCGAACGGGTGTACCGCGCCACCGCGTCCTCCTACGTGATCTCCCCCAGCGTCCTGGCCGCCGTGAGCCCGGACCCGACCCGCTCCCCCGACCAGCTCTCCGCCCGCTGGCTGCTGGCGCTCGGCTCCCGGCTGGTGCAGGAGGTCGGCACCCTGCTGACCGGCGCCTCCCGGGCCCGCCGACGGGTCGCCACCTTCGGCATCGACGCCCAGGTGCGGTTCGCCTCCGCGGCCGACCGGGCCGCCTTCGCCGAGGAGTTGGCCCAGTCCGTGGCCGCCCTCGTCAGCCGCTACCACGACGAGTCCGCCCCCGGGGGCCGCAGCCACCGGGTGGTCGTCGGGCTCCACCAGATCCCCGCCGTACAGCCCGGAGCCGGGGCGGAGACCGGCGCCGCCGGGACCGCGCCGAACGGGGAGAAGCCGAACCAGGAGGACCCGCGATGACCCACCCGTTCGAGATCGAGCTGGAGACCTCCCTCCCGGCGAGCCCCGAGCAGGTCTGGGAGGCGATCGCCACCGGACCGGGCATCGACTCCTGGTTCATGGGCCGCAACGAACTGGACCCGCGCGAGGGCGGCACCGCCGTCATGGAGACCGGAGGCCACCGCGAGGAGGCCGTCGTCACCGCCTACGAGCCCGGCAAGCGTCTGGCCACCCGTACGGCCACCGGCGAGGACGGCCGGTTCATGGCCTTCGAGTACCTGATCGAGGGCCGGGACGGCGGCTCCACCGTGCTCCGCGTCGTCCACAGCGGGCTGCTCGGCGACAACTGGCAGGACGAGTACGACGCGCTGCGCCGCGGCTGGCCGTTCCACCTCCACACGCTCCGCGAGTACCTCAGCCACTTCCCCGGCCGCACCGCCGTCCCCGTCTTCGCCGCCGCGCCCTCGGGCGGGCGGCCGGAGCCCGAGGTCCGGGCCCTGCTCGCCCGCGCCCTGTCGCTGCCGCTCCCGGCCGCCGTGGGCACGCGGGTCCACGGCGGACCGGCGGGCCTGCCGCCGCTGGACGGTGAGGTGGTCTGGGCGGACGACGAGCGCCTGGAGGTCCGCAGCGCCGACGGGCTCTACACCTTCCACCACGGCTCCGGGCTGGTGCTGATGTTCCACCACCTCTTCGGCCCGGTCCCGGACGGTGCCGGGGCTGAGGCCGGGGCCAGCGCTGAGGGCGGGGCCGGGGACGGAGTCGGAGCCGAGGCCGCCTGGCAGCGGTGGCTGGCCGGGCTCCTCGCCTGACCTGCTTCGTCCGGGTCGTTCGGACCGTCCAGATCTTCCAGACCTTCGAGACCCTTCAGATCGTTCAGACCATCCGGGCCCGTAGACCTACGGGAACCCCTTCCGAGCTGTCAGGCCCTCGGGGCCGACGGCTCCGGACCCGCACGAGAACCGAGGAACCACCCATGCGCACCCTGATCAGCACCGCCTTCATCTCGCTCGACGGCGTCGTCGAGGGCCCCGGCGGCGAACCCGGCTACCGCAACTCCGGCTGGACTTTCAAGGACGTCGAGTTCCTCCCCGAGGCGTTCGAGATCAAGGGGCGGGAGCAGGAGGAGGCCACCGCGATGCTGCTGGGCCGGACCAGCTACCAGGCGTTCAGCCAGGTGTGGCCGGACATGGCGGAGTTCGCCCGCTACAGGACGCTGCCGAAGTACGTCGTCTCCACCACCCTCACCGACGGCGACCTGGTGTCGAACTGGGGCGAGACCACCATCCTGCGCTCGCTCGACGAAGTCGCCGCACTGAAGGAGACCGAGGGCGGCCCGATCATCGTCCACGGCAGCGCCACCCTCAACCACGCCCTCTCGGACGCCGGCCTGATCGACCGCTACCACCTGCTCGTCTTCCCGCTGCTGCTCGGCGCCGGCAAGCGCCTGTTCAGCGCGACGGACAAGGACGCCCAGAAGCTGAAGCTGGTCGAGCACGAGGCGTACGCCAACGGCATCCAGAAGCAGGTCCTCGACGTCGTCCGCTGACCGCGCACTCTCCGCCTCCCTCGGGGAGGTTCCCGGTGAACGGGCTTGGTCGGAATGTGGATCGACTGGCGGCCAGGAGCCGTCGGCGTCGGAAATCGATGGACAGGCATTCTGAGATCAACAGACTGATCCGATGACCGTGACAGACGACAAGACCGACCTCCGGATCTACATCCAGGACGCCCGCGACGCCCTGCTCTGGAAGCTCGAAGGCCTCTCCGAGTACGACCTGCGCCGACCGCTCAGCCCCACCGGGACCAACCTGCTGGGGCTGGTCAAGCACGTCACCGGCGCCGAGGCCCTGTACTTCGGCGACACCTTCGGCCGACCCTTCCCCGAACCGGCCCCCCTGTGGATCACCGGTGGGACCGAGCCGAACGGCGACCTGTGGGCACGGGCGGACGAGGGCACCGAGGAGATCATCGGGCGCTACCGGCGGGTCTGGGCGCACTCCGACGCCACCATCGAGGCCCTGCCGCTGGACGCCGTCGGCAGGGTGCCGTTCGGCGCCCGCCACGAGCAGACCCTGCACCGGGTGCTCGTCCACATGATCGCCGAGACCCACCGCCACGTCGGCCACGCCGACCTGGTCCGCGAACTGGTGGACGGCTCCGCCGGCCAGCGCTCCGACGGCGCCAACACCGCCCCCGGCGACGCCGACTGGTGGCGGGCCCACCACGACCGCGTGGAGCGGGCGGCCCGGGAGGCCGGCGGGCTCGCCTGAGTCGGGGCTTCGGAGACCGGGGGTTCGGGGCGTCAGGGATCCGAGGCAACCGGGGACGTCAGCCTCCGTGCCGGGCGGCCGCGCCGACGTGCCGTACGACGGCCGCCGCCCGGTCGGCCAGGCGCCCCGGGGCGATCGGAACGCACGTGTACCCGAACTCGGCGTAGGCCTCCCGGTGGATCCGCTCGAACCGCAGCGACTCCTCGTACGAGATGCGCCGCGCCCCGGTCGGGGTGACGAAGCCCGGGCTCTCCACGAAGAACACCCGGCGCTCGTAGACCCCCGCCTCCCGGACCCGGTCGAGCTCCCCGGCGAGGGCCGGGGTCACCGGATGGCCGAGGTACACCGCCAGGGCGTACGTGCACACCGGCGAGCGGTCGAAGAGCCGCACCTCCCCCGGCGGGCCGACCGCCCCCTCCTGCCGCCGCCGCTGCAGGGCGACGACCGCGTCCACGAACGACGGGTCCGTCCACGGCTCCGGCTCGCCCTGGGCCTGCCGCAGCGCGATCACGTCCGTGGCGGCCTCCTCGACCACCGGATGGCCCGCGCACTCCAGCCACCGCAGGATCGCCGTCTTCCCGGCCCCCGGCGTGCCGGTCAGCACGTAGCGCCTCATCCCCGCACTCTACGGGCCCGCCCCACAACACCTCCCCGACGGAAAGCACCCCGGCCGCCACAGACCGCCCCCCACCCAGGCAACCACCACACCCCACCGCCCGCCGCACACCTCCCCACAGCACGCCCGTCGGAGTTGTCGGGCCGGGCCGCTAGGGTCTGTGGGTCACGGGGTAGGTCGGGAGAGGGGTGGGACGGGTGGGGTTCGAGCGGGTGGCGGAGGCGCCGGACGGGGTGGTGCACGCGGGGAGCCGGGAGTTCCTGGTGCGGGAGGGGCTGCCGTCGACGGGGGCGTTCCTGGACTTCGAGGCGCTCGGGGACGGGCAGCTGACGGCGTTCCCCGCGGAGGCGGAGCGGCTGTTCGTCCTCGGGGAGACGGAGTACTGCACGCCCTTCGCGGCCGGCGGCAGCCTGGTGCTGCTGGACGGGGTGACCGGCGAGGTGTTCCTGGACAACGGCGGCCCGCGGCGCGACCTGCTGGCCTCCGGCCTGACCGCGCTGGCGGACCTGGTCCGTGAGGTGGACGCGGTGGCCGAGGCGGCCCGGCGGCCGGAGGCGCTGGACGGGCGGCGCGGGCCTGCCGTGATGGCGGAGGTGCTGGCGGAGACCGAGCGGCGGATGCGGGACGTCGATCCCGGGCTGTTCGGCGACGCGTCCGCGCCGCCCCCGCACTGGGGCACCGCGCTGCTGGTGCGGGCGCTGGGCTGGGGTGCGCTGCCGGGCGGTCCGGGCGGACCCGCGTACGAGATAACCCCGGAGCTGGTGGCGGAGCTGGCGGCGCTGACGGACCAGGACGGCGGCTCCGGCCGGGTGCACCGCTTCCGGTCCGAGGAACTGCCCGCCGCCCTGGTGCACGGGCCGACCCGGCAGCTGTTGACCGAGGTCGGCCTGCCGCTGGGCGGGGCGATGTTCGGGGTGTGCGAGGAGCCGCTGGTCACCATGGGCGAGGCGTACCCCGAGTACTTCGACGGCGAGGAGGAGCGGCCGTACCAGCGGGACTTCCTGGCCCTCGGGGACTGGCCGACCGACCTCACGATCGCCCTGGACGGCGCCACCGGCCGGCTGGAGCTGCCGGACTGGTACGACGACGGCCACCCCGAGGCCTACCTGAACCGCGATCTGTCCGCCCTGCTCTACGCCCTCTGGACGTACGAGCGGCTGCGCGCCGAGTGGGACCGCTGGGACTACGGCCGGGCCCGGGACACCTGGGCGGTGTTCGATCCGCAGGCGCTGCTGAGCGCGGTGGTGGACCGGCTGGTGGAGGCCGTCGACCCGGAGGCCTTCGCCTCGCCGGGCTGCTCCTGGCGGCTGCTCGCCGAGGACGGGCACATGGGCGGACTGCTGGGCTGAGCGCCTCAGCCGACCCGGCCCGGCCTCGGTGCCGGGCGGGGGCCGGGCCGGGCCGATCGGCGGGGCCGTCCTGGCTCCGGCACGCTGCGGCGGATGCGGAGCGGGACAGGAACATCGGCAGGAAGGCCGTCGCCAGGACGGCCCCGCCGAGCCGGATCGTGGAGCGCGGGCCGAGGAGTTCACCGAGCAGACCGGAGAGCGCGGAGCCGACCGCCAGCTGGCCGGGGACGATGCCGCCATCGACCGGCACATCGCCGAGGCGGGCGCGGCGCCGGCCGAGCTGCGGGCCGGGCGCAGCGGCAGCCTGACCGTCCGCTGCTTCGCTACCGCCTGCACCGCGTTCCGCCGGGAGCCTCCGGGCGTACGGCTCGACCTCGTCACGACCGAGCCCGGGGGACCGCTCAGGCGAGGTGTGGGACGGCCGCGCCGGGCTGGCAGTGGTGATCCGCCCCACGGACGCGCCGGCCCCGGACGGCCTGCGGGTGGTCCGCCTGCGGGACGATCCGTACCGCGCCGTGCTGCCTTGGGGCCGTCGGCTCGCCGCCCGGTGCGTGCTCGGAGCCGGCCGAACTCGCGGGCGGGCCCTGGGTGGGCGCCGAGCCGCCCGACCCGGTCCCGGACTACGCCACCGCGCAGGGGTTCGTCGCGGCCGGGCTGGGGGGGTGCCGGCCCCGCTGCTGGGCCTGAGTCGGCGCCATCCGGGTGTCGTCATACGGTGGTTGCCCCGATCGGGAGCCGGTTCGCACCGTGCACGCAGTCGTCCGGGAGGGGCCTGGAGCCGACCCGTGCTCCGCGTGCTGGTCGGTGCGCTGGGGGCGGCGGAAGGCGCGACTGAAGGCGGGGCGGGCCGGGCGTAGGCTGGGCCGGTTCGACCACGCGAGAGGGTGCGGAAGGGACGTGCGGGGGATGCGCGGCGAGACGGGGGAGCTCTACCGGGCGTTCGCGGAGCGGGAGGCGCGCGGCAATTCGCCGAGCTACCAGGAGCTGGCCGAACGCGTCGCCGGGGACGGGCGGTTGTGTGCGCTGCTGGACGGGCTTCCGGCCGCGAAGCGGCAGCCGAACCTGCTGTTCGGCGCCGTCCGGCACTTGGGCGGCCCGGTGACGGAGGGCTGGCCGGCCTTCCACGACTGGGCGGTGGGGCACTGGGCCGACGTCTCGGCGACGATGCTGGAGCGGCGGACGCAGACCAACGAGGCGGGCCGCTGCGCGACCCTGCTGCCGGTGCTGGCCGCGCTGCCGCAGCCGCTCGCCCTGATCGAGGTGGGCGCCTCGGCCGGGCTCTGCCTGTACCCGGACCGGTATCGGTACCGCTACGTGACCGCTACCGGATTCGGCTCCGAGATCGGTTCCGAGTTCGGCCCCGAGGCGAGCCCGGTGACGCTGGACTGCGAGGTGAGCGGGCCGGTGCCGTTGCCCGCCTCCCTGCGGGAGCGGCTGCCCGAGGTGGTGTGGCGGGCCGGGATCGACCTCAATCCGCTGGACGTGCGGGCCGAGGAGGACATGCGGTGGCTGGAGTCGCTGGTCTGGCCCGAGCAGACCCACCGGCTGGACCGGTTGCGCGGCGCCGTGCGGGTCGCCCGGGCCGAACCGCCGCTGCTGGTGCGCGGCGATCTCAACGCGACGGTAAGGGAGTTGGTGGCACGGGCCCCGGCGGGGGCGACGCCAGTGGTGTTCCACAGCGCGGTGCTCGCGTACCTGCCGCCGGAGGAGCGGGAGGAGTTCGCGGCGACGATGCGCGGGCTGCCCGGGCACTGGATCTCCAACGAGGCGGTCTCGGTGCTGCCGACCGTCGCCCGGCGCCTTCCCCGTCCTGCCCCGGCCGGCTCCGGGCTGTTCGCGCTCGCCCTGGACGAACGGCCGGTGGCCTTCACCGGGCCGCACGGGCAGTCCCTGGACTGGTTCGGCGAGGCGTAGGCGGCCGGACGACGGGGCGACCGGGGACTGCTGGAGACCGGCGGGAACGGAGCGGGCTGTCGGGCTTGAAGCTGCCGCAGCGGCAGCTTCTACCGTCGTGACCGGGGCCGGAGAACCGGCCCCAGTCCACGCGAACGTGGGGACGCGGAAACGAGGGAGGCGGCCATGGCCTGGCCCATCGCCGAGGTGGCCCGGATGTCGAACGTGACCGCCCGGACGCTCCGACACTACGACGAGATCGGGCTGCTGACCCCGGCCTGGATCGGCTCCAACGGCCACCGCTACTACGAGGAGCGGCAGTTGCTCCAGCTGCAGCAGATCCTGGTGCTGCGGGCGCTGGGCGTGGGGCTGACCGAGATCGCCCGGATCCTGGGCGATCAGGTGGACGAGCTGGAGGCCCTGCGGGGCCACCGGCGGCGGCTGGTAGCCGAGCGCGACCGGCTCGACGCCCTGGCCGTCACCGTTTCCCGCACGATCGCCGACCTGGAACGCTCCCGGAAGGACGGCACACCCATGACCATCAACCGCCCCGAGAACCTGTTCGAAGGCGTCCAGCCCGACGACGTCGACGCGAGCCTGCGCGACTTCCCCGAGCACGCCGAGGCGGCCCGGCGTGCGACCGCCGCGATGACCCCGGCCGAGATCGAGGCCGGACAGCGCGAGCGGACCGCCCGCATGATCCACCTGGCCGAGCTGATGGCCGCCGGCCACCCCGCCGACGCCGAGCCCGTGCAGAGCGCGATCGACGAGGAATACCGACTGCTCGGCGCCCTCCGGTCCGTCCCGACCGAGGAGTACCTGGCGATCGCCCGTTCCTGCACCGAGAACGAGCGGTGGAGCGCCGCGTACGAGGCCGTCGCCCCGGGCCTGGCCGCGTACCAGCGTGCCGCCATGGAGGCGTACGCGGCGGCACGGCTGTCCTGATCCGGGCCGGGAGGGGCCGGAGGGATCTGGCTGGACGCCGCGTCCGGCCCGGCTACCGGCCCTCTCTCGCCCGCACTCCATGTCACTCCGTCCGCAGCGCCGCGACCGTGCGGGTGCGGGCCGCCCAGGTGGCCGGGAGGGCCGCGCCGAGCAGGGCCAGCACCAGGCCGCCGAGTATCAGCGGCCCCACCACCGGCGGGGCGAACACGGCGAGGTCCGCGTCCGGCACCCCGATCCCGGCGGCCCGGGCCATCGCGGGCAGCACCTGGTGGTGCACCAGGACGCCGATCGGGACCCCGACCAACCCGGCCACCAGCCCGCTGCCGCAGACCGAGGTGAGCACCATGCCGACGGTCTGCCGAGAAGACATCCCGACCGCCGGGCTTCACCGACGAGGGGCTGCGGGCCGCGCTGGCGGCCCGTAAGGCCCACCCCGGCCTGCCCGTCCTGGTGCTGTCGCAGTTCGTGGAACAGCTCTACGCGCGCGAGCTGCCGGCCGGCAGCACCGGCGGGATCGGCTACCTGCTCAAGGACCGGGTGATGGACGGCACCCAGTTCATCGACGCCGTACGACGGGTCGCCCAGGGCGGCAACGCGATGGATCCGGAGGTGATCACCCGGCTGCTCACCCACAACTCCTCGGCCGGTCCGGTCTCCACCCTCTCGCCGCGCGAGCGGCAGGTGCTGGCCCTGATGGCGGAGGGCCGGTCCAACGCGGCGATCGCCCAGCAACTGGTGATCACCGAGCGGGCGGTCGCCAAGCACACCGCGTCGATCTTCGTCCGGCTCGATCTCCAGCCCTCCGACGACGACAACCGCCGGGTCCTCGCCGTCCTGGCCTACCTCAACAACTCCTGAAGGGGTCGCCCGTCGGCCGCGCGCCGGCACCGCCACCGGCACCACCACCCCACAGTTTGATAGACCACCGACAAGTGAGGGGTGGCCCTCCGCCGCAGGGGGCTCGCCTGCCGCGGAACGGGTCAATTAGGCTGGTGGGGTGCTCATCCTTGTTCGCCGCCGCCACGTGGACCTGCTCCGCGTGACGACCATGTCCTGTCGACGCTCCGGCTGAACCTCGCGCCACCACCCTCAACGGCGACCCCTGCCCGGTCGCCACCACCTCCCGGCTCCCGAGCACCCGCCGCACCAGGCGTTGCTCCGGCCGTCCCCGGTCGACCACCGGGACCAGCCGGGACGAGACCCAGCGGATGTCACACATGACGCAGCAGTACACCCCCATATCCGAAACCGGTGCCGGATCCGTCCCCGACGCCCTCCCGGTGATCGACCTCTCGCTCGCCGACGGCAGCCCGGAGGACCGCCGCCGGCTGCACGACGAGCTCCGCTCCGCGGCCACCGGCGTCGGCTTCTTCCAGCTCGTCGGCCACGGCGTGACCCCGGAGGAGACCGCCGCCCTCACCCGGGCCATGCGTGCCTTCTTCACGCTCCCCGAGGCCGACCGGCTCGCCGTGAGCAACCTCAACTCCCCCCACTACCGGGGCTACACCCGCACCGGAGACGAGCGCACCGGCGGCAGCCAGGACTGGCGCGACCAGCTGGACATCGGCGCCGAGCTGCCCCCGCACGTCCCCGGCACCGGCGAGCCCCCGTACTGGTGGCTGGAGGGGCCCAACCAGTGGCCCGCGGCGCTGCCCGAGCTGCGCACCGCCGCGCTCGGCTGGATCGACCACCTCGGCGACGTCGCCCGCCGTCTGCTGCACGAACTCCTCGCCGCGATCGGTGCCCGCCCCGACTTCTACGACGAGGCCTTCGCGGGCCACCCCCACCTGCGTCTGAAGCTGGTCCGCTACCCCGGCACCGCCCCGGACGGCGCCGGCCAGGGCGTCGGCGCCCACAAGGACTACGGCTTCATCACCCTGCTGCTGCAGGACACCGTCGGCGGCCTGCAGGTCGAGCGCGCGGACGGCACCTTCCTGGACGTCCCGCCGCTCGACGGCGCCTTCGTCGTCAACCTCGGCGAGCTGCTGGAGGTGGCCACGGACGGCTACCTCAAGGCCACCAGCCACCGGGTGGTCAGCCCGCCCGGCGCCCGCGAGCGCTTCTCGGTGCCGTTCTTCTACAACCCCCGCCTCGACGCCCACATCGAGCCGCTGGACTTCCCGCTCGCCCACCACGCCCCCGGAGCCACCGAGGACCCGGACAACCCGCTCTTCGCCGACTTCGGCCTCAACGAGTGGAAGGGCTACACCAGGGCCCACCCCGAGGTCACCCGCCGCCACCACCCCGCCCTCGCCTGACCCGAAACGCGCACCGTCCCGACGCCCCTGCCCGAAGCCGGACCGGATCCCCGGCGGACGGCAGGGGCGTCGGCGTACCCGGCCGGGCGCCCCGTCCCCGCACGCACCTCCCTCCGCGTCGGTGGACCGCCACGGAGCGCACTGTCACACTGCTGCTGTCACAGCAGGAGTGTGCCAGCGCGGGAGGCGGCAAATGGGGGAGCACGGCGGCGCCGGAACCGGGGCCACCACCGGGACCAGGACCGGAACCGGGGCCAGAGCCGGTACCAGGGCCGGAGCCGGGCCGCGGCTGACGGTGGACGAGCTGGCGGCGCGGGCCGGGGTGACGGTGCGCACGGTGCGGTTCTACGGGACGAAGGGCCTGCTGCCGCCGCCCGAGCTGGGGCCGCGGCGGGTGGGGCTGTACGGGGCGGCGCACCTGGACCGGCTGGAGCTGATCGAGGAACTGCAGCGGCAGGGGCTCACGCTGGCCGCGATCGAGCGGTACCTGGCGCGGCTGCCGGAGGACAGCTCCCCGCTGGACCTGGCGATCCACCGGGCGCTGGTGGCGTCCTGGACGCCGGAGACCCCGGAGGAGGCCACCAGGGCGCAGCTGGAGCGCCGGGCCGGTCGGGGGCTGACGGAGGAGCAGGTCGAGCGGCTCGCCGCCATGGGGGCGCTGGAGCGGACGGACGATCCGGAGGTGTTCCGGGTGGATCCCGGCCTGCTGCCGCTGGGCGTGCGGATCCTGGACGTGCCGATCCCGCTGGAGACGCTGCTGGCGGCCCGGGCGGTGGTGGTGGAGCACAGCCGGGCGACGGCGCGGGAGCTGCAGCGGCTGTTCCGCGAGACGGTGTGGAAGCCGTACCGGGAGAGCGAGCCCGAGCCGGCGGAGCTGGCCCGGATGCGGGCGCTGACCGACCACATCCAGCCGATGGTGGCGCAGGCACTGGTCACGGCCTTCCAGCGGTACCTGCGGGAGGAGCTGGGCGAGGAGTTGCGCCAGGAGCACCAGCACGAGCACCAGCACGAACAGGAGCAGGAGCAGGAGTAGGCCCAATAGCAGCCACGACAGGAGCAGGAACCCGGTGAGGCCGTGCACCGCACGGCCTCACCGGGGCAAGGACCGCCCCGCCGGTCAGCCCGAGAGCCGCAGCCCGAGAACCCCAGCCCAAGAACCCCCGTCCGAGAGCCTCGGCCCGAGAAGCTCAGTCCGTGAACGTCCGCCCCTCCGCCGCGACCCGCTCCAGCAGCGCCGGCGGCGCGAACCGCTCGCCGTACGCGGCGGCGAGTTCGCGGGCGCGGGCCACGAAGCCGGCCGGGCCGCCCTCGTACCCGTTGATGTACTGGAACACGCCGCCCGTCCAGGCCGGGAAGCCGATGCCGAGGATCGAGCCGACGTTGGCGTCGGCGACCGAGGTCAGCACGCCCTCCTCCAGGCAGCGCACCGAGTCCAGCGCCTCGCTGAACAGCATCCGCTCCTTGAGGTCCTCGAACGGGACGTCGGCGGGCGAGCCGCCGAAGTGCTCCAGCAGCCCCGGCCAGAGCCGCCCGCGCTTGCCGTCCTCGCCGTACTCGTAGAAGCCCGCGCCGCCGCTGCGTCCCGGGCGGCCGAACTCGTCGACCATCCGGTCGACCACCGCGTCGGCCGGATGCGGCGTCCAGGTGCCGCCGACGGCCTCCACCGAGCGCCGGTACTCGTCGCGGATCTTGCGCGGCAGGGTGAGGGTGAGCTCGTCCATCAGGGAGAGCACCTTGGCGGGGTAGCCGGCCTGGGCGGCGGCCTGCTCGATGCTGGCCGGGTGGACGCCCTCGCCGACCATGGCGACGCCCTCGTTGAGGAACTGGCCGATCACCCGCGAGGTGAAGAAGCCGCGGGAGTCGTTGACCACGATCGGGGTGCGCCCGATCTGCCGGACCAGGTCGAAGGCGCGGGCGAGGGCGCCGTCCCCGGTCCGCGGGCCGCGGATGATCTCGACCAGGCGCATCTTGTCGACCGGCGAGAAGAAGTGCAGCCCGATGAAGTCGGCCTGGCGCTCGACGCCCTCCGCGAGCAGGCCGATCGGCAGGGTGGAGGTGTTGGAGCAGAGCAGCGCGTCGGGGTCGACCACGCCCTCGATCTCCTGGAACACCTTGTGCTTGAGCTCGGTGTTCTCGAAGACGGCCTCGATCACCGCGTCGCAGCCGGCCAGGTCGGCGGTGTCGCCGGTGGGGGTGATCCGGGCGAGCAGCTCGTCGCGCTCGGCCTCGGTGGAGCGCCCGCGCGCGACGGCCTTGTCCAGCAGCCCCTCGGAGTAGGCCTTGCCGCGCTCGGCGGCCTCGACGCTGACGTCCTTGAGCACGACCTCGATGCCGGCCTTGGCGCAGGTGTAGGCGATGCCCGCGCCCATCATCCCGGCGCCGAGCACCGCGACCTTGCGGACCAGCCGCTTCTCGACGTCCTTCGGGCGCCCGGCACCGGAGTTGACCGCCTGCATGTCGAAGAACAGGGCCTGGATCATGTTCTTGCTGGTCTGCCCGCAGGCCAGCTCGGTGAAGTAGCGGGCCTCGACGGTCATCGCGGTGTCGACGTCCACCTGGGCGCTCTCCACGGCGGCGGCCAGGACGTTGCGCGGCGCCGGGTAGGGCGCGCCGTTCAGCTGCTTGCGCAGGTTGGCCGGGAAGGCGGGCAGGTTGGCGGCGAAGGCCGGAGTGGCCGGGGTGCCGCCGGGGATCTTGTACCCCTTGACGTCCCAGGGCTGGACGGCGGTCGGGTTGGCCTCGATCCAGGCGCGCGCCCGGGCGGCCAGTTCCTCGGGGGTGTCGACCAGTTCGTGCACCAGGCCGTGCTCCAGCGCCTGCGCCGGACGGTACTGGCGGCCCTGGAGGAGGAACTTCAGCAGGGCGTCGGTGATGCCGAACAGCCGGACCGTACGGACCACTCCGCCGCCGCCCGGCAGCAGGCCGAGGGTGACCTCGGGCAGGCCGATCCGGCTGGCCGGGGTGTCCAGCGCGATCCGGTGGTGGCAGGCGAGGGCGATCTCCAGGCCGCCGCCGAGCGCGCTGCCGTTGACGGCGGCGACGACGGGCTTGCCGAGGGTCTCCAGCGTGCGCATCGCGCGCTTGATCCGCATCGACTTCTCGAAGACGGCCCCGGCGTCCTGCGGGCGGGCGGCGGAGAGCATCCGCAGGTCTCCCCCGGCGAAGAAGGTGTTCTTGCCGGAGGTGATCACCACGCCGCGCAGCGCGTCGGCGGAGGCGAGTTCGGCCAGCCGCCCGACGACGGTCTCGAAGTCGGCGGTGAAGGCCTCGTTCATGGTGTTGACGGACTGGGCGGGGTCGTCGAGGACGAGGGTGACCACGCCGTCCTGGTCCTGCTCCCAGCGGATGGTGGTGGTGTCGCTCATCAGGTGCTCCAGGTCTGGGAGGGGGGTCAGATGCGCTCGACGATGGTGGCGATGCCCATGCCGCCGCCCACGCAGAGGGTGATCAGGCCGTAGCGCAGGTCGCGCCGCTCCAGTTCGTCGATCACGGTGCCGAGCAGCATCGCGCCGGTGGCGCCGAGCGGGTGGCCGAGCGCGATCGCGCCGCCGTTGACGTTCACCTGGTCGTGGCGGAAGCCGAGTTCGCGGATGAAGCGGAGCGCGACCGCGGCGAAGGCCTCGTTGATCTCGACCAGGTCGATGTCGGCGGCGGTGAGCCCGGCCTTGGCGAGCGCCTTGTGGGTGGCCGGGGCGGGGCCGGTGAGCATGATGGTCGGCTCGGAGCCGGAGACGGCGGCGGAGACGATCCGGGCGCGCGGGCGCAGCCCGTACCGCTCGCCGACCTCGCGGTTGCCGATGGCGACGAGGGCGGCGCCGTCCACGATGCCGGAGGAGTTGCCCGCGTGGTGGACGTGGTCGATGGCCTCGACCCAGTGGTACTTCTGCAGGGCGACGGCGTCGAAGCCGCCGGCCTCGCCGATGGCGGCGAAGGACGGCTTGAGGCCGGCCAGGGTCTCGACGGTGGTGCCGGGGCGGATGAACTCGTCGCGCTCCAGCACGACCAGGCCGTTGCGGTCGCGCACCGGGACGACCGAGCGGTCGAACAGGCCGTCCGCCTGGGCCTTGGCCGCGCGGGCCTGGGACTCGGCGGCGAAGGCGTCCACGTCGGTGCGGGAGAGGCCCTCGATGGTGGCGATGAGGTCGGCGCCGATGCCCTGCGGGGCGAAGTTGGTCTCGTACGCGGTCATCGGGTCGGCGAACCAGGCGCCGCCGTCGGAGGCCATCTTCACCCGGGACATCGACTCCACGCCGCCGGCCAGGACCAGGTCCTCCCAGCCGGAACGGACCTTGGCGGCGGCCAGGTTGACGGCTTCCAGGCCGGAGGCGCAGAAGCGGTTCTCCTGGACGCCGGCGACGGTGTCGGGCAGGCCGGCCGCGATGGCGGCGATCCGGGCGATGTCGGAGCCCTGGTCGCCGACCGGGCTGACCACGCCGAGCACGATGTCGTCGATCGCGGCCGGGTCCAGCCCGGGGAAGCGGTTGCGCAGTTCGTGGATCAGTCCGACGACCAGGTCGATCGGCTTGGTGCCGTGCAGCGAGCCGGAGGCCTTGCCCCGGCCGCGCGGGGTGCGGATCGCGTCGTAGACGTACGCTTCGGTGGTCACGGTGGGAACGCCTTTCAGCGGGTTTTCGGGGGCGGGAGGCCCGCGGGGCGGGGAGCTCCAGGGGCGGGAAGCCGGGGACGGGCGGGAATCCGGAACGGGGAACGTACGGACAGCGGCGGGAACGGGGTCCGCTCAGCCGAGGACGGACCGGCCGACGATCTCCTTCATGATCTCGGTGGTGCCGCCGTAGATGGTCTGGATGCGGCCGTCGGTGAACGCCCGGGCGACCGGGAACTCGCTCATGTAGCCGTACCCGCCGTGCAGTTGGAGGCAGCGGTCGGCGGTGCGCTTCTGCAGTTCGGTGGCCCACCACTTGGCCATCGAGGCGTCCGCCGGGGTGAGCGCCCAGCGGTTGTGCTCGGTGATGCAGCGGTCCACGAACGCGCGGGTGACGGCGCACTCGGTGGCCAGTTCGGCGATCTCGAAGCGCACGTGCTGGAGCTTGGCGAGCGGGCGACCGAAGGCCTCGCGCTGCTTGACGTAGTCGGTGGTGATCTCGACCAGGTACTCGGCACCGGCGATCGCCGCGGCGGCGATGGTGAGCCGCTCCTGGGCGAGGTTCTGCATCAGGTGGACGAAGCCGCCGTCGAGCTCGCCGATCAGGTTCTCCTTCGGCACCCGGACGTCCTCGAAGAACAGCTCGGCGGTGTCCTGGGCCTTCTGGCCGATCTTGTCGAGGTTGCGGCCGCGCTCGAAGCCGGGCGTGCCGCGCTCGACGGCCAGCAGGCTCAGCCCGTGCGCGCCGCCCTCCGGGGTGGTGCGGGCGACCACGATCACCAGGTCGGCGAGGATGCCGTTGGAGATGAAGGTCTTGGCGCCGTTGAGCAGGAAGTGGTCTCCCTGGTCGACCGCCTGGGTACGGATGCCCTGGAGGTCGGAGCCGGTGCCGGGCTCGGTCATCGCGATCGCGGTGATCAGCTCGCCCGAGCAGAAGCCGGGCAGCCAGCGGCGCTTCTGCTCCTCGGTGGCGAGCGAGGTGAGGTAGGGGCCGATGATGTCGTTGTGCAGGCCGATCGCCAGGCCGGAGGCGCCGGCCCGGGCGAACTCCTCGGCCAGCACGGCGGCGTAGCGGAAGTCGGGGGTGCCGCCGCCCCCGTACTCCTCGGGAACGGCGAGGCCGAGCAGGCCCTGACGGCCGGCCGCGAGCCAGGCGGAGCGGTCGACGATGCCGGCCTTCTCCCAGCGGTCGTAGTGCGGCAGCACCTCCCTGGCCAGGAAGGACCGCACGGTGGCCCGGAAGTCGTCGTGCTGCTCGGTGAAGATCTCGCGCTGCACCGCTACTCTCCTTGCTCTGCCGGAACGTTGGCCGAAGTCTCGGCCGAGGCCTTGGCCGAGGCATTCGCCGAGGGGTCGGCCGCAGCGTCGGCGGCCGAAGGGCCGGCCGAAGAGTCGGCCGAAGGGTCGAGGGAGGGACCGGAGGAGGGGTCGAGGGACGGGACGCCCCAGTCCCGGGCCACCTCGGCGGTGTCCGCGCCCGGGCGGGCCGGCGGGCGGCGCAGGGCACCCGGGGTGGCGGAGAAGCGCGGAGCGGGGGCGGGCTGGGTGACGCCGTCCGCCTCGACGTACGTCCCGCGCGCCGACAGGTGGTCGTCGACGGCTGCCTGACGCATCGTCAGCACCGGTTCCACACAGGCGTCGGAGCCCGCGAAGACGGCCTCCCACTCGGCCCTGGTCCGGGTTTCGAAGCGGGCGGCGATCAGGGCGCGCAGTTCGGGCCAGCGGGCCAGGTCGTACTGGCCGGGCGCGTCCGGGCCCAGCCCCAGCAGCCGGGCGAACTCCGCGTAGAAGCGCGGCTCCAGCGCGCCGACGGCCAGGTGGCCGCCGTCGGCCGCCCGGTAGACCGCGTAGAACGGCGCGCCGCCGTCGAGCAGGTTGACGCCCCGGCGGTCCTGCCAGTGGCCGGCCGCGAGCAGGCCCCACAGCATGCTGCCGAGGTGTGCCGCGCCGTCCACGATCGCGGCGTCGACCACCTGGCCGGCACCGGTGGCGCGGGCGTGGTGCAGTCCGGCGAGCAGGCCGACGACCAGGTAGAGCGAGCCGCCCGCGTAGTCGCCCAGCAGGTTGGCCGGGATGCCGGGCGGTGCCTCGGCCCCGCCCGGCGCCGCCACCATCCCGAGCACCCCGGCGACCGCCGCGTACCCGAGGTCGTGCCCGGCGGTCGCCGCCCGGGGTCCGTACTGCCCCCAGCCGGTCATCCGCCCGTACACCAGCGCGGGGTTGCGCGCGAGGCACTCGGCGGGCCCGACCCCGAGCCGCTCCGCGACGCCCGGCCGGTAGCCCTCGATCAGCAGGTCGGCCCGCTCGACCAGGTCCAGCACCCGTCCGGGGCCCTCGGGGGACTTCAGGTCGATGAGCACCGAGCGCTTGTTGCGGTTGCTGAGGTCGTACGCCGGGTCGGTGCCGAGCGGCGAGGGGTCCGGCCGGTCCACCCGCACCACGTCCGCCCCGAGGTCCCCCAGCAGCATCGCCGCGAACGGCCCCGGCCCGATCCCGGCGAGCTCCACCACCCGCACGCCCGCCAGCGGGCCGCCGGCCCCCGGGCCACCCGCCGGGGCACCCGGACCGCCCGGGCCCGGTGCACTGCTTGTGTCACGCACTGGCCGCAGAACCCTTCGGGGTTTGACAGTAAAGCTGTAACACTCGGGATGATAGGCAAGCGACCGGTCAGTAACAAGACCTCCGCGCCCGGCCGCGCCCACCGATCCCGAGCCGACTCCGGCGTCGGCTCCGCACCTTCCTGGCAGGCCCCGGGCAGGCCCCGGAAATCAACCGGACGACTGGCCCGGTAACGGCCTATCCTGCGGTGCAGCCATTACGAAGACGGGGGAAGCACCATGACCACCACCGACCGGACCGACCGGACCGGCCAGGCCGACCTCACAGACCGGACCGACCCCACCATCCCCACCGCCCGCACGATCGTCGCCGTCTCCGAACGGCTGGTGCTCACGCGGCCGCAGGAGGGGGACGTCGAGGCGGTGTTCGCGATCCACGGCGACCCGGAGACCAACCGGTACAACCCGTACGGGCCGCAGCGGGACCGGGCGGCGAGCCGGGAGATGCTGGACGGGTTCGTCGCCGACTGGGTGCGGGACGGCGTGGGGTACTGCACCGTCGCCACCCGGGAGGACCCGGAGACGGTCATCGGGTTCGCCGGGCTGTTCCTGCACACGCTGGACGGGGAACGGGTGTTCAACCTCTACTACCGGTTCCGGCCGTCCGCCTGGGGGCGGGGGTACGCGGCCGAGGCGGCCCGGGCCGCGATGGCCGAGGCTCTGCCGCGCCACCCCGGCATCCCGGTGATCGCCCTGATCCACGCCGACAACCTGCCCTCCCGCCGCCTCGCCCGACGGCTCGGCCTGGTCGCCGATCCGAACGGCCGAACCGACGAGGAGGACCGGCTGATCCACCGGATGGCCTGAGCCCGGAGATCCCCCGCCAGGGGGAGCGGGATCGCGCCCCGGGCGGAGGACCCGGGGCGCGGCCCGGCGGGACCGTGGGGGCATGAGGATCAACGAGCACACGGTGCGGGCCGGGGCGGCCTGGACGGCGGTGGCGGCGACCGGGCCGTACCTGACCCTGAAGCTGCTCTGGCTGACCGGGCATCCGGTGGGATCGGACGACGCCGGCGAGATGGACCGGCTGTGGCTGGTGAACCTGCTGACCTTCGGCATGGACGCGATCGCCGTGGCCCTGGCGCTGGCGTTCGCCCGGCCGTGGGGGCGGCGGGCCCCGGCCGGACTGGTGGCGTTCCCGATGTGGGTGGCGACCGGACTGCTCGGCACGATCCTGGTCGCGCTGCCGCTGTACCTGCTGAGCCTCCTGGTGCTCGGCCCCGAGCGCGGCGACCCGGACGACAAGGGCGTCGGCGACTGGGTCTTCCTCGTCGTGTACGGCGGCTTCGCCGTCCAGGGCCTCGCCCTGATCACCGCCTTCGCGTTGTACGCCCGCCGGCGCTGGGCCGGGCTGCTGCGGGAGCGGATCGGCGACCTGCCCGACTCCCCCACCCTGACCGTGCAGCGCACCCTCGCCTGCGTCGCCGCGCTGCTCGCCGCGGGCGTCGCGGCGGGCCGGGTCTACTGGGCGCTCGGCGGCACCGCCGGGCTGCCGCAGAGCATGGCGGAGGAGCGCAGCCGGGGCGTGGTGGTGATGGACGGGGTGACCGCGGCGATGGCGGTCGCCGCGACCGCGGCACTGCTGGGCCTCGTCTTCCGGATCCGTCCGGGGCGCCGGCTGCTCGGGCCGCTGGTGGTGGTCTGGACGGCGGCCGGCTCGCTGTTCGGCTGGGGCAGCTGGCAGCTGGTGGCCTTCGGGGTGTCGACGACCCGGGTGACCGAGCTGCGGATGGCCGTGCCCGGGCTGCTGCCCCTGGTGCAGGCCGCCCAGGTGGTGGCCGCCGTGCTGGTGCTGGCCGTCGGGGCGATCGCGCTCACCGAACGGGGCGCCCAGCGGCGCGCCGCTGCCGTAGAGTCGCGCGGGTGATCACGGGGGTGGGCGGCCGATTGCGGCGTACGGCGGGGGCGACGGTCGGGCGGCGGGCCCGGCTGCGCTGGGTGCACCTGGTGCTGGGCGGCGCGCTGCTGATGCCGTACTGGATGCTGTCGGTGGTGCTGTTCGGGGCGCTCAACCCCGACCAGTCGCCCGCCCGCCAACTGCTCCTGTACGTCCTGTCGCTGCTCACCTCGCTGCCGATGGCCGCCGTCACCGCGCTGGTGCCGATGGTGCGGGGCCTGGAGGGCGCGGCCGCCCGGGCGCTGTGCTCGGTGGCCCGGCCGGAGGAACTGGCCACCGGCCCGGCCCGCTCCTGGGCGGCCCGGTGGCGCACCGCGCTCTGGTACGTGCTGCACGTCCTGTTCGGCGGGGTGGTCGCCGGGATGACGCTGGCCGGCACCCCCTTCGCGGTGGTGCTGCTCCTCGGCTTCCCGGGGACGGAGGAGTTCGTCCGCACCTGGCAGCGGCACTTCCCCGACTGGCTGACCACCGGCCCCGCCCTCGGCCTCGGCGTGCTCCTGCTGATCGTCGGCACCAACGCCGCCTGCGGCGCGCTGCTCGCCCGCTGGGCACCCGCCCTGCTCGGCCCGACCCCGGAGGAGCGGGTGGCCGCCGCCGAGCGCCGGGCGACTGTGCTCGCCCAGCGCAACCGGCTGGCCCGCGAGCTGCACGACTCGGTCGGGCACGCGCTCAGCGCCGTCGGCATCCAGGCCTCGGCCGCCGCCCGGGTACTGCGCAGCAACCCGGACTTCGCCGCCGAGGCGCTCGCGGCGATCGAGGAGACCGCCCGGGCCGCCGTCGCCGAACTGGACACCGTGCTCGGACTGTTGCGCGAGGAGGATCCGGAGGCCGCCGAGCCGGCCGGGCCCACCCTCGCCGGGCTGGACGACCTGCTGCGCCAGCTCGGCCGCGCCGGGGTGGCGGTGGACGCCGAGCTGGCACCCGGACTGGCCGGCCTGCCCGAGGCGGTCTCCCGCGAGGCGTACCGGATCGTGCAGGAGGGCCTGACCAATGTGCTGCGCCACGCCGGGCGCGCCCCCGCCGGCCTGCGGGTCGGGCTGGCCGACGGCCGGCTGGAGATCGAACTGACCAACCCGCTCGGCCCGGCCCGGCCGAGCCGCCCCGGCGGCGGGCGCGGACTGCGCGGGATCGGGGAGCGGGCGGCGGCCCTGCACGGCGGCAGCACGGCGGGGCCGGACGAGGACGGAACGACATGGCGGCTGGCCGTCTGGCTGCCGGCGGAGGGGACGACGTGAAGCAGGGTGTGGACCAGAGCGTGG
The DNA here is from genome assembly GCF_042894165.1 of Kitasatospora sp. NPDC001547. NCBI lineage: Bacteria > Bacillati > Actinomycetota > Actinomycetes > Kitasatosporales > Streptomycetaceae > Kitasatospora > Kitasatospora sp. NPDC001547. The sequence continues at coordinate 106,953 of NZ_JBIAVL010000016.1, read as the reverse complement.
ACCAGGACGTGAGCCAGAGCGCGACTCAGGACGTGGACCGGGACGTGAACCGGAACACCGAGGCCATCCGGGTGGTGATCGCGGACGACGAGCGGCTGGTCCGCCTGGGCCTGCGGGTGGTGATCGACAGCGAACCCGACCTCACCGTGGTCGGCGATGCCGCCGACGGCGCCGAGGTCGTCCCGCTGGTGCGGGAACTGCGCCCGGACGTGGTGCTGATGGACGTCCGGATGCCCGGCATTGACGGCATCCGGGCCACCGAGCAGTTGGTCAACGGGATGGCCACGCCGCCGCGCATCCTGGTGGTCACCACCTTCGAGCACGACGACCACGTGTACGACGCGCTGCGCGCGGGCGCCGCCGGGTTCCTGCTGAAGCGGGCCCGGGCCGAGGAGATGGTGCAGGCGGTACGGCTGGTCGCCCGCGGGGACTCGCTGCTGTTCCCGGCGGCCGTCCGCGACCTCGCGCTGCGCCACGGCGCGGACCGGCGGCGGGAGGCGGAGTCGGCGGACCGCGGGCCGATCGGCCGGCTGACCGAGCGGGAGGGGCAGGTGCTGCGGCTGATGGCCACCGGGCTCAACAACGGGGAGATCGCGCGCCGGCTGGTGGTGAGCCAGGAGACGGTGAAGACGCACGTCGGCAGCGTGCTGGCCAAGCTGGGCGCACGGGACCGCACCCAGGCGGTCATCGCGGCGTACGAGTCGGGGTTCGTACTGCCCGGCTGACGCCCGCCCAGCACCCTCCCCGGCCCACCGGCGCCGGGAGCGTCGAACGCGGATTCCATCCGATCGCAACCAGCGAGTAGAGTGCGGCTTTCCCCCTGCAACGTCCGATACCTCCCGTATCGCCTGGAACGAACTGGTGGCCGCATGACAGTCCGGACCCGACCCGCGCTCTGGTGGCGCATGGGCATCGTGCTCTCGGCGGGCCTCGGCCTGATCCTCGGAACCGCGCCGCTGGTCTACTTCACCGTGCAGAGCAACGTGATCGTGTTCGGCTACTTCGTCGGCGCGGTCTACTGGATGCTCAAGCGCGACACCGTGGACGCGCCCGCGCCCCGGCTGCGCGGCGCCGCCACGCTGTACATCCTGATCACCGGCCTGGTCTCGCACGTCCTGCTCGAACACGGCGCCAACCCGCTGCCCGGCCTGGTCAGCGGGCCGGACAAGCTGGCGCACTGGTCGTCGTTCTTCCTGCACTACGTGACGCCGGTGATGGTGATCGTCGACTGGCTGGTGCTCAGGCCGCGCAACGCCGCCGCCTGGAAGGACATCCCGCTCTGGCTGGCCTTCCCGCTCGGCTACGCGGCGATCGTGCTCACCCGCAACGCGCTGTTCGACGACTACCCGCTGCCCTACCCCTACTTCTTCTTCGACCCGACCACCAAGGGCTACGGCTACGTCTGGGGCCAGATCGCCCTGCTGACCGTCGAGTTCGTGGTGCTCGCCGCGCTCGTCGTCGGGCTGGACCGGCTCGGGACGCGGATCGCGGGCAGGCTGCGGCCGACGCCGCAGGCCTCCTGACCCCGGCGGACCCTGCGCGTCGGCCGGCCGCAGATCCGCCAGGCGCGGATCCGGTCGGCCGCCGCGTACACGTCCGCCCGGGCCTCCGCCACGTCGCGCGCCGGCTCCACCAGCACCGCCACAGACGGCGGATTCCCACCCGTGCCCGGACCGGCCGCCGTCGAGACCGCCCGGGACCGTTCCGCCGCCTCCGGATGGGCCCTGAGGAGGATGCCGGATGGGCCCGGAGGAGGAAGCGGGTGCGACGCGTGGGATGACGACCGGGCCGCTGGGCCGTCGTAGCGTCGGCGGGGAGCGGTGGCGGAGGGGTTCCGCGGGGGAGACCGGGGTTCGGCGGAGGCCGGAGATGAAACGCAGGAGCACGGGCAGCGCCGCGGCCGCGGCGGTGGCGCTCGCGACGGCCGTGGGGGTGGCGGCACCAGGGGCGGCCGCCGCCCAGGGGGCGACCTCGCCCCAGGGCGCGACCGCCCTCCAGGGAGTGCGGTCGAACCCGCTGGAGGGGGTCTGGCGGACGGAGGGCTACGGTCTGCTGATCACGGTCTCCGGGAACAGGCTCACCACCTACGACGTGACGGCGCACAGCTGCGTGCCCGGATGGATCAAGGGGACGCAGACCACGGCCCCCGACCCGGACGGCACCACCCGCTACGCCGTGGACGACCTGGCCCTGACGATCACCCCCAAGGGCCGGAACCGGGCCGTCGAGCGCGAGGAGGGCGGGGTCGGCAGCAAGACGCTCACCCGACTGGCAGCCCTGCCGGCGCTGTGCGCCAAGCCGGCACCGAACGATCCGCTCGCGGTCTTCGACCGGTTCTGGGAGAACTTCGAGGAGAACTACCCGTTCTTCGCGGCCAAGGGCGTCGACTGGCACGCCGTCCGGGACGAGAAGCGGCGCACGATCACGCCGACGACGACCACCGACCAGCTGCAGGCCGTCCTCGTGGACATGCTCCGCCCGCTCGGGGACGCCCACACCGGGCTGGCCCGGGTGGTCGCCGGGCAGGCCGAGGACGTGTTCAGCGGGCAGCGGCCCGGGTCCACGGTGCGGACCGAGGAACTGGCCGCGCGGGCCCGACAGGCCGCGGCCGCCCAGCTCACCGGCCCGGAGCAGGAGTTCGCCGGCGGTCGGCTCGGCACCGGCCGGCTCCCCGACGGCCTCGGCTACCTCCGGGTGAGCAGCTTCAACGACTACACCGACGGCGACTTCCGGAGCCAGGTCGACGAGCTGGACCGGGCGCTGGACACCGTGCTGGCCGGCCCGGACCGGCCCGTCGGCCTGGTCGTCGACGTCCGGCTGAACGGCGGCGGCTCGGACGCGCTCGCGCTGCACATCGCCGCCCGGCTCACCGACCGCCCCTACGTCGCCTACCGGAAGGTGGCGCGCAACGACCCGGCCGACCCGACGAAGTTCACCCGGCCCCAGCCGATCACCGTGAGGCCCTCGGCGGGCGGGCGCTTCACCGGGCCGGTGGCGGTGCTCACCTCCTCGATCTCCACCAGTGCGGCGGAGACCTTCACCCAGGCCATGACCGGCCGCTCCCCGCGGGTGCTCCGGGTCGGCGAGAACACCCAGGGCGTCTTCTCCGACATCATGGTCAAGACGCTCTCGCCGGACTTCCTGGCCATCCTGCCGAACGAGAAGTACCTGACCCGGAACGGCACCACCTACGACGGCCCGGGCATCCCGCCGGACGTCCGCACCCCGGTGTTCACCCCCGACGAGCTGGCCGCACTCAGGGACTCGGCCCTGAGCACGGCCCGCCGGATGCTCACCGAGGACGCGCAGCACGCCCGGGGCGACCAGGGCGCCGAGGACGCGCAGGACGTCCGGGGCACGCAGGCCGACCAGGGTGCGCGGGACCGGCAGGACTGACAGGGCCGGCGGGAACACCGGGCCCGGCAGCGGTAGGAGGCGCTACATCGGCTCCACCGCCCGCAGTTCGCCGTCCAGTTCCAGCCACCGGGTGAGCCCCAGGCCGCGCAGGAACGCCACGTCGTGGCTGGCCACGATCAGCGCGCCCCGGTACGCGGCCAGCGCCTGGGTGAGCTGGCGGACGCTGGCGAGGTCCAGGTTGTTGGTCGGCTCGTCGAGCAGCAGCAGCTGCGGCGACGGGTCGGCCAGCAGCAGGGCGGCCAGCGTCGCGCGGAACCGCTCGCCGCCGGAGAGGGTGGCGGCGGGCTGGTCGGCCCGGGCACCGCGGAACAGGAAGCGGGCCAGCCGGGCGCGGACCGCGTTGTCCCCGGCGGCGGGGGCGAACAGCTTGACGTTCTCCACGACGGAGCGCTCGTCGTCCAGCAGGTCGAGCCGCTGCGGGAGGTGCCGCAGCGGCACCGGGGTGATCACCTCCCCCGCCAACGGCGCGAGTTCGCCCGCGATGGTGCGCAGCAGGGTGGTCTTGCCCGCGCCGTTGCGGCCGACCAGGGCGATCCGCTCGGGCCCGCGCAGGTCGAGGTCGGCGGTGGTGCCGTAGGGCAGCCGGACCTTGTCCAGGGTGAGCACGGTGCGCCCGGCCGGGACGGCGGTGCGCGGCAGGTCGATCCGGATCTCGGCGTCGTCCCGGACGGCCTCCTCGGCCGCGCTGACCCGCGCCCTGGCCTCCTCCAGGCGCTCGGTGTGCATGCCCTGGAGCCGGCCGGCCGTCTCCTGGCCCTTGCGCTTGAGCATCCCGGCGAAGATGTGCGGGTCGTTGCGGGTGACCGAGCGCTTCTTGCCGTACGCGGCGCTGCGGTCCAGCCGGATCCGGGCCTCGGCCAAGTCCCGTTTCTGGCGCTGGACGTCGGCCTCGGCGTTGCGCAGCACCCGCTCGGCCGTCTCCTGCTGGGCCGCGAGGGTGCGTTCGTACTCCGCGAAGTTGCCGCCGTACCAGGTGACTTCGCCGTCCCTCAGGTCGGCTATCTGGTCGACGTGCCGGAGCAGTTCGCGGTCGTGGCTGACGATCAGCATCACGCCGTTCCAGCCGGCCACCGTCTCGTAGAGCCGCTCGCGGGCGGCCCGGTCGAGGTTGTTGGTGGGCTCGTCGAGCAGCAGGACGTCGGGACGGGCCATCAGCAGGGCGGCCAGCCGCAGCAGCACCGCCTCGCCGCCGGAGAGTTCGCCGGTGGTGCGGTCGAGGCCGAGGCGGCGCAGGCCGAGCCGGTCGAGGGTGGCGCGGGCGCGCTCCTCGACGTCCCAGTCGTCGCCGATCGCGTCGAAGTGGCGCTGGTCGGTGTCGCCGGACTCGATGGCGTGCAGGGCCTCGCGGGTGGCACGGATGCCGAGCGCCTCGTCCACCCGCAGGGTGGTGTCGAGCGTCAGGCCCTGCGGCAGGTAGCCGAGTTCGCCGTCGATCCGGACGGCGCCGCCGGTCGGGGTGAGTTCGCCCGCGATCAGCCGCATCAGGGTGGACTTGCCCGCGCCGTTGAGCCCGATGAGGCCGGTGCGGCCGGGGCCGACGGCGAGGTGGAAGCCGTCCAGGACGGGCTTGCCGTCGGGCCACTCGAACGAGAGCTCGGTGCAGAGGACGGCGGTGGTGGTGGGTTGGTGTGCCATACAGGCCTCCCGGGGTGGTTGCCGAAGGGGTGGTGAGCAACACGGGGAGACACCGCGGGTGCGGAACCGGGGACGGCCGGGAGGAGATGAAGGATGGCGTCACGCAGAGGAGCGCCACGGGCCGTGACTGAGGTCGCACACTCGCGCACCGCGCAATGGCAGCAGGGCCTGCGCGGCGGGGGCGGTGTCCCGGGACCTCAGTAGAGCAACGGCCTTCTCCTTGTCTGGCTGATGACCCGGACCACGCTAGGCAGCCGCTGCGCCACCCGCAACCGATTTACCGTCCCCGGCCCGCCGGGCCTGCCCGGCCGCCGCTCCGCCCCCTCTGCCCGCTCCGCCCGCTTCGTCGGCTCCGCCCGGTGCGCCCGGCACCGCGAAACCCGGCGCGACGGGGGCCCGGTGCCGATCCCGTGCCGAACCGGTGACAGCTTCGTCCCGGTCCGGTGACGGCCCCGTCCCGGTCAGGGGCGGATGTCGGGAGTTCCGCGGCCTCATGGCAGACTCCTCACCTGCCATGCCTGCGGCCGAGTGGGGCCGCACCCGGGGAACGGGCCGCATGGCGGTAGTCAACAGGGGGATTTGAACTCATGTCACCGATATCCCGGCCGGGCCGCGCCGTCCTGGGCGCCTCCGTCGTCGCGCTGACCATGGTGGTCGCCACCGCGTGCGGCCCCGACAACGCCGACCCGGCCGCGACCGCGGCTCCCAGCGTCGCGGCCAGCGTCCCCGGCAAGCCGGGCGCGGCCCCGATCAAGCTTCCGACGCTCGAGGAGCTGAAGACCTGGAAGCTCGAGGACTGGGACAAGTGGGCCCAGGCGAACGTCATCACCCCGGCGGTCAAGGGCTACTGGACCCTGCAGAAGCTGCTGGAGGCCAAGCCGAAGCCGCTGCCGGCGCCCGCCCCGGACGCGACCCAGCCGCCCGCGCAGCCCACCGGCGCCGCTCCGGCCACCAGCGCGCCCGCCCCGGCCCAGCCGACCGCCCAGCCCACCGCGGCCCAGCCCGGCGGCGGCGCGGACCAGCTGCCCGCCATGGTCCCGGCCAAGCCCGTGGCGCACCCGTTCCCGAAGAACATGCACGTCAACGGCAAGATCTTCTTCAAGGACGGCAACGAGGACTACGTGTGCTCCGGCACCGTCGTCTCCGACCCGGCCAACCCGGGCAAGAGCAACTTGGTGTGGACCGCCAGCCACTGCCTGCACGGCGGCAAGGGCAACAAGTACTACACCGACATCACCTTCGCCCCGGCCTTCAACAGCAACGGCGTGCTGAGCAACGGCAACAAGCAGGCCAAGCTGGAGGACGCCGAGCCGTACGGCGAGTGGACCGCCACCTCCGGCATGGTCTCGCCGCAGTGGACCGCCGAGGCCGACCCCGAGAAGGGCGGCCCGTGGAGCCAGTACGACTTCGGCATCATCAAGGTCGCCAACCCCACCCCGGGCGGCAAGTCGCTGGAGGAGACCGTCGGCGGCTCCGTCCCGCTCTGGTTCAACGCCCCGCGTGACCAGGTCGGCGCCGTCAGCAACTACGGTTTCCCGGAGGGCAAGCCCTTCGACGGCGTGGAGCTGGAGCACTGCGACGGCGGCAAGCCGTCCAAGAAGACCGGCGACCCGAGCCGCCCGGCGATGCTGCTGATCGGCTGCAACATGACCGGCGGCAGCAGCGGCGGCGGCTGGTTCGCGACCAAGGACGGCAAGCCGGCCCTGGTCAGCGACACCTCCATCGGCAACGGCGCGAACACCTACGAGGCCGGTCCGTACCTGGAGGACGTGGCCCAGCACATGTTCGACTACTTCTCGAAGAAGGCCAAGTGATCCACCGGTGACCAGGTGATCCGGTGGTCCTCTGACCCGGTAGTCCCGTGACCCGGTAGTCCCGTGATCAGGTGGTCCGGGGGCCGCGGCTGAGCCAGCCGCGGCCCCCGGCGTTTCCGCGCCCGCCCGCCGGGTTCCCCCGCCCAGCCGCCGCCAGTTCCCCCGGCGCCCGTCCCGCCGTTTTTCCGCCGCCCGGGCCGCTCCTCCTACAATCGGCCCCATCATGAGCGCGACACTCGTAGTCAAGGACCTCAGCGCCGGCCACGGCGAACGCACCCTCTTCTCCGGCCTGGACCTGGTCATCGCCCCCGGCGACGTGATCGGCCTGGTCGGCGTGAACGGCGCCGGCAAGTCGACCCTGCTGCGGCTGCTGGCCGGCCTGGACACCCCCGAGGGCGGCTCGCTGCGGCTGAGCCCGGCCGGCGCCAACGTCGGCCACCTGCCGCAGGAGCCGGAGCGGCGCGAGGGCGAGTCGGTGCGCGACTTCCTCGCCCGCCGCACCGGCGTGGCGGCCGCCCAGGCCGCCCTGGACGAGGCCACCGAGGGCCTGGTCGAGGGCCGGCCGGGCGCCGACGACGCGTACGCGGCGAGCCTGGACCGCTGGCTGGACCTCGGCGGCGCCGACCTGGAGGAGCGCGCCGAGGAGGTCGCCGACTCGCTCGGGCTGAAGGTCTCGCTGGACCTGCCGATGACCGCCCTGTCCGGCGGCCAGGCCGCCCGGGCCGGCCTCGCCTCGCTGCTGCTCTCCCGCTACGACGTCTTCCTGCTGGACGAACCCACCAACGACCTCGACCTGGACGGCCTGGAGCGGCTGGAGTCCTTCGTCAAGGGCCTGCGCGCGGGCACCGTGCTGATCAGCCACGACCGCGAGTTCCTGGCCCGCACCGTGACCAAGGTGCTGGAGCTGGACCTGCACCAGCAGCAGGTCAACCTGTACGGCGGCGGCTACGAGGCGTACCTGGAGGAGCGGGCGGTGGCCCGTCGGCACGCCCGCGAGGAGTACGACGAGTACGCCGACACCAAGGCCGGGCTGGAGGCCCGGGCGCGGATGCAGCGCGGCTGGATGGAGCACGGGGTGCGCAACGCCCGTCGCAAGTCCTCCGACAACGACAAGATCGGGCGTGCGACGCGCGCCGAGTCCACCGAGAAGCAGGCCTCCAAGGCCCGGCAGACCCAGCGGATGATCGAGCGGCTGGAGGTGGTCGAGGAGCCGCGCAAGGAGTGGGAGCTGCGGATGGAGATCGCCACCGCCCCGCGCTCCGGCTCGGTGGTCGCCACCCTGCGCGGGGCGAGCGCCCGGCGCGGCGACTTCGCCTTCGGCCCGGTGGACCTCCAGATCGACTGGGCCGACCGGGTCGCCATCACCGGCGCCAACGGCGCCGGCAAGTCCACGCTGCTGGCCGCCCTGCTCGGCCGGCTGGAGCTGGCCGGCGGCAGCGCCTCGCTGGGCTCCGGCGTGGTGGTCGGCGAGGTGGACCAGGCGCGCGGGCTGTTCCTCGGCGGGGAGCCGCTGGCGGACGCCTTCGCCGCCGCCGTACCGGAGCTCTCGCCGGAGGAGGTGCGCACCCTGCTGGCCAAGTTCGGCCTCAAGGCGGTGCACGTGCTGCGCCCGGCCGGCACCCTCTCCCCCGGCGAGCGCACCCGGGCCGCGCTGGCGCTGCTGCAGGCCCGCGGGGTCAACCTGCTGGTGCTGGACGAGCCGACCAACCACCTGGACCTGGCCGCGATCGAGCAGCTGGAGTCCGCGCTCGCCTCGTACACCGGCACCCTGCTGCTGGTCACCCACGACCGACGGATGCTGGACACGGTGACGGTGAACCGGCGGATCGAGGTCCGGGACGGGCGGGTGCACGAGCTCTGAGCCGCCGCTGACCGGCGATTGGTCTCTACCTCTTCCCGGAGGGGCCGTCATGTGCTGTGCTGTCCGCCATGGTTGACAGCACAGACAGCGCCGTGGCGGGGACGTCCCACCCGACCGTCCCGCTCACGCCCATGACGGTGCCCGCCCACGAGGCCGAGGCCCGCAGCAGGACCTTCCACGAGGTGATGGCCCAGCGCCGGACCGTCCGCGACTACTCCACCCGCCCGATCCCGGACGGGGTGCTCGAGTGGGCGGTCCGGACCGCGGGCACCGCGCCCAGCGGCGCGCACGTCCAGCCCTGGCGGTTCGTGGTGATCACCGACCCGGAGCGCAAGCGGCGGCTGCGCGAGGCGGCCGAGGCCGAGGAGCGCGAGTTCTACGGCCACCGGGCCTCGGCGGAGTGGCTGGCCGCGCTCGCCCCGATCGGCACCGACTGGCGCAAGCCGTTCCTGGAGGACGCGCCGGCCGTGATCGTGGTGTTCGAGGTGCACAAGGGCCCCGACTCGCCGCGCCCGTACTACACCAAGGAGTCGGTGGGGATCGCGGTCGGGCTGCTGCTGGCCACCCTGCACCAGGCCGGGCTGGCGACGCTGACCCACACCCCGAGCCCGATGAGGTTCCTCAACGAGGTGTGCGACCGCCCGGCCGAGGAGCGCGCGGCGTACGTGATCCCGGTCGGCTACCCGGCCGAGGGCGCGCGCGTGCCGGATCTGCGGCGCAAGGAGCTCGACGAGGTGATGGTCCGGCTCTGACGCGCCGGGGTGCGGCCGGGCGCGCCCGCCACCGGGGGGACCTCGAATGGTGACAGGTCCCGGCCAAGGACATAATCGCCGTCATGAGCCAAGCACGGCCGCGGTCCTGCGGTCCCGGGCCGCCGGCCGTGGCGGTGACCGCCGGGCGGCCGCCGGAACGGCTGCGGCTGCCCGGCGGCCTCTGGCTGCGGCGCCGTCGCAGCACCCACGCGGAAGCGCTGAACCGGGCCGTCCGCGCCAACCTGGACCACCTGCGGCCCTGGATGGAGTGGGCGGCCGAGGCCCCCTCCCGGGCCCGGACCGCCGAGCTGACCCGGGCCGGCGCGGCCGCCTGGGAGGCCGGCACCGACTTCATGTACCTGGCCGGCCTGGACGCCGAACCCGGCGGCGTGATCGGCGCCTTCGGCCTGCACGGGCGGATCGGCCCGGGCGCGCTGGAGATCGGCTACTGGGTCGCCGCCCGGCACGTCGGCCGCGGCATCGCCACCGCCGCGGCCGGGGCGCTGACCGAGGCCGCGCTGGCGCTGCCCGGGATCACCCGGGTGGAGATCCACTGCGACCAGGCGAACGGCGCCAGCGCGGCCATCCCGCGCAAGCTCGGCTACCGGCTGGACCGGGTCGCCGAGGCGGCTGTCCGGGCGCCGGGCGAGACCGGGCGGCAGCTGGTGTGGGTGATGGAGCGCCGGGAGCTCCGGGAGCCCTGACCGCCGGCCCTCAGTAGCGCTCGCCGGTCGCGGCCGGCAGCGCGTCCAGCTCCGCCAGGTCCGCCGCCGAGAGCTCGATCCCGGCCGCGCCCACGTTGTCCACCAGGTAGCGCGGCGTCCGGGTGCCCGGGATCGGGAAGACGTACCGGCCCTGCGCCAGCACCCAGGCCAGCGCGACCTGCGCGGGAGTGGCACCGATCCGCTCGGCGACCGCCCGTACCGTCCCGACCAGCTCCAGGTTGGCCTTCAGCGCGTCCTGCTGGAAGCGCGGCAGCCGGCGGCGGAAGTCGTCGGCGGGCAGCTCGTCGAAGGACGTGATGCCGCCGGTCAGGAAGCCCCGGCCGAGCGGCGAGAACGGCAGGAAGGCGATGCCCTGCTCCTCGGTGTACGGCAGCACCTCGGCCAGCACGTCCCGGGTCCACAGCGACAGCTCGGACTGCACCGAGGCCACCGGGTGCACCGCCTGCGCCCGCCTGATCTCGTCCAGCGTCGCCTCGGAGAGCCCGATGCTCCGGGCCTTGCCCGCCGCGACGACCTCGGCGAAGGCGCCCCAGGTCTCCTCGATCGGGACCTCCGGGTCGACCCGGTGCAGCTGGTAGAGGTCGACGTGGTCGGTGCCGAGCCGGCGCAGGCTCTCGTCGATCGAGCGGCGCACGTGCTCGGGCCGGCCGTTGCGCTCCTGCTGGCCCCCGCCGCCCGGCACGATGCCCACCTTGGTGGCCAGGAAGGCGCGCTCCCGGTACGGGCCGGCCAGGGCGGCGCCGACCACCTCCTCGTTGGTGTAGGGGCCGTACATGTCGGCGGTGTCGATCAGGCCGACGCCGAGGTCCAGCGCCTGCCGGATCACCCGGACCGAGTTCTCGTCGTCCCGGTTCCGCACGTCGTAGGCCCAGGTCATGCCCATGCAGCCGAGACCGATGACGCCGATCTCGGGTCCGCCGGTACCGAACGAGGCGTTGCGCATGGCAGTGCTCCCATCGTGTTTCGCGTGGTGGTGCCGATCAACGCCCTCAGCATTCACCTTGGAGTGCACTCAAGGTCAAGCCCGTTCCGTCCGGCCCGCACGGCGGAGCAGCCCGGGGAACCGGACGGCGGTGATCACCGTCCTCCTGACGAGGAATCAGACGTTCGACGGAACGATCCACGGGGGGACATGTCCCAGGACGGAACTGCCGTCGGCATCGTGTTCGGAGCCATCGGGCTGCTGGCCGTCGGCCTGGGGGTGGTCAAGCCGGTGCTCGGGATCCGGCGGGCCCGGCTGGACCTCCGGACCCTGGCCGAGGGGCTGTCGGCCGAGGCCCGCTGCCTGGAGACGTACACGACGCAGGAGCGGGACCCGTCCAGCCGGCGCACCCGGACGGAGCGGCACGTGATCCTCGGGTTCCGCACCCGGGACGGCGCGGAGGTCCGGCTGGAGGACACCTCCGGCGCGCCGCGCGTCGTGGGCGACCGCGTGACGGTGCGGTACCTGCCCGACCGGCCGCACCGGGCCGTGGTCGTCGACCGGGCCCGGGCCGGGATCGCGGCCCGGATCGCCGGGGACGTCCTGATCGGCCTGCTCGTCGTCGCCTGTGGGACGGTCTTCGCCATCAGCGGCTACAACACCTTCCAGGACTCCCGGCGCACCCCCCTGTCCCCCCGGCCCCCGGTCTCCACGCCTACGTCCACGTCCGCCGATTGGGAGTACCCTCCGGCGACCGTCTGCACCAACGAGCCGGGCTCCGGCCTCCGGTTCTGCCCGCACGTCGCCCCCACCCTCAAGCTTCCCCACATGCCGTAACGAACCGTCAGGGACGCCTCGTCCCTTCCCGGAACCCGCCCCCGCTGGGGCGTCCGGGCCCGGAAATGCTTGACGTGCACAGCTGGTCTAGTCCAGTTTGATGCTCAGCACCACGTTCCCCGCGTCGTGATCCCCCGCATCGCGCTCCCCCGCCCTCCCCGCACCGGACCGCCCCAGGGCCGCCGCCCGCCGCGTGACCCCTCGCGGCGCGGGCAGCCGCCACGTCCCGAGAGGCACCCCCATGCCCAGCGCGCCCCAGCACGCCCCCACGCGCCGCCGCCCCGCCCGTCGGACCACCCTGCTGAGCCTCGGTGCCGCCGCCGCGCTCGCCGCCGGCGGACTGGCCGTCCTCGCCGGGAACGCCGGTGCCGCCGACGTCAACCTGCTCGCCGACGGCGGACTGGAGAGCGGCGCGGCCGGCTCCTGGAGCTGCTCCGCCGACACCGGGAGCGTGGTCGACTCCGGTGCCCACGGCGGAACGTACGCGCTCAAGGGCGCGGTGAGCGCGAGCGACACCGCACAGTGCGGGCAGACCGTCAGCGTCCGGCCCGGCACCGAGTACACGCTCAGCGCCTGGGTGCAGGGCCGGTACGTCCACCTCGGCGCCACGGGCAGCGGCACCACCGACCCGGCCACCTGGACCGCCGGCGGCGCCGACTGGCAGCAGCTGTCCACGCGTTTCACCACCGGGCCGGCCACCACCAGCGTCACCGTGTACCTGCACGGCTGGTACGGGCAGGGCGGCTACCTCGCCGACGACATCGCGCTGACCGGCCCCGGCGGCGTCAACCCGGCTACCCCGCCGCCGAGTTCGACCTAGCCGGGCCCGACCGGCGACCCGGGGGCGAGCGTCGCGCTTCCGGTCGCCCCGTACACCGACACGGGCGCCTGGCCCACGCCCTCGATGCCCGAACTGGCCGAGGCCGGCGGCCTCAAGGGCTACACGGTGGGCTTCGTCACCGGCGTCGGCTGCAAGGCCGGCTGGTTCAACGCCTACGGCCCTCGCACCGCCTGGGCCGAGGACCAGGTGGACGCGCTGTTCGCCGAGTACGACGCCGTCGTGAGGACCTACGGGCTGCGCTACGTCGACTTCGGCTTCGAGGGCGCGGCCATCGCCGACACCGCCGCCAACGAGCGCCGCTCCGCCGCGCTCGCCAGGCTCCAGCAGGCCCACCCGGGCCTCAAGGTGTCGTTCACCCTGCCCGTCCTGCCCGAGGGCCTGACCAGCGAGGGCGTCGCCGTCGTCAAGTCCGCCCGGGACGCCGGGATGGCCGTCGACCTGGTCGACCTCCTGGCGAAGTCCGACGCCCAGCTGTGGGCCATGGTCGGCGTCACCCCGATGATCGACGAGAACGACGACCACCAGGTCTACGACCAGGCCGACGCCCGGCAGCTGCCGGCCTTCGCCCGGCGGTACCACCTCGGGATGGTCTCCTTCCGGGACGCCACCCGGGACGCCAACGCCTGCACCGGCGGCTCGCTGTCCACGTGCACCGACGTCCCGCAGCAGCCGTACGGGTTCGCGAGGCTCCTCGGCCAGTGCGCGGGCTGATCCCGGCGGGTCGCCCACGGGGCGCCGGGCATCCCCACCGCCCGCCGCCGCCCGCCTCCCGCTACTGCCCACCGGGGGAAATTGGCATCTCATCGTTCCGGACCGTCGATTACAGTCCGTCCCACCTGTACGGCACGAGGGGGCGGACATGACGGTCCGAGACGACCACATCCAGTTGCGCACGACCACTCCGGCCTGCGACGAAGCGGCCTGCGACGAAGCGGCCGGCGCGCCGGACGTCACCGCCGAGGAGCTCGCCGCCTTCAGCCGCACCCTCGGCCGGCTGCGGGCCCTCCCCGCCCACGACCGCACCCGGCTGCACGCCGAGCGGCAGCTCAGCTCCTTCGTCATGGAGAGCCGCAAGCGCCGCCGCCAGGAGGCCCGGCAGGCCCAGCGGCAGGCCGACGCCGACCTGCTCGCCACCACCGCGACCGGCCGCCGGACCCGCCGCGAGGACGCGCCGCTGGTTGCGGCGGACGGGCCCCGCGGGCCGGTCGGCGAGCTGCGGCTCCCGCGCAAGTGCTACGTCTGCAAGCAGGCCTACCGCCAGGTCGACGGCTTCTACCACATGCTCTGCCCGGACTGCGCGGCCGACAACACCGCCCGCCGCGCCCTTGGCACCGACCTGCGCGGGCGCCGGGCGCTGCTCACCGGCGGGCGGGTCAAGATCGGCTTCCAGCTCGCGCTGATGATGCTGCGGGACGGCGCCGAGCTGGTCGTCACCAGCCGCTTCCCGCAGGACACCGTCCGCCGCTTCCGGGCCGCGGAGGGCAGCCGGCAGTGGTGGGAGCGGCTCACCGTCGTCGGCATCGACCTCCGCGACCCGCGCCAGGTCATCGGCCTGACCGACCGGTTGCGCGCCGAGGGCCGCCCGCTCGACATCCTGGTCAACAACGCCGCGCAGACCCTGCGCCGCCCGCCCGAGTCGTACGCGCTGCTGGCCGCGGGCGAGCAGGACGCCCTGCCCGCCGCCGACCGCCGGGCGATCGGCCACGCCGCACCCGGATTCCGTCCGGTCACCGGCCTCGCCCAACTCCCGTCCGGCGCCGGTTCCTTGCTGGATCTCACCGACGAGGCCGGACTGCTGCCCGACCTCGCCCCCGCCAACTCCTGGTCCGCCACGCTCGGTTCGCTCGACCCGGCGGAGGTCCTGGAGACCCAGCTGGTCAACGCGCTGGCCCCGGCCCTGCTCTGCGACCGGCTGCTGCCCCTGCTGCTGGCCTCGCCGCACCCCGCCCGCTACATCGTCAACGTCACGGCAGTGGAGGGCCGGTTCGCCGTCCGCAACAAGACCGCCCGGCATCCGCACACCAACATGGCGAAGGCCGCGCTCAACATGCTCACCCGCACCAGCGCGGCCGAACTCGCCGACCGGGGCGTGCACATGTGCGCCGTCGACACCGGCTGGATCACGGACGAGAACCCGGCGCCGAAGAAGGCCAGGATCGCCGCCCACGGGTTCCGCACCCCGCTCGACGTCGTGGACGGCGCGGCCCGGATCTACGACCCGATCGTCCGCGGCGAGGCCGGGGACCCGGTGTCGGGGGTGTTCCTCAAGGACTACCGGGTGGCGGAGTGGTGACGCCCGGGCGCCCCGGCGCGGCGGCGGCTCAGGTGTCGTAGCAGCCGCACCAGGGGGCGTCGAAGCCGAGGCCGTCGGGGTACAGCTCGAAGTGGATCCGCTCGTCGTCTTCGGCCTCCTCGCCCTCGTCGTCCGGCTCGTAGTCCTCGCGGACCAGGCCGAACATCTCGCCGTCGACGTGCACGGCGAACGGGGCGATCACGATGTCCCGGTACTCCCGGCCGGGCAGGCCGTCGAGCTCTTCCACCAGCAGGCGCTTGGCCTCCGCCGCGTCGCCGGCCGAGCGGATCCGCGAGCCGAGGTGCCGGCCGGCGTCGTCGAAACGGTGCAGGACGGCGTAGTACCGGCCGACGCCGAGGCAGACGGCCGAAGCGAAGAACTGGCCGCCCTGCCAGCGGCCGATGGTGTCGGTGCGGTAGTCGGGCCGGTGGCTGATCGGGATGACGTCGGGAGCGTTCACGGTCGCACCGTACGGGTGGCCTGTGACAGGGGACCGCTCAGCGCCCGGTGGGGAGGTTGGCCCCGCCGGTGCAGTCGAACACCACCCCCGTGACGAAGCTGTTGGCGGCCAGCATGTGGATCGCCCGGGCGACGTCCTCCGCACGGCCGACCCGGCCGACCGGGGTGGTGGCGGCGAGGCCATCGAACAGCGCGGTCCGCTGCTCGGCCGGGACGCGGTCCCACCACGGCGTGTCGATCACGCCGGGCGAGACAGCGTTGACCCGCAGCGGGGCGAGTTCGACGGCCAGCGGCGGGACCATCGCCTCCAGCGCGCCGTTGATGGCGGCCAGTCCGGCGGTGCCCGGGATGGCGGCGCGGGCCGAGGCGGCGGTGATCAGGGTGACCGAGCCGTCCGCGCGCAGGTGCGGCAGTGCCGCCTGGAGGACGCGCACCTGCGGCCAGAACTTGGCGTCGAAGCCGGTCGCCAGCTCGGCCAGGTCCAGCTCTGCGAACGGGCCGGCGCCGGCCGCGCCGCTGACCGCGACGACCAGGTGGTCCACGGTGCCGGCGCCGGCGAAGAACTCGGCGAGGGCGGCCGGGTCCGCCGCGTCCAGTCGGCGACCGGTGCTCCGGCCGCCGATCCGGGCGACGGCGGCGTCCAGCCGGTCGCGGTCGCGGCCGGTGACCACGACCTCGGCACCGTCCGCGGCGAAGGCGGTGGCCGCCGCCTCACCGATGCCCGAGCTGCCGCCCATCACGACGACGTGCTGTCCGGCGAAGAGGTTTGACGCAGTGCTCATGGTGGGGCCTTCCGCTTGTCGAGACCGCTGGTTCCGGCAATGATGCTTGTCGAGACTGTTAGTCTTGTCAAGCGAGGGCAGGAGGAGAGGAAACCCGATGAGCGACACCGCCAAGGCCTCCAAGGCGTCCAAGGCCGAGGCCGCCGCGGCCGCCGACAGCGCCGTGAGCACTGACGCCGCCGAAAGCGCCGAGACTGCCGGGGCCACCCCGGCTGTACGCCCGCACACCGGGCGCCGCCGCAACGAGGCCGCCCGCCGGGCGATCCTCGACGCCGCCCTGCGCCTGCTCGCCGAGTCCGACGGCACGCCCGTCACCATCGACGCGATCGCCCGCACGGCCGGCGTCGGCAAGCAGACCGTCTACCGCTGGTGGCCCTCCAAGGGCGCCGTCCTGCTCGACGCCCTCACCGACCGCGCCGACCAGGACGTCCACGGCCCCGACACCGGCGACCTCCGCACCGACCTGCGCACCTTCGTCACCAGCACCTTCGAAGCGGCCCAGCGCGGCACCACCGCCTCCGCCCTGCGCACCGTCGCCCGCGAGGCCGCCCGCGACCCGCACCTCGCCGAACTGATGCGGACCTTCACCGCCGCCCGCCGCACCGCACTGCGCGACCTCCTCGCCAGGGCACGCGACCGCGGCGAACTGGCCGGGACCGCCGACCTGGACCTCATCGCCGACCAGGTCTACGGGGTGTTCTGGTACCGCTTCCTGCTCGGCCACGGCCCCCTGGACGCCGACACCGCCGCACGCCTCGCCGACTCCCTCATCCCCTGACCACGGGCACCGACAGGTTGCCCGGGCCCTGGGCGGGCAGAACGACACGCCCCTCCGCGACGGCCCGCGCAAGCGCGACGGCCCGCACTACGCGGTGCGGGCCTCCGACCTTCCCGCCACGCACGCGGGCAGCACCGTCCGTCCGCGACAGGCTTCAGGAGCCGCGCGGAGCCCGGCCGCGCACGAGGGGCAGATACACCTCGTCCACGATCTCCACCAGGACGTCGTCCGGCGCGGTCGGCACCCCGCGCGCCATGAACTCGTTGCGCAGCAGCACCACCGCGACCGTCGCCACCCGGGGGTGCAGCGCCTCGGGGGTCGCCTCGCCGCGGGCGACCGCGCGACCCAGGACGGTGAGCCAGGGCGCCGCCGCGGCGTCGCCGGACTGGTCCTGAAGCTGCGCCAGGAACTCCGTCGCGCCGCCGGCCGCGGCCAGCAGCTCGCGCAGCACGGCGCCCAGCGGGGAACTCCAGTGGCGGTTCGCCTGGCGCAACAACTCCAGGGCGTCGCCGCGCAGTTCACCGGTGTCGGGGAGGGGGGCGGCCTTCGCGAGCTGCTTGTACGCGGCGAGGCCGAGCGCCAGCCGGTTGGGCCAGCGACGGTAGATGGCGTTCTTGTTGGTGCCGGCGCGGACCGCGACCCTGTCCATGGTCAGCCCGGCGAACCCGGCCTCGGCGAGCTCCTCGACCGCCGCCTGCAGGATCGCCTCCTCCAGCGCCGCCCCGCGCCGCCGCGTCTGCCCGGCCATGCCGTCGCCCTCTCCGTAGACCCGTCCCCATCCTTCTTGTCAGTGGCGATCCCAGGCAACTAGGGTACTTGGCGTACCGTAAATTCCCCTCTCGCCGGAAAGGCAGGAGAACGTGCGCACCAAGGGAATCAGCTACGACACCGGCTTCATCAGGAACGGGACGTCCTCCCGGGCCCGATTCGATCCCGCAGTGGTCGAACGGGAGCTGCGGATCATCCGGGACGAGCTGCACTGCAACGCGGTGCGCATCATGGGCGGCGACGCCGGGCGGATCGAGCTGGCCGCCGGGTGCGCGGCCGCCCTCGGCCTGGAAGTCTGGTACTCCCCGTACCCTCTGGAGCTGACCGCCGAGGAGATGCTGGAGCTGTTCGCCGACTGCGCCGAGCGCGCGGAGCGCCTGCGACGGAGCGGGGCCGAGGTGGTCTTCGTGACCGGCGCCGAACTCAGCCTGATGAACCCGGGCTTCCTGCCCGGCGCCAGCACCGAGGAGCGGATCGCCCTGCTCGCCCGGCCCGAGCGGGTGCGCGAGCACCTCGGCGCGGTCGGCGCACGGGTCAACGCGTTCCTCGCCGAGGCGGTGGCCACCGTCCGCGAGCGCTTCGGCGGACGGGTCACCTACGCCGCGGTACCGCTGGAGCGGGTGGACTGGGAGCCCTTCGACGTCGCCTCGCTGGACCTGTACCGCTCCGCCGAGACCGCCGACCGCTTCGCCGGCGGCGTCCGCGACCTCACGGCCCAGGGCAAGCCGGTCGCCGTCACCGAGTTCGGCTCCGCCACCTACCGCGGCGCCGGCGACCGCGGCGCGCTCGGCCTGGAGGTCGTCGAGTACGACGCCGACGGACCGGTCCGCCTCAACGGCACCTACCAGCGCGACGAAGCCGCACAGGCGGCCTACCTCCACGAACTACTGGAAGCCTTCGACGCCGGCGGCATCGACGCCACCTTCGTCTTCACCTTCGCCCTCTACGACCACGTCCACCGCCCCGACGGCGACCCCCGCGACGACCTCGACCTCGCCAGCTACGGCATCGTCAAGACCTATGACGACCGCCCGGGCAGCACCCACCCCGGCATCCCCTGGGACCCGAAGAAAGCTTTCTTCACCCTCGCCGAGTACTACGGCACCCACTGATCACCCACACCCACCGCCGCACAGGAAGTCGGCCCGCCCGACTTCCTGCGCAGCGAACTACCAGCCACCGGGCCGTCGGGTTCGCCGGCCACTTGCCGTTCCCGTTGCGGTAGGCGTGGCACATCAGCTCGGCGGCCTGGCGGTTGGTCACCAGACGGAGCCCCGTCGCATCGCCCACGAAGGTGACGCCGGTGGTGGAGTCCCCGGCGGCGAAGGCCTGGTGCTGGCCCTCGGGGCCCGCCCTCATCTCCGGCGAGGATGCGAATGACCGTCACCGGGTGCCCCGAGTCCTGGTCGGCCCGCTCGTAGCCGCGGCAGAGGTCTGCGCAGGCGTCCCCCGTACCGCTGTTGAGGTCGACATTCCGGTTGGCCCCGCTTCGCCCGGGGCGACACACGGATCGCGGAAGGCGCAGGGCGGGCTTGCGCGCACTGTCCAGGTCAGCGGGAGCGGCACGCCACCCGGGAAGCGGCCTCGGCGGTGGCCTCGGCGGCCGGCCTCACCGGCGGTCGGAGGCGCACGCCAGCAGGCAGGCGTACGAGCGGTACGCGCGCTGCGGGTGCGGCTGCTCCATCCGCGTCGTGACGGTGAACCCGGCCGCTTCCAGCAGTTCGGCCAGGCGGGCCGCCGGAACGAGGTGCGAGGCGTACGACACCGGATGGCCGTACGCCCGGGCGGGGCGCAGCAGTTGGGGCTCGCCGACGTGGCCGCCGAGCAGGAGGTGGCCGCCGGGCGCGAGGACGCGGCGGAACTCGGCGAACAGCGACGGCAGTTGCTCGGCCGGGGTGTGGTGGACGGAGTACCAGGCGAGGATGCCGCCGAGGCCGCCGTCGGGGAGGTCGAGGGCGGCCATCGAACCGTGCAGGAAGCGCAGTCGGGGATAGGCCCGACGGGCCAGCGCGACCATCTCGCCGGACACGTCCACCCCGAAGGCCGACAGCCCCAGACCGGACAGGTACGCCGTCACCCGCCCCGGCCCGCACCCGAGGTCGGCGACCTCGCCGCCACCCGACTCCCGCACCAGCTCCGCGAAGGCGGCGAGCATCGCCCGGGACAGCGGGTCCATGCCCTCGGGCGGGACGACGAGGCGGACGTAGTCGGCGGCGACGGTGTCGTACGACTCCCGGACGGCGGCGAGGTGCGCGGGCTCGGTCACCGGTCCAGTGTGGCAGCCTTGGCGGCGCGCTCGGCGAAGACCTTCTCCCGCCGGTCGGCGGCCTGCTTCAGCATCCGCTTGCGGTCGCGGGCGGAGAGGCGGTCGATGTAGAGCCCGCCGTTCAGGTGGTCGGTCTCGTGCTGGAGGCAGCGGGCGAAGTAGCCGGTGCCCTCGATGGTGACGGGCTCGCCGTGCTGGTCGACGCCGTGCACCACCGTACGGGCCGGGCGGGCGAGCCTGGTGTTGGCGCCGGGCACGGAGAGGCAGCCCTCGACCTCCTCGATCAGCGCGCGGCCGGGCTCCTGCTCCTCGACCACCGGGTTGAGGATGTGCCCGGTGTGCCGGACGCCGTCGTCGTCGGGGCAGTCGTAGACGAACAGGCGCAGGTCGACGTCCACCTGGTTGGCGGCGAGGCCGCAGCCGTCGGCGACGTGCATGGTGACGAACATGTCGTCGATGAGCCGCGCCAGGCGCTCGCTGCCGAAGTCCTCCTCGGTGGCCGTACGGCAGGTGCGGCGCAGGATCTCCTCCCCCACCTCGGTGATCCGCAGGACGGTCGGACGTTCACGCAGCTCGGACACGAGCGCTCCCTCGACGGACGATGGACTTGCTGTCGACTTTGCAAAGTAGCAGACTTTGCAAAGTGACCGAAGACCTCGTCAGAACCGGCTCCCTCCCCGAGCACGCCGTCCGCACCGCCCTGCTGGAGCTGCTCGCCGCGCACGGCACCCTCACCTCCACCGAGGCCGCCGCCCGACTCGGGCTCAGCTCGGGCCTGTGCTCGTTCCACCTGCGGCAGCTGGCCCGCTACGGTCTGATCGAGGAGGCCCCGGCCACCGACGGGCGGGCCCGGCCGTGGCGGCTGCCGACGGCCCGACCTCCGGCGGCGGAGGAGGAGTTCGGGGAACTGGCGCGCGGCCTGGAGGACGAGAGCTACCAGCGCTGGCTCGCCCGGCGCGCCGAGGCCCCGGCCGAGTGGCGGCAGGACGAGGCGTTCAGCGCCGTCGTCTACCTGACGCCCGGGGAACTGGCCGCCGTCGGCGAGGAGGTCCGCCGGATGCTGGCCCGCTACCGGGGCCGCGAGGCCGACCCGGCCACCCGGCCCGCCGGGGCCCGCCCGGTCGCCGCCGTCACCCGGCTCTTCCCGCTCCTCGACCAGTAGCCCGGGACCAGCGGTCCGGGGCACTCAGACGGTGCGCACCCGTACCGCCCGTACCAGCGGTCCGACCGCCAGCCCCAGCGCCGCCCCCAGGGCGACCCCCTGCACCCCGTCCCAGACGTCCTGCACATCGCACGCCCGGCCGATCGCCGGCACCGCGTAGTGCACCGCCGACACCGCGAACGGCAGCGCCGCCGCGCCCAGCAGTGCCACCGCCGTCCGCCGCCGGGTGCCCGCCAGCGCGGCCGCGAAGCCCACCGGGGCGAAGGTCGCCAGCTTCAACTCGATGTGCCGGACGTGCAGCAGCTCGTACGGCGAACGCGGCCGGCCGCCCTCCACGGCGCAGTGCCGCACGGCGCCCTCCGTGAGCCGGAACGCCTCCGGCAGCAGCGTCGCCACGACCACCCCGCCGAGCCCGAGCAGCAGCACGAAGCCCACCGCCCAGTGGGCCCGCAGCAACCGCCCCACCGGCCGGTTCAACAGGGCCGCGGGCACCAGCGAGAGCAGCAGCCCGGGCCAGAACATCGGCATCCCGCCGAGCACCGCACTGATCACGCCTCAAACGGACGCCCCGCACGGCCGCCCGGTTCTCGTCCGGGGCGGGAAATCCGGGCGGGGTCGGGGCAGGAAATCCGGGGCGGACCCGGGCCGCGGAATCCGGGGCGGATCCGCGGCGGATGAGACCGCCGGGCGGTCACCCCCGCGCGACCGCCCGAACCCGACGGGCCGGCTCAGTGCGGGATCGAGGAGATCAGCTCCTGCGCTCCCTGCCGCTTGAGCGCCAGCGCCACCGAGGTCCCCAGGTCCTCCGGGCTGAGCGCGCCCGCCCACTCGTGGGCGTCCAGCACCTGCTTGCCGTCCGGGGTGAAGACCCGGCCGCGCAGGGAGAGCCGGCCGTCCCGCTCGGACCGGGCGAAGCCGGCGATCGGGCTGTTGCAGTGGCCCTGGAGCGCGTGCAGGAACATCCGCTCGGCCGCCGCCTCGCGCCAGGTGTCGTGGTGGCCGAGGGAGGTGACCGCCTCGATGGTCGCGGCGTCGCCCTCGCGGCACTGCAGGACGAGGATGCCGGCGCCGATCGGCGGGCACATCGCCTCGATGCCGAGCACCTCGGTGATCCGCGCCTGCTCGCCGATCCGCTCCAGGCCGGAGACGGCGAGCAGCAGCGCGTCGACGTCCCCGGCGTCCAGCTTGGCGAGCCGGCTGTTGGCGTTGCCGCGGATCGGCACGCACTCCAGGTGCGGGTGGGAGGCGGCGAGTTGGGCGACCCGGCGGACGGAGGAGGTGCCGATCCGGGTACCGGGCGGGAGCGCGGCCAGCGGCAGGCCGCCGGGGTGGACGAGGGCGTCGCGGATGTCGTCGCGGCGCAGGTAGGCGGCGAAGACGGTGCCGGCCGGCAGCGGGCGGTCGGCGGGCACGTCCTTGAGGCAGTGGACGGCGACGTCGGCCTCCCCGGCGAGCAGCGCGGCGTCGACCTCCTTGGTGAACGCGCCCTTGCCGCCGAGCTGGGCGAGATCACCCGTCCAGCGGTCGCCCGAGGTGGTGACGGGCACCACCTCGGTGCGCAGGCCCGGGTGCAGGGCGGCGAGTTCGGTGCGGACCCGCTCGACCTGGGCGAGCGCCATGGGCGAGGAGCGGGAGACGATGCGGATCAGCTCAGCGGTGGCCATGGCGCGATGATAGGCGCCCGCACACCGGGGATTGAGCATGCGTCAGTGCCATGACACGCGCGGCGGAGGTTTCCGCAAGCTCGGACAACGCGGACGCCCGGTCGAACGGGCCCGACCGGCCGTTCGAACCCGGGGACGGGCCCGAGCACGGGCCCGGGCAGGGTCCTGGGGGAGGGGCCCGGGCTGGTCCCCGGGCCCCTCCCCCGGGCTCACTCGTTGTGCAGCACCTCCGCGATCGGCAGCCGGGCCGCCGACCGCGCCGGGAGGAGCGCGCCCAGGACGGCGATCGCGACGCCCGCGAGGGCGAGGCCGGTGAGCAGCGGGGCGCTCCAGACGTCGAGGGTCTCCTCCGAGAACAGGATGGTCCCGGCGTTGTCCGCGATCAGCCGGTGGGCCAGCACCCCGACCGGGATGCCGACGGCCCCGCTGCCCACGCCCTGCCAGGCCACCGAGGTGACCGTCATCGCCACCACCTGCCGGGGCGTCATCCCGATGGACTTCAGCATGCCGAGGTCCCGGCGGCGCTCGCGGACGGTGAGCAGCAGGGTGTTGAAGACGCCCAGCGCGGCGACCACCGACAGCAGCACCGTGAAGACGGTGGTGAAGCCGATGACGGCGACGACCTGCCCGGGCGGTCCGGGCTCGACCACCGAGGGCGAGAGGCTCGGGTCGGCGGCCGAGACCGCCTTCCGGTACGCCTCGGCGTCGGCGCCGTCGGCGAGCTTCACGTCGTACTCGACCACGTGCGGGTCGTCGGTGAGCGCGGCCCTGGTCGCGTCGTTGGAGGCGAACGCCCGGGCGTTGCCCTGGGCCTCCTCGCCGACCACGGTGACGGTCAGCCGGCGGCCGTTCAGCTCCAGGGTGAGCCGGTCGCCGATCCGCAGGCCGTGCTGTGCGAGGAAGGACGGCCCGGCCTCGATCTCGTTCGGACCGGTCGCCGCGCGCCCCCTGACCACGGCGAGCCGCTTGGGGTCGGCGATGTCGTCGCCGCCGTAGAAGTCGGCGAACGCGAGCTGGGTGTGGCCGACCAGCGCGACCCGGACCAGCCCCCGCGAGCTGACCCGCTCGGCACCGGGGGCGGCCCGCAGCATCGCCGAGGTCTCGGCCGGGGTGAGCCCGGGCTCGATCCGGTTGCCCGAGAAGGCGGCGGTCTGGACGTTGACGTGGGTCCGGCCGTCGCGGTGGTCCGTCGCCTTGGTCAGGGTGCTGCCCAGACCGGTCGTCACGGTCACGGTGGCCACGCCGAGCACGATCGCCGCCATGGTCAGCGCGGTCCGGGCCGGGCGGGCGAAGGGCTGGCCGAGGCCCATGCTGACGGCGCGCGGCAGCCGGGTGCCGCCCAGCCACCGCTGGACCCTCAGCCCGCGCCCGGTGCGCGGCGCGCTGCCGGCCGAGATCGCCTCGGCGGCGGACAGCCGGTGGGCGCGCGCGGCCGGGACCAGGGCGGCCAGCACGACCAGCACGGGGAGGCCGACCACGGTGGCCAACGGCAGCCAGCCGGCGGGCCGGATCACGGCGGTGCCGGTGACGATGCCGGAGAACGCGGACCCGAGGATCGGCTCCGAGGCCACCCAGCCGGCCGCCGTACCGAGGACGGCGCCGACGACGGCGGGCACCGAGACCATGGTCAGATAGACCGTGACCACCTGGCGCGGGGTGAAGCCGATCGCCTTCAGCACACCGATGTGCCGGTAGCCGGAGACCACCGCACCGCTCACCACGTTGCCGACGATCAGCGCGGAGACCACCAGCCCGAGCACGCCGAAGACCGTCATCAGCGGGAGGTAGGCGTCGGCGCCCGCCGAGAAGGCCTGCTTGAGCACCAGGTACGACTGCGCGCTGACGACCGCGTCCCGGGGCAGGCCCTCGGTGGCCGTGGCCAGGGCGGCGGTGAGCTCCCGCTCGCCGTCGGCGCCGGCGTCTCCGCCGGCGGCGGTGAAGCGGTAGAGCATCTGCCGGCCGGTGGGGTGCAGAGCGGCCGCCTGCTCGGGGGTGACCCAGCCGCCGGCGCTCTGGCTCATGCTGGTGGCGAAGCCGACCATGGTGAGCTTCACGCCGGTGCTGGTGGTGACCGGCTGTCCCAGCAGCCTGGCCGCGGCGCCCCCGAAGGGGCTGTTGACGACCACCTCGCCGGGTGCGGCGGCCCAGCGGCCGGACAGCAGTTCCACCCGGTCCACCGGCCCGGCCGGGTCGGCCCGGCCGACCAGGGTCAGCGGACCGGGCGGGTGGCCGGCCCAGTCGGTCGGGATGTCCACCACGGCCTGGTCGAACGGCCCGGCGGCGGCCTCGACGCCCGGCCGGTGGGCGGTGGCGGCCAGCTGCTCCGCCGAGACCCTGGCCGGGTCGAAGGCCGCCACGACGTGCGCCCCGCGCTGGCCGCCGAAGGCCGCGTCGAAGGGGGCCCGGGCGGCGCTGATCACCGCCAGGGCGAGCAGCACGGTCGTGGTGGAGCAGAAGACGACCAGGCCGATCACGAGGGTCTGCACCCGGCGGCGCTTCACGGCGGCCCGGGAGGCGCGCCAGACGGCCCCGGTCATGCGCCCACCTCGCCGCGCTCGGCGGGCGCTCCGCGCAACGCGCGCCTCTCGACGGTCGTCCCGCGTCGCTCCTCGACGGTCGTCCCGCGTCGCTCGTTCACGACTGCGCCTCCAGCATCCGCTCGCGCGCCACACGGCCGTCCGCCACCTCGACCAGCCGGCTGGCGCAGCGGGTGGCCAGGGCGGGGTCGTGGGTGACGATCAGCAGCGTCTGGCCGATCTGGTTGAGGTCGATCAGCAGGTCCATCACCTGCTCGCCCGAGCGGCTGTCCAGCGCGCCGGTGGGCTCGTCCGCGAGCAGCAGCGCCGGGCGGTTCATCAGGGCCCGGGCCACCGCGACCCGCTGGCGTTCG
Source organism: Kitasatospora sp. NPDC001547 (assembly GCF_042894165.1). Classification (NCBI taxonomy): domain Bacteria; kingdom Bacillati; phylum Actinomycetota; class Actinomycetes; order Kitasatosporales; family Streptomycetaceae; genus Kitasatospora; species Kitasatospora sp. NPDC001547. Next base: position 81,087 of record NZ_JBIAVL010000016.1, on the reverse strand, counting down.
CCGCCGCTGAGCGCGGCCGGGTAGACGTCCTTGCGGTGGGCGACGCCGAGTTCGTCCAGCAGTTCCAGGGCCCGGCGGCGGGCCTGCCGGGCGCTGGTGCCGGTCAGCTGCGCGGCCAGGGCGACGTTGTCGAGGGCGGGGAGGTCGTCGATCAGGTTGAAGAACTGGAAGACCATGCCGATGTGGCGGCGGCGGAACAGCGCCAGTCCGGTCTCGTTCAGCCGCCCGAGGTCCTGCCCCTGCACCCGGACGGTGCCGGCGGTGGGCCGGTCCAGTCCGGCCACCATGTTCAGCAGGGTGGACTTGCCGCACCCCGAGGGGCCCATCACGGCGACCGCCTCGCCCGCGCGGATCCGCAGGTCGACGCCGTCGAGCGCCTTGGCGTCGCCGAACTCCTTGTGCACCCCGGACAGCTGGACGACGACCTGCGCGTCGCCCGGCCCGGAGGTCCCGTCGTGGTTGCTCATGGTGGACGACCGTAGGGGCGGGGGCGCCACCGGTACGTCCCACCCCGGGTGTAACCGCGGGCGGCCGTAGTACCCGGGATGTACGGAGGCGGCACCCCCGGATGATGTGGACCACGCCCTGACCTGGGAGGCTGGCGCCGTGTGGGGAACGGGGTGGGACTGGGCGGCGGCCGCGACGGCCGCTGCGGCGAGCAGCGCGGCCGGGTGGCTGGCGGTGGCGCTCGCCCGGGCGCGACGGCGGCACCGGACGGCCGTCGGCGAGCGCGGCTGGCTGCTGGAACGGGAGCGGGAGAGCGCCGCCCGCACCGCCGTGGACGCCGAACGGGCCCGGATCGCCGCCGAGTTGCACGACATCGTGAGCCACAACGTGAGCCTGATGGTGGTGCAGGCCGGGGCCGCGCGCGAGGTGCTGGCCACCATGCCCGCGGAGGCGGCGGCCGCGATGGCGGCGGTCGAGGCGGCCGGGCGGGACACCATGACCGAACTGCGGCACCTGCTCGGCCTGCTCGCCCCCGCCGCCGACGGTGCCGAGGAACCGGCCGCGGACGGCTTCGCGCCACAGCCCAGCCTGAGCCGGCTGAGCCCGCTGATCGACCGGTTCGCCTTCGCCGGGCTGCCGGTCGAGGTGCGGATCTCCGGCGAGCCGCGGCCGCTGCCCGGCGGCATCGACGTGACGGCGTACCGGATCGTCCAGGAGGCACTGACCAATGCGCTCAAGCACGGGGACGGGGTGACGGCGGAGGTGACGGTGCGCTACGCGGACCACTACCTGCGGGTGGAGGTGCTCAACAGCGGCCCGAGCGTGCTCTCCGGGGCGCCCGGCCCGGCCCCGCGGCCGTCCTCACGGCCGACGACAGGGCCGACGCCACCGCCCACGCCACGACCGGCGCCACGACCGGCGCCACGACCGGCCGACGGCGCCGGGCGCGGGCTGATCGGTCTGCGCGAGCGCGTCGCGGTGTACGGCGGGGACCTGGACGCCCGGCGCCGGCTCGGCGGCGGCTTCCGGGTCCGCGCCCGCATCCCGCTGGACCGGCCGTGACGGCGGGCCCCGTGGAGCACGACGAGCCGCGCCGCCCGCGCGTGGTGATCGCCGACGATCAGGAGCTGGTCCGCACCGGCTTCCGGATGATCCTCACCGCACGCGGCATCGACGTGGTCGCCGAGGCCGCCGACGGCGCCGAGGCGGTGGCCGCCGCCGTGCTGCACCGCCCGGACGTCGCCCTGCTGGACATCCGGATGCCCGGCACGGACGGCCTGGAGGCCGCCCGGCGCATCCTGGCCCAGGTGCCGGACTGCCGGGTGATCATGCTGACCACCTTCGACCTGGACCACTACGTCTACGCCGCGCTGTCCGCCGGGGCCAGCGGCTTCCTGCTCAAGGACGTCACCTCGGCCCATCTCGCCGCCGCCGTACGGCTGGTGGACACCGGCGACGCGCTGCTCGCGCCCTCGATCACCCGGCGCCTGGTCGAGCGCTTCGCGGCCGGCGCCCCGCGCCCGGCCCCCGGCGCCGACGGCCCGCCGCTGCACCGGGACCTCGCCCCGCTCACCCCGCGCGAGGCGGAGGTGCTCGCGCTGCTCGGGCGCGGGCTGTCCAACACCGAGCTGGCGCGCGAACTCACCCTCAGCGAGTCGACGGTGAAGACCCACGTCGCCCGGATCTTCGCCAAGCTCCACCTGCGCGACCGGGCGCAGGCGGTGGTGCTCGCCTACGAGACCGGGCTGGTGGCACCGGGCGGCTGACCGCCAACTCGCCCGCACCGTGCCCCAATTCGCGTGACTATCATCCGAATCTCACTCCTTAGAGCTAACTCTTCGCCGAATCCGCCTTTTTGCCAGTTCATGGGGCACCATCTGCATGTCCACGCCCGAACAGGACCGACGCCTCGGGCACCGCCACCGGCATGACGAGAACACTTGGACCGGCCCGTGACCACCACCGCCCCCGTGTGGGACTGCCCCTTCCACCACACCGACGGCCTGGAGTTCGACCCCCTCCTGAAGCGGCTGCTCACCGAAGCCCCGGTCGCCAGGATCCGGCTGCCGTACGGCGAGGGCGAGGCCTGGCTGGCCACCCGCTACGAGGACGTCAAACTGGTCACCACCGACCGCCGGTTCAGCCGCGCCGGGGGCATCGGCCGCGACCTGCCCCGGATGACGCCCGCCCCGATCGCCCAGGCCGAGGCGATCAACCTGATGGACCCGCCCGCCCACAACCGGCTGCGCCGGCTGGTCGCCCAGGGCTTCACCAACCGCCAGGTCGAGCGGATGCGCCCGGCCACCCAGCGCACCGTCGACGGCTACTTCGACGAGATGACCGAACACGGCGCCCCCGCCGACCTGATGCACTTCCTGGCCAACCGCCTCCCGCTCACCACCATCTGCGAACTGCTGGACATCCCCGCCGCCGACCGCGCCGAACTGCGCGGCCACGCGGTCGCCATGATGCGGATGGGCCCGGGCAGCCGGGACGGCCAGGAGGCCGCCAAGACCGCGCTGCGCGGCTACTTCACCGAGCTGACCGCCGAACGCCGGGCGCACCCCCGCGAGGACCTGATCAGCGCCCTGGCCACCGCCCGCGACGGCGACGAACTGCTCGACCCGGACGAACTGACCGTCATGGCGATGGTCCTGCTGGTCACCGGCCACGACACCAGCACGTACCAGCTCGGCAACCTCACCTACACCCTGCTCACCCACCCCGAACAGCTCGCGAAGCTGCGCGCCCGCCCCGAGACGCTGCCGAGCGCCCTGGAAGAGCTGCTGCGCTTCATCCCGTTCCGCCAGGGCGTCGGCATCGCCCGGGTCGCCACCGAGGACGTCGAACTGGGCGGCGTGCTGATCCGGGCCGGCGAGGCCGTGCACGTCTCCTACCTCACCGCCAACCGGGACCCGGCCTTCTACGAACGCCCCGACGAGCTGGACCTCGACCGCGGCGCGCCCACCCACATGGCCTTCGGCTACGGCCAGCACCACTGCCTCGGCTCGCACCTGGCCCGGATGGAGCTGCAGGTCGCCATCGGCACCCTGCTGCGCCGCTTCCCCGGCCTGCGGCTGGCCGTCGAGCCGTCCGAACTCGACTGGAACTCCGGCTCGATCTGGCGCTTCCCGCGCACCCTGCCGGTGGCCTGGTAACCGCCTCCCCTCCAACCCACCGTTCCCGCAGCACTGGGGAGACCCGCACCATGGCAACTCTCTGCCGCCCGGCGATCGCCGTGCCCGAGCACGTCATCACCCTCGACGAGACCCTCGACCTCGCGCGCACCCTGCACGCCGGCCACCCCCAGCTCGGCCTGGCGCTGCGGCTGATCGAGAACACCGGGGTGCGCACCCGGCACCTGGTCCAGCCGATCGAGCGGACACTCACCCACCCGGGCTTCACGATCCGCAACGAGGTGTACGAGCGGGAGGCCAAGCGGCGCGTCCCCGAGGTGGTCGAACGGGCCCTCGCCCACGGTGAGTTGACCGCCCAGGACATCGACCTGATCGTCTACGTCTCGTGCACCGGCTTCATGATGCCGTCGATGACCGCCTGGCTGATCAACACCATGGGCTTCCGCTCCGACACCCGCCAGGTGCCGATCGCCCAGCTCGGCTGCGCGGCCGGCGGCGCCGCCGTCAACCGGGCGCACGACTTCTGCCGCGCCTACCCGGGCGCCAACGTGCTGATCGTCGCCTGCGAGTTCTGCTCGCTCTGCTACCAGCCGACCGACCTCGGCGTCGGCTCGCTGCTCTCCAACGGCCTGTTCGGGGACGCCGTCGCCGCGGTGGTGATGCGCGGCAACGGCGGACACGGCGTCCAGGTCGAGCGCAACGGCTCGCACCTCGTCCCGCACACCGTTGACTGGATCTCGTACGGGGTGAAGGACACCGGCTTCCACTTCCAGCTGGACAAGCGGGTGCCCGGCACCATGGAGATGCTCGCGCCCGCGCTGCGCGGCCTGGCCGGGGACCACGGCTGGGACGTCTCCGGACTCGGCTTCTACATCGTGCACGCGGGCGGCCCCCGCATCCTGGACGACCTCTGCCGCTTCCTCAACCTGGAGCCGGCCACCTTCCGCTACAGCCGGGCGACGCTCACCGAACGCGGCAACATCGCCAGCGCCGTGGTCTTCGACGCGCTGGCCCGGCTGTTCGCCGACGGCGGCGTGCCCGAGGGCACCACCGGGCTGATCGCCGGCTTCGGACCGGGCATCACCGCCGAGATCTCCCTCGGCAGTTGGGTCGGCGTCGCGGCCGAGGGCCCGCGCCCACGCCTCCCACGCGCCACCTCCACCCCCGACATCGCCCTCGTCCATCCGACCGCCCCCCGCCGTTTCCCGGCCGGCACTACCATCACCGAATGACCGACACCACGGACCGCGCCGACGCCTCCGCCAGATCCGCCGAACTCGCCTCGCTGTTCCCCGCGTTGCACGCGCCGCAGTACTGGGGTTGGGGGCGGTTCGACGCACAGTTCTCCACCGAGCTGCCGCCGGACGCGCTGGTCACCAACATCCACCTGGTCGGCTTCGTGGACGGCCGGGTGGTGCTCTGCCGTGACGACCGGGACCACTGGTTCCTGCCCGGCGGCACCCGGGAGCAGGACGAGAGCATCCCCTCCTGCCTCGCCCGCGAGCTGCGGGAGGAGGCCGGCGCCCGGCTGCTCGGCGAGCCGTACTGGCTGGGCGCGCACCGCTGCCGCACCGAGGACCCGGTGCCGTACCGGCCGTGGCAGCCGCACCCGGAGAAGGCCTGGCTGTGAGGCTGGGCCGAGGTCGCGCTGGACTCCGCGCCGACCAACCCGGCGGACGGCGAGCAGGTGGTCGAGGTGCGGCCGGTGGCGCCCGCGGAGGCCCGGCGGCTGCTGCTGGCCGGGCACGACGCCTGGTGGGGCGAGCTGGTCGAGCTGGCGGTGGAGCTGCGGCGGCGGGCCGGGCTCGGCTGAGGCCCCCTCCCGGAGGCCCCCGCGGCCTTCCCGCGCCGCGGACATTCCCGTCGGAGCGGATATTCCCGTCGGAGCGGAAGACCACCGGAACAGCCGAACAACGGAGAGTCGTGTCCGTTTTGCGGTGATATGACTCGGCCATGGAGACCAAACTGCTGGCCGTGGACTACCCGGTGCTCAACATCTTCTGGACGATGCTGGAGCTGTTCCTCTGGATCCTCTGGTTCTTCCTGCTGTTCAAGATCATCACGGACATCTTCCGCAGCCACGACCTCAGCGGCTGGGGCAAGGCCGGCTGGCTGGTCCTGGTGATCGTCCTGCCGCTGATCGGCGTCCTCGCCTACCTGATCGCCCGCGGGCAGTCGATGGGCAGACGGGACGTCGAACAGGCGCAGCGGTCCGAGGACGCGTTCAGGGCCTACATCCGGGACGCGGCCGGGTCGGCGCCGGGCGGCGTCGGTGCCACCGGCGTCGGCACCGCTACCGGTCCCGGTGCGGGCCGCAGCCACGTCGACGACCTGGCCAAGCTGGCGGACCTGAGGGACCGGGGCGCCATCTCGGACGAGGAGTACCAGAAGGCCAAGGAGAAGCTCCTGGTGTGACGGACGACGGCCGGGGGCCGGCGGGTGCGTCCTGCGCCCACCTGCCCCCGGCCGTGGTGTGTCGTGCGGTCGTGCGGTCGCGTGTCGTGCGGTCGCGCGTCCTTCGTGCCCGGGGCGGCTCAGCGCCGCCCGGAGCGGCGGTCGCCCGAGCCGCCGTCGCCGCCGGTGAGGCCCGCGCGGCGCAGCGCGTCCGCCATGGCGCTGTTGGCCGGAGCGCCGCTGCCGAAGCCGCCGCGATCGCCGACCTGGCCGCCGCCCTGACCGCCGCCCCCGCGCCGGTCCTGGCCGCCGCGGCCGCCCTGGCCGCCGCTGCGGCGCTCCTGGCGCGGCGGGCGGGCCTGGCGGTCACCGCGGTCGCCGCGGTCGCCGCCGCGCTCGCGGCCGACCTCGTCGTCCAGCCGCAGGGTCAGCCCGATCCGCTTGCGCGGCACGTCCACCGTGAGCACCCGGACCTTGACGATGTCGCCGGGCTTGACCACCTCGCGCGGGTCCTTGACGAAGTTCCTCGACAGCGCCGAGACGTGCACCAGCCCGTCCTGGTGGACGCCCACGTCCACGAAGGCGCCGAAGGCGGCGACGTTGGTGACCACGCCCTCCAGCACCATGCCGACCTCCAGGTCGCCGATCTTGTCGACGCCCTCCTTGAAGGTCGCGGTGCGGAACGCCGGACGCGGGTCGCGGCCCGGCTTGTCCAGCTCGCCGAGGATGTCGGTGACGGTCGGGACGCCGAAGGTGTCGTCGGCGAAGTCCGCCGGACGCAGCGCCCGCAGCCGCTCGCCGTTGCCGATCAGCTCGCGCAGCTCCCCGCCGGTCGAGGCCAGGATGCGGCGCACCACCGGGTAGGCCTCGGGGTGCACGCTGGAGGCGTCCAGCGGGTCCTCGCCGTCGGGGATGCGCAGGAAGCCGGCGCACTGCTCGAAGGCCTTGGGGCCGAGCCGGGCGACGTCCTTGAGCTGCCTGCGGGTGCGGAACGGCCCGTTGGCGTCGCGGTGGGCCACGATGTTGTCGGCCAGGGTGCCGGTGATCCCGGAGACCCGGGTGAGCAGCGGCGCCGAGGCGGTGTTGACGTCCACGCCGACGGCGTTGACGCAGTCCTCGACCACGGCGTCCAGCGAGCGGGAGAGCTTCACCTCGCTCAGGTCGTGCTGGTACTGGCCGACGCCGATCGACTTGGGGTCGATCTTGACCAGCTCGGCCAGCGGGTCCTGGAGCCGGCGGGCGATCGAGACCGCGCCGCGGATCGACACGTCCAGGTCCGGCAGCTCCTGCGAGGCGAAGGCGGAGGCCGAGTAGACCGAGGCGCCGGCCTCGCTGACCATCGCCTTGGTGAGCTTCAGCTCGGGGTGGCGCTTGAGCAGGTCCTCGGCGAGCTTGTCGGTCTCCCGGGAGGCGGTGCCGTTGCCGATCGCGACCAGGTCGACGTCGTGCTTCCTCGCCAGGGCCGCCAGGGTGGCCAGGGCCGCGTCCCACTTGTTGGCGGGCTGGTGCGGGTAGATCGTGTCGTACGCGACGACCTTGCCGGTGGCGTCGACCACGGCGACCTTCACGCCGGTGCGGAAGCCCGGGTCCAGGCCCATGGTGGCGCGGGTGCCGGCCGGGGCGGCGAGCAGCAGGTCGCGGAGGTTGGCGGCGAAGACCCGCACCGCCTCCTCCTCGGCCTCGGCGCGCAGCCGGGCCCGCAGGTCGATGCCGAGCCGGACCAGGATGCGGGTGCGCCAGGCCCAACGGACGGTGTCGCCGAGCCACTTGTCGGCCGGGCGGCCGCGGTCGGCGATGCCGAAGCGGGCGGCGATCCGCTGCTCGTAGTCGTTCTCGCCGGGCAGGTCGCCCTCGGACTCGCCGTCGTACGGGGAGAGTTCGAGGTCGAGCACCTCCTCCTTCTCGCCGCGCAGCATCGCCAGGATGCGGTGCGAGGGGAGCTTGGTGTACGGCTCGGCGAAGTCGAAGTAGTCGGCGAACTTGGCGCCGTCGCCCTCCTTGCCGTCGCGGACCTTCGCGACCAGCCGGCCGCGGGTCCACATCCGCTCGCGCAGCGAGCCGACCAGGTCGGCGTCCTCGCCGAAGCGCTCGACCAGGATCGCCCGGGCGCCCTCCAGGGCGGCACTCCGGTCCGCCACGGAGTCGTTGAGGTACTGGTCGGCCAGCGCGGCCGGGTCCTGGTCCGGATCGGCGAGCAGGGTGTCGGCGAGCGGCTCCAGGCCGGCCTCGCGGGCGATCTGCGCCTTGGTGCGCCGCTTCGGCTTGAACGGCAGGTAGATGTCCTCCAGGCGGGCCTTGGAGTCGGCGGCGAGCACCTGGGCGCGCAGCGCGTCGTCCAGCTTGCCCTGGGCCTCGATCGACTCCAGGACGGCCGCCCGGCGGTCCTCCAACTCGCGCAGGTAGCGCAGCCGCTCCTCCAGGGCGCGCAGCTGGGCGTCGTCGAGGGAGCCGGTGACCTCCTTGCGGTAGCGGGCGACGAAGGGCACGGTCGCGCCGCCGTCGAGCAGGTCGACCGCCGCCTTCACCTGCCCTTCGCGGACGCCCAGTTCCTCGGCGATCTTCCGCTCGATCGCCTGCTGGGCCTGCCGGGCCCCCTGTTCGACTGGCGTGGTCACGAAGCCGGTCACCTTCTCCTTCAGTGCTTGCGCCGTACGCCCTGCATTCTGGCAGGTGCCGACGACGGCGCCCGGCCGCACCCGGGGCGGCCGGGCGTGGCGCGCCGTCGCGGGACCGGTCCCGGGACCGGCGCGGGGCTCCACCGGGGCTCGGGCGGGGCTCGGTTGGGGCGCGGTTGGGGGTTCCCCGGCCGACGGGCGGGGCCGGGAACCGCCCGCCGCCCGCCGTCCGCTGACCGCTGACCGCTGACCGCTGACCGCTGACCGCTGACCGCTGACCGCTGACCGCTGACCGCTGAGCATCCCATCAGCTGAGAAGTTCGGGCAGTTCGGGAATCCTGCTGAACGGCGACGACCGGCGCTGTACGCTGCCGGGCATGTGCGCTGCCACCCGGATGCACCCCGACGGACCGGTGGTCGACGCGCCCCTGGTGCGGCGGCTGATCTCCGCCCAGTTCCCGCAGTGGGAGCGCCTCCCCGTCACCCCCGTCCCCGTCCCCGGGGCGGACAACGCGATGTTCCGGCTCGGACCCGAACTCGCCGTCCGGCTGCCCCGGGTGGGGTGGGCCGCCGGGGGCCCGCGGCGCGAGCAGCAGTGGCTGTCCCGGCTGGCGCCGCGGCTGCCGCTGCCGGTCCCCGCGCCGCTCGCGGTCGGCCGGCCCGCCGCCGGCTACCCGTGGGAGTGGTCGGTGCTGCACTGGCTCGACGGCGCCAACCCGGTGGTCGGGGCACTGGCCGCGCCCGAGGGCCTGGCCCGCGACCTGGCCGGCTTCGTCAACGCCCTGCGCGCCGTCGACCCGGCCGGCGCTCCGGCCTCCCAGCGCAGCGCGCCGCTCGCCTCCCGGGACGGCGCCACCCGCGCGGCCATCGCCCAGCTCTCCGGCTCGATCGACACGGCGGCCGCAACCGCGCTGTGGGACAAGGCACTTCGCCTCCCCGAGTACGCCGGCCCGCCGGTCTGGCTGCACGGCGACCTCACCCCCGGCAATCTGCTGCTCGCCCGCACCGGCCGGCTCTCCGCCGTCATCGACTTCGCCCTGATGGGCGTCGGCGACCCGACCGCCGACCTGATCGCCGCCTGGAACCTGCTGCCCGCCACCGCCCGTCCGGCCTTCCGCGCCGCCCTGCACGCCGACGATGCCATGTGGGCCCGCGGCCGCGCCTGGGCGTTCTCCATCGCCCTGGTGACGATCCCGTACTACCGCCACACCGACCAGGCGCTGACCGCCAACGCCCGCCACGTCGTCCGCGAGGTGCTCGCCGACCGCAGCGTGTAGAGCGGGGCGTGTAGAGCGGGGCGTGTAGAGCGGGGCGTGTAGAGCGGGGCGCGGCGCGGGCGCGTCCGCTTCCGCGACCGGCGCCGTGGTGAGCCATCGTCCCTGGCAGATCGAGCGGCTTCGACGTCGGCGATTCCGTCGACCAGTACGGCGACCACGACGCCGGCATCGTCAAGAACCGGGCGCCCGTCGTCCCGCAGGCCGCCCTGCGCGAACTCGCCACCGCCATCCGGCGGTTGCGCGACCAGCTGCCGGCCGAGGACCGCGAGGTGCCGGACGAGTCGCTGGAGGCCGCCGGCGACGGCACCGCCTCGCCGGTCACGGCGGGTGCACCGGTGGTGGAACCGGTCCGCCAGAGCACGGGCTCGCTCACGGCCTGAGACGGTGAGGACGCTTCCGGAGCTCCGGCCCGGGACGCGTCCCGGGGCTCCGCGGATTGTCATACCAGGCCAGAAACCTGCCCCGGTCAATCCCCGCTGTTAGCCTGTCCCGCATGAGCGGACTGCGGGAGCGGAAGAAGGAGCGGACCCGGCGGGTCATCTCCGAGGCGGCCATCGCGCTCTTCCTGGAGCACGGCTTCGACCGGGTGTCGGTGGCGGACGTCGCGGCGGCCGCCGAGGTCTCCAAGCCGACGCTGTTCTCCTACTTCCCCACCAAGGAGGACCTGGTCGTCCACCGCTTCGCCGACCACCAGGAGCAGGCCGCCGAGGTGGTCCGCGGGCGGCTGCCCGGCGAGCCGGTGCTCGACGCGCTGCTGCGGGACTTCCTGGCCGGCCTCGCCCGGCGCGACCCGGTCACCGGCCTCAACGACCACCCCGCGGTGCTCGCCTTCACCGCCCTGGTCTACGGCACCCCCAGCCTGGCCGCCCGGGTCGGCGAGTACGTGGCCCGCGCCGAGCGGTCGCTGGCCGAGGCGCTGCGCGAGGCCGCCGGCCTGCCCGGGCCGCAGGACCTCGCCGCCGCCCTGCTCGCCGCCCAGGTCACCGCCACCCAGCGGGTGCTCGCCCTGCACAACTGGCGCCGCATCCAGGACGGCCGCAGCGCCGACGACCTGCACGCCGAAGCCGTCGGCGACGCCACCCGCGCCTTCGACCTGCTCGCCCACGGCTACGGCCCGGCCGCCGGGAACCGGACCGGCGCCGGGGACCGGCCGGCCGCCGGCTGAGGCCCGCTGGCTAGAGTGCGCGCATGACAATGCGCCACATCCCCTTCGACGCCCTGCACAACTTCCGTGACCTGGGCGGCTATCCGACCGCCGACGGACGGTCCGTCCGGTGGGGGCTGCTGTACCGCTCCGACTCGCTCGGCAAGCTCGGCACCCCCGAGGACCTCGACCGGCTGCGGGCCCTCGGGGTGCGGACCGTGATCGACCTGCGCTACCCCTGGGAGATCGCCGCCAAGGGCCGGGTGCCGGAGTTCGAGGGCCTGGAGTACCACAACCTCTCGATCGAGCACCGCCCGTACGACCAGGCCGAGATCGACCCGGAGCTCGACCCCTGGCGCTACCTCGCCGACCGCTTCGCCGAGGTCGCCGAGGACGGGGTGAAGGAGATCCGCCAGGTCCTGGACGTGATCACGGCCGCCGAGGCCCCGGTGGTCTTCCACTGCGCCTCCGGCAAGGACCGCACCGGGCTGATCGCCGCCCTGCTGCACACCCTGCTCGGCGTCGGCGAGGACGACATCGCCGCCAACTTCGCGCTCACCGAGCTCGCCACCCCGCGCCTCGTCGCCGAGTGGCACGCCGCCCACCCCGGCCGCGCCCTGCGCTGGCCCGGCTACGGGCGCGCGCCGGAAACCGTCATCCGGCTCGTCCTGGCCGACCTCGCCGAGCGCCACGGCTCGGTCGAGGGCTACCTCACCGGCACCCTCGGCGTCGGCCGCGACCAGATCGAGGCCCTGCGCGCCCGGCTGCTGACCGCCCGCTGACCGTCTGCTGACCGCCTGAGCAGACGACGTGCCGCGTGGGAAGTCGGCCCGTCCGACTTCCCACGCGCGCCGCACCGTCGGCAGCGGCCCGGGCGAGGACCGGGGCGCGGCACAACCCGGTGGCGGGACGGGGTGGTCACGGACGATCATGCACCGCATGACCGAACAACCCGTGCGATGGACCGAGGCGACCGTTCACCCCGACATGTGGGCCGACCCGGACGACGACCCCCGCAACAGTGACGGGCCCAGCCCCGACGGCGAACTCGGGGCACTCCAGGACTGCCTGACCAACTACCGGCTGACCCTGCGGATGAAGTGCGACGGCCTGGACCCGGAGCAGCTGGCCCGCCGCTCGGTCCCGCCGTCGACGATGTCGCTGCTCGGGCTGGTCCGGCACCTGGCCGAGGTGGAACGGGACTGGCGGAACTGGATCACCGACGGCGAGCCGCTGCCCAGGCTGTACGGCGGGCGGGACGCGGACTTCGACGAGGCGGTCGGCGACCAGGCCGTGGTGGAGGCCGCGTTCCGCGACCTGGAGCGCGAACAGGCGGCGCTGGACGCCGAGTTGGCCGGACACCGGGACCTGGGTGAGCGGGTCGGCAGTTCCCGGATCGCGATCCGGGAACTGCTGGTGCACCGGATCGAGGAGTACGCCCGGCACTGCGGCCACGCCGACCTGCTGCGCGAGTGCGTCGACGGCCGGGTGGGCCAGTAGCACCCGGGCCTACCTGCTGTGGGCGCCCGCCCGCTGCGCCGGGACCAGCGGCGCCGGGCCCTACTTGCGGCGCGGGGCCCCGGACGATCGGGGGCTCCGGGACGGGCGGGGGCCGCCGGCCCGGCGGGGCGCCTTCGAGGCCGGGGCCTTCTCGGGCCAGTGACCGGGCCGGGTGAGGCCCGCCGGGAGGCGGGTGGTGGCGTCGCCGCGGGCGGCGTTGAGCTGGGCCTGGGTGAGGAAGAGGGCCGTGGTGAGGTCCGCGCCGGCCAGGTCGGCGTCCCGCAGGTCCGCACCGACCAGGTCGGCGAGGCGCAGGTCCGCGCCGGAGAGGTCGGCCGCGACGAGCAGGGCGCCGCGCAGGTTGGCCCCCCGCAGGTCGGCGCCGCGCAGCCGGGCGCCGAAGAGGTCGGCGCCCCGGTGCTCGCGGCGGCGCGGGACGGCGGCGCGGACCAGTTCGCTGGCGCGCAGCAGCAGCTCGCTGACCCGCTGCCGGTGGGCCGGGACGTCGACGGCGAGGATCTCCTCGGGGGCGCCGCCGGCCAGCCGGTCGGTCTCCGCCAGCGCCTGCCGCAGCTCGTCGTGGACGGCTCCGGCGGGTTCGAAGGTGAGCGCCTCGGTGAGGTAGTGGAGCAGCTCGTGCAGCTGCCGCACGATCGGGAAGACGTCGAACATCGGCTTGGCGCTGTCCGGCTCCTCGCGCCAGCTGCGGCCGCCGAAGGTCACCTGGGAGACCCGCTGCCCGGCGCCGAAGCAGTCGTAGACGGTGCAGCCCTGGAAGCCCCGGTCGCGCAGCTGGGCGTGGATGCCGCAGCTGAAGTCGGTCCGGAGGTTGTGGCAGGCGCTGCCGGCGGCCTTGTTCATGGCGAAGTCGCTGCCGACGGCGAACGGCAGGGCGACGCAGCAGAGGCCGAAGCAGCTGCCGCAGTCGGATTCGAGCGGGGTCGGCGCGGCCGCCGTGGGGTTCTGCGGCGGTTCGGTCTCGCGCACGTTCCGGTCCTTCCTACAGCCGAGCGCCGGACGGCGCGGTGAACCCGGAAATCCTACTGGGCAGACGGCCCTCGGCGCCTGTAAGGTACGCAGGGACCTTTGGACTATTACACATAGGGGTGGGCGCCATGCAGGACCCGGGCATCAGGGAACTCGTCCGGATGTGGATCTCGGGCTGGACCGTCTCGCGCGGCTCCGCCGAGCCCGTCGACCAGCCCTGGGGCTGGAGCATCGACGTCGGGGCACCGGCCGGCGAGGTGGGCCGGCACGTGCTGCCCGAGCCGACCGAGGCCGACGTCCGCAAGCTCGGCGAGACCGTCACCGCGCCGACCACCTGGCTGAAGCTGTTCACCGAGGACGCGACCGTGCGCCCGTGGCTGGACGAGCGGTGGCGCCTGGACGTGCCGGGCTTCCTGATGAGCGTCCCGCTCACCGCCGAGCGGCCCCGGGCCCCGGCCGGCTACACCGTGACCACCTGGGAGCGCGGCGGAGTCCTCCGGGCGCTGGTGCGCACCGGGGAGGGGCACCTCGCCGCCCGCGGCCAGGCGGGCCTGGCCGGCCCGGTGGCCGTACCGGACCAGATCACCACCGTGCCCGAGCACCGCCGCCGGGGCCTGGGCGCGCTGGCGATGCGGACGCTCCAGTCCGCCGCGTACGAGCGGGGCGCGCGCACCGGCGTGCTGGTCGGCACGCCGGAGGGCCAGGCGCTCTACACGGCGCTCGGCTGGACCACCCACGCCCCGATGGCGAGCCTGGTCCTGCAGCCGGAACGCCCGGAGGCCTAGGAGTAGGGCAGTAGCTCCGGCCGCTTCGCCGGGCGGCCGTCGCCGGAGGAGCGGCCGGTGAGGCGGCGGCCGATCCACGGGCCGAGGTGGGTGCCCAGCCAGCGGGCGTCTGCGCGCAGCCGCTCGGCGCGGCCGGCCGGGGCGGCGGCGGGCAGCGGGGCGCGCCAGTCGAAGGCGGCGGGGCGGCCGAGCGCCTCCAGCACGCCCGCGGCGACCCTGCGGTGGCCCTCGGGCGCGAGGTGCAGGCGGTCCTCGGCCCACAGCCGGCGGTCGTCGAAGCAGGGCGCGGAGAACAGGTCGACCACGACGAAGCCGTCCTGCCGGCCCAGCTCCTGGACGAAGGCCTTCATCCGCAGGATCGCGGGCAGCAGCCGGGCGCTGCCCGCCAGGCGGCGGGTGGGGTCGGTGCTGGTGAACAGCACGACGGTGGCGCCGCCGGCGCGCAGCTCGGTGGCGCAGCGGCCGAGCTGCCGCTCGACCGCGTCGATGTCGCAGCCGGGGCGCAGCACGTCGTTGAGGCCGCCGGCCAGGGTGACCAGCTCGGCGCCCATCGCGAGGGCGGGGGCGAGCTGCTCGTCGTGGATCTGGCCGATCAGCTTGCCGCGGACGGCGAGGTTGGCGTACCGGAAGCCGCCGTTCCCACCGGCCGGCGCCGAGGTCCCACCGGCCGGCGCCGAGGTCTCGCCGGCCAGCGCCGAGGCGACCCGGTCGGCCCAGCCCCGGTAGTGGCCGTCGGGCAACAGGTCGTCGCCCATGCCCTCGGTGAAGGAGTCGCCGACGGCGACGTAGCTGCGGTAGGGGGTGGGCACGGGCTGGCCTCCGCTCTCCTGGTCTCCCGAGTGGTCTCCCGAGACGGCTTCGCGATCCGACGATCGTACGTGTGTGCCCACTCGGGAACGGCGGCGGGCCCGGCGCTCATCGCACGTCGAGTGTTCGTTTATCGGCCCGGGCCATCGTGGGGCCACGGGGCGGCGGCCGGCGACGGGGGCCTTGCCGCCGCCCCGGTCCCCTCCGGGCACGCCCCGCGGGCATCGGCCGCCGGCCGGCGCGACCACCGTCAGCCGGCCGGGACCGCCGCCGTCTCCTCCGCCGCCTTCCGGGGCGTGAACCAGTGCTCGCGCACGGCGTCGGTGGGCCGCTGCTCGCCGAGGGCGGCGAGCCCCCACTCCCCCAACGCCTCGACGACCGACCGCAGTTCGCGGCCGCGCCCGGTCAGTTCGTAGACCATCGCGTTGGCGGGCCGTTCCAGTCGGCGGCGGACGACCAGCCCTTCCCCCTCCAGCTGCTTGAGCCGGGTGGCCAGGATGTCGGTGGAGACGCCGGGCAGGTCGGCGTGCAGGTCGGTGTAGCGGCGCGGGCCACCGAGGAGCTCACGGACGATCAGGAGGCTCCAGCGCTCCCCCACCGCGTCCAGGGCGCGGGCGACGGCGCAGTACTGGTCGTAGCTTCGGCGTGACATGCGGATCAGCATAGCCAAGAGGTTGGACTTTCCAAGTACACACTTGGTAGAACAAAGCTGAAGCAGCGGAGCGGTGGTGACGGTCGGGAGGCCGCAGATGGAGTTTCGGCAGTCCAGCAAGCTGAATGACGTGTGCTACGAGATCCGCGGACCGGTGGTCGACCAGGCCAACGCCCTGGAGGAGGCCGGGCACAGCGTGCTGCGGCTGAACACCGGCAACCCGGCTCCGTTCGGCTTCGAGGCGCCCGAGGAGATCATCCAGGACATCATCCGCAACCTGCCCAAGGCGCACGGGTACAGCGACTCGCGCGGCATCCTGCCGGCCCGCCGCGCGGTGGTGCAGTACTACCAGCAGCGCGGGGTCGAGGGCGTCACCGTCGACGACGTCTTCCTCGGCAACGGCGTCTCCGAGCTGATCCAGATGGCCGTCACCGCGCTGGTGGACGACGGCGACGAGGTGCTCGTGCCGATGCCCGACTACCCGCTCTGGACCGCCGTGGTGCGGCTGGCCGGCGGCAAGGCCGTGCACTACCTGTGCGACGAAGGGGCCGAGTGGTACCCGGACCTGGACGACATCGCCGCCAAGATCACCGCCCGCACCAAGGCGATCGTCGTCATCAACCCCAACAACCCCACCGGCGCGGTCTACCCGAAGGAACTGCTGGAGGGCATCCTCGACCTGGCCCGCCGCCACCACCTGATGGTGCTGGCCGACGAGATCTACGACAAGATCCTCTACGACGGCACCGAGCACCACTGCCTGGCCGCCCTGGCCGACGACGTGCTGACCCTCACCTTCAACGGCCTCTCCAAGTCCTACCGGGTGGCCGGCTTCCGCAGCGGCTGGCTGGTCGTCTCCGGGCCCCGGCAGCACGCCACCGACTACCTGGAGGGCCTGACCATGCTCTCCGGCATGCGGCTGTGCCCCAACGTGCCCGCCCAGTACGCCGTGCAGGCCGCACTCGGCGGCCACCAGTCCATCAACGACCTGGTGCTGCCCGGCGGCCGGCTCACCGAGCAGCGCGACATCGCGGTCAAGGCGCTCAACGAGATCCCCGGCGTCAGCTGCGTCAAGCCCAAGGGCGCGCTGTACGCCTTCGCCCGGCTCGACCCGGCGGTGCACCGGATCGTCGACGACGAGCGGTTCGTGCTGGACCTGCTGCTGCGCGAGAAGATCCACGTCGTCCAGGGCACCGGCTTCAACTGGCCCCGCCCGGACCACTTCCGCTTCGTCACCCTGCCCCGGGCCGACGACCTGGAGACGGCCGTCAACCGGATCGGGCGCTTCCTGGCCACCTACCGCCAGGGCTGAACGGCCACGGCGTCCCCGTACGCTCGGGGCCATGGCCGTCCTCCGCTCCGTCGCCCTGTTCGTCCTCGCCGCGCTCGCCGAGATCGGCGGCTGCTGGCTGGTCTGGCAGAGCGTGCGCGAGCAACGGCCGTGGTGGCTGGCCGGGGTGGGCGTGGTGGTGCTCGGCGCGTACGGCTTCGTCGCGGCGCTGCAGCCGGACAGCCACTTCGGCCGGGTGCTGGCCGCGTACGGCGGGGTGTTCGTGGCCGGTTCGCTGCTGTGGGGCGTGGTGGTGGACGGCTTCCGGCCGACCCGCTACGACGTGCTGGGCGCGCTGATCTGCCTGGCCGGGGTCGCCGTCATCATGTACGGGCCCCGGCGCTGAGGCGTACGGCGCTGAGGCCCCCGGCACTGAGGCGTACGGGCCCGCGCCGGGACGGCCGGCGCCGGGCGGTGCGGGCCCCGGCGCCGCACCTCCGGCGCCGGGGCCCCGCCGGGCCCGCCGGGACTACCAGCCCCAGCCGCCGCCCTGGCCGTCGTCGTCCGAGTTCGAGTCCCAGCCCTCGCCGACCTCGCGCAGGATCGTGTAGTTGTCGATCTGTGTGCCGTCCTCGGCCAGCGCGGTGACCTTCATGACCGACTTCTGGCCCAGGTGCTTCGGGGTGACGTCGACCTTGATGAAGGAGTAGCCGGTGTAGCGCACCCGCGACCACTGGATCGTCTCGGGGGTCTTCACCCGGCCCTTGCTCCAGTAGTAGGTGCTGACCTCGTCCTGGTGGTTCTCGTGCCCCTCGTAGGTGTCCGGCACGTCGAACTTGTACAGGCTGCGGCCGGCCGCCCCCGCGGTGACGTAGACCACGCCGTCCTTGGCCGGCTCGATGGTGGCGCCGCTCGGCACCTGCTTCGAGACCTTGTTGCCGAGGATCGCGTCGGTGCGCTCGTAGATGTGGTTGTGGCCGTTGATGACCAGGTCCACCCGGTACTTCTCGAACAGCGGCACCCAGGCCTCGCGGACGCCGCCCTCGGAGGCGTGCGCGACGGTGGTGGAGAAGGCGCAGTGGTGGAAGAAGACCACCACGAAGTCGACGGTCTCGTCGCCGCGCAGGTCCTTGAGGGTGCGCTCCAGCCACCTGGTCTGCTTGTTCGCCGAGATGCCCAGGTTGGCCGGGATCTCGTAGGAGACGTCGTTGGCGTCCAGCGAGATCACGCCGACGTTCTTGTAGCGGAAGGTGTAGACGCCGGGGACGGCGCGCGGGTCCGGGCCGTTGTCCGGCAGGAAGAAGCGGGCGTTCTCGCCGCCGTAGCCGTTCGGCGAGTACCAGGCCTCGATGTCGTGGTTGCCGTACGCGACCATCCACGGGACGTCGGCGGCGACCGGCTCGGTCTGCACCAGGAAGTCGTCCCAGGTCCGCGCGTTGAAGACGGACTTGTCCGGGTCGGTGCCGGAACCGGCCGGGTCGGCGTAGCAGATGTCGCCGGCGTGGAGGTGGAAGGCCGGGTTCTGGGCCTTGATGACGTGGTCGTTGCCGGCCGCGTGCGCGCTGACGCCCTGGTCGCCGAAGGCGGTGAAGGTGAACGGCTCGTACACCTTGCCCCAGCGGTGGTCGCGGGCGGGCGCGGTGCGGAAGGTGTGGAGGGTGGAGATCCGCTGCTGCGAGGCCGGGTCGAAGCCCTCGTGGCCGACACCGTAGTAGTACGTGGTGTCGGGGCGCAGGTCCTCCAGCGCCACGTGCAGGTAGTACTGGTCCACCGGCCGGCCGTTCGGGGTCAGCGCGGGGGTGTGCAGGGCGCGGACCTCGGCCTGGACCTTGTGGCTCAGCTCCCACGGGGTCCTCCCGAAGCGCAGGAAGGGCTTCCTGACCGGCGCCGGCACCTGCCAGGAGATGCGGAACTGGGTGTCCGGCTCGGGGCCGAACTGCAGGTGGCGGCCGGTCGGCGCGACCAGCGAGCCGTCGACGCCGTCGGTCGTGCCGCCGGTCAGCAGCTGCGGGCCGGCCGGGGCGGCGAAGGCCGTCCCGTTGCCCAGCGCGCCGCCGACGGCGACGGCGCCCACGGTCACGGCACCGGCGCGCAGCATCCGGCGGCGGGAGAAGCGGGCCCGCAGGTACTCGTGCTGCTCGGCCATGCTCATGCGGTCGGCGAGCTCGGCCGGCACGCCCATGTTGGGGATATCCATGCGCGGGACTCTTCCAGCGGTTCGTTGATCGCGCACGGACGCCGGGTGAACGGGTCGCAGCGTGCCGGTCATTCGAACGCAATTGTTCGACCATGATTCGGCAAAGGACGTGTCCGTACCGTCCCGACGCCGCATCATGGCCCCCTCGCGCCGCCCGGTCTGAGCGGGTGTCGGCGGCGGCCCCGGCTGGTCGGCAGGAGCCCGGCCGGAGGGTCAGCCGGAGGGCTCGTCCCACTGGTTGGCGGCCCGGTTGCCGGTGCCGTCGCAGGTGCGGCAGATCTCGTCCCGGTAGGCGTGCTTGGCGCCGGTCGCGTCCACCCGGTAGCGCACGTACACCCCGGTGCCGTCGCAGAGGAAGCAGTTGCCGCCCCCGCCGCCCACCTCGGTGGTGCCGGTGCCCTGGCAGGTCCGGCAGCTGAGACCGGCGGTCCGGCCGGTGCCCGCGCAGATGCGGCAGACCGTCGTCATCGGCTTCCTCCCTCGCGCGGAAACGGCTCGGTGCCGTCCGAAGACGGCTCGGCGCCGCCCGGAACGGCCGGACACCACCGGTCATCGTAGTGGTGAAGGCCGCGAACCACCCCCGGCCGATGTGATCTGACGATCAGTCAATCGGCCCGGCGGGCGGCCTCGGGCGGCCTCACTCGGGCAGGCCCTCGCGGACCCGCCGGGAGACCGAGATCAGCTGGAGGTCGAGCAGCCCGGGCGGGTCGGCCAGGCCGGGACCGCCCGCGCGCACCCAGGCGGCGATGTCGTCGATCATCTCGTCCATCAGCACGAAGCCCAGCCAGACCGGCCGGCCGCCCGCCGCCCGGCCCTCGGCCGAGGGGCCGACCACCACCACGTTGGACTGGGTGCACACGTCGAGGCACTTGACCGCCCGGACCCGGCCCGCCGGGCCCACCGCCGTCCGCAGCCGCTCGTACTGGCCCGCGTGGTCGACCCCGGGGTGCTTCGCCTCGGTGCCGCAGCAGCAGCCCCGGCAGACCGTCACGGTCACGGGGGCGCCGGCGCCCCGCTTGCGGTCCCGGGCACCGTCGCGGTCTCGGCGGCTCATCGGTTCTCCTGCCCCCCCTGGTCTGCGGCGCCCTGCGCACCGGCCTCCGCACTGTACCCGTCACCCCGCCGCGGCCCCGCCGCGGGGCGGATCCGGTGCGGTCCGCACGGGGGAGGGGCGCACCGAGGCACGACCCCGGAGCGCTCCCCGTCCCCGCGCCCGACAGGGCCCCGGCCGCCCGCCCGCGCCCGACTGAGCCCAGGGCCGATCGCCCGGCTGACCACGCTGACCGGCCGCCCGCGCTAGCCGACCGCCCGCGCCGCCGCCCGTCCCGCCGTGCGGCCGGAGAACAGGCAGCCGCCCAGGAACGTGCCCTCCAGCGAGCGGTACCCGTGGACGCCCCCGCCGCCGAACCCGGCCGCCTCGCCCGCCGCGTACACCCCCGGCAGCACCTCGCCGTCCGGCCGCAGCACCCGGGAGGACAGGTCGGTCTCCAGCCCGCCCAGCGACTTGCGGGTCAGGATGTTCAGCCGGACGGCGATCAGCGGGGCGGCGGCCGGGTCGAGGATGCGGTGCGGGGCGGCGGTGCGGATCAGCCGGTCGCCGAGGTGGCGGCGGGCGCCGTGGATCGCGGTGACCTGGAGGTCCTTGGAGAAGGGGTTGGAGAGCTGCCGGTCGCGGTCCTCGACGGTGCGGCGCAGCTCGTCCGGGGCGATCAGCGACCCGCCGGTCCTGGCGTTCATGCCGCGGGCGAGGTCGGCGAGGTTGCCGGCGACGACGAAGTCCGGCCCGTGCCGCAGGTGGGCCCGGATCGGGCCGGGGGCGCCGGGCAGCGCGCGGCCGAGCACGCCGCGCACCGACTTCCCGGTGAGGTCGGGGTTCTGCTCGGAGCCGGAGAGGGTGAACTCCTTCTCGACGATCCGCTGGTTGAGCACGAACCAGGTGTGGTCGTACCCGGTGGTCATGATGTGTTCGAGCGTCCCGAGGGTGTCGAAACCGGGGAACAGCGGGACGGGCAGCCGCCGGCCGCGCGCGTCCAGCCAGAGCGAGGAGGGGCCGGGCAGGATGCGGATGCCGTGCCGGGCCCAGATCGGGTCCCAGTTGGCGATGCCCTCGGTGTAGTGCCACATCCGGTCGCCGTTGATCAGGTTGGCCCCGGCCCGGCCGGCGACCTCCAGCATCAGCCCGTCCACGTGCGCGGGCACGCCGGAGAGCAACCGGGCGGGCGGGGTGCCGAGCCGGGCCGGCCAGGCCTTGCGGACCAGGTCGTGGTTGCCGCCGATGCCGCCGGAGGTGACGACCACCGCCTGGGCGCGCAGTTCGAAGCCCCCGGCGACCTCGCGCGAGCTGGCCTCGCCCCGGCCCGCCGGGCTCGGCACCAGCACCTCGCCGGTGACGGTGTCGACGGCGCCCGCGGTGGCGGACAGGCCGGTGACCCGGTGCCGGAAGCGCAGGTCCACCAGGCCGCGCGCGGCGGCCGCGCGGACCCGCCGGACGAAGGGCGCCAGCAGCCCGGGCCCGGTGCCCCAGGTGATGTGGAAGCGCGGCACCGAGTTGCCCGGCCCGTCGGCGAGGTACCCGCCGCGTTCGGCCCAGCCGACCACCGGGAAGAACCGCACGCCCATCCCGTGCAGCCAGGAGCGCTTCTCGCCCGCCGCGAAGTCCACGTACGCCTCGGCCCAGCGGCGCGGCCAGGCGTCCTCGGGCCGGTCGAAGCCGGCCGTGCCGAACCAGTCCTGCCGGGCGAGGGCGTGCGAGTCGCGGATCCGCATCCGGCGCTGCTCGGGCGAGTCGACCAGGAAGAGGCCGCCGAAGGACCAGTGCGCCTGGCCGCCGAGACCGGTCGCGGGCTCCTGGTCGAGCAGGATCACCTTCCGTCCGGCGTCGGCGAGTTCGGCGGTGGCGGCGAGGCCCGCGAGGCCCGCCCCGATGACGATGACGTCGGCGTCCAGGGCCATGCGCAGTCCTCCGTCGCGGCTCGCGGTGGCGGCGCGCCCGGGACGCGCCGTCGCTGTGCGCCCGATAGTGCGGTCTGCGGTGACGTCCGGTCAACCCGCGGGTAACGAGCGCCGGGCCGAATTCCGCTCCGGGTCGTTTCGGAATTGCCGTAGGGGGCCGAACGATACGCGGTGGAGCGAAATGCGAAATGCCGTCCGGGGCCGTCTGACGGAATATCGGCGATTTCCGCGCGAACCATGGACGCCCGGGAAACCTGGCAGTAACTTACCTGCGAGTAGCTGTGGCCCGGCTCGGCACGACCCCCACCCGTCGTTTCTCTCCCCCAGGAGGAACCGTGCTCCGCCCTGCCCGGAAATCCCGGCACCTCCGGAATTCCACCGCGCTCGCCGCCGTCGCCCTCGGCGCCGCGCTCGCGCTCACCTCCACCACCGCCCAGGCCGCCGTCGCGGCGCCGAGGCACTACGTGGCGCTCGGCGACTCCTACGCCGCCGGCGCCGGCGTGCCGGGCCAGTCGGCCGGCCTGTGCCTGCGCTCCGACCGCAACTACGGCCACCTGGTCGCCGCCGCCCTCAAGGCCGGCCGGTACAGCGACGTCACCTGCTCCGCGGCCAAGATCAAGGCGATGACGCAGCCCCAGTACGACGCCTTCATCCGGGTCAACGACCCGCAGCTGGACGCGGTGACCGCCGACACCGACCTGGTCACCCTCGGGATCGGCGGCAACGACCTGGCCGCCAGCGACCTCGGCCTCGGCGAACTCGTCGCCACCTGCATCGCCGGCGCCGTCGTCAACCCGTTCGGCACGCCCTGCAAGGACGTCTACCACCACGGCTACTGGGACTGGAGCACCATGTCCTGGCAGTACGGCACCGACGACCTGGCCGAGCGGATCCGCACCACCATCACCCCGCAGCTGGCCGACACCCTCAGGCGCATCCACGCCAAGGCGCCCGGGGCCAAGGTGCTGCTGGTCGGCTACCCGTCGGTGCTGCCCGCCGACGGCTCGACCTGCGTCCTGCGCCAGCCGGTGACCCCGGGCGACGTCGAGTACATGCACGGGGTGCTCGACACGCTGAACGCCGCCCTGAAGTCCACCGCGGCCGCCAACGGCGCGACCTACGTGGACACCGCGACGCCGACCCTCGGGCACGACGTCTGCTCGGACGACCGCTGGATCGAGGGCGCGCTGCCCGGCTCGCCCGCCGTGCCGTTCCACCCGAACGCGACCGGCGAGCAGGTGATGGCGCAGGCGGTGCTCGCCGCGCTGAAGTAGCGCCGCCCGCGCCGCGCCGCGCCGGCCCGCCCGGGCCCGACAGCCCCGAGGGCCGGTGACCAGACCCCGGTCACCGGCCCTCGGCTGCGCGGGCGCGCTACTCGGACTCGCCGGAGGCGGTGGCGGAGGCGGCGGCCAGCCCGGCCGACCACTTCTCCTCGACGTTGCCGAACTTCCAGTAGGCGATCGCCGCGGCCCAGGTGAGCACGAACAGTCCGACGATGGCGTAGCCGACGAAGTTGAGGTCCAGCCCGCCGATCCAGGCGATCGGGCCGCTGGTGACGTCCAGCTTCTCGCCGAGCAGGCCGATCAGCTCGATCGAGCCGATCACCAGCGCGACCAGCACCGACAGCCCGGTGACGGTCAGGTTGTAGTAGATCTTGCGGACCGGCTTGGAGAAGGCCCACTCGTACGCGAAGTTCATGAACGAGCCGTCGATGGTGTCCAGCAGGCTCATCCCGGCCGCGAACAGGATCGGCAGGGTGAGCAGCGCGTACCAGGGCAGCGAGAAGGCCGCCGCGCCGCCCGCCAGCACCAGCAGGGACACCTCGGTGGCGGTGTCGAAGCCCAGCCCGAACAGCAGGCCCACCGGGTACATGTGCCAGGGCTTGGTGACGGCCCTGGTGACCCGGCCGAGGATGCGGTTCATCAGCCCGCGCCGCTCCAGCTGGCGCTCCAGCTCCGCCTCGTCGTAGTCGCCGTGGCGCATCCGGCGGAAGACCTTGAGGATGCCGTTGAAGGCGCCGAGGTTGATCAGGCCGAGCAGCAGCAGGAAGGTGCCGGAGACGGCGACGCCGATCAGGCCGGTCAGCTCGTGCAGCGCCGAGTCGTCGGACTCCACCTGGCCGGCCAGCGAGCGGACGCCGAGGGCCAGCAGCGCGCAGAGGCCGAAGACGATCGAGGAGTGTCCGAGCGAGAACCAGAAGCCGACCGACAGCGGGCGCTTGCCCTGGCCCATCAGCTTGCGGGTGGTGTTGTCGATGGCGGCGATGTGGTCCGCGTCGAACGCGTGCCGCATGCCGAGGGTGTAGGCGGTCAGGCCCATGCCCGCGCCGAACACCTGGCCGCCGACGTCGTAGTGCTCGGGCTCGACCAGCGCGATCAGGGTGAACCAGCCGATGACGTGCAGCGCGAGGATGAAGCCGCCCATTCCGGCCAGGCGGATCCACTCCTCACGGCTGAGCCGGTCGCGCCAACGGGGGGCGGTCATCGTCGTGTCCTTTCGTTCGGGCGGTCGGAGCTGGGCCATCTTTCCGTCTCGATGCACGCAGTTGCAAGTCATGCGCAATTACGGATTCGTCTCCCCCGCCGCCACCCCCCTCCCGGAGATCGTCACGACCCGTACAAGGCTTCGTAACCTTCCAGGGCTTTCACCACGGGCTCTACGCGCGGATACTTCCGTTCTACGCGCGAAACCTGAGCGCCGAACCCTCAACTCCCCACGGAGGAACGGCCCATGACTATCCGTATTCGAACCGCCGCGGCCCTGGCCGGCGCGGCGCTGCTCGCGGCCGGTCTCACCGCCCCCGCCACCGCCGCCCCCACCGCCACCGCTCCCGCCGCCACGGCCGCCGCGGTCAGCGCCACCCCGCACCGGGTGCTGTTCGACAACAGCAAGGCCGAGACCGCGGGCAACGCCGACTGGATCATCAGCACCAGCCAGCCCGACCCGCTGGCCCAGAACGCCGCCCCCACCACGGAGAAGAGCTGGACCGGCGCCCTGTCCGCCTGGGGCGTCGCCCTCCAGAAGACCGGCCAGTACAGCCTGAAGACCCTCCCGGCCGGCTCCACCATCAGCTACGGCACCGGTGCCGCGCTCGACCTCGCCAACTTCGACACCTTCGTGATCCCGGAGCCCAACATCCGGTTCAGCGCGAGCGAGAAGACCGCGATCATGAAGTTCGTGCAGAACGGCGGCGGGCTGTTCCTGATCTCCGACCACCTCAACAGCGACCGCAACAACGACGGCTGGGACTCCCCGAAGATCATCAACGACCTGCTGACCAGCAACGGGGTGAACAACAACGACCCCTTCGGCTTCTCGGTCGACCTGCTCAACATCTCCACCGACAACCCGCGCGCGACCAGCGACGCCACCGACCCCGTGCTGCACGGCACCTTCGGCACCGTCACCGGCTCGATCCTGCGCAGCGGCACCACCTTCACCCTCAAGCCCGCCGACAACCCGACGGTCAAGGGCCTGGTCTACCGGACCGGCTACAGCGGCAACACCGGCGCGTTCTTCGTCACCAGCACCTTCGGCTCCGGCCGGGTCGCGATCTGGGGCGACAGCTCCCCGGCCGACGACGGCACCGGCCAGTCCGGCAACACCCTCTTCAACGGCTGGGACGACCCGGCGGGCACCAACGCCGCGCTCGCCCTCAACGCCACCGCCTGGCTGAGCAAGGCCTGAGCCTGACCGGCCGCGCCCCCGCCGCGCGCCCCTCACCGCCCGCCGCTCGGCGGGAGGGGCGCGCCCGCCGGGAAGCCGCCCGTCGGGGAACCGCCCGCCGGGGAGCCCCGGCGGGGCCTCCGTTCACCAGGCGTTCACCAGGCCCCCTCATCAGGAAAAGGTCCGCTCCCTCCCCTACTGTCGGATTACCGACGCCCGGGACCGATGGGAGCGGCCATGCCGTCCTACCCCTTCCACACCACCCGCGAGGACCTGCGCATCCCGCTGCCCGACGGGACGCGGCTGGCCGCCCGGCTGTGGCGGCCGGTCGGCGACGAGCCCGGCCCCGCGGTGCTGGAGTACTCCGGCGGCCGCCTCACCGACCGGACCGCCGCCGAGGACGCCCGCCGCCACCCCTGGTTCGCGGGCCACGGCTACGCCGCCGTCCGGGTCGACACCCGCGGGCACGGCAACTCCGAGGGCGTCCCCGGCGAACCCGGCGGCGACCAGGAGCTGGCCGACGGCGCCGCCGTGGTCGACTGGCTCGCCCGCCGCCCCTGGTGCAACGGCCGGCTCGGCCTGCTCGGCGTCGGCGCGGCCGGCACCACCGCCCTGCGGCTCGCCGCCCGGACCCCCGACACCGTCGGCGCCGTGGTCACCGCCTGCCCCGAGGGCGGCCACCGGCTCGGCGGGGCCGTGCTCGCCGCCGACCTGCACACCCGGCTCACCGCCCTGGTCGCCGACGCCGCCCTGCCGCCGGACCCGCGGCACGTCGGCGACGCCTGGCGGGCCGGCTGGCTGGCCCGGCTGGAGTCGCTGCGCCCGCCCGTCGAGGACTGGCTCGCGGCCGGCGAGAGCACCGTCCCGGTGTCCGTGCCCGCCCTCGCGGTGGCCGGCTGGGGCGACCCGTCCTGCTCCTTCGTGCTGCGGCTGCTCGCCGAGTCCCCCACCGCGCGCGCCCTGATCGGCCCCTGGCCGCACGGCCTGCCCGAGGACGCCCTGCCCGACGCCCTGCGCTGGTGGGACCACTGGCTGCGCGGCGCCGACACCGACGCCCTCAAGCAGCCCGCCCTGCGCAGCCGGCTCGGCGACCGCTGGACCGGCGACGAGGCCTGGCCCTCCCCCGACGTCCGGGAGATCCACTACGGCCTGGACGGGCCGCTGCGCGCCGCCGGCACCGCCTCCGACGAGCGGTACGTCCGGGTCCGCTCCCCCCAGCACACCGGCCTCAACGCCGGCGCGTACGTGCCGCACGGCCGCCCCGCCGACCTGCCGCCGGACCAGCGCGAGGAGGACGGCCGCTCGGTCTGCTTCGACTCCCAGCCGCTGCCCGAGCCGGTCGAGCTGCTCGGCACCCCGACCGTACGGCTGCGGCTGCGCGAGGACGGGGCGCCCGTCCAGGTCGCGGTACGGCTGTGCGCGGTCGGCCCGGACGGCACCTCGGAGCTGGTCACCCGGGGCGTCCTGGTCGCCGAGGGGCCCGACGCCGAGGTCGAGCTCGCGGCCTGCGCCCGGGCGGTCCCGGCCGGACACCGGCTGCGGCTGGCGCTCTCCTCGGTCTACTGGCCCTGGGTGTGGCCCCCGGCGGAGGACACCGGGTACGGCGTCGACCCGTCCCGCTCCGTGCTGAGCCTGCCGGTGCGCCACCTCGCCGCCGACGTCGGCGCCCCGCCGCTCACCTTCGAGGCCCCGGCGCTGCCCGATCCGCTCGACGTCCACCTCACCGAGCCGCTCACCGCCCGGCCCGAGCACCTCACCGTGCACGACATCGGCCGCCGCGAGTGGCGCACCGAGCTCTCCCCCGCCACCGACGGCACCCGCACCCACCCCGACGGCCTGGTCCGCGACGAGCACACCGTCACCGCCTACCGGGTGCTCACCGGCGCCCCGCTCAGCGCCCAGGCCCGCACCGACCACACCGTCCGGCTGGAGCGGCCCGACATCGGCTGGGACGTCACCGTCCAGACCCGCACCCAACTGCGCTGCGACGCCGGGCACTTCATCAGCGTCGTCCAGCTGCGGGCGCTGGAGGCGGGCTCCGTGGTGTTCGCCCGGGAGTGGCAGCACCGGGTGCCCCGGTAGCCGGACCGGGCACGGGCCGTTCGCGGTGTGACAACGCCCGTACCAGGAGCACGGGGCCGGGGAGGACGAGCGTGCTGGACGAGACGGTGTACCGGACCGAGGGCGTGCCGCCGCCGGACCGACTGGCATACTCCTTCGACACCGAGGGGTCCGACGCTCACCTGTTCCCCTACGAGTGGCGGCTGCCGGACGGGGAGGCGTGATCGGCCAGCACCTCGGCGACCACCCGGCGGGCGATGCCGGTCATCCTCCGGTCGCTGTCCCGGTAGTAGGCCACCTCCAACAGGGCGATGGACAGGGCCCAGCCGCGGGCCCGGTCCCACGTCGCGTCGTCGGCGGCCACGGCCGTACGGAAGGCGGTGCGGGCGGCGGCGGGCAGGACGTACCAGGCGGGGATCAGGTCGACGGCCGGCTCCCCGAGGCCCGCGCAGCCGAAGTCGATGACGGCGCCCAGCCGGCCGTCCGGGTCCACCAGCAGGTTGCCGGGCTGGAGGTCGCCGTGGATCCAGACCGGCGGGCCGGCGGGTGCGGGCGCCCGCAGGGCGTGCTCCCAGGCGGCGGTCACGGCGGCGGCGTCGACCAGGTCGGGCACGGCCGCGACCGCCGTCCTGGTCGCGGCGTCGCGCTCGGCCAGCGACTCGCTGCGGTAGGCGGCGGGGGCGCCGGTCGGGTCGATCCGCCGGATGGCGGTCACGAAGGCCGCCAAGTCGGCTGCCAGCAGGAGCGGTTCGGCGATCCGCCCGGGGTCCGGGGTCGTGCCGTCGAGCCAGCGCAGCACCGACCAGGGCCAGGGGCAACCGTCCACCGGCCCGCCCACGGCCAGCGGGACGGGCACCGGGACCGGCAGCCGCGGGGCCAGGCGCCGCAGCCAGAGGTCCTCCTTGGCGATCTCCTCGACCACCCCGGGGATCCGCGGGACGCGCACCACCAGCTCCGGCCCCAGCCGGTACATCGCGTTGCTGGTCCCGGCCGGCAGCACCGGCTCGACCGGCAGGCCGGCCCACTGCGGGAAGTGCTCGGCGACCATCCGGCCCACCAGCGCCTCGTCGATGTCCAGTTCGTCCGGGTGCAGCTTGCGGGAGGAGGCCATGGGGCCCGACCCTGCCACCGGACGGGCGGGCCCGGCAACCGAATTGGCGCCGGGCGCCCCGCCCTCGGGGCCCGCCTGGGCACCTTGGCCACCGGAGCGACCGCTACCAGGGCACCGCGTTCCCCTCGTGGTCCAGGAACCGCAGGCCGGGCCGGCCGCGGTGGCGCTCGATCGTCGCCACCACCCCGGGGACGCTCTGCTCCACGCTGAGTTCGGCGTCGGGCCCGCCGAGTTCGGTGCGCACCCAGCCCGGGTCCATCAGCAGCAGGGACCGCGCGCTGCCGGCCTGGCGGACGGCGTAGCAGCGCATCAGCTGGTTCAGCGCGGACTTGCTGGCCCGGTACAGGTCCTGCCCGCCCTCGGTGTTGAGGGAGACGCTCCCCTGGTCGGAGGACATCACACCGATGGTCCCGGCCGGGGCGACCAGCGGGCCCAGAGACTCCACGACGCGCATCGGGCTGAGCGCGTTGGTCACCATGACCTCGGTGAACATCTCCGTCGGCACCTCGCCGATCGGCAGGTCACCGCGGGTGACGGCGGCGTTGACGAAGAGCAGGTCCAGGGTGCGCCCGGCCAGCCGCTCGCGCAGGGCCGCGGTCTGCTCCGGGTCGGTCATCTCCAGGGACTCCACGGTCAGCCGTCCGCCGGCGGTCTCCGCGAGCTCGTGCAGGCCGGTGCGTTCGGCGCCCCGCACGGTGCCGATGACATCCCAGCCGAGGCGGAGGTACTCGGCGGCGATACCCAGGCCCAGGGTGCGCGAGGCGCCGATGACGAGGGCGGTCCCGGTGCGGCCGGCGTCGGCGCGGTCGGTGCGGTCGGTGCGGTCGGTGCGGTCGGTGGTGTGGGTCATGGGTCGAGTCTCGGAGCGCCGGGAGCGGGCGTCCAATGCCCTTCCGGACGCGTTGATACCGTGCGGGCATGGATCTGGACCTGCGCAAGCTCCGCTACTTCGTCGCGGTGGCCGAACACCGGCAGTTCGGCCGGGCGGCGCAGGAGCTGTTCATCACCCAGCCGGTGCTCAGCCGGCAGATCCGTTCGTTCGAGCGGGAGTTGGGCTGCCGACTGTTCACCCGGACCACCCGCACCGTCGAACTGACCGAGGCCGGGCGGCAGTTGTACCAGGAGGCGGCGCTGATCGGCACGGTGGTCGGCACCGCCCTGCGCCGCGTCCGGGAGGCCGCGCGCGGCGAGCAGCGGCTGGTGGTCGCCTTCTCCCCCGGCCTGCACGTCTCGGAGGCGATCCGGGCGTTCACCGCGCGCCACCCGCAGGTCGCGGTGGACGTCCTGCCGCTGCGCTGGTGGGAGCAGGACGCCCCGCTGCGCGACGGCCGCGCGCACCTCGGGCTGCTGCGCCGGCCGTTCGACGACACCGGGCTGCGCACCGTCCCGGTCGGACAGGAGGCCAAGGTCGCCTGCCTGCCCGTCACCCACCCGCTGGCCGGCCGCACCGCCCTCACCACGGCCGACCTCGACGGCGAGCCGGTCCTCGACGCCCGGACGCGTCGGACCTCCTCGCTGGACGAGAAGTTCGAGCTGATCGCCTCCGGGCAGGGCATCGCGCTGGTCCCGGTGAGCGTCGCGGGCTCGTACTCCCGCCCCGGCCTGGTCTACCTGCCGGTCACCGACTCGCTGCCGGTCGGGATCTGCCTGGCGGTGCCGGAGGGCGACCGCCCGGGCCCGGTGGCGGCCTTCCTGGACATCGCCACCGCCACCCTGCGCCCGCCGCCCGGCGGGGCGCCCCTGGCGGACGGCCCCACGCCCGCCGCCACGCCCGTCCGGGCAGGCACCGCCGGTCAGCCCCGGACCGCGAGGTCCTGACCGCCCACCACCTTCAGCAGCCGCAGCGCCGAGTGCGAGGGCGTCCCGGGAGCCGCGGTGTAGAAGATCGTCCACTGGTCCCGGTGCGGGTCGTGCAGCGCCTCGCAGTCGAGGTCGAGCGGGCCGACCACCGGGTGGATGATCCGCTTCCTCGTCGAACGGCGGACCTCGACGTCCTGCCGTGCCCACAGCTCCCGGAACTCGGCACTGTGCGCGAGCAGCCGGTCGACCAGGGCGCGCAGCCCGCTGTCGGCGGGGTAGCGGGCGGTGGCGGAGCGCAGGTCGGCGACCGCCCCGCAGGCGAAGGCCGCGGCGCCTTCGGGATCGTGCAGGGCGCGGGCCACCGGGTCGGTGAAGAACCGCCAGACCAGGTTGCGGTCGGCCGGCGGCAGGGCGGAGAAGTCGCCGAGCAGCGCGGCCGCCATGGCGTTCCAGGCGAGCACCTCGCGGGTGGCGCTGCAGACCATGGCCGGGGTGTCGTCCAGGCGGTCGAGCAGGTGCAGGATGCCGGGCCGCACGTCCCGGACCGGTCCGGGCGGCGGCAGCGGCGACTCGCCCACCAGGTGGTGCAGGTGGGCGCGTTCGTCGTCGGACAGCCGCAGCGCCCGGCCGATCGCCCCGATCATCTGCCGGGACGGCCGCGGCCCCCGGCCCTGTTCGAGGCGGATGTAGTACTCCACTGACATGCCCGCGAGCTGCGCGACCTCCTGGCGGCGCAGGCCGGGAGTGCGCCGCCGCCCGCCGGCCGGCAGGCCGACATCGGCCGGCTGGACGCGGGCGCGCCAGCGCCGCAGGAAGGCGGCCAGCTCCGCCCGGTCGACGTGTTCCACGCCGCCAGTCTGCCCCGACACCGGCCCCCGCCACCATGGGACCGCCGGTACCACCCTCGACAGGGCTCTCCCGGCCCCCGCCGCACCCGGCCAGGGTGGGGCCATGACCACTTCAGCGCAGCACCGCATCGCCCTGATCACCGGCGCCAACAAGGGCATCGGCCTCGCCACCGCCGGGGAGCTCGCCCGCGCCGGGCACACCGTGCTGATCGGCGCCCGTGACCCGGAGCGCGGCACGGCGGCCGCCGCCGCACTCACCGCCCGGGGCCTCGACGCCCGCTTCGTCCGCCTGGACGTGACCGACCCGGCGACCGCCGCCGCCGCGGCCGAGCTGATCGACGCCGAGTACGGCCGGCTGGACACGCTGGTCAACAACGCGGGCGTGGCCCGGGACTGGCAGCGGGCGCCGGAGGAGCTGCCCGTCGAGGCCGTGCGCGAGACGTACGAGACCAACGTGTTCGGCGTCGTCACCGTCACCAACGCGATGCTGCCGCTGCTGCGCAGGTCGCCGGCCGGGCTGATCGGCAACGTCTCCAGCCGCCTCGGCAGCTTCTCCTTCCTGGGCGACCCGCAGGACCCGATGTGGGAGCACGCGGCGCTGCTCGCCTACAACTCCTCCAAGGCCGCGCTCAACGCCGTCACCCTGGTGTACGCCCGGGTGCTGCGCGACTCCGGCATCAAGGTCAGCGCGCTGGAGCCGGGCTACTGCGCGACCGACCTCAACGAGCACAGCGGTCCCGCCAGTGCCGAGGAGGGCGGCCGCCGCATCGCCCGGCAGCTCGGCGAGGCGGCGGCCGGGGCGAGCGGGTCGTTCTTCCACCCGGAGGGCGGCACCTACCCCTGGTGAACCGCGCCGGCGGCGATCAGCCCGGGCAGGGCCCGCATGTCGTCGAAGACCACCGTGCCCGGCCCGGCCAGCCGCTCCGCCGCCGTGACGCCGCCCGCGTAGCCGAGCGCGCGCATCCCGGCGGCGCGGGCGGCCTCGACGCCGGGCCGGCTGTCCTCGACGACCACGCAGGCGGCCGGGTCGACGCCCATCGAGCGCGCGGCGTGCAGGAAGAGGTCGGGTGCGGGCTTGCCGCGCTCGACCTCGGTGGCGCTGAAGATCCGCCCGGCAAAGCGGTCGTACAGGCCGGTCCGGCCCAGGGTGTGGCGCATCTTCTCGTGCGTGCCGCTGGAGGCCACGCAGGTGGGCAGGGTGATCGCCGCCAGCGCCTCCGGCAGGCCGTTCACGGGGGTCAGCCCGGCGTCGACCTCCTCGGC
The DNA here is from genome assembly GCF_042894165.1 of Kitasatospora sp. NPDC001547. Classification (NCBI taxonomy): domain Bacteria; kingdom Bacillati; phylum Actinomycetota; class Actinomycetes; order Kitasatosporales; family Streptomycetaceae; genus Kitasatospora; species Kitasatospora sp. NPDC001547. The sequence continues at coordinate 48,174 of NZ_JBIAVL010000016.1, read as the reverse complement.
GTGCAGCTCGACGAAGCGCTTGCTCCACACCGCCGCGGTGTCCCCGCCCAGCCGCTCGGCGACCGTCGCCCGGTTCACCGCCTCGGACCGCCCGACGAACCGCTCGATCGCCTCCGCGGCGGTCAGCGGCCAGCCGTACTCCTCCCCCAGCCGCACCAGCACCCGGACGGCGATCACCTCGCTGTCCACCAGGACGCCGTCGCAGTCGAATATCACCAGCTCAATCGGCTTGATCATCCGCCCAGCATAGGGCGGCCCCGGCCCGCTCCGCCGACTTCCGGACGGTGTACGGGAGTCGGCGGCGGCAGAACCGGAAAGGCCCGGCGGTTACGGCCGCCGGGCCTTCGGGACGCTACCGGTTCAGCTGGTCTGGACGGCGGTGTCGTCGATCAGGAAGCTGGTCTGGAGCGAGGCGTCCTCGGTCCCGGCGAACTTCACGGTGACCGTCTGGCCCGCGTAGGCCGACAGGTCGAAGGTGCGCTGCTGGTAGCCGGCCGCGGCGTCCGCGTTGGAGTAGGTCTTCAGCGCGGTGCCGTTGACCGTCACGGTCAGCTTGTCGTACGCGGTGCTGCCCGACTCGGCGGTGTCGATGTGCAGCCAGAAGCTCAGCGTCGCCTTGCAGCCCGCCGGGATGCTCACGGTCTGCGACAGCGAGTCCGAGTGGGTGGAGCCGTAGCCGTTCAGCCACGCCTTCCAGGAGCCGCCGTGGGCAGCCTGCGAGGAGCTGTTGTCCACCACGCCGCTCGACGCCGTCCACGGGGTCGCCGTGCCCGACTCGAAGCCCGCGTTGCCCAGCAGCTGGGCCGGCGTGCAGGTGCCGCCACCGCCGCCGGTCACCGCCCAGGTGAAGGAGGTCGAGGCCGACTTGCCCGCGGCGTCCGTCACGGTGACGGTCACGGTGGCGCTGCCCGCGGTGGAGGCGGTGCCGGTGATCACGCCGGTGGAGGAGTTGATCGACAGGCCGGCGGGCAGGCCGGTCGCGGCGTAGGACAGCGGGGCGGTGCCGCCGGAGGCGTTGATCTGGAGGTTGACCGCGCCGCCGACGGCGGTGGACTGGTTGCCCGGGTTGGTCACCGACACGGCGCCGCTGCCGGCCGGCTTGGTGAGCAGGCAGCCGGAGACGTTGAGGTCGATGACCCGGCTGGAGTTCAGGCAGGTGGTGAACCAGTACGTCTGCTCGCCGTAGCTCTGGCCCTTGTAGGCCTTGGTGGTGCCGTCGGCGGCCACCTCGCACGGGTTGTTGAGGGTGCACATGGCGCCGTCGTCGTTGCCGGTGTTGTTGATGCCGATGATCCGCCCGCTGGCGGAGTCGACGATCGGCGAGCCGGAGGTGCCGTGCGTGGTGTTGCAGCCGGAGCTGTAGCGCAGCGAGTCGTGCCAGGTCCACTCGTCCTCGCGCAGGGTCGGCACGAAGCCGTTGACCGAGCAGTTCCAGACCTGCTTCCAGTACGACGAGGGTATGTACATCGACGCGCCGTCGGTCGGGTGGGTGTCGCTGATGGTCAGCGCGGCGGCGCCGTACTTGGAGCTGATCGACCCGTAGGTGTCGGTGAGTTGGTAGAGCGCGACGTCGGTGCCGGTCATGGTCGCGTAGAGCAGCTTGTCGGCCTGGACGGTGCCCAGGCTGCCGCCGGAGGCGTTGAGCAGGGTGCCGCTGCGGCTGGCCGTGGTGTTCTGGATGACCTGCCCGGCCGCGGGCATGGTCGGCAGGCAGTGTCCGTTGGTGAGCATCATCGCCCGGTCGCCGGCCACCGAGGTGGGGTAACGGACCAGCGAGGCCGAGCAGTTGCTCAGGGCGATGGTGGACGTCAGGTCGGCCGCCTGGACGGCCTGCGCGGGGGCGGCCGCGAAGGCCAGGCCGCCCGCGACGACGGCACTCGTACCGGCCACCGCGACAAGTCTCTTGAACATGGCTCTCCTTGTGGGGGATCGCGGGGTGTACGACTGGTCGTCGACGCCCACGCCGCACGAAAGTGCCATGGTCACTTCAAAGCGGTCAACCACTCTGACCGAACTCGCACTGTCCGGGACGGGGCGTGCCATCCGACGGCAACGACCCGTCCCGGTATGCCCGTTACGGGCCGGCGCCGGGGAGCGGGACGGGGCTCCAGCCACAGCAACCGCGACGGCCGCGGCTGCGGCTGCGGCTACGGCTGCGGGAAGGCGTTCGGGTCCACGTCGCTGGTCTTGGCGTTGCCGTCGGCCACCGGCTGGAGGGTGATCTCCCAGGAGGTCGCGGTCCGCCCGGTCTCGAACGGGAAGGTGTCCTCGAACTTGGTGAAGTGGCAGTTCTGGGTGAAGGCCTTGGCGTCGGAGTCCCAGTCCGCGCCCCCGGAGACGAAGACCTCGTACGTCCCGTCCTCCACGCCCTCGACGTCGGCGTTCTGGCCCTTGCCCACGAACACCGAGTGCACGGCCTTGCCGTTCAGCGCGAGCGAGACCACCGCGTCCGTCCGGCCGCCGTTCTCGACCTTGAACACGCCCTCGCCGCGCAGCTTCCCCTTGCGGACCATGGTGCCGTTGTCCAGCGAGCGGGACTGCTGCTGGGGCAGCGGCGGGACGGCGAAGGTGGTCTGGTAGCCGGCCGCGGTCATCTTGGTGAGCGCCGCCGACACCGCCGCCAGGCCCTGGGAGCTGCCCAGTTCGGCCTCGGCCGAGCTCAGGGCGCAGACCTTGTGGGACGTGATGTCACTGCGGACCTTGCCCGCGTCGGTGGCGAGCGAGGACATCGCCGCCACCAGCTCGGTCTGCGCCGCCGTGGCCGCGGGCGGCTCGTCCGCCCTGCCCAGCGACTTGGCGGCGCCCTGGGCGCTGGTGACGATGCCGCCGAGCACGGTGTCGAGGTCGGCCACGCTCTTGGCGCCGGCCACCTGGGCGAGCGCGGTGGTGACCGGGTCGACGCTCGCGCTGAGCACCGGGCCGTACGGCACCCGGGTGGGCGTCGGCGTCGGCGTCGCGGTCGGCTTCGCGGCGGCCGACGAACCCGCCGCCCCCGCCGGCCCCGACGCGGCCGAGCCGCCCGCCGAACCACCGCCCCCGCCACCGGAACAGGCCGCCAGCACCAGCGCCGCGCCCACGGCCACACCGGCCTTCCCCACGAACCGCTCGGACCTCACGAACCTCATGCCCCACCCCCGGGAACCCGCCCTGCGCGCACACCGCGCAGCCGCACGGGCACACATGGTCCCGAGCCCGCACCACAGCGTCAACCCGATTCCCGGCCGTCACCCCGCCGGGTTACGGCTCGGGGGCGGTGCCCGCAGTCGGCCGGGTGGCCTTCATACCGTCCAGGCCGGCCCCACCGAGGCGATCAGCGGATCATCGGACGGGCCCGTCCAGGGAGCTCCCAGGTGGTCAACTACGATCGGGCCCGTGCTCAGTCTCACTGGACTCCCGCTCCAGATCATCGCCTCGGTCCTCGCGATCGCCGTCTTCGCCGCCACCATGTGGCTCTGGCCGCGGTTCGGCGGGAGGGGCTGGAAGGCCTGGCTGGGCCGGATCGGCGCGTTCCTGGCGACCCAGGTGTCGGTGCTCGCCGCGATGGGCCTGATCGCCAACAGCTACTTCGGCTTCTACAGCTCGTGGACCGACCTGCTCGGCACCAGCGGCGGCCTCGGCACGGTGGTCGACCACCAGCCCAACGCCTCCGGGGTGGCCGTCACCGGGGAGGAGAAGTTCTACTCCTCCCAGGGCTCGGACCCGGAGCGCTCCGGCCTGATCCAGAAGGTCGACGTCAGGGGAGCCGGCAGCGGTCTGACCACCGAGGCGTACGTCTACCTGCCGCCGCAGTACTTCCAGCCGGACTACGCCAAGCAGCGCTTCCCGATGGCCCTGGTGCTCACCGGCTACCCGGGCACCCCGGAGAAGCTGATCTCGCTGATGCAGTACCCGGCGTCCACGCTGAGCGCGATCGAGCAGAAGAAGCTGCCGCCGACCGTCCTGGTGATGACCCGCCCCACCCTGGTCGGCGACCGGGACACCGAGTGCGTGGACGTGCCGAACGGCCCCCAGGTGGAGACCTTCTTCACCTCCGACCTGCCCAAGGCCCTCGCCACCACCTACCGGATCGGCACCGACCCGGCCAACCGGGCGGTGATCGGCAACTCCACCGGCGGCTACTGCGCGCTCAAGTTCGCGCTGCGCAAGCCCGACTCCTACCGCGCGGCCGTCGCGCTCTCCGGCTACTACAGCGCCGCCCACGACCCGACCACCGGCGACCTGTTCGGCGGCAGCGCCCAGCTGAAGCAGGAGAACGACCTGCTGTGGCGGCTGAAGAACCAGCCCCCGGCCCCGGTCTCGCTGCTGCTGACCACCGCGTACGACGAGAACAACTACGACGAGACCAAGGCCATGGTCGCCGCCTTCAAGGCCCCCACCAAGATGTCCACCATCACCCTGGACACCGCCGGCCACAACTTCCACACCTGGACCCGGGAGATCCCGCCGGCCCTGGAGTGGCTCGGCCGGCAGATCACCATGCCGCCGTCCGCGTGACGTCCGGCAGATCACACCCGCCTCACAGGTCCGTCTCACCGTTCTCTCAGTAGCGCCACCGACCGTATGGCGCATGACCACGAGCAGCTACTCCCCTCCGGCCGGCGAACCGTGGCCCGAGGCCGCGAACCACCCGCCGCCGGAGGTGCCGCGGCCGGGTCCGGCCCGGCCGGACCCGGCACCGCTCTTCCCCGAGCAGCCCCCGCCGCCCGCCGGCCCCGAGGGCCCGGCCTCCTGGTCCGGCCGGCTGCGCACCCTCCCGGCCCGCGCCTGGCGCGGTCGCGCGGACGACCCGCGCTGGGTGCGCCCGGCCCTGCTGGCGCTGCTGGCCGCGACCACCCTCCTCTACCTGTGGGGCCTGAGCGCCTCCGGCTGGGCCAACTCCTTCTACTCGGCCGCCGTCCAGGCCGGCTCCCAGAACTGGAAGGCGTTCTTCTTCGGCTCCTCGGACGCCGCGAACTTCATCACCGTCGACAAACCCCCGGCCGCGCTGTGGCCGATGGCGCTCTCGGCGCGGGTCTTCGGCCTCTCCTCCTGGTCGGTGCTGGTCCCGGAGGTGCTGATGGGCACGGCCACCGTCGGCGTGCTGTACGCGACGGTGCGTCGCCGGTTCTCCCCGCTCGGCGGCCTGTTGGCGGGCGCCGCGCTGGCGCTCACCCCGGTCGCGGCGCTGATGTTCCGCTTCAACAACCCGGACGCGCTGCTGGTGCTGCTGCTGACACTGGCCGCGTACGGGCTGGTGCGGGCGGTCGAGGCGGCGGGCACCCGGTGGCTGGTGTTCACCGGGGTGATGTTCGGCCTCGCCTTCCTCACCAAGACCCTGCAGGCCTTCCTGGTGCTGCCCGCCTTCGCGGTGGTCTACCTGGCCGTCGCGCCCACCGACCGGTGGCGGCGGGTGCGGCAGCTGCTGCTCGCGGGCGCGGCCATGGTGCTGGCCGGCGGCTGGTGGGTGGCGGTCGTCGAGCTGCTGCCCGCCTCGGCCCGCCCGTACGTCGGCGGCTCGCAGGACGACAGCTTCCTCTCGCTCACCTTCGGCTACAACGGCCTCGGCCGGCTCAACGGTGACGAGACCGGCAGCGTGGGCGGCGGCGGCCGGATGCCGGGCGGGCTCGACCTGCCGGGCGGGCTCGACCTGCCGAACGGCGCGGTGCCCGGCGGGGCGCCCGGCGGCGGGCGCGGCTGGGGGGAGACCGGACTGACCCGGATGTTCGGCACCGACATCGGCGGGCAGATCGCCTGGCTGCTGCCGGCCGCGCTGATCCTGCTGCTGGTCGGCCTCTGGGCGACCCGCCGCCACGCCCGCACCGACACCGCCCGCGCGGCGTTCCTGCTCTGGGGCGGCTGGCTGCTCTCCACCGCGCTGGTCTTCAGCTTCATGTCCGGGATCTTCCACCAGTACTACACGGTGGCCCTGGCCCCGGCCGTCGCGGCGCTGGTCGGCATGGGTGTGGACGGGCTGTGGCGGGCCCGGCACCGGCTGCCGTGGGCGCTGGTGCTGGCCGGGACGCTCGCGGTGACGGCGGTGTGGGCGTTCGTGCTGCTCGGCCGCAGCCCGGACTTCCTGCCGTGGCTGCGCTGGGCGGTGCTGGTCGGCGGGCTGGTGGCGGCGGCCGCGCTGGCCGCCGGGCCGCTGCTCGCCGGGTCGTCGGTCACCGGGCCGTCCGTCGGCGGGCCTTCGGACGCCGGGCCCTCCGCCACCGGCTCTGCCGGGGCCGCGGCCGGGCGGCTCTCCGGCCGGACCGGCGCGCGGATCGCCTCGGCGGCGGGCCTGCTGGGCCTGGCGGCGGCGCTCGGCGGCCCGGCGGCGTACGCGGTGGACACCGTGAACACCCCGCACACCGGCTCGATCGTGACCGCCGGGCCGGGCGTGGCCGGCGCGTTCGGGCCGGGCGGCGCGGGGCGCAAGGGCGGCAACGGCGCCAAGGGCTTCCCGGGCGGCGACGGCAGTGGCAACGGCCGCTGGTTCGGCCCGGGCGGCCAGGGCGGTCCGGCGGGCCAGGGCGGCCGGGACGGCCGGCAGGGCTTCCCGGGCGGCGGCACGGCCGGCGGTTCCGGCGGCGGGACGGCCGGCGGCCCGCCCCCCGGTGGCATGGGCGGTCTGCTCGACGGCCCCAAGGTGACCGACGAGGTCGCCGCCCTGCTCAAGGAGAACGCCGACCGCTACACCTGGGCGGCCGCCGCGATCGGCTCCCAGACCGCCGCCGGCTACCAACTCGCCACCGGCGAACCGGTGATGGCCCTCGGCGGCTTCAACGGCACCGACCCCTCACTGACCCTGGCCGGCTTCCAGAAGTACGTCCGGGAGGGCAAGGTGCACTGGTTCATCGGCGCGGGCGGCTCCCGACGCGGCTTCGGCGGCAGCGCGGGCGGCGGCGCGGCCGGGCAGCAGAACGAGTCCGCGCAGATCGAGTCCTGGGTGACCGCCCACTTCACCGCGAAGACCATCGGCTCGACCCCGTTCTACGACCTGACCGCCCCCACCTCCTGAGCCCGCACCCCCGAGGGGGCGTGCCGCGTTCGCGCGACACGCCCCCTTCCGCGCCCCCGGCCCGATCAGTCGGACGGGCAGTGGGTGCCCGCCGCCGGCAGCCGGCCGTCCACCAGGTAGGCGGTCACCGCGTCCCGGACGCAGCCGCTCTTGTCGAACCCGGTGTGCCCGTCGCCGTCCCGGGTGAGCAGCACGCCGTGCTCCAGCCCGCCGGCGAGCCGCTGCGCCCAGGCGTACGGGGTGACCGGGTCGCCGGTGGAGCCGATCACCAGGAGCGGCGCGCTGCCCGGCGCCCGGACGGGCCGCGGCGGTTCGGGGGTGCGGAACGGCCAGGGGCGGCAGTCCGGGTCGAGCAGGGTGCCGACCGGGTCGTGTCCGCTGGTCAGCGGGGCGCGGGCAGCGAGTTCGGCGAGGGCCGGGCGCAGCTCCGCCTCGGTGGGCGGCGGCGGGCCGTCGGCGCAGGAGATGGCGGCGTACGCGTCGGCCGCGGTCCGGTAGCGGCCGTCCTCGCCGCGGCCGGCGGCGCCGTCGGCGAGGGCGAGCAGGCCGTCGGCCGCACCCCGGGTGACGGCCGGGTCGAGGGCCGCGCGCAGCCGGGGCCAGGAGCGGTGGCCGTCGGCGAGCACGTTCAGGGCGGCGTCCCAGCCGAGCGCGGCGGTGAGCGTACGGCCGCCGGCGGTGCGCAGCGGGCGGTCGCGCAGGCCGTCGAGGAAGCGGGCGAGGCGCTGCGGGGCGGCGGCCGGGTCGGCGCCGAGCGGGCAGGCCGTCCCGTCCTCGGTGGCGCAGGCGGCGGCGAAGGCCCGGAGTCCGGCCTCGGCGGCGGCGGCCTGTTCGATGCCGAGCCGGGCAGCGGGGGCGCTGTGGTCGACGGCGCCGTCGAGGACGAGCCGGCCGGTGCGCTCGGGGAACTCCTCGGCGTAGCGGGCGCCGAGGTGGGTGCCGTAGGAGTAGCCGAGGAAGTCCAGCCGGCGTTCGCCGAGGGCGCCGCGCAGCACGTCGAGGTCGCGGGCGGTGTCGCGGGTGCCGAGGTGCCCGAGCAGCTCGGCGTGCCGGGTGCGGCAGGCCTCGGCGAGGATCCGGGCGCGGTCGTGGGCCGGGTCGTCGGTGGCGTTCCACTGGTCGCGGGTGCGGTCGTCCAGGCAGTGGACGGGGGTGGTGTCGCCGGCGCCGCGCGGGTCGAAGCCGACCAGGTCGTACCGGTCGTGCAGCGGCCCCTGGTAGCCCTTCCATCCCCAACGGACCGTCTCCACACCGGAGTTTCCGGGGCCGCCGGGGTTGAGCAGCAGGGCGCCGAGCCGCCGCTTCCGGTCGGCGGCGGGCACCATGGCGAGGGCCACGTCGAGGGTGCGGCCGCCCGGGTCGGCGTAGTCCAGCGGGACCCTGAGGGTGGCGCAGCGCACCGCGGCCCGGTCCGGGTCGGTGCCGTCGTCGCCGGGGCAGCGGTGCCAGTCGATCCGCTGGTCGTGGAGCGCGCGCAGGGCGGGGGCGGCGGTGGCGGCGACCCGCTCGTCCAGCGGCGGCCGGTCGGCCGGTCGGTCGGTCGGTCGGTCGGCGCCCGTGCAGCCGCCCGCCAGCGCGAGGGCGAGCGCGGCGGCGAGGGCGGGCACGGCGTGCCTGGGCGACCGGCGGTGCCGGGGAGTCTTCGGGGCCACCGCCCACGAATACCACCCGGCCCCGGACCGGGGCACACCGCACCCGCCTTCCCGGCCGGGCGTCAGCACTCCGCCGGAGGTCGGCGGTTCGTCAGCCGTCGCACTGCTGGAGCATGGCCTTCTTGTCGGCCTCGGTGACGGGAAGCTGGTACTTCAGCGAGACCTGGGCGAAGCGCACCGCGTACGCGCAGCGGATCTCGGTGTTGGCGGGGAGCCAGGCGGCCGGGCCGGAGTCGCCCTTGGAGGCGTTCTGCGAGCCGTCGGCGGGGATCAGGTTGAGCGGGTCGTTGGCGATCTGGACGCGCTTGGCCTTGTCCCACTTGGCGGCGCCCATCTGCCAGTCGTAGGAGAGCGGCATCACGTGGTCGATCTGGATCCTGGAGGCCTGCTGCTTGGTCCACTGGACGCTCTTGCCGGTGTACGGGTCCCAGATGGTCATCGCGGTGACCGTGCAGGCCGAGCCGTCCTTGTGCTCGACGGCGGTGCCGTCCCGGGCGAGCAGGTCGTTGCGGGTGTCGCACTTGTTGCCGCCGAACGGGACGCCCGCGACGTTGTCCGTCCAGGCGGGGCCGAACTCGTCGCGGTCGTAGCCGTCCTTGGTGCCGACGGCGGCGGTGGCGACCCTGGCGATGACGTCCCGGCCGGCCTTCCGGTCCTCGGGGGTGGTCAGCGGCGCCAGGCCGGGCTTGGTGCCGTCCGGGTTCTGCAGCGGGCTGGTGCCCGCGGCGGCGGTGCCGCCGGGTCGGGGGTCGCTCGGCTGGTGGTCGCGGCCGCCGATCAGCCAGCCGACCAGCGCGAGCGCGCATATCAGGAACACGGTGGCGGCGGACAGCGTGGTGCGGCGGGCGGGCACGGAGGACTCCCGGGATCAGGATGGGTTGACGGCGAACCAGCAGATCAGCCGCCCTGAGGCAGGTCAAGGCGACGCCACGCGGCGCCCCGGGAGCATGTCGAAGCTCACACCCGCTCAGGTCCCGCGCCGTTGACCCCGGCCCGGCCGGGCCGGGCCCGCCCCGGCGGCGGAACCGCCGGAGCAGCCGGACCGGCGGGGCACGGCCCCCGTGTACGGGGCGGCACTGCGGGTTCCCACCATGCGCGCCCCGGCCCCGACCGGGCACGCTGTCCCCATGCAGACCACGCCGACACCCGCCGGACCCGCCCCCGGGCCCACCCCTGCCGCCGCCCCGGTCGCCGCCCTGGTGCTCGCCGCCGGGGGCGGGCGGCGCCTCGGCGGGCGGCCCAAGGCGCTGCTCCGGTACGGCGGGCGGCCGCTGGTGGAGCACGCGGTGGCGGTGGTCCGGGCCGGCGGCTGCGCGGACGTCACGGTAGTGCTGGGCGCGGAGGCCGGGCGGGTGCGGGCCACCGCGCACCTGCCGGGCTGCCGGCTGGTCGGCAATCCGGACTGGGCGCAGGGCATGGGCTCCTCGCTGCGGGCCGGCCTGGCCGCACTGCCGCCGCACGTCTCGGCGGCGCTGGTGATGCTGGTGGACACCCCGGGCGTCACCCCGGCCGCGGTGGCCCGGCTGCTGGCCGCCCACCGGGCCGGCGCCGGACTGGCCGCGGCGGCCTACGGCGGGCGGCGCGGGCACCCGGTGCTGATCGGCGCCCGGCACTTCGCCGAGGCGGCGGCGGGCGCCCGCGGCGACGCCGGGGCCCGCGCCCTGCTGGCGGCGCACGCGGCGGAGCTGGTGCTGGTCGAGTGCGCCGACGTCGCCGTCCCGGACGACCTCGACACCCCCGCCGACCTGGCCCGCTGGTCCGCCGGCTGAGCGTCCCGGCGCGGCCGGCCGAGCATCCCCCTCGGGAAGGATTCCGCCCCTACCAGAGCGGGCAGGATCCCCTGATCCGTCCCTGAGGATTGCCCCATTCCGCGTCCGGCGCCGGACATTTCGGGGAGCATGGGAGACGTCCCACCCACCCGACACCGACGGACGGAGCCCGCGATGGCCGGACTGCCCGACGACTTCACCGGACACGACCCCACGCGGCCGGGGCCGGGCGGTGGCGCCCGGGCGATCCGCTGCCCCGCCTGCCGCCGCGAGCACCTCTACGAACCGCCCTCCCTGCCCTGCCCGTGCGGGGCCTCGCTCAAGGTGCCGCTGCTGCGCGGCGGGGTGCCGGTGCAGGTCCGCTTCCGCTCCTGGGAGGACTCCTGGCTGAGCATGCGCTGCCCGCACTGCGGCCGCTCCGACCAGTGGCCGCAGCCCGAGTTCACCTGCAACTGCGGCGCCACCGTCCGGCTGCCGGTGGACCGCACCACCCGGCTGGGCACCGGCGCCGCCGCCCCGCTCGCCGCCCCCGGCCCGCACGCCGCCCGCCCGTACCCGGCCCACCCGGCGGGCGCGCCCGCCCCGGCCCCGCCCGCGCCGCCCTCGGCCGGCCGCTCCCGCCCGTTCCGCCACCGCGCGCCGTTCCGCCCGCACCCGGTGCGCACCTCCCAGGACGCGGTGTTCACCGCCGCCCGCTACCTGGAGTGGCTGGGTTTCGACGACCTGGAGCTGACCGAGGCCCAGGAGCGCGACGGGGTCACCCTGCTGGGCAGCCGGATGGTCGCCCAGGTGGACACCTGGACCGAGCCCGCCGACGTGAAGTCGGTCGAGTGCCTGTGGCTGCAGACCCTGCACGCCGAGGAGACGGCCGCCGCGATGTTCACCCTCGCGGGTTATTCGCACCAGGCCACCGTGCGCGGCGAACAGCTGCTGGTCGCCCTGTTCAGCCTGGACCTGGCGGGCGTGCCGCAGCCCGCGAACGGCGCCGCCGAGGCCCTGATGGAGACCGGCTGGACGTCCTGACCCACCGGGCGGCCCACCGGACCGCCCCGCTCCGCCTCCTCTAGATCATCCTTCTTCCAAAAGCAACAACCTTCGCTCGTGATCTGGTGCACAAGCTCACCCCCGTGTTGAATTGCCGCCACAGCGCGGGCCTTTCGCCCTGCCGTCGTCATGCGCACGGGTCGTGACGGCAGGGCCCCAGGGGCAGGTCCGCGCCCTTGCCGGATGGCGCACACAAGGAGGTGGCGTTGTCGGAGCACGGATGGGACCCGAGCGGGCCGGTCGGGCGGGGGAGGGCGGCAGCGGAGGAGCCGGGTGACACCGTGTGGCGGCTGAGGTCCCGGGGGTGCTGGCAGGAGGCCGCCGAACTGCTGCGACCGGCCGCCGAGCACGACCCGGACGCGGCCCTCGGACGAGCCGAACTCCTCATCGAACAGTGCCTGTTCACCGCCGCGAACTGGACCCAGGCGGAGCAGGCGCTGCGTCTGGCGGAGGCGCTGGCCTCCGGCACCGAGCAGCGCGCGGCCGCCGCCTGCGCCCGCGGCTTCCTCGCGTACGTGGCGAGCGTGCTCGGCCCGCGGGACCGGCTGGACGAGGCGCAGGCCGCGCTCGGCCGCACCTCGGCCCTGCTGCCGCCGGACGCCCCGGGCCGCCCGCTGCTGGACTTCCGGCGCGGGCTGGTCGCCGAGAACCTGCTGCGCGACCGCAGCGCCGCCTGGATCGCCTACCGCCGGGCGCACGAGGGCGCCGGCGAGCGCGGGGACGAACTGCTGCGCTCGTACACCTGGCGGCACCTGGGCGCGCTGGCGCTCTCCCGCGGAGACCTCGGGAACGCCCGGGAGGGGTTCGACGCCTCGCTGCGGCTGCGCGAGCAACTCGGCTTCACGGTGGGAGTGGCGCCGGCGCTCGCGGCGCTCGCCGAGGTGTCCGAGCCGCCCGAGGCCGCGCGACTGCGGGCCGAGGCCAGCCGGCTGGTGGCCGCCCTGGGCGGGGTGCCGGTCTGGCTCGCGCGGCAGCTGGGCGCCGTCCGCACGCCGGGGCCTCCCCCGGACGGGCGCATCGTGAGCGAGACCGGGGGCGGCATCAGCTAAGGTGAGGCTAACCTGGCCGGGGAGAGCAGTACCTCGGCCAGGTCGCCTTGCCGTTCCCCGGGCACCGCCATGCCCCGGTCCGGCCGCGTCCGGCGCCGCCGCTGCACCGGGCCCCGCCGGGCGGACCATGGGCGCCCCGGTCGACCCGATGGGGCCGCCCATGACCGTGAGCAGCGCCCGGCCCGGCCCCCGGCCGCGCGCCCCCCGCACCACCGCGGCGCGCACCCCCGGCCCCACCACCCCGGGCGCCCCCTCGTACCACCGGCTGTCCGGGCTCACCCCCGTCCTCACGGTGCGCTGCGCCCCACCCCGGCGCGGCGACGGCTGGCTGCCCGCCGCCGACCTCGCCACCCGCCCCGAGGCGGTGCGCGAGCTGATCGCCCACGACGCCCGGCAGGGCCTCGCCCGCTACGGGCAGCCGCTGCGCCCGGACGTCGCGGCCGGCTTCGGGCTGCACCGCTTCGTCTGGCCGGTCTCGCTGCTGTTCACCCTGCCGTGGTTCCTGGAGCGACGGGTCCCGCTGCCGGCCCTCGGGGACGTCGCGCTGCGCCGGCGTCCGGAGGGGGTCGAACTGACGGTCCGCCCGGCGGGGTTCGCCTGTCTGCCGGACGACCCGGCGGCGGGGTCGGCAGCCGGCCCGCCGGTCGGCTCGGCGGCGGGGTCGGCGGCGGGGTCGGCGGACGGCTTGGCGGTCGGCCCGGGGCAGGCCCGGACGGTGGCGGACGAGCGGGCGCTGGCCGCCGCCCTGCGGTCCGCGCTGGGGGCCTTCCTGGCCCCGGTGCTCACCGCCTTCGGCCCGGAGGCCCGGCGCGGGCCCCGGGTGCTGTGGGCGATGGCCACCGACGCGGTGGTGGAGGGGCTCTGGTACGCGGCCGGGCTGCTCGGGGAGCAGGAGCGGGCGCGCACCGAACTGTCCGCGCTGCTGGCGCCCGGCGAGCCCCTCGACCCCGCGCACCCGCCCGGCACGGGCGCCCGCCCCGCGCTGGCCCCGGCCCCCTTCACCCCGGGCGCCGGTTTCGCGCCCCCGGCACCCGGGGACGGCGGCGCTCCGGGCACGGAGCGGTCCCGGGCCAGTTGCTGCCTCGTCTACACCGCGGATCCGCGGGAGATGTGCGCCGGCTGCCCGCGCGTCACGCGACGTTGACGAATATCCGTCCGAGGGCAGGTCCGAAAAGCCTGGGATTGCGGGAAGAATCCACATCAAATTCATATGACAATGCGATGGTAGCCGGGTCAGAAATCCCTCTCCTCAGCGCATTGACGGAGAATCAGCCGTTCCCCCGTCGAGCATCCGCCATGATGGTCCCCGCCGTCAGGACGCAGGAGAGCGACGCAGGAAAGCGAGGCCGATTCCGGCGATGAAATTGTCCGACATACCGCTCGGATGGGCGATCACCGTGGTCGTGGGGCTGCTGGTCAGCGCGCTCCTGGTGGCCCTGCTCCGCAGCCGGGGATCCACTTCCGCCACCACCGGCACGGATTCCTGGGAGCGCTCCGAGGAACGGCGCCGCCGCAAGGAATCCCTGTACGGCGGCGCGTCCTACACCCTGCTGTTCTGCTGCGCCGGCGTCGCGGCCGCCCTCTCCTTCCACGGCCTGGTCGGCTTCGGGGTGCAGAACCTGGGCCTGTCCGGCGGCTGGGAGTACCTCGTCCCGTTCGGACTCGACGGCGCCGCGATGTTCTGCTCGGTGCTCGCCGTCCGCGAGGCCAGCCACGGCGACGCGGCGTTCGGCTCCCGGCTGCTGGTCTGGCTCTTCGCCGGCGCCTCGGCCTGGTTCAACTGGGTGCACGCCCCGCGCGGCCTGACCCACGCCGGCGCCCCGCAGTTCTTCTCCGGCATGTCGATCTCGGCGGCGATCCTGTTCGACCGGGCGCTGAAGCAGACCCGCCGGGCCGCACTGCGCGAGCAGGGCCTGGTGCCGCGTCCGCTGCCGCAGATCCGCGTCGTCCGCTGGCTGCGCGCCCCGCGCGAGACCTACGCGGCCTGGTCGCTGATGCTGCTGGAGGGGGTGCGCAGCCTGGACGAGGCGGTCGAGGAGGTGCGCGAGGAGAAGCGGGAGCGGGCCGTCGAGAAGCAGCGCCGCAAGCTGGCCGGGCGCCGGGAGCGGGCCGAGATCCGGGCGATCAACCGCTCCCACAGCGCCTGGCGGCGCGGCGGCGGCGCGGCTCGGCAGCTGACCTCCGGACCGGAGCCCGCGACGGGCGCCGGAACGGCACCTCCCGGAACGGAACGGGTGGTCGCGGAACGGACGGTGAGGGAACGGGCGGTCGCGGAACGGACGGCGCTCGCGGAACGGGCCGGGGCGGAGCGGGCCGGGGCGGAGCGGGTCCCGACCGCACCGGCCGAGGACGCGGTCGTCCAGCCGGGCCAGCCGGCCCGTCCGGAGCGGCGCACCGTCGACCTCACCACCGAGGACGACACCGTCACGCTGCCCCGGCTGGACTCGCTGGAGCGCAAACTGAAGGACCTGGAGCAGCAGTTCGGCTGACCGCCCGGGCCCGGGCGGCACGCCGGTGCCGCGGGGGTCCGGACGGGGGATCAGGCCGCGGCCGCCGCCAGTCCGCTGAGCTCGAACCACATCCGCTTGCCGGAGCCGCGCGGCTCCACGCCCCAGGAGTCCGCGAGCGCCTCCACCAGCATCAGCCCGCGCCCGGAGGAGGCCTGCTCCCCCGGCGTCCGGCGGGTCGGCCAGAGGTCCGACTCGTCCTCCACCTCGACCCGCAGCCGGGCCCGGCCGCCGTCCGCCTCCGGTTCCCGGTAGAGCCGGGCGGTGAACATGGCGTCCCGGTCGGTGTGCCGGATGGCGTTGGTGACCAGCTCGGAGGAGAGCAGTTCGGCGGTGTCGATGAACTCGGCCACGCCCCAGCGGCGCAGCGCGTCGCGCAGCTCGGCCCGGACCTCGGCGACCCGCGCCAGGTCGGCCTGCCCGATCCGGCGGCGCAGTTGCTGGGCGGCCAGACCGCCGGCCGGGCCGTCCCAGCGCAGGAGCAGCAGCGCTATGTCGTCCTCGCGCTCGCCGGAGTCGGCGGCCTGGGAGGAGATCCGGTCGGCCAACTCCTCCAGCGGGTCGCGGGCGGCCTCCGCCGCGTCCGGCAGCGGGCGGGCGAGCACCCGGGTGAGCCGGGCGACGCCCTCGTCCAGGTCCATGCCGCGCGCCTCGACCAGGCCGTCGGTGCAGAGCAGCACGGTCTCGCCCGGGTCCAGGCTGAACCGGGTGACCCGGTACTCCTGGTCCGGGTCGATGCCCAGCGGCAGCCCGCCGGCCACCGGCACCACGGCGGCGGTGCCGTCCGCGCGGCGCACCACCGGGTCGAGGTGGCCGGCCCGGACGGCGTAGACCACGCCGTAGTCCACGTTGACCTCGGCGTAGGTGCAGGTCGCGAAGTGGTCGGTGTCCAGGTCCGCGAGGAAGCGGGAGGCGCGGGCCATCACGGCGGCGGGCGGGTGGCCCTCGGCCGCGTAGGCGCGCAGCGCGATCCGCAGCTGGCCCATGATCCCGGCGGCGTGCACGTCGTGGCCCTGGACGTCGCCGATCACCAGGCCGACGTGCCCGCCGGGCAGCGGCACCACGTCGTACCAGTCACCGCCGATCTGGAGGCCGGAGCCGGCCGCGATGTAGCGCACGGCGGTGCTGACGCCCGGGATGGACGGGACGGTGCGCGGCAGCATCACCCGCTGGAGGCCGGCCGCGAGCTCGTGCTCGGCGTCGTGCAGCCGGGCCCGGGCCAGCGACTGGGCGACCAGCCCGCCCAGGGTGGACAGCAGGGTGCGCTCGTCCGCGTCCAGCTCGCGCTCGTCGTCGAAGCTGACCACGCAGACGCCGATCGCCCGACCGCTGGCCACCAGCGGCAGGTACGCCCAGGAGCTGCGGCCGGTGCGGCTGGTCGGCTCCCACACCTCCGGGTAGCCCTCGCGGAACTCCTCGCGGGTGGAGACGAAGACCGGCGCGCGGTGGCGCAGCGCCTCGGCGGCCGGGTGGCCGGCCGGCAGCACGGTGCGGTCCCAGACCGCCAGCGAGTCGGCGCGGTAGCCGGAGGCGCCGAGGATCTGCGCCCGTCCGGCCTCGAAGGAGGCCAGCACCAGGCCGTCCGGGGGCAGCCCGGGCAGCGGCAGCTCGGTGAACACCCGGGCCACGTCACGCACAGTGACGGCTTCGGAGAGGGCGCGCGCCGCCTCCTTGATGAACCGGGAGCGCTCCTCGCGCAGCAGGGCCATCCGGTCGGCGTGGTCGCGCTTGTGCAGCTCGACGGTGGCGTCCCAGACGAAGCCGACCATCCGGGAGGCCCGGCCGAAGGCGTCGGCGAGCACCCGGCCGCGGAAGCGCACCGCGCGCATGCCGCCCTTCGCCCCGACCGTGCGGTAGTAGGCGCCGCACTGGCCCAGCTCGGCCACCGCGCGCTCGACCCGGCGGCGCACCACGGGCGCGTCCTCGGGGTGCAGCAGGGACAGGAAGGAGGCGGCGGTGCGGTCGAAGCGGCCGTGCTCCAGGGCGTCCAGTCCGACGATGGCGCAGGCCCGCTGGTCGCCCTCCAGGACGTCGCGGCGGATGTCCCAGTCGAAGGAGCCGATGCCGTTGGCGGCCATCGCGGGCTCCAGCCAGTCCGGCATGGTGTCCGCGGAGGACGGCGGCAGCCCGCCCGACAGCACGGGCGCCAGCCGGGCGGCGGCGAGGCTCGGGGACGGGCGCACCACGGAGCCGCGGCGCGAGGGCTGGGCGGGCGGGCGGGCCCGGCCGGTGCCGGTGGGGCCGGGCTGCTCGGCCACGCGCGGCTCCACGGTCCGGGAGGCCGTGGTCCGGGGGGCCACGGTTCGCGGCTCTACCGCTCGCGGCTCGACGGTGGGCGCCGCGCCGGGAGGAAGCGCCGGCCCCGGCGACTCGGGCTCAGTGGGCATGCTGCTCCTGCCGCTGCCGTGGCGGACCGCGCCGACCGTCCGGACGGGCCGCGTGGCGGTGTGATGGGTCGTGCTGGATAGGACGGTGCGACGGACGGTGGCCAGTCGAGGTTCGGTCTCCCCGCTGCTTCCCGCACGTGGACACACATTCCCACCATCCTGGCCAATGTTCGGCCGAGCGGCAATGCCAACGGGCCGGAAATCTTCCGTTCCGCCTTCTGTTCAGGGCTTCCTTCGACGGCGAATCAATCGACGGCGAACCATCGTACGACCCGGCGGCCGGTGCCGGGCCGGGGCCGGCCGGTGGCGCCGGGACGACCGCGCCGGCTCATGGCGTGGCGAGCTCGAACCAGGTGACCTTGCCGTCGCCGCGCAGCTGCACGCCCCAGGAGTCCGCGAGCGCCTCCACCAGCAGCAGGCCGCGCCCCGAGGTCGCGTACTCGGCCTCCGGATCGCGCCGGCGACCGGGCAGTCTGCTGGTGCCGTCCTGCACCTCGACCCGCAGCCGGTGGTCCGAGCCGAGCACCGCGTCGAACACCGCGCCCTTGCCGGTGTGCAGCAGCGCGTTGGTGACCAGCTCGGAGGTGAGCAGCTCGGCGGTGTCGGACAGCTCCGGCACCCCCCAGTGGCTCAGCGCCGACCGCAGCCGCCGCCGGACCGCGCCCACCCCGACCAGGTCCGCCGGGTCGAGCGCCAGGTGCAGCCGGCGGTGCACGGCACAACCCGGAGCCGGTGAGCCCGGCAGGGTCGTCCCGGTGCCGCCGACCGGCCCCTGGACCGGCCCGGACCGGTAGGCGTCGCCGGAACTCGTCCGCTGCCGCGGGAATCGCGACTGACCGTCCATCAACCCATGCCCCCGCCCTGAATCCCAGGCCCCCGCCTCCGGATCCCCCGCCGGCCGGGTGGCCCCCTCGATCTGACCACTCATCCTCATGCCCAGTTGACGGCGTTTGCAACAGTGTGCGTCCGATCACGTGGGGTGAAAGGGGCACGGGGTGGTTCGCGTGATCCAACTGCCCGCGCCGGACAGGTTTGCGAAGCGCAGAGGCCGTTTTCGAGGACGCCCCCGCCCGAGCCCGCGCACACCCGGCGCCCGTACGGACCGTGCGCCCGCCTGCGCGCCCCTCCCCCGCACCCGCCGCGCGCCGGGGGCGAGGGGAGCGCCGGGACGCGCCGGGGCCGGGCGCCGGGGGCCGGGCGTCGGGACTGGGGCTCTCGCGGGCGCATCCTGTCCCGTCCGGGCCGCTCACCCCCATCCCCCGCCCAGCAAGCCGAACGCCCGCGCAGCGGCAACGCTGGACAGGGCGGCCCGGTGCGGGTTCAATGACCCGAGATGTTTGAACGACGTTCTAACATCGCCCCCGGAGCATCCGAGCCCCGGCCCCCTTCCGGGACCGGACCCCTTCCGAGGCCCCGAGCCGACCCCCTCCCCCGGCGACCGCGAGCGAGGAACCGTGCGACTGACCCCCACCGAGCGGGACCGGCTGCTGATCTTCACAGCAGCCGAGCTGGCCCGCGCCCGCCGCGCCCGGGGCGTGCGCCTCAACATCCCCGAGGCCACCGCCCTGATCGCGGACACCGTCTGCGAGGCCGCCCGCGACGGCCGACGCCTGGCCGAGGCCATCGAGGCCGGCCGCTCCGTGCTGACCGCCGAGGACGTGCTGCCCGGCGTGCCGGACGTGGTCACCGTCGTCCAGGTCGAGGCGGTCTTCGACGACGGCACCCGCCTCGCCGTCGTCAACGACCCGTTCCGCGGCGCCGGCTCGCTCGGCGACGAGGCCCCCGGCGGCGCGCTGATCGGTGACGGCACCGGCTACGACCCGGTCGAGGAGACCCTGCTGCTCCCCGTCCACAACACCTCCGGGGTGCCGATCTCGGTCACCTCGCACTTCCACTTCTTCGAGGCCAACCCGCGTCTGGCCTTCGACCGGGCCGCCGCCTACGGCACCCACCTGGCCGTCCCGGCCGGCTCCTCGGTCCGCTTCGACCCGGGCAGCACCGTGGAGGTCGGCCTGGTGCCGATCGGCGGCGAGCGGGTCGCGATCGGCTTCGCGGGGCTCGTGGACGGTCCCCTCGACGCGCCCGGCGCGAAGGAGGCCGCCCTCGCGAAGGCCCGCGCGACCGGCTACCTGACCAGCTTCGACGACTCGGAGGTGCCCTCGTGACGGCGATCTCTCCCCACGACTACATCTCCGTGCACGGCCCGCGCGCCGGGGACCGCGTCCGGCTCGGCGACAGCGGACTGATCGTCCGCGTGGAGTCCGACTCCCAGGCGCCCGGCGACGAGTTCCTGGCCGGCTTCGGCAAGACCGCCCGCGACGGCCTGCACCTCAAGCCCGCCGCCGTCCGGGACACCTGCGACGTGGTGATCAGCAACGTGCTGGTGATCGACGCGGTCCAGGGCATCCGCAAGACCTCGATCGGCCTGATCGGCGGCCGGATCGCCTCGATCGGGCGGGCGGGCAACCCGGACACCCTGGACGGCGTCGACGTGGTCGTCGGCACCGGCACCACGATCGTCTCCGGCGAGGGCCTGATCGCCACCGCCGGCGCCATCGACACCCACGTCCACCTGCTCTCGCCGCGGATCATGGAGGCCTCGCTGGCCTCCGGCGTCACCACGATCATCGGCCAGGAGTTCGGCCCGGTCTGGGGCGTCGGCGTCAACTCGCCCTGGGCGCTGCGCCACGCCTTCAACGCGTTCGACGCCTGGCCCGTCAACATCGGCTTCCTGGGCCGTGGTTCGTCCTCCGACGAGGCCCCGCTGATCGAGGCGCTGGCCGAGGGCGGCGCGTCCGGCTTCAAGGTGCACGAGGACATGGGCGCGCACACCCGCGCCCTGGACACCGCGCTGCGGGTCGCCGAGGAGTACGACGTCCAGGTCGCCCTGCACACCGACGGCCTGAACGAGTGCCTGTCGGTCGAGGACACCCTGAAGGTGCTGGAGGGCCGGACCATCCACGCCTTCCACATCGAGGGCTGCGGCGGCGGGCACGTCCCCAACGTGCTCAAGATGGCGGGCGTGCCGAACGTCATCGGCTCCTCCACCAACCCCACCCTGCCGTTCGGCCGGGACGCGCTCGGCGAGCACTACGACATGATCGTCTCCGCGCACGACCTCAAGCCCGACCTGCCCGGCGACGCCGCGATGGCCCGCGACCGCATCCGGGCCGGCACCATGGGCGCCGAGGACGTGCTGCACGACCTCGGGGTCATCGGCATCACCTCCTCCGACGCCCAGGGCATGGGCCGGGCCGGCGAGACGGTGCGCCGCACCTTCGCCATGGCCGGGAAGATGAAGGCCGAACTCGGCCCGCTCGACGGCACCGGCTCGTACGGGACGACGGAGAGCGGCGACGACAACGAGCGCGTGCTGCGCTACATCGCCAAGCTCACCGTCAACCCGGCCATCGCGCACGGACTTTCGCACGAGGTCGGCTCGATCGAGGTCGGCAAGCTCGCCGACATCGTGCTGTGGCGCCCGGACCACTTCGGCGCCAAGCCGCAGCTGGTCCTCAAGGCCGGTTTCCCGGCGTACGGCGTGGTCGGCGACCCCAACGCCTCCACCGACCGCTGTGAACCGCTCGTCCTGGGGCCCCAGTTCGGCGCCCACGGCGCGACCGCCGCCGACATCTCGGTGGCCTTCGTCGCCCAGGCCGCCGCCGACGGCGCCTACCTCGACCGGGCCGCCGACGGGCTGCCCACCCGCCGCCGCCGGGTCGGCGTGCGGAACACCCGCGGCATCGGGCCGCGCGACATGGTGCGCAACGCCCGCGTCGGCCACGTCGAGGTCACCGAGACCGGACTGGTCTCCCTGGACGGCTCGCCGCTGCGCTCCGAGCCCGCCGACAGCGTCTCGCTCAGCCGCCTCTACTTCCTCTGACCCTCCCCTAGGACGCGATGATGACCACCCCCACGCCCGCCTCGCTCGGCTACCGGATGCCCGCCGAGTGGCACCCGCACGACCGCACCTGGATGGCCTTCCCCACCGCCAACCCCACCTTCGACGGCCCCGAGCAGCTGCACGCCGCCCGCCAGGCCTGGGCCGCCGTCGCCGACACCATCGCCGGGTACGAGCCGGTGACGCTGGTCGTCAACACCGGTGAGACCGCGGAGGCGCGCAAGTACGTCTCCGAGCGGGTCGAGATCGTCGAGCGCCCGCTGAACGACGCGTGGATGCGCGACATCGGCCCGTCCTTCCTGATCGACGGCAAGGGCTCGCTGGCCGCCGCCGACTGGATCTTCAACGGCTGGGGCGCGCAGTCCTGGGCCCGCTGGGACAAGGACCAGCACATCGCCGAGCACATCGGCGAACTGACGCAGGCGCGGCGCTTCGCCTCCCGGCTGATCAACGAGGGCGGCGGCATCCACGTCGACGGCGAGGGCACGGTGCTGGTCACCGAGACCGTCCAGCTCGGCGAGGGCCGCAACGCGGACTGGACCAGGGAGGAGGTCGAGGCCGAGCTGCACGCCTTCCTCGGCACCACCAAGGCGATCTGGCTGCCGCGCGGGCTCACCCGCGACTACGACGAGTTCGGCACCCGGGGGCACATCGACATCGTGGCCTCCTTCGTGCGCCCCGGCGTCGTGGTCGCCCACGTCCAGCCCGACCCCGCGCACCCGGACCACGAGGTCTGCCGCGAACTGGTCGCCGTCCTGCGGGCCTCGACCGACGCCCAGGGCCGGCCGCTGGAGGTCATCGAACTGCCCGCCCCCACCGTCCTGCTGGACGAGGACGGCGAGCCGGTCGACTACTCGTACATCAACCACTACGTGGCCAACGGCGCCGTGATCCTGTGCGCCTTCGACGACCCGCGCGACCAGCAGGCCGCCGACATCCTCGCCGAGGCCTACCCGGGGCGCACCGTCGAACTCGTCGACGCCCGCGAGATCTTCGCCAACGGCGGCGGCATCCACTGCATCACCCAGCAGCAGCCGAAGGCGCTCTGACGCCCCACCCGGGTGGGAGCCGCGCGCTCCCACCCGGGCCGCCTTCCGAGCGCCGGGCCGCCTTCCGAGCGCCGTGCCACCGAGGAGATCCGCACATGGCCGACCCCCGCCCGCGCCGGCCGGCCCGACCCCGCGAGGAGGTCTTCGCCGCCGCCCGGGCCGCGATCGCCGAACACGGGCTCGCCGGACTCACCATGGCCGGGCTCGGCAAGCAGCTCCAGATGAGCGCCGGGCACCTGCTCTACTACTTCGGCAGCAAGGACCAGTTGCTGCTGGAGACCCTCCGCTGGAGCGAGGACCAGCTCGGCGCCCGCCGCCGCGAGGCCCTCGCCGACCGCGCCCTCGACCCCTGGCAGCGCCTCGACGCCTACCTGCGCCTCTACCTGCCGGAGGGGGCCGGCGACCCGCGCTGGATCCTCTGGGTCGAGGTGTGGGGCCGCTCCCCGGCGAGCGCCGAGATCCGCCAGGGCCAGCAGGAGATCGAGGCACCCTGGCAGGCCGACCTGGTCGCCCTCATCGAGGAGGGCACCGCCGCCGGCCACTTCACCCCGGGCCCCGCCGCCGACCGCGCGGTGCAGATCCGCGCCCTGCTCGACGGTCTCGCCGTCCCCATCGCCATCGGCCTCCCCGACGCCCACCACCCCGCCGCCCTCACCCAGGCCACCGCCGTCACCACCATCCTCCTCCGCACCTGACCCACCTGCGCCCCTGCGCCGGCCGTGGCCGTGGCCCTGGCCCTGCGCGAGAAGTCGGCCCCCCGACTTCTCGCGCAGGCACCCAACCAGCCACCCGGGCAAATATGCAGACCGGTCTACTTATTCGCACCCGCTCAGGCACCCGCGCACAGGAAGTCGACCCAGCCGCCTTCCTGTGCAAGCGCTTCACATCCCCCGTCGCAAAAATATGCAGACCGGTCTACATATCGTTCCACCCGAACACCCACCGACCCCCTCCCGGCGGCGGCAACCTCAACGCCTGCACACGAGAAGTCGACCAGACCGACTTCTCGCGCAGGTGCGGGAATCGTGCCCGGGCACCGCACACAGGAAGTCGGTGGGGCCGACTTCCTGTGTGCGGTAGGGGACACGGGGGGCGGGGCGTGAGAAGTCGGCCGGGCCGACTTTTCGTGCGGGGGTGGGGTCGCGGGGTGGGTCGGGGTCACTCCGTCCAGATGGCGGCGGCCGTGCGGTCGTCGGCGTAGCCCTTGGCACGGACCTGGACCTGGCGGAGGAAGTCGACGGTGCCCGGGGGGTGCGGGTGGGCCCAGTGGGAGGAGAGGAAGTGGGCGACGGCCGGCTCGTCGGCGATGGGGCGGGCCAGGCCGGGGGCGCAGAGGAGGAGGATGTCGCCCGGCGTCGCGGGGACGAGCCGGAAGCGGAACGGGCGCGGGCCGGGGGCCGGAGCCTCGGGGACCGGCGGCTGACCGTCCGGGTGGTGCAGCAGTCGGGCCGCGTAGGCGTCGATCCAGTGGCCGGAACGCAGCAGGTAGAGCCCGCCCGGCCCGACGCCGAAGGCCGCGCGGTAGCCGGCCTCCGGGTCCAGCGACACCATCAGGCAGTGCAGCGAGGCCGGTGACGGGCTGTCGTCCCCCTCCGCCCGGGGCGCCAGGGCGCGCAGCGGGGCGGCCGCGCCGGTGGCCAGGCGCTGGAGGCCGTAGCGGAGCCGGTCGCGGGCGCCGTCGCGCAGGTCGGCGGCCAGTCCGGCCCGGCTGCGCCCGATCGCGGCGGCGAGCTGGTGGCACGCATCCCCGGTGGCGGCCGCGACCGCCGCCGCGGTGACCGCCTCCTCCTCGGCGGTCCCGCCCGTACGGTCGAAGCCGCCGAGGACGGCGAGCAGCAGGCCGTCGGGCCCCTCGCCGAAACGGGTGACCAACAGGGAGTCGCGGCGCGGCTCGCCCCGGTAGCGCGAGGAGTCGCCCCGCACGGAGGCGGCGCGCAGCACGGACGATCCGTACTGGGCGCCGTCCAGCACGGTGTCCGGTACGAGCGCGCGCAGTGCGCCCGGGTCCGCCTCGGGTACGGCCGTCGGCTCGGGTCCGTAGGTCGGGGGGCGTTCGCCGACGTGGGGGACGGCGGCGCCGCCGTCGGCGAGCGGTGCGCGGACGGCCAGGCGGGGATCGGGGGCGGCCGCGGCCTGGACCACGGGCTCAGGGTCGGGGTCGGGATCGGGATCGGGCTCCGGGGTGTGGACGGGCTCGGGCTCCGGTTCGGGTTCGGGTTGTGCTTCGACGACGGGCTCGGGCTCGGGCCCCGTTTCGGGGGTGGGCGGCGGGGTCGGCTTCTCCAGGGAGACCGGGTCCGAGACCGGTACGGCCTCCGGCTCCGGTGCCGCCTTCGGTGCCGCCTTCGGTGCGTCGTCGGCGAAGGCGGGGGCCGGGAACTGGTGGGTCTCGGTGGAGGTCCGCTGACGCCCGATCCCCTCCGTGCCTCCGATCACGCCGACCGCGGTGTCGAACCAGTCGTCGATGCTGTCCCGGTTGTCCGAGCCCGCCGAGATCTCGGAGCCCACCGGGCCCGCCGAGCCCGTCGGCCCCTCGGAACCGTCAGGCTCACCGGGCGTCTCCGGCTCGGATTTCGCCTCCGCTTCCGGTTCAGGCTGCGCTTCCGGCTCCGGCTCCGCCGACCGCTGCTGCCCGATGAGCCCGACCGCCGTGTCGAACCAGTCGTCCACACTGCCGTCCCCCGGGTCGGCGTGCGGGGTGTCCGGGAGGGTGCCCGTCGGACCGTCGTAGACGGCGTCCCACCAGCCGTCGTCCGGCCGGTGCGGTTGTGCGGGTGCACCCTGCTTGCTCATCTGACGGCTCCTGGTCGTTCCGTGGTCGCGCCGCCCCCGGCGGGCCGGGCTGACGACATTGTTCTCCACCCGCGACGACCCTGTCCGGGTTTCGGCGACAACCGGTCACCCACCGGAAGGTCCCGGCCACCGCGCTCACCAGCCGGTTCGCCGGACCGGCGCCGGATACGTCATCGGTTCGACCGCTTCCGTTCCGTCCGCGCTTGCCGGATGTGTCCGGAGCAGGGCGTTTCCTGGCCATCCGGGTGTCCTGGCCGCCGAAAATGGGGGCCAATGGGGGGCATCGCATCACTCGTTCGGCTGATTAAATGTGCGCATGACCGCGTCGGCCCCCAGTTCACCCCGACCGGGGAGGGCCGCGTCCGCGGGCCGCCCGGTGGGTCGGCTGTTGGTCCTGCTGCTCGCCGCGCTGCTGACGCTGCTGCCCTGCGCGGGCCCGGCGAAGGCGGCGGACGGCTCCGGACACCCGGCGCCGCCCCCGGCCACGGTCGGCGCCGTCACCGTCGTCAGTGTGGTCAATGTCCAGGTCGCCACCGGGCAGACCTCCCACAGCGGCCGCGCCGCGAAGGTCACCAAGTCCGCGCAGTCCTCGGACCACCACCGGACGGCCGAGGAGCAGGGGCACTGGATCCTCTGCACCGCCGACGGCCAGCCGCCGCGCAACAACGGCTGCTCCAGCCACCCGTACTGCCCGCAGGACGCCCAGCTGCCGAACCCGCCGCCGCAGCCGCAGCCCGCCGTGTCACCGCTGACCCCCGCCGCGCCCGAGGCGCTGCCCCGGGTGGTGCCGACCGGTCTGCTGGACGGCTCGCACCCGGTTCCCGACCTGCACGAACTCCAGGTCCACCGGTCCTGAGTGGAACCCGCCGTCGGCACGACCGCCGACGGATCCGACCTTCCTCTCACTCCAGCTGACCGCCGCCACCGACCCGGTGCGGCGGGGACAAGGACGACCACCATGGGTTCCGCTTCCAAGCAGTCCAACAAGCCCGGCGGCAAGCAGGCCGGCGGCGACCGCCGCGCCCGGATCGCCGAGCTGCGCGCCGCCGAGCAGCGCCGCGACCGCCGCAACAAGATCTTCGCCTCGGTGGCGGCAGGCGTGCTGGTGATCGGTGCGATAGCCACCGGCACCTGGGTCGTCATGGACCAGAACCAGAAGAAGAAGGACAAGGAGACCGCCGCCAACGCGGACATCCCGGGCGTGAAGACCTTCGGCGAGCTCAGCCGCACCCACGTCAAGGACAAGGTCACCTACCCGATGACCCCGCCGGTCGGCGGCGACCACAACGCGATCTGGCTGGACTGCATGGGCCACGTCTACGACCAGCCGGTCGAGAACGAGCGCGCCGTCCACTCGCTGGAGCACGGCGCGGTCTGGGTGACGTACAACGGCAAGGCCACGCCGGACGACCTCAAGACCCTCTCCGACAAGGTCAAGAAGACCCCGTACTCGCTGATGAGCCCGTACCCGGACGAGGAGGGCACCATCACCCTCAACGCCTGGAGCACCCAGCTGATCGTGGAGAGCGCCAGCGACCCGCGGGTGGAGCAGTTCTTCACCAAGTACGTCCAGGGCAAGCAGACCCAGGAGCCGGGCGCCTCCTGCACGATGGGGCAGATGTGACCGCCGAGCCGGGCCGCCCCGACGGGGCCCTGACGGAGGACGCCGCGCACGCCGAGGCGGACGCCGTCGAGGAGGGCGGGCCCTCGCGCCGCCGCCGGATGTGGTGGCCGGCCGCGCTGGCCGCCGCCGTGGCGCTGGCGCTCGGGGTGCCGGCCCTGGTGGCGAGCGGGACCTCCGCGTCCGGCTCGTCCACGCTGTCCGTCCCGGCCGACGACTCCCCCGAGGCCGGGTTCGCCCGCGACATGGCGACCCACCACCAGCAGGCCGTGGACCTGTCGTTCGTCGTCCGGGACCGCACCGCCGACGAGCCGACCCGCACCCTGGCCTTCGACATCATCAACACCCAGGCCAACCAGCGCGGGATGATGATGGGCTGGCTCGACCAGTGGGGGCTGTCCCAGCACGCGACCGCCACGCCGATGGCGTGGATGAAGATGGGCCACGAGTACCAGGCCCACGACGGTTCGCTGATGCCCGGCATGGCCACCAACACCCAGATCGCGAAGCTGCGCACGCTCAGCGGGCGGGACGCCGAGGTGTACTACCTCCAGCTGATGATCGAGCACCACAAGGGCGGCGTGGAGATGGCCCAGGGCTACGTCGACAAGGCCGGGAACGAGACGGAGAAGCGGCTCGCGCAGTCGATGGTGGTCGGCCAGACCTCCGAGCTCCAGCTGATGACCGACATGCTCAAGGAGCGCGGCGCCGCCCCCGGCGTACCCGCTTCCTGAGCGGCCGCTCCGCACGCTCGGCGGCTGGGGCGCCTCGGGCGCGCTCCGGGCGTTGCGGGCGTTCCGCAGGTCCGTGTGCTCCGTGTGCCCCGCGCTCTCCCCGGACGGCCGGGGCGTCGGCGGGGACGGTCCCGTACCGTCCCCGCCGCGCCCCGGCCGTCCGCCGTTCTGCCGGTTCCTCCCAGCCGTGGCCCTCAGGCCCGGGTGGGCCGGGTGAGGAGCGCGGCCGCGGCTGCGACGGCGGCGAGGATGAGGAGGACCGTCCGCCCACCGGACTCGGCGCCCGCCAGGTGGACGCCGAGGACGGACAGGGCCATGCCGAGGGCCGTACCGAGGCTGCGGGCCATGTTCACCATGCCGCCGCCGACCGCCGAGCACTGCGCCGGGATCGTCCGCATCACCAGCGCGTTGTTGGCGGGCAGCAGCAGGCCCAGCCCGTACCCGGCGACCAGCAGCGGGGGCGCCGCCGCGACCGAGGCCGGCAGCAGGGCGAACAGCAACAGTCCGGCGGCCGCGAGCAGTGCGCCGAAGCGGCACCTGGTCGCGTCCCGCCAGGCACCGGGCAGCAGCCCGCCGCCGACCGTCGCGGCGAACGCGAACGCGGCGGGCAACAGGGTGACCACCAGGCCCGCGTGGGCCGTCGACACCCCCGCGCCGGTGAGCAGCACCGGGCCCAGCACCAGCGGGCAGAACAGCAGCAGGTAGCCGATCAGTGCCACCAGCAGGCCGGAGCGCACGCCCGGGGTGTTGATGAGGCCGGGTGCCAGGATCGGGCGGGCGGCCCGCCGTTCCTGGCGCACCAGCGCCAGGGTGAGGGCAGTGGAGGCGAGCAGCAGGGCGGCCACCGCCCAGCCGGGCAGGGGCAGTCCGGAGGCGGTGGACAGGGCGAGCAGCAGCGCGGTGGTCGCCCCGGTGAGCAGCAGCATGCCGGGCAAGTCGAAGCGGCCGTCCTCGCGGGGCCCGTCGAGTCGGGCTTCGGAGAGGCGGGCTTCGCTGTGGCGGGCTTCGGAGAGTCGGGCTTCGGAGAGTCGGGCTTCGCTGTGGCCGGCGCCGGCGAGGCGGGGGCCCGGGACGGCGGCCGGAACGGCCGGGGCGGCCGACGCGCAGGTGCGGGTGCGGGGCAGCAGGTACCAGCCGGCCACGATGCCGAAGACCGCGATCGGCACGTTGACCCAGAACACCCAGCGCCACGAGGCGTGCTCGACCAGCAGTCCGCCGAGGCTGGGTCCGAGCGCCAAGCCGAGGCCCTGGGCGGAGGCCTGGATGCCGAGCGCGCGCCGCATCGCGCGCTCGGGGACGCCGCGCGCCACCAGGGCGACGCTGTTGGCCTGCATCATCGCGGCGCCGACCGCCTGGACGGCGCGGCAGCCGACGAGGGCCCAGAGGCCGCCGGCGAATCCGGCCCCGAGCGAGGCGAGGCCGAAGACCGCGAAGCCGCCGATGTACATCGTCTTGCGGCCGACGCGGTCGGACAGCCAGCCGATCGGGGCCAGCAGGGCGACCAGGACCAGCAGGTAGGCCAGGGCGACCCACTCGACCGCGGCGAACCCCGCGTCGAAGTCACGGCCGATGGCGGGGAAGACCAGGGCGATGACGCTCGCGTCGAGCTGGCCGAGGAAGGCTCCGAGGCAGACCGTGGCGACGGCGAGCCAGTGGGCGTGGCGCCAGCCGGCTATGCCGCGTGGCCGGGGCCGCTCGGTGAGCAGCCGCGAGGCAAGGGTGGCGGCGTTCATGTGCACGAATATATCGGATACAGATATGTTCCTGCTACGAGCAGATCGCTCTACGACGGGTCGCGTTCCATGGCACGGACGGTGCCCCGGACGGACGCCTGCCACGGAGCCCGCGGCGGAACCCCCGACGGAGCCGCGAGCAGGCGCGGCCAGGCGCGTCCGCGGGCCCCGAACCGGCCGCCGGACCGCCCCGCACCAGGAGATACGCTGTCCGCCATGCCGTCGTCACCACACGTTCCCGACTCCGCCACCGGAAGCACCGACCCGGCGGTCGAGCACGCCCGGCGGCTGACCGACACCGTCACCCGGCTGCGCCGCGCGCTGCGCAGCAGCATCCGCACCGACTACCCGTGGGAGTCCCTGCCGATGGCGCAGGTCGAACTCCTCCAGACGCTGGCCGCCGCACCGCTGCGGGTCGGCGAGCTGGCCGCGCGGCAGCGCCTCGCGCCCAACACCGTCAGCGGGTTGGTCGGGAAGCTGCTCGACGCCGGATTCGTCGACCGCCAGGCCGACCCCGGCGACCGTCGCACCGCCCGGATCGCCCTCACCCCGGCCGGCCGGCGGCAGCTGGACGACTGGCAGCACGCCCACGAGCGGCGGATCGCCACCGCACTCGGCACCCTGGACCCGGCCGACCGGGCGGCGGTCGTCGACGCCCTGCCGGCGCTGGAACAGCTCGCCCGCGCCCTCGCCCGGACGGGCACCGGGGCCGAACAGGGGGCTGCGGCCGAGTAGCGGGCTGCGGCCGAGCGGGAAGTCACGGCCGAACAGGGGGCCGCAGCCGGACAGGACCCGAAGCTGGATAAACCGCTGGTGGCCGGGGTCCGTCCGGCGCTACCGTCCCCGGCATGACCACCGCAGACGTACGGGCAGAGGTACGGATCGAGCCCTGGACGGACGACGACCTCGCGCTGCTGCGCCGGGTCAACACGCCGGAGATGAAGAAGCACGTCGGCGGGCCGGAGAGCCCGGAGCAGCTGCTCGTACGGCACCGGCGCTACCTGGACTTCGTCCCGTCCGGGCTCGGCTGCATGTACCGGATCGTGCTGCTGCCCGAGGGCGAGGCGGTCGGGACGGTCGGCTACGGCACCCGGACCTGGGAGGGCCGGACCGTCCACGAGATGGGGTGGAACGTGCTGCCCGGCTTCCAGGGGCGGGGCATCGCGGTCGCCGCCACCCGCGCGGCGGTCGCGGCCGCCCGCCGCGAAGCCGCGCACCCCCACCTGCACGCCTTCCCCTCGGTGGACAACCCCGCCTCCAACGCGGTCTGCGCGAAGGCCGGGTTCACGCTGCTGGGCGAGACGGACTTCGAGTTCCCGCCCGGGCGGCTCATGCGCAGCAACAACTGGCGGGTGAACCTGCGGAGTTGAGCGCAAGGCGCGGCTGAACGCCTGCGGAGGTCAGAACAGGGCGCCGCCCTCCAGGTCCAGCAGCCAGCGCTTGCGGTCCACGCCGGCGGCGAAACCGGTGAGCGCGCCGTTCGCACCCAGCACCCGGTGGCAGGGGCGGACGATCAGCAGCGGGTTGGCGCCCACCGCGCCGCCGACCGCCCGGACCATGCGCGGCTCCTGCCCGGCCAGCTCGGCGAGTTCGCCGTAGGTGACGGTCCTGCCGTACGGGATCTCGTCCAGCGCGGCCCAGATCCGGCGGCGGAACTCGGTGCCCTCGGGCGCGAGCGGGAGGTCGAAGCCGGTGCGCTTGCCGGCGAAGTAGGCGGTCAGCTGCGCCACCGGCTCGGCGAGCGCCTCCGGGTCGAGCACCCAGTCGTCGGCGGGCTCGGCCAGCGCATACTTCTGACCGGGCGCGGTGACGGTGGCCAGCGCGGCCGGTCCGCCGTCCTCGGGCAGCACCCCGCTGAGCAGCAGCCGGCCGAAGGGGCTCTCCATGGTGGTGTAGACGGTGGTGCTCATGCTCGTCCGTTCTCCGTTCCGGTGCTGGTCTCGCTGGTGCTGCTGGTACTGCTGGTGCTGCTGAGTTTGCCGCCGGTGCTGAGGCCGGGGCTCGCCGGGCCGGCCCACAGCCGGTGTACGGCGTAGGAGCGCCACGGGGCCCAGGACTCGGCGGCGCGGGCGGCGGACTTCGGGTCCCCGGCGGCACCGAGGCGGAGCAGGCCGTGCTTGACGCCCACGTCGCTCGGGAGGAAGACGTCGGGGTCGGCCAGGGCCCGCATCCGCAGGTAGCCGACCGTCCAGGGGCCGATGCCGGGCAGGTCCAGCAGGGCGGCCGCGGCCTCCTCCCGGTCGGCCCCGCTGTCCAGTCGGACCACGCCCTCCGCCAGCGCGGCGCACAGCCCGGTGAGCGCGCGGCGGCGGGCGGCGGGCATCGCGAAGTCCTCCGGGTCGGCGGTGGCCAGGGCCGCCGCGGTCGGGAAGAGCAGGCGCAGACCGCCGCTGGGCTCGGGCAGCGCGGTGCCGTACTTCTCGGCGAGCCGTCCGGCCAGGGTACGGGCGGCAACGACGCTGATCTGCTGGCCGAGGACGGCGCGGACGGCGAGCTCGTGCGGGTCCACGTGGCCGGGCGAGCGCAGACCGGGGCGCTCGCGGACCAGCGGGCCGAGCAGCGGGTCGGCGCCGAGCTGGTCGTCGACCGCGAGCGGGTCGGCGTCCAGGTCGAAGAGGATGCGCAGGCGCTGGACGGCGGTCGGCAGGTCGCGCAGGTCCGCGAGCAGCAGGCGGCAGTCGAGCCAACCGCGGGTGCGGGGCTCCCCCGGCGCCAGGCCGTCGACCTCGGCGATGCCATGGCCGTACGGGAGCGCGAGGGTGCGGCGGTACACGCGCACGCCGGGGCGCGCGCCGGGGACGACCTCCTCCACACCGGGAACGGCGCGCAGGGCGAGGAAGTCGATCAGGTGCTCGCTGTCGAGCGCACCGCGGTAGGCGAGGCGCAGGGTCAGCCCACCGGCCGGGGTCGCGGTGCGGCGGCCGGCGGCGACCTCGGCGCGCAGGCCGCTGGGGGTGCGGTCGTAGACCTCGCGCACGGTGTCGTTGAACTGGCGCACGGAGGCGAAGCCGGCCGCGAACGCGACGTCGGTGACGGACAGTTCGGTGGTCTGGAGCAGCAGGCGGGCGGTCTGCGCGCGGCGGGCGCGGGCCAGCGCGATCGGGCCGGCGCCCAGCTCGGCGGTCAGCTGGCGCTGCAGCTGGCGTGAGCTGTAGCCGAGGCGGCCGGCCAGACCGGCGACGCCCTCGCGGTCCACCACGCCGTCGCCGATCAGGCGCATCGCCCGGCCGACCAGGTCGGCGCGGTGGTTCCACTCGGGCGAGCCCGGCACGGAGTCGGGGCGGCAGCGGCGGCAGGCGCGGAAGCCGGCCCCCTGGGCGGCCGCGGCGCTGGGGTAGAAGACGCAGTTGACGCGTTTGGGGGTCACGGCCGGGCAGCTCGGACGGCAGTAGATGCCGGTGGAGGTGACCGCCGTGAAGAAGACCCCGTCGAAGCGGGAGTCGCGGCTGTCCACGGCTCGGTACCGGATGTCGTCGTCGATCACGTTGTCCAGTTTGCGGCACGGGGCGGGGGGTGACTGGCGGGAATCGGACATCGCCGTTGATCGCTCCTCCGGGGGCCCTCCCCCTCCCCCACCCACCACCCACCTCGCCCGGGGAACCCGAGAACCCGAGGAACCCGCGGCTCCCCGCGACGAGCCGCCCGGCCCGAAATTCGCGAGCCCGCCGGCCGTCGCGCCGTTACTCTCGCGGCATGAGCGACCAGCAGCCCTACACCGGTCCGGACGACCCGCGCGTCGTCGCCCTGCCTCCGGCCGAGTTCGCGTTCCCCGGTCCGCTGCGGGACCAGTTGGTCGCCGCGATCCTCGACGGTGCCAAGACCAGCACCACCGGCCTGGTCGCCGACTACGAGCACGAGGGCGATCCCCTGCCGCTGCCCGGGGAGCGCTCCGCGGTCGTCGACTCGGACGAGCGCAGGGTCGCCGTGATCGAGACCACGGACGTCCGGGTGGTCCCGCTCGCGGAGGTCGACCTCCAGCACGCCCTGGACGAGGGCGAGGGGTGCACCAGCGTGGCCGAATGGCGTGCGGTGCACGAGCGGTTCTGGCGCAGTCCGGAGATGCTCGACGCCCTCGATGACCCGGGGTTCACCGTGGACGACACCACTCCGGTGGTCCTGCAGCGCTTCCGCGTGGTGGCCGACCTCCG
Source organism: Kitasatospora sp. NPDC001547 (assembly GCF_042894165.1). NCBI lineage: Bacteria > Bacillati > Actinomycetota > Actinomycetes > Kitasatosporales > Streptomycetaceae > Kitasatospora > Kitasatospora sp. NPDC001547. Next base: position 14,805 of record NZ_JBIAVL010000016.1, on the reverse strand, counting down.
CTGAGCCGGGCGGGCCCGGCGGAGGCCGGCCGGCGGCCGTTGCGCGGCGGCCGGCCGGTGCCGGGGCTCAGCGCTTCACCGGACCTCCCGCGGCTCGCATCGACTTGGTGATCGTCTTCCACTTCTGCAGCCGCTCCTTGGCCACCCGGGCGTCCGAGCGCGAGGCGATCCACTCGTTCTCGCGCTGGAGCTTGAGGTAGCTGTCCATCCGGCGCTGCGGCAGGGTGCCGTCGGCCAGCGCCTCCTGCACCGCGCACCCCGGCTCGGTACGGTGACCGCAGTCGTGGAAGCGGCACTCCTCGGCCAGCTCGGCGATGTCGGCGAAGGCCAGGTCCACGCCCTCGCCACCGTAGAGGCCGACCTCGCGCAGCCCGGGGGTGTCGATCAGCACGCCCCCGCCGGGCAGCGGGATCAGCTCGCGGGTGGTCGTGGTGTGGCGGCCCTTCTGGTCGACCTCGCGGGCCTCCTGGACGGTCATCACCACGGAGCCGGCCAGCGCGTTGGTGAGCGTGGACTTGCCGACACCGGACTGGCCTATCACCGCGGTGGTGCCGGGGGTGCAGGCGCGGAGCACGTCCATGCCCTCGCCCGTCTCGGCGCTCACCACGAGCACCGTGACGCCGGGAGCGACCGCCTCGACGTCGGCCCGGATGAAGTCGGCGTCGTCGACGAGGTCGGCCTTGGTGAGGACGACCAGCGGTTCGGCGCCGGACTCCCAGGCCAGGGCGAGGAAGCGCTCGATCCGCCCGAGGTCGGGATCGGTCGCCAGGGAGGACGCGATCAGCACGGTGTCCACGTTGGCGGCCAGCACCTGGCCGTCGGAGCGCTTGCCGGCCACCTTGCGGATGATCGCGGTGGAGCGCGGCAGCAGCGCGACGACGGAGGCCATCGGCTGGGCGTACAGGTCGACCGCCGCCCAGTCGCCCGTGCACGGGCAGTTGATCATGTCGGCGTCGCCCACCGGCCGGGTGTCGAACCGGACGGTACGGGGCTCGCCCGTCTCCGGGTCGGCGATCACGGCGTCGCACTGGCCGCGGTCGACCCGGACGATCCGGGCCGGGAGCAGCCCGGCCTCGCCGAGCGGGGTGAACAGCTCCGCGAGCTCGGCCGTCCAGCCGTAGCCGGTCAGCGCGGAGGCCTCGTCGGAGAACGAGGAGGAGGAAGAGGAAGAAGAGAACGACGGAACGGAGGCAGCGTTGAACAACGCAGTGGCCCTTCGGGAGGAGATGGTCCCGGCGGGCTACGGCTGGCGCGAAGGGCTCAGCCGGCGGCCGGGAAAAGGAGGTGAACGCGAGTGCTGCCCAGGGCAGCTATCGGGGCGACAACGACCACGGGGTTCACCTCCTGCTCTCTACTCCTCGGGCGGCCCAATGGCCCCCGAACCGGACGTGTCACACGCTAGCGGACCGGGGGATCCGGGCCAACCTATTTTTGACCTGCGGAAATGCGGCACGGGGGGCGTCAGGAAGGCCTTGGCGGACCAAAATTGGCCCGCCCAACCCACGTGCACCCGGCCGCCGCCAGTCGACCCGCCGGCCCGCGCGTCCTACCCCCCGTACCGGTGCTTGAGGTTCGGGTCGTCGAGCCACCACGGCCGCATCTCCGCCTCCGTCTCCGTCTCCTCCTCCGGCCGCCCCGCCGCCCGCGCCCGCGCGGCCGCCGCCGCGAAGCGGGCGTCCAGCTCGGCGTCCACCGCCTCGGCCTCCTCCCGCCCCCGCACCACCATCCGCCGCACCAGCGCGGCCAGGAACGGCAGCCCGACCAGGTCCCCCAGCACCCAGAACGCGTTGCCGCCCCAGGTCTGGTCCTGTGCCGGGCTCGGGCCCCACGGACGCCCGAGCGCCAGGTAGTACTGCTCGGCGACCAGGTGTCCGCCGTAGATCAGCACGATCCCCAGCGCCGCGTCGAAGATCACCTCGGCGAAGGTGATGAACAGCCCGACCAGGTGCGGGTACTCGTGCCCGACCGGGTCCAGCTGCAGGCGCGGCCAGAAGTACGCGAGGCCCAGCAGCACCAGCGCCAGGTGCAGCACCGCGTTCCCGAGCCCGCTGGACACCGACCACTCGTACCAGGGCGTGAAGTAGAGCAGCCAGGGCGGCGCCATCAGCAGCGCGGTGGAGACCGCCGGGAACATCAGCACCTTGGACGGGCGGCTGCGCAGCGCCCGCAGGAGGCGCCCCCGCCGGACCGCCGGCGCCGCCTCGACCAGCAGCGAGACCGGCGCGCCGAGCGCGAGCAGCAGCGGGACGACCATCAGCAGCAGCACGACCTGCACGGCCCGGTCGGTGAAGAGGATCCGGTCGTACACGCCGAGGCCGGAGCAGGTGCACCAGATCCACAGCAGCAGCCCGCCGAGGAACGCGGCGGTACGGGTGGGCTGCCAGCGCCCGTCGCCGGACCGGCCGCCTTCGGACCGGCCGCCACCGAACCGGTCACCGCCGAACCGGTCACCGCCGAACCGGTCACCGCCGGACCGGGCCCGCTCCACCGCCGCCCGGTCGACCTTGCGCACCGCCGCCAGGTACCAGGCCCCGAGCAGTACCGACAGCGCGAGCACCAGCGGCTCGGCCGTCCAGGAGGTCGCCAGGTCGGACCACTGCCACGGGGGCGGCCCGCTGTAGGCGAGCGCCGAAGCGGGCCCGCCGACCAGATGGCCCACCGGACCGCCCGCCACGCCGTCCACCACCGCGTCCATCCGCCCGCTCACCTCGCTCGTTCCGGCGGTCCCGGACCGTCGGGCACCCGCCGCCGGGGTACCCCGGCGCCCGGCCATGGTGTCCCGCCGACGCTGCCCCGCCGCACCCGGGCCCCGGCTCAATACCCGGACCTGAGGAAAGCTTTACCGGGCCCCAACAGTGTTTTGCCCAGGCAAAGTTCTGCCCGTCGGCGAGACCCGCCTGGTGCTCGGCAAGGGGCCGGCAAGAGGTACGGACCACGGCACCCGGCGAAGGCCGCCGGGTAGCGGCGCCACCGAGCCGGCCCTGCCGGCCCCCGCGGTCGCAGTCCGTCCGCCGGGGCACGTCGCCGCCGCCCTGGCTCTCCCCGGCAGATGCCGCCCGAGCTGCCGTTGCGCGGCCTGTCGCCGGACGCGCCGGACGCGCCGGACGGGGCGGCCACCGCCGACCCGCCCACCGCCGACACCGTGCGCACCCCCACCGACGCAACAGGGCCTCCCCCGCATGCGCGGAAGAGGCCCTGCCCCTGTTCCTGCCGTCCGCCTACCGCTCGTCCCACGGCGGCCACGGCGGCCGGGGCGGCCGGGGCGGCCGCGGCGGATACCCCGGCACCTGCCGCCCCGGCGGTCCCTGCGACGGCCCCTGCGGCGGCCCCGGCACGGGCCCGGGCCGAGCCCCGCCCGGCTGCACCCCACCCGGCTGCGCCCCCGCCTGACTCCCCGCCTGCTCCCCAGGCTGCCCTCCCGCCGCCGGCCCCGCCGGCCGGTCGCTGTCCGGCGGCGGCGGCCCGGGCCGGTGATGCGGCCCGCCCCGGGCGGTGAGCCGCCCGCGCACGTTCTCGGCGGCCAGCACGTCGGCCCACCGCTCCGGGTACTCGGAGGGCGCGTCCACGTCCTCGCCCTCGCCCTCGTCCTCGCCCCACTCCTCCTCGACGCCCTCGGCGAGCCCGAGTTCGCGCGCCCGCCGGGCCCGTTCGACGGCCCGCCGGGCGGCGACCTCGCGGACCACCGCGGCGGCCGCCTCCTCGTGGGCGCGCTCGTTCTCGGCGCGCGCGTCGGCGGTCTCCAGGGTGGGCCAGCGGCGGTCTATCGCGGCGTTCATCGCGGCGCCGATGAGCACCGCGAGCGCCACCACGAAGATCCACAGCAGCACCGCCACCGGCGCCGCCAGCGAGCCGTACACCGAGGGGCCCTCGACCGAGCTGACCAGGTAGAGCCGCAGGCCGACGCTGCAGAAGACCAGCACCACCAGGGCGACCAGGGCGCCGGGGATGTCCTCGCGCCACGGGGTCGAGACCGGGACGGCCAGGTGGTAGAGGGTGGTCAGCGAGACGATCAGCAGCACGATCGCGACCGGCCAGTAGAGAGCGCCGACCAGCCCGGCCACGCCCGGCACGGCGTTCTCCACCAGTCCCGGCCCGGCCATCAGCAGCGGCAGCACCAGCGAGCCGATCACCAGGGCGCCGAGGTAGAGGCCCAGCGACATCAGGCGGGTCTTGACGATGCCCCGCTTGCCGTCGAGCCCGTACATGACGGTGATGGTGTCGATGAAGATGTAGAGCGCTCTGGAGCCGGACCACAGCGACAGCAGGAAGCCGATCGAGACGAGGTCGGGCCGGGTGTGGTCGAACACCTGGTTGAGCAGCGGGACCACGACCTCCTTGACGGAGGAGTCCGACAGCACCGTCCCGGAGGCCGAGACGATGTCGTGCTTGAGCCGGTCGATGGTGCCCGCGCCGAGGAACTCGTCGAGGTAGCCGAGGGTGCCGGCCAGGCCGAGCAGCAGCGGTGGGATCGACAGCAGGGTGAAGAAGGCCGCCTCCGCGGCGAGCCCGGTGACCCGGTACTCGACGCAGGTGTTGGTGGTGTCCTTCACCAGCTCCCACGCCGTGCGGCGCCAGGTGGCCTGTTTGGCCGCGCGCCGGGAGCCCTTGCCCCTTCGCCGGGAGGGCCGCTCGGCGTTCGCTCTGCTCGTATCGCCTGCTGCTTGCACAGGGCCAACCGTATCGGGCCGGGGCCGCGCGGTTGATCTCCCCGTGGTGCGGGCGGGTGCCCGGACGTCCGGGCGGGGAGCGGCGGGAACATCCGGATGTCCCACATGACGAAACCTCAGCGTCCAGCATTCGGATGTTAGTGGACCGCGAGTCCCGCGCCGTGCGAATCTCTTGCCATGCCTAGCGCCGGAACCACCCTAGTAGGTCGACTCCACGTCGATCTCCTTCGCGTGTCCAGCGCCATCTGTCCGGTGACCTGAGCCCCACCCCGCCGCACCACCGCACCCGGCGCCGCCCTTCCCCGCCATCCCCGCCGCAGCGGATACGCAGGCGCCCGCCCGGTCCCGGTCACTGCGCTCAAGGCCTTGATGAATCCGCAGGTCAGAGCAGCACCGAACGGCCGAGCACGCTCCGCGACCCATCCGGCGCCAGCGCCACCTGCCCAGAAGGACTTCACCATGGCCACCTTCCCCGAGACCGTCGAGCCCCCGGCCGACCGAGCCGCCGAGCGCCGCCCGGTGGCGGCCCGCAAGGCGACCCGCCACCGCGGTGAGGGCCAGTGGGGCATGGGCCACTACACCCCGCTGAACGCCAACGAGCAGTTCAAGAAGGACGACGACGGTCTCAATGTGCGGACACGTATTGAGACGATCTACGCGCACCGGGGCTTCGACTCGATCGATCCGGCCGACCTGCGCGGCCGGATGCGCTGGTGGGGGCTCTACACCCAGCGCAAGGAGGGCATCGACGGCGGCAAGACCGCGATCCTCGACCCGCACGAGCTGGACGCCAAGTACTTCATGCTCCGGGTGCGCATCGACGGCGGCCGGCTGACCGTCCCCCAGCTGCGGGCGGTCGCCGAGGTCTCCGAGCAGTACGCGCGCGGCACCGCCGACCTGACCGACCGGCAGAACATCCAGTACCACTGGATCCGGATCGAGGACGTCCCGGCGATCTGGCGGAAGCTGGAGGCCGTCGGCCTGTCCACCACCGAGGCCTGCGGCGACACCCCGCGCGTCATCCTCGGCTCCCCGGTGGCCGGCATCGCCGAGGACGAGATCATCGACGGCACCAGCGCCATCGAGGAGATCCAGCGCCGCTTCATCGGCAACCCGGAGTTCTCCAACCTCCCGCGCAAGTTCAAGAGCGCGGTCTCCGGCTCCCCGCTGCTGGACGTCGCGCACGAGATCAACGACGTCTCCTTCGTCGGCGTGGTCCACCCCGAGCACGGCCCCGGCTTCGACCTGTGGGTCGGCGGCGGCCTGTCCACCAACCCCAAGCTGGGCGTGCGGCTGGGCGCCTGGGTGCCGCTGGAGCAGGTGCCGGACGTCTACGGCGGGGTCATCGGCATCTTCCGCGACTACGGCTACCGGCGCCTGCGCAACCGCGCCCGGCTGAAGTTCCTGGTCGCCGACTGGGGCGTGGAGAAGTTCCGCCGGGTGCTGGAGGAGGAGTACCTCGCCCGCCCGCTGGTCGACGGCCCGGCCCCCGCCGAGCCCGCCGCCCGCTGGCGCGACCACGTCGGCGTCCACCGGCAGAAGGACGGGAAGTTCTACATCGGCTTCGCGCCGCGCGTCGGCCGGGTCGACGGCAAGCTGCTCGGCCGGATCGCCGACCTCGCCGCCGCCCACGGCAGCGACCGGGTCCGCACCACCGCCGAGCAGAAGATGCTCATCCTCGACATCGCCGAGGAGCACGTCGACTCCGTGGTGGCCGGCCTGGAGGAGCTCGACCTGCGGGTGGCCCCCTCGCCGTTCCGCCGCGGCACCATGGCCTGCACCGGCATCGAGTACTGCAAGCTCGCCATCGTCGAGACCAAGGAGCGCGGCCGCACGCTCATCGACGAACTGGAGCAGCGCCTGCCGGACTTCGCCGAGCCGCTGACCATCAACATCAACGGCTGCCCGAACGCCTGCGCCCGCATCCAGGTCGCCGACATCGGCCTCAAGGGCCAGCTGGTCACCGACGAGAACGGCGACCAGGTGGAGGGCTACCAGGTGCACCTCGGCGGCGCGCTCGGCCTGGAGGCCGGCTTCGGCCGCAAGGTCCGCGGCCTCAAGGTCACCAGCGCGGGCCTGCCCGACTACGTCGAGCGCGTGCTGACCCGCTACCAGGCCGACCGCACCGAGGGCGAGCGCTTCGCCCAGTGGGCGGCCCGGGCGACCGAGGAGCAGCTGTCGTGAGCGAGCGGGCCGCGCCGTTCTTCTGCCCGTACTGCGGGGACGAGGACCTGCGTCCCTCCGAGGCCGGCCACGGCGCCTGGGAGTGCCACGGATGCCGCCGCGCCTTCCAGTTGAAGTTCCTCGGACTGCTGTCACCGACCAACCACGGGGGTGCGTCACATGAGCAGCACCGCGACTGACCACGAGGCGGCCGCCGTCCGGGCCGGGCGCGAGCTGGAGGAGGCGAGCGCGCAGGAGGTCCTGACCTGGGCCGCCGAGACCTTCGGCAAGCGGTTCTGCGTGACGTCGTCGATGGAGGACGCGGTGGTCGCGCACCTGGCCTCCTCGGTGTTCCCGGGGGTGGACGTGGTGTTCCTGGACACCGGCTACCACTTCCCGGAGACCATCGGCACCCGTGACGCGGTGGCGGCGACCATGCCGGTCAACGTCATCACGCTCACCCCGCTGCGAACGGTCGCCGAGCAGGACGCCGAGCACGGGCCGAACCTCCACGACCGCGATCCGGACCTGTGCTGCTCGCTGCGCAAGGTCGAGCCGCTCAACCGCGGCCTGGCCGGGTACGACGCCTGGGCCACCGGACTGCGTCGCGACGAGTCGCCGACCAGGGCGAACACCCCGGTGGTGTCCTGGGATCCGAAGCGCCGCAAGGTGAAGATCGCTCCGATCGCCCGGTGGACGCAGGAGGACGTGGACGCCTACGTGGCCGCCAACGGCGTGCTCCTCAACCCGCTGCTATGGGAGGGCTACACCTCGATCGGCTGCTCGCCGCTGTCCTGCACCCGCAAGCCCGCCGAGGGCGAGGACGCCCGGGCCGGCCGCTGGTCCGGCTCCGGCAAGACCGAGTGCGGCATCCACCTCTGACCGGCCCCCACCCCGCGCCCGGCCCGCCCGGCCCACCACACCCCCACACGTGAGGAAGACCCGTGACAGCGAACACCCTGGCAGTCGACGGAGCCGCAGAGGCGGCCCCCGCGGCCGCACCCTGCGAGCGCGGCGCCACCGTGTGGCTGACCGGGCTGCCGAGCGCCGGCAAGACCACCCTGGCCTTCGCGCTGGCCGAGCGGCTGCGCGCCGAGGGCCACAAGGTGGAGGTGCTGGACGGCGACGAGATCCGCGAGTTCCTCTCCAAGGGCCTCGGCTTCTCCCGCGAGGACCGGCACACCAACGTCACCCGGATCGGCTTCGTCGCCGAGAAGCTCGCCGCCAACGGCGTGAAGGTCCTCGCCCCGGTGATCGCCCCGTTCGCCGACTCCCGCGCCGCGGTCCGCGAGCGGCACGCGGCGGCCGGCACCGCGTTCCTGGAGATCCACGTCGCCACCCCGGTCGAGCTGTGCGCCGAACGCGACGTCAAGGGCCTGTACGCCAAGCAGGCGGCCGGGGAGATCTCCGGTCTCACCGGCGTGGACGACCCGTACGAAGCACCGGAGACCCCGGAGCTGCGGATCCACACGCAGGGCCGCGAGGTGGCCGAGTCCGCCGCCGAGCTGCACGCCTTCCTGACCGAGAGGGGCCTGGCATGACCACCGCGACCGACCGTCACGTGCGCACCGACGACAACCCCTTCACGCTGTCCCACCTGGACGCGCTGGAGGCCGAGTCGGTGCACATCTTCCGCGAGGTCGCGGGGGAGTTCGAACGCCCGGTGATCCTGTTCTCCGGCGGCAAGGACTCCATCGTCATGCTGCACCTGGCCCTCAAGGCCTTCGCGCCCGCGCCGGTGCCCTTCGCCCTGCTGCACGTCGACACCGGGCACAACTTCCCCGAGGTGATCGCCTACCGCGACCGCGTCGCGGCCGAGCACAACCTGCGCCTGCACGTCGCCCACGTCCAGGACTTCATCGACCGCGGCGTGCTGCGCGAGCGCCCCGACGGCACCCGCAACCCGCTGCAGACCGTGCCGCTGCTGGACGCCATCGAGAAGAACCGCTTCGACGCGGTCTTCGGCGGCGGCCGCCGGGACGAGGAGAAGGCCCGCGCCAAGGAGCGCGTCTTCTCCCTGCGCGACGAGTTCGGCGCCTGGGACCCGCGCCGCCAGCGCCCCGAGCTGTGGTCGCTGTACAACGGCCGGCACGCGGTCGGCGAGCACGTGCGCGTCTTCCCGCTGTCCAACTGGACCGAGCTGGACGTCTGGCAGTACATCGAGCGCGAGGGCATCGAACTGCCCGGGATCTACTACGCCCACGAGCGCGACGTCTTCGCCCGCGGCGGCATGTGGCTGACCGCCGGCGAGTGGGGCGGCCCCCGGGACGACGAACCGGTCGAGCGGCGCCTGATCCGCTACCGCACCGTCGGCGACATGTCCTGCACCGGCGCCGTCGACTCCGACGCCACCACCATCCAGGCCGTCATCGCCGAGATCGCCGCCAGCCGCCTCACCGAACGCGGCGCCACCCGCGCCGACGACAAGCTGTCCGAGGCCGCGATGGAAGACCGCAAGCGCGAGGGGTACTTCTAACCATGACCACCACCATCCAGGACACCACCGCCACCTCGCTGCTGCGCTTCGCCACCGCCGGCTCCGTCGACGACGGCAAGTCCACCCTCGTCGGCCGACTGCTGCACGACTCCAAGTCGGTGCTCGCCGACCAGCTGGAGGCCGTCGAGCACGCGTCCCGCAACCGCGGCCAGCACACCCCCGACCTGGCCCTGCTCACCGACGGCCTGCGCGCCGAACGCGAGCAGGGCATCACCATCGACGTCGCCTACCGCTACTTCGCCACCCCCCGGCGCCGCTTCATCCTCGCCGACACCCCCGGCCACGTGCAGTACACCCGCAACATGGTCACCGGCGCCTCCACCGCCGAACTCGCCGTCGTCCTGGTCGACGCCCGCAACGGCGTCGTCGAACAGACCCGCCGGCACGCCGCCGTCGCCGCCCTCCTGCGCGTGCCCCACGTCGTGCTGGCCGTCAACAAGATGGACCTCGTCCACTACGCGGAGCCCGTCTTCGCCGCCATCGCCGCCGAGTTCACCGCCTACGCCGCCTCGCTCGGCATCCACGACGTCCTCGCCGTCCCGATCTCCGCACTCGCGGGGGACAACGTCGTCGAGCCGTCCGCGCACATGGACTGGTACGGCGGCCCGACCCTGCTGGAGCACCTGGAGACGGTGCCGGTCGGCAGCGACCCCAGCGACGAACCCGCCCGCTTCCCCGTCCAGTACGTCATCCGCCCGCAGACCGAGACCCACCCCGACTACCGCGGCTACGCCGGCCAGCTCGCCTCCGGCGTGCTGCGCGTCGGCGACCCCGTCACCGTCCTGCCCTCCGGCCTGACCAGCACCGTCGCCGGCATCGACGCCCTCGGCCGGGAGACCGACATCGCCTGGGCACCCCAGTCCGTCACCGTCCGGCTCACCGACGACCTCGACATCTCCCGCGGCGACCTCATCGCCGCCGGCCGGCCCCCCGCGCCGACCAAGGACGTCGAAGCCACCGTCAGCCACCTCAACGAGCGGCCGCTGCGCGCCGGCGACAAGGTGCTGCTCAAGCACACCACCCGCACCGTCCGCGCCCTGGTCAAGGAGATCTCCTACCGGATCGACATCGACACGCTCGAACAGCGCTCCGGCGCCGAGGGGCTGAACGTCAACGACATCGGCCACGTGGTGCTGCGCACCGCCGAGCCGCTGGCGCTGGACGCCTACTCCGACAACCGCCGCACCGGCTCGTTCCTGCTGATCGACCCGGCCGACGGCACCACCCTCACCGCCGGCATGGCGGGCGAGGCCTTCGACACCGTACGCACCACCGACGCACCCGACGAGGAGGACTGGGTCTGATGCCCAGCGAGGCGTTCTCGGGCATGGACAAGGAAGGCGGCCGCATCGGCAGCGGCGTCCTCGGCAGCGGCCAGGGCGGCCTGACCCGATGTGCGGGCCGACAGGGCTGAGAACGCCCTGTCACCGGGCTGTCTCCCCCCACAGCCGCCCGGCTTGCCCCGGCACCCATGTGCCGCGCGCACCACCTTCCCGACCGTCCACCCGGGACCGCCTCCTGACGGTCCGTCCGCGAACAGGACTCACCATGGCACCGAACCAGGCACCTTCGCATACCCGCGTCCGCCCGAACGCCGGCCGGATCAGACGCACCGCGGCGGCCGCGGCGGCCGGACTCACCGCGGTGGCCCTGCTGTCGGCATGCGGCTACGGCTCCCAGGCCGACAAGTCCTCCGACGACAAGGCGAACGCGGCGGCCACCGCCGGTGCCTCCGGCGCGAAGCTGTCGGCCGACACGGTGAAGATCGGCTACTTCGCCAACCTGACCCACGGCACCCCGCTGGTCGGCCTCCAGGAGGGCTTCTTCCAGAAGGAGCTGGGCTCCACCCAGGTCAAGACCCAGGTCTTCAACGCCGGGCCCGCCGAGATCGAGGCACTGAACGCCGGCTCGATCGACATCGGCTGGATCGGCCCCTCCCCGGCGATCAACGGCTTCACCAAGTCCGACGGCAAGTCGCTGAAGATCATCGGCGGTTCGGCGTCCGGCGGGGTCAAGCTGGTGGTCAACCCGGACAAGGTCTCCTCGCTGGACGACCTCAAGGGCAAGAAGATCGCCACCCCCCAGCTGGGCAACACCCAGGACGTGGCGCTGCTCAACTACCTCGCGGGCAAGGGCTACAAGGTCGACGCGGCCTCCGGCGCGGGTGACGTCTCGGTGGTGCGCACCGACAACAAGGTCACCCCCGACGCCTACAAGTCCGGCTCGATCGACGGCGCCTGGGTGCCCGAGCCCACCGCCTCCAAGCTGGTCACGCTCGGCGCGAAGGTCCTGCTCAACGAGAAGGACGTCTGGCCGGACAAGAAGTTCGTGATCACCAACATCATCGTCTCGCAGAAGTTCCTCAAGGAGCACCCGGACGTGGTGGAGGCCGTGCTGCGCGGCTCGGTGAAGACCAACGCCTTCATCAAGGCCGACTCCGAGAAGGCCAAGGCCGACGCCAACGAGGCGATCAAGAAGGAGGCGGGCAACGCCCTGGAGCCCGCGATCCTCGACCCGGCCTGGGCCGACATCGACTTCCTGGACGACCCGCTGGCGTACACCCTGCAGGCCGAGGCCGACCACGCCGTCACCGCCGGGCTCCTCAAGAAGCCCAACCTCAACGGCATCTACGACCTCACCCTGCTGAACAAGGTCCTCGCCGCCCAGGGCCAGGCCGCCGTGGCGGACGCCGGGCTCGGCGCCAAGTAGCGCCCGCAGCACCCGCGTCCCGTTCCCCGACTCCGCGGTCCGTGCCCCGCCCGTCCCGGTCGATCCCGATCGATGCCCACCCGGACGGCCGGGGCCCGGGCCCCGGCCCCGACCCGCAGCCCCGCAGACCACTCACCAGGAGGTGCCCGGATGACCCCGGCACTGACCACCTCGGCGGACGCCCCCCGCGCCGACGCCCACGGCGGCGCGCCCGCCGTCCGGATCTCGCACGTGCACAAGTCCTTCGGCCGCCCCGGAGCCCAGACCCACGTCCTGGACGACATCACCCTCGACGTCGCCCCCGGCGAGTTCGTCACCCTGCTCGGCGCCTCGGGCTGCGGCAAGTCCACGCTGCTCAACCTGGTCGCCGGCCTCGACCGGCCCACCGCCGGCGACATCGAGGTGACCGGCGGCCGCCCCGCCCTGATGTTCCAGGAGCACGCCCTCTTCCCCTGGCTGACCGCCGGGAAGAACATCGAACTCGCCCTCAAGCTCGCCGGCCTGCCCCGCGCCGAGCGCCGCCCCGAGGCCGAGCGCCTCCTCGAACTCGTCCGGCTGAACGGCGCGTACGGCAAGCGGGTGCACGAGCTGTCCGGCGGCATGCGCCAGCGCGTCGCGATGGCCCGCGCGCTCGCCCAGGGCAGCGAGGTCCTGCTGATGGACGAGCCGTTCGCCGCCCTCGACGCCATCACCCGCGACGTCCTGCACGACGAGATCACCCGGATCTGGGCCGAACGCCGGCTGTCCGTCCTGTTCGTCACCCACAACGTGCGCGAGGCCGTCCGGCTCGCCCAACGCGTCGTCCTGCTCTCCTCCCGCCCCGGCCGCGTCGCCCGGGAGTGGCGGATCGACCTGCCCCAGCCGCGCCGCATCGAATCCTCCGGCGTCGCCGACCTGTCCATCGAGATCACCGAAGAACTGCGTGGGGAGATCCGTCGCCATGGCCAGCACTGACACCACCCCCGTCCTCGACAAGAGCGCCCCGGCCGGCGGTGCCACCGGCGACACCGCCGACGTCGGCGCGGGCCTGGACGCCCTGGACGCCGTCACCGCGCAGCGCGGCTCGCTCGGCCAGGCCCTGCGGACCAAGGCGCTGCCGCCGCTGATCGGCGTGCTCGTGGTGGTCGCGCTGTGGCAGGGGGCGTACAGCCTGGAGCTCACGTCCTCCTACAAGCTGCCCAGCCCGGCGGATGTCTGGCGCTCCGCGCAGGACCTCTGGTACCAGGGCACCCTGCTCTCCATCATCTGGACCAGCGTCTGGCGCGGCCTGTCCGGCTTCCTCCTCGCCGTCGTCATCGGCACCCCGATCGGCCTCGTCGTCGCCCGCATCAAGCCCGTGCGCACCGCGATAGGCCCCGTCCTGCAGGGCCTGCAGTCACTGCCCTCGGTGGCCTGGGTGCCCGCCGCGGTCATCTGGCTCGGCATCAACGACTCGATGATGTACGCCGTCATCCTGCTCGGCGCCGTCCCCTCCATCGCCAACGGCCTGGTGGCCGGCATCGACCAGGTGCCGCCGCTGTTCCTGCGGGCCGGCCGCACCATCGGCGCCACCGGCCTCACCGGCGCCCGGCACGTGCTCATCCCCGCCGCGCTGCCCGGCTACCTGGCCGGACTCAAGCAGGGCTGGGCGTTCTCCTGGCGCTCGCTGATGGCCGCCGAACTCGTCGCCTCCTCCCCCGACCTCGGCCGGGGCCTGGGCCGGTTCCTGGAGGACCAGCGCGAGTTCTCCGACATGTCCGGCGTCCTGCTCGGCATCATCCTCATCCTCTTCGTCGGCATCGCCATCGAGCTGCTGGTGTTCACCCCGGTCGAGCGCCGGGTGCTGCGCAACCGCGGCCTGCTGGCCACCACCAAGTGAGGCACCGCCGATGACGCCCGCCCTCCTCCTCATCGCCCACGGCAGCCGCGACCCGCGCCACGCCGCGACGGTGGCCGCGCTCGTGGAGGAGGTGCGGGCCCAGCGGCCCGGCACCGAGGTCGCCACCGCCTACCTGGACCACTGCGCGCCGCGGATCCCGCAGGTGGTCGGACGGCTGGCGAACGCGGTGGCGGTGCCGCTGCTGCTCAACCGGGCGTTCCACGCCAAGCACGACATCCCCGCCGCCCTGCGCGCCACCGGTTCCCGGCTGCCGGTCGCGGACGTGCTCGGGCCCTCGCCGCTGCTGCTCGCCGCCCTGGACCGCCGCCTCGCCGGGGCCGGCCTGGACGTCTCCTCCCCCGCCGTCCGCGCCCGTACCGGCGTGGTGCTCGCCGCCGCGGGCTCGTCCGACCCCGCGGCCGACGCCGCGACCCGCGCGGTGGCCGCCGAGTGGCGGCGCACCCGCGGCTGGGCCGCCGTGGAGGTCGCCTACGCCTCCGCCGCGGGCCCCCGCGTCCCCGACGCCCTCGCCGCCCTGCGCGCCGCGGGCGCCACCCGCACGGCCGTCGCCCCCTACCTGCTCGCCCCGGGCCTCCTCCCGGACCGCATCGCGGCGGCCGCCGAGGAGTCGGGCGCGGACGTGCTGGCCGCCGTCCTCGGGCCCGCCCCCGAACTGGCGGCCCTGCTCCTGGAGCGCTACGACGAGGCCCGCTCGGCCTCCGCCCGCCCGGCCCTCACCGCCTGAACGCCGACCCAGTCACCTTCATTCGGGCAGGTGACGGCGCACGGAAGTGCCGACGGCGCGGGCGGCCGGGGCCCCCCCCGCCCCCGGGGGGGGGGGGGGGGCGGGCCGGGGGGGGGGCGGGGGGGTTGGGGCGGGGGCGCCCCACCAGTCCCCCATATGGACCCCC